>CALZZE010000029.1 GCA_945830575.1 uncultured Subdoligranulum sp. | reverse complement strand
GAAAAGACGCCGCTGTTCCATGCCAGCGGCGTCTGTCCCACTTCACCGGCGATCTCGCCTACTTTGGTATTGACCGTATCGAACATGCCCGACAGGTTTCCCGTGATCCCCTCGATGAGCAGCCCTCGGAGCCATTCATCGAGTTTGTCGAGTATGCCGCCCATAAGCGATCACCGCCGGACGATCAACCGAACAGGCCGGAGAGCAGAGGTACAAGGGTGATGCCGATAAGGGCGACACCGCCGCCGGCCATCAACTGTTTCATACCCTGGCTTTTGGAAGCAGGGTTGTCCTGGCCGTAACCTTCCAGAAGGTTGATAACGCCCCAGATACCAAGACCTGCGCCCAGGGCCACTACGAGAGTCTGCAAAACACCAACTGCGCTGTTGAAAAATTCCATAAAATAATCCTCCTAAAAAATGTTTTTGATTTTGGGTTAAGTTGTTGCGTCAATCTCGTACACATCGAAGGTGTCCGTGGGTTTTACCACGACACGCTGCTTCTTCATGTACCGTTCCATGTCAAAGACATTTTTAGGGTCGGCGTCGGCCGTGTATCTGTAATTCGGGTGCCGGGTGAGGTCGTACTTGTCCGAAAGGAACGGGCGCACGCCCCGCAGCATGAAGATACACTTGCCGCCGTCCATCACTGCCAGTTCGTCCTGGGTCATCAACTCCTTTCCTAATTTCTGATAACTGAGGCCGTGAGAAACCTGGCTGCCCCGGTTTTCGGACTGGTTATAGAGATCAATGGTCTCTTTCCCCAGCAGCTCCGAAATTTCCTTGAGCGTGGATTTCTCCTTGCCTCCCAAAAACAAAGTGCTGTCACAGTTACCGACGATGGTATCTGCCGCGTCCTTGTAGATGGTCTTTAACTGGCTCTGCGACTGCAAAATAATAGAAGCCGATATCTCACGGCTTCGGATGGTGGCGATCAGCTTATCAAAGTTCGGTATCTGGCCGATGTTGGCAAACTCGTCCAGGATCAGACGGACATGGACAGGCAGCCGCCCGCCGTAGAAGTCATCCGCCTTGTCGCAGAGCAGATTGAAAAGCTGACTATACATGAGGGCGGCCACGAAATTGAAAGTGCTGTCCGTATCTGACAGGATCACAAACAGCGCCGTCTTTTGGTCGCCCAGGGTATCCAGTTCCAGTTCGTCATATTCCATTAGGTCCCGCAGCTCCTCGATATCGAAGGGAGCAAGCCGGGCACCGCAGGAAATGAGGATGGATTTTAAGGTTTTGCCCGCCGCCATCTTGAATTTGCGGTATTGCTTGACGGCGAAGTGATCCGGCTCCCGTTCCTCCAACTGAGAAAAAAGCAGGTCCACCGGGCTTTGATAAGTCTCGTCGTCCTCTCTGGCTTCACTGGCATTGATAAGGTCCAGAAGCGTGATGAAGTTCTTTTCTTCCTCCGTGGCCTCGTACCAGATGTAGCCGATCAGTGCGGAATAATAGAGGCGTTCTGCTTTGACCCAGAAATCTTCCGAAGATTTTTCTCCTTCGCCCTTCGTGTTCATAATCAGTGCGTTCACCAGCTTTAAGATATCTTTCTCTGACCGAATGTAAGCCAGTGGATTGTATTTCATGGATTTTCGGAAGTTTATCAGGTTGAGGCATTTGATACGGTATTTCTTCCGTTCCAGGAAAGTGCCGATCTCCGGCAGCAAGGTTCCTTTCGGATCAGTGCAGACATAGGACGAATGGGCTTGCAGCAGCGACGGCTTACAGAAGAACCGCGTCTTGCCGCTGCCGGAACCGCCGATCACCAGAATGTTTTTATTTCTGGCATACTTCGGCTGCTTTGGACGGCTCGCCATTGTGATCCGTTCCGTCTGCGTTATGGGGATGTTTTGGAAAAAGTCCTTGTCCATGTAGGGAGCAATATCCGCCGCCGTACCCCAGCGGGCAGAACCATACTCGATTCCGTGGCGGTATTTCTTGGCGTTTTCGCCTTTCAGGTAGACCGCCATGCGAAGGACCACCGCACCGGCTATACCGATTAGAAGGTCCGTTGGCTGGAAACTGAGCCACGGGGAGGAAAGCGCTGCCGTGAAGCCGTCCCCGATAGAAAGCAGCTTGCCGGAGAGGTCAGCACCGGGCGCAAGCCGGAAAGCCTGTGCCAGCTTATCGAAGGGATACACGAACAGAAGATACGGAAGGTTCAGCAAAAACAATTTTTTCATATTCATCTCTGCACGCTCCGATCTTTGACCTTTACTTTTTCCCGGTCAATGGTACGGTGTTCTGTTTTCTCTGCCGCCTGTTCCTTCGCCTGGGTCAGCCGCTCCCGGATGGAGGGCTTTTCCTCACGGCTCATTTTCCGGCTGGCAAACTCCTGAAACGCCGCTGTGATGGCATCCGCGTCCCGGCTTTTGAAAAAGACCAGGTAACGAGGTTGCTCTGCGGAGGTGTCCTTCTTCAAGGCAAAATCCACATGGTATTTCTCCGCCACACGGGAGAAAGCCTTGATATTCTTGTCACTGATCTCGATATTGGCAAGGCCGGCGTTCTGGCTGGCAAGTTGTTTAAGACTCTGCCTGCCGCGGTAGATTTTGGGCTTCTGGCTTTTCTGGATTTCCTCCAGGAACTTTTTGACGGCCTTTTCAAAGACCTGCTCACTTAGCTTGGCTCCGTCAACAATGAGCGTCACGGCGCCCCGCGTTACTTCCTCCTGCATTTAGCCTCGCCCCCTTTGCCCGTCCCCGTACATATCGTGCTGCACCAGGGAAGAATAATAGCTGTTGATGGTGGTCGGGGCGTTATACAGCGCCGCCAGAAGGTATTTCTTGATATTGCGGACATAGGTGGTGTTGTCCTTCATGCAGTCCATAACATACTGAACATGGGAGCTGTCCAGCTTCATAAACCTGGACTTTACCACCTCCGCCGGATAATCGTCTCCGGCAATGCGGATGACTTTGCGGGCAGAACATACGGTATCCACGATCAGGTCAACGATCTCGTCAAGCTGCTCACGGTCGATATGGCTGTCCTGCACCAGATAGCTGTACTCGATGTTATCCAAAATCACTTCACGATAACATTCTCTGGCTCCCATCCGATCCGTTCCCATCCTTGCCCCTGCGGGGGTAGGGGGATTTGATTGGATAGGATTTGATAGTTCCGTACTTGATAAATCAGTCTTTGTTTGATTAGTATTTAATTGTGCGGGGTTTTCCGTACACGGTTCCGCCGTATCCGGGATACCCATATCCGGGTTTTCCGTATATGGCTTTGCCGTACCCGGTAAAGGCGTACCTGGGCTTGACGGCGGCTCGCACTGAGGCATTTCGTAAATGACATACTCGGTATCCGTGATCTTGCCTTTTTCATCCCGAAGCTGGGTGCGCCGGATATACCCGTGGGTTTCCAACTCCTTCAATGCCGCACCGATGCTGTCCACACCTTCCCGGCAGATCGCCGCAAGACCTCTGGTGGTGTAATTCCACTCGTCAGGGAGCGACAACATCATGGACAGCAGCCCTTTGGATTTCAGGGTCAGCGTCCGATCTTTCAAGTGATGGTTCGACATGACCGTATAATCACGGGTCTTTTCAATACGAAAAACAGCCATCTTCGCACCTCCTTCCTGTGAAAATAAAAAGTGTTGATTTTGAGCGGTTTACCCGTCTGTATGCCTCCGTTTTCTCCCGCATGGGAAAACATCCACGCCCTGTTCAGAACGCAAGCCACAGGGGGAAAAACAGAAGATATCCTACTGATTTTGATACAGTTTTCAGTCGGCTACCTCTCACGGTCTTTATGGTCATAGTGGAGGTCGCCGGAAAGCACCTTCGCATGGTTGCGGATTTTGATATGACCCTTTTCCTGATTCTCCAAAGCCTTGCTGTATCCGGCGTCAGTCAGGAACAGGCGCATTTTCTCACCCTTCCAGCCAACAGGCGAGTCATGGGTAAGAACATCAAAGACGATCATGTGTCTGGTCGCCGGGTCGAAACGCTCCAAAGCCATAATGTCATGGCCGGATAACTTCTGCGCCCCGGATTGCTGTCTGGCCTCTGCCAGCATTTCCCCGATGGTGCGGGCTTTCTCCGGCAGACGGTATTCGGCCTGCACCTTGCGGATCAAATCCATGCACTCCTGATCCGACAGTGGGCGAAGCTTGTCCAAAAGGCCTTCCGCCGTTTCTTTCGTTGCCGGGTTCGGCGCATAGCGCCATGTCATGTAAATCTCATTCAGGGCAGCGTTCTGATTGGTACTTTCAATCTGAAACACCATCCTCATTTCTGCTTTTGTCAGTTTCATTGCCAGCCTCCTTCTAAAATGGGTATAAAAAAACGCCATAGGTTTTTTGAGCCTACGGCGTTTCTTGCAATATTCACAATTCCAAACTTTCCAGCCACTCGTCAAAAGATTTCTTTGAAACGCGGATTGCATTTCCTATGCGGACGATCCTGAACTCCTCCTGCTTGACGAGCTGATATGCGGTTGTGCGACCAATGTTGAGCATGGCCGCAATTTGTTCCACGGTGTATGTGCGCGGTTCCGGCAGTGACTTTTTCTCTTTCTTGTTCATAGTAACCTCCATGTATTTGCCTTGTCATTTTGACTAAGGGAGTGAAGAATGGCAGTAGCAATCGGCTTTGGCGGGGTGTCCTCTTGCTAAGAATTTGCTAATAGGACCACCCAACGGACACATAAAACTGCGTCAGAATAGGTGTTTTGCACCATAAAGTTCGTTTACTACAAGTCATTCTGCGTAAGGGATGATATTGGAAGTTACATCCGAACCGTGTATCACATGGTAAGCCATACTCCTAAGCGGAAGGCCGCGCGTTCGAATCGCGCCGGGGACGCCATTTGAGCCGCGAAAGAGCGCCTTCGGGAGTTCTTTCGCGTTTTTTGATGGAGAAATCATGCAGCCGGACGTTTCTTGTCAGAAGGGACGGACTGTGCTATAATACAACCAAAGGGGGCGGTTTTGTGCCAAGAATTGCAAGGACCCGCGGCGTCAAGGGCGCGGCATCCATGTGTGCGTTGACGGCGCTTTTGTATCTGTGCGCCCGAACCATGCTCAGACTGGCCGCCTCCGCTTTGGCGAGGGGCGGCGTATCGGCGCTGACAGGGGAACTGTTGCAGCTGCTGGTGAGCATCGGTTCCTTTGCCGTGCCGATGGCCTTTCTTCTGTCCGCCACGCGGTTGGAACAGGCCGACCTGCGCCTGACGAAACCGGCCCCATGGAGCCCGGTATTCATTGTGCCGGTATTTTTGGGGGTGGCCAACGCGGGCAATCTGCTGGGGGGCCTGCTCTCGGTACTCATGGGAACCGGCGCATCCGGAACGCAGCTGCCGGAAAATGGCGCGGCGCTGGTGCTGGGCTTTTTTGTGCTGTGTGCGGTGCCTGCCGTGTGTGAGGAACTGCTGTTCCGGGGCGCCATGCAGGGACTGATGCGTCCCTGCGGCAGCGCAGCGGCGATTTTTGGCCCGGCGCTGCTGTTTGCCTTGCTCCACGGCGATCTGGTGCAGGGGCTGACCGCCTTTGTCTGTGCCATTTTTCTGGGCTGGCTGGCGGAGCGTACCGGCAGTATTCTGCCCGGAATGCTGCTGCATTTTCTCAACAACTGTCTGGCGTTTTTGTCGCTGTACCTGCGCCAGTTTGCCCCGGGAGGGGCGGCCGTCTGGGCGGAACTGTTCATCCTGGTGGGATTCCCGCTGTGGGCGCTGTGGCTGCTCTATCAGGCGTGGCGTCAGGGTTTCCGCTGGTCGGCGGGGCTGCGTCCCGGGGTGGACGTCCTCAGTGTGTTCACCAGCCCGGCTTACACAGTGGGAGTCCTCTTTCTGCTGATTTTGTGTATTCCTGTGGGGTGACGAAATGACGGATGAACAACTGATGCAGGCGGCACTGGAGGAGGCTCGCCGCGCTGCCGCATTGGGGGAAGTCCCGGTAGGGGCCGTGGTGGCGAAGGACGGCGAGATCATCGCCCGCGCACACAATCTGCGGGAAAACGGCAAAAATGCCACCTACCACGCCGAACTGATGGCCATAGACGCCGCCTGCAAAGTGTTGGGCGGCTGGCGGCTGTGGCAGTGCGAACTGTTTGTGACGCTGGAGCCATGCCCCATGTGCACCGGGGCCATCATCAACAGCCGTTTGAAACGGGTGGTATACGCCGCCGGTGACCCCAAAGCCGGGTGCTGCGGCAGCCTGACCGATTTGTTTGCCATGCCCTTCAACCATCATCCGGTGGTGGAATGCGGCCTGTGCCAACAGGAGGCGCAGGCACTTTTGCAGGATTTTTTTGCCATGCTGCGCCAGAAACGTCTGGCAGCCAGAGAGAGGGGAGACCAGAACCATGCCGCAGAACCATAACAACGTGCTGATTACCGGCGGCAGCCGTGGCATTGGGGCTGCGGCGGTGCGCGCTTTTGCGGCGCAGGGGGCCAATGTGGCGTTTACTTACCATACCAATCAGGCCGCCGCGGCGGCGCTGGTGCAGGAACTGAGCCCTGCCTGCGTGACGGCCATTCCCTGTGATGCTGCCGACCCGGCGCAGGTGCGCGAGGCTGTCCGGCAGGCGGAGACAGCCATCGGCCCGCTGACGGTGCTGGTGTGCAACGCCGGGATCGCCCAGAGCAAGCTGTTCACCGAACTGACCGACGAGGACTGGCGGCGCATGATGGGGGTGGATCTGGACGGGCCCTTCTACTTTTCCCACGCTGTTCTGCCCGGTATGATCCGCCGCAAATATGGCCGGATTCTGTTTGTGAGCAGCATGTGGGGGCAGACCGGCGGCAGCTGTGAGGTGCATTACAGCGCCGCCAAGGCGGGAGTCATCGGATTGTGCAAGGCCCTTGCCAAGGAGGAAGGCCCCAGCGGCATCACGGTGAACTGTGTGGCGCCCGGCGTCATCGACACCGATATGATGGCCTGTTATACCCCTGAGGACAAAGCCGCACTGGCGGAGGAGACCCCGGTGGGCCGCCTTGGCACTGCGGAGGAAATTGCCCGGACTCTGGTGTTTCTGGCCGGGGAGGACGCCGGGTATATCACCGGTCAGGTCATTGGCCAGAACGGCGGTCTTGTTATCTGAAATGGGTCACATCCCCCTCTTCTTCGCATAGTATGCGTTTAAGGAGAGGGGGATCTTTATGGCATTGTTCCAAAACGGGATCGATGTATCCCGCTATCAGGGCAGCATCAACTGGTCGCGGGTTGCCTCTGCGGGCAAGCAGTTTGTTATTGTACGCGTGGTATCCAGCAACTCCAACGGCGTGTATGTGGATCCGTATTTTTTGCAGAACGTGAACGGCGCAAAACAGGCGGGTCTGCGGGTGGGGGCTTACTATTATACCTACGCCCGCACGCAGGCTGAGGCCGACAATGAGCTGCGCACCGTAATGAACGCACTGGACGGCCTACAGTTTGAATATCCCATTTATGTGGATGTGGAGGACTCCAGCCTGACCTCGCTGGGGCGTGCGCAGCTCACCAATCTGGTGCGGTACGCGATGGATGTGCTGGTGCAGAATAAGTGGTACGCGGGCTGGTACAGCTATACCAACTTCATCAACAATTATCTGAACGCAAGTCTGCTCAACTCAAACCCGTTGTGGGTGGCCGATTACCGCAGCACGCTGGGGTATACCGGGCCGTACAGCATGTGGCAGTATTCCGGTTCCGGTACGGTGAGCGGCATCAGCGGCGCCTGTGATTTGAATTACAGCTACTTTGACTTCCTGCCGGACATCCGTGCCGGCGGATTCAACAACTACACCACCAATTCCCCGGAGATGATCGACGTGTCGGGGTATCAACTGGTGGTGTTCGGTGAGAACACGGAATATTTCAATTCCCCCAGCGTCAATGATGTGGCAGGCTATCTTCCGCTGGGCACCTATCCGATTCTGCAGGCCAGCACAAGCAAATACAATGGATTCGTATGGCTGGTCATCCGCTATAATGGACAGGAATACTGGACGGTTCTGCTGGACGACCGCAACCGTATCGAGGCAACCAACGACAACCCGCCCAGTGGAGACTGCAGCGCGATACAGGCGCAGCTGGATGCCGCCCAGCAGAAAATCGATGCGGCCATCCGGGCATTGGGGCCTTGACAAAATAAGTATCGTATACCATACCGTGCGGGATTAGCGCAGCCAGCAGAGCGACTGCTTGCCCAATATGGTCTGTCATAAAAATGAAGATGGCTTAATTTCCCCCTTGGTTCTTTGACGATGTTTTGTCAAAAAACCAAGGGATTTTTACATGTGGATTTATTTGGATTTATTTGTAGATTTTTTGAAAAATCTACTTGACATTTGAGCATCAAGTTGATATAATAATCAAGCAGTCAGGAACTGACAGCCCTGTGGGGGGTTAGCTCAGCTGGGAGAGCGCCTGCATGGCATGCAGGAGGTCAGGGGTTCGATCCCCCTACTCTCCACCACAGAAAAGCACGCAGAAATGTTGATTTCTGCGTGCTTTTTCTTTCTGTACCGCATGTTTTGCCGCACTCGATATTTTTATGGCTTTGCCTCTTGAACATTGAATTGATGCACGATAAGGTACAATAGTCAGGTGAGGTTATCGGGTATTCCCTGTGAGGAAAGACCCAAGACATACGAAGCTGTTTCTTATTTGTCCGGTTCGCAGTCAAGGATGGAGGGAATAACGTCCCATGTTTCCTGGGCTGCCTGATAGACATCTGCCAGCCACGCCACTGCCTTATCCAGACCTGCCTGATTGCCTTCAAACTCCCGAGACTGCTGCTTTTCATCGGCCGTATGCTCCAGGCTCCATGGCCCGGGCCAGATTGTTACCGTCAGAAATTCTACCTTACGCTTTCCGCTCTCGTCCTCCGGATCCGGCTTTTTGCCCGGCACGAGGATATAGCGCATGTTATTTTCTGCGCCGGAAAAGGCGTTTCCGTTGTGGAAGTAATGATAAATTGGAAATTCCGTCAGCAAATCTTTCACCTGCCCTGATATAAAAATCAGCGTACAGCCATTGGGCTGTACGCTTGTTGGAGCGGGATACGAGTCTCGAACTCGCCACCTACTGCTTGGGAAGCAGTCACTCTACCGGATGAGCTAATCCCGCGTAACATGATTCTTGACGTATCTGCATCAAATTTGGCTAAAATGAGATACATCAAAATCACTGTGATAGTTTATTCCGTGTTTATACGACCATCATCGGAACATTTGTATTTTACATCAAATTGCTCTCTATGTCAATAGAAACAACGATTGTTTTTTGGAATAACCTATCACGAAGGAAAGCTTTCTGGGCGAGCGTTTGTTCCATATCAAGCAGCCCCGTTTCCTGTATAACAGAGGAAACGGGGCTGTTGGGATAGGTTTTTTGACAAGCTGAGCGCACAGCTTGCTTTTGCTTCGCTGTGTGCTTTTATTCAGCAAAGCAACATTGCGCGGATTACTGCGGAGCTGTTTCTGTCAGCTGAATTCCGTTTGCTCACCGATTTCGTAAGCGGTGTTGGCGTGTCCGGGGAAGGGATAGGTATGGGTCTCCTGTGCAACGAGAGAACCAACGCCGTACCATTTGGCGCGGCACAGGCCGATGGAATCCCCGCCGTCCTCCCGAATCTCCGGCAGACCGTAAGCACCGCACCAGTGGGTATATGGCTCGATGGCGTAGGTGGTCAGCGTTTGCGCCAGCGGCTTCTCCATGGCGGCAATCTCGGTGCGCAGTGCCGTGTCGCGGATGCTGTTCATCCGCCAGAAGCTGGCAATGTCGTATCCCGCCTCCAGCAGGTGAAAGCCGCACACAACCGCCGCACAGGCTGCTGCCGCCGCAACCGCTTTGCGCAGAATTTTGCCGTCCAGTGTGGCAAGGCAGGCAACACAAGCCGCCGTGAGCAGACTGAACACTCCATGGGTGGAACGTTCATAATAGACAGGGCTGAGCAGCATGGCAAAGTTGGCGCCAAGCCCGCCCATGAGCAGAATCAACGGCCATGGTTCAGCCCGTCCGTTTTGCAGGCACAACAGCGTATACAGCGCCGCAAATACCAGAAGCAAAGGCAGGGCATAGTCCTTGAGCATATTCAGACATTGAAACAGGCGTACCGCCAACTGGGTGAGCAGGGGACGGGTGTCGGGGGCAACATCATTGCGGTTGTAGTTGCCCGGCGCGGCGATGAGGATGACAAACCCAGCCAGCGCGCCGCCCAGGCCGGACCACATCCAAAGTGGTACGGCCTGCTTTTTCAGCAGCTGCCAGCCGATGCAAAGCACCAGACACACCAGCAGCCCGGCGCTGGTGTTTTCACTCAGCCAGCCTGCCAGAAGTCCTGCTGCCGCCATCGCAGCGGGCATCCATCGGCGGGGAACAAACGGCTGCTGCAAGTAATACCGCCATGGCAGTAAAAACGCGAGACATCCCAGAGTGGCCCAAAGGTAATTGCAGGCTCCGCACATCCAGAGATTGGTCTGGCCGAAGGCGGGACTGATTTCCCACAAAGCGGCTTGAATCAGCCCGAACAACACAAAATCATAGCGACCGCTGCGCCGCCCCACCGCCAGCCGGTAGATCACCAGTCCCAGCGCCAGATAGACTCCGGCATTGCAGAAGTTGAACAGCAGCTTGGGAAACATGGTGAATCCCTGTGCAAAGAATTTGACTACCACACGGCCGGTCCATTCCCGGTAATGAAAGGCGAGACTTCGCACAAGCTGGGGCAGACTGTGCAGCCGTTCGCCGGTGTCAAAGGCGTAGGCAAAGGTGAAATCGTCAGCGATGTAAGGCGTCAGGCAGTTGAACAACAGCATGACGACGAAAACCGCCGCCGCCATCAGCCGGAACACACGGCGATGCAGTTTGTTGGTTTGCATGGGCAGTACCTCCCTTGGAGCTATTGTAGCATAGATGCCGCCCGGTTTGCAAATTTTTTGCATAAAAAGCGCCCTGCCGGGTGTGCGGACCGGCAGGGCAGGAGGGAGAGAGGAATATGCTTGACTTTCTGTCTCTATCATAGTACAGTATTAGCATGAAGTAAAGTTCAAATTTTTCACATCACACATGAAAAGAATTCAGGAAAGGAATGGCTGCCATGACTCTTCTCGGCTGTCAGATTTTTTCTACCATCGCACAGGTGGGCAGCTTTGCCCGAACGGCGGAACAGCTGCATCTGACGCCTTCGGCCATCAGCCATGCGGTGGCGGGCATGGAGGCGGAATGTGGTTTTCCGCTATTCACCCGAACCAAAACCGGCGTGACCATGACAGCCGCGGCGGAAAACCTGCTGCCTGCCATCCAGCGCCTGCTGGCAAGCAATGAGTCGCTGGACCAGTCCATCGCCCAGATCAACGGGATGCACAAGGGTGTGCTGCGGCTGGCGGTGTTCAACTCTGCCTGTATCACGTGGATTCCCCAGCTGCTGCCGCCCTTTGAAGAGGAATACCCGGGTATTGATATCCAGATTTACCAGGGCAGCTACGGCGACATTGCCAGTTGGATCAAAAACGGCACGGCGGAACTGGGATTTCTGTCCAATTCCAGCGCACAGGATCTGGATTTTGAACCTGTCTACGATGATCCGCTGGTCTGCATTGCGCCAAAAGGATATCGCACCCAGCGTCCCGGCAGAGTCCACGCGGAGGAACTGCGCAACAAGCCGTTTGTCAGCCAGCAGGCCGATCTGGACGCCGACATCCAGAGCTTTTTCAAAAAGAATGATCTGCGGGTGAACAGCCGCTGCTATGTCATTGACGACCAATCCACCATTGCCATGGTGGCCTGTGGGCAGGGGCTTGCCATTATGCCGGAACTGATGCTGCGCGGCAAAACCGGCACTGATTATGAGATGCTGCGTCTGGAACCCGCCGCCCATCGCAGCATCGGGCTGGCCTGTCTTGACCGTAACAGCCTTTCTCCGGCGGCGCGGCAATTTATGACAAGAGTACATGAATTTGCAAAAAGGCTTTGCAAAAGCTGACAAACCGTGTATAATATAAAGGTTAGAAGTGTACCACAGGAGGTGACGGGATGCCCGGTGATCTGCATACCCATTCCACATTTTCGGATGGCTCGACTCCGGCGGACAAGCTGCCTTTTCTGGCGCGGTGCGCCGGCATGACGCATCTTGCGGTTTCCGATCATGATTCCATTGCCAGCGTGCGTTATGCCTACGCCCATCCAGTGCAAGACGGCGTGCATCTGGTGCCCGCCACGGAGCTGACCGCCTACGATTATGAGCGCGCACATCGGGTACATCTGCTGTGCTATTGGCCGGATGACTGCGCTGCATTGGCGGAATTTGCTGACCTGATGGCCCAGCGCCGCCGGAATGCGGTGCTGCAAAGCTGTAAGGAACTGGAACAGTTCTGCCCGCAGTTTTCCACGGAGGAGGCTCTGGAACTGGCAAAGGACAGCGGTACACTGTACAAGGCCCACGTGATGCGGGTGCTTTGGCAGTACGGACTGGCGGACGGGATGTACAATGATGTGTATCGCAGTCTGTTTGGTCTGAAACCTGTGCGGGGGCGTATTCTGCACACGCCGCGCTATGAGCCGGTGGACACCGTGCTTGACCTGATCCGCACCTGCCGCGGCGTAGTGGTGCTGGCCCATCCCAGTGTGTATCACAGTATGGAGCTGGCGAGGGAACTGATCGCGGCCGGCCGGCTGGACGGCGTGGAGATCGACCACCCCCGCAATACGCCGGAGGATAAGGCGGAGTTGCTGCGCCTTGCCAAAGAACATGACCTCATCATCACCGGCGGTACTGATTACCACGGCATCAACACCAACACACCCCGCCCGGTGGGGGCGTTCTCCACCGCCGCGGAACAAATCAGCCGCATCGCTGATTTGGCGAAGGCACGTAAATCCACCCTGCGCAAACCGCAGTAAAAAGAAAGGAACAAAACCATGACGCATACAAGACGGAACCGGGGCACCTGCTCTGCACAGACCCTTGTGGAACTGAACGATGACCATACCATTGCCCGTATCGAGGTGATGGGCGGCTGCAACGGCAACCTGAAAGGTATCAGCCAGCTGCTGGTCGGCATGAAGGCGGAGGACGCCATTGCCCGCATGAAGGGTACGACCTGCGGATTCCGCCCCACAAGCTGCCCCGACCAGATCGCACTGGCGCTGGAGGAGGCTTTGACCAAGCTGTAAGGGAGAGACACCATGCAATGCTTTGACTACCCTCTGGACACCGAACAGCTGCTGCGCAAAAAACGACGCATCCGCCGGGAGCTGACAGCCCAGCTGACCAACCCGCTGCACAAAAAAATTGCCATTCTGGGCGGCTCCACCACCAACGAGGTAGCCGACCAGTTGGGATTGTTTTTGCTGAATTACGGCATTGAGGCGGAATTTTACCAGTCGGAATACGGGCAGTATTGGCAGGACGCTATGTTCGGCTCGCCGGAACTGGATGAGTTCCATCCGGATGTCATCTATATCCACACCAGCTGGCGCAACATCACGGCGTTCCCCACCACAGCGGACGCGCCGGAGTCCGTGCAGGCCATGCTGGACGCGGAGGTTTCCCGGTTTGAGGCTATGTGGCAGGCGTTGGAGCAGAAATTTGGCTGCCCCATCATCCAGAACAACTTTGACCGGCCCAACTACCGGCTCATGGGCAACCGGGATATCTGGGATCCCCGCGGCCGCAGCAACTTCATCAGCCGCATGAACCAGCGGTTCTATGACTACGCGGCTGCCCACGAGCATTTCTACATCAACGACTTGGACTATCTTTCCGCCGATTATGGCCTGACTGCGTGGGGGGACGCGTTCTTCTGGCATATGTACAAGTATGCCATGTGTCTGGACGCCATCCCGTCGGTGGCCAATTCGGTGGCGAACATCATCAAATCTCTGTATGGCCGCAACAAAAAGGCGCTGGTCCTCGATTTGGACAATACCCTGTGGGGCGGCATTGTGGGAGATGACGGTGTGGACGGTCTTGCTATTGGGCCGGAGATGCCGGAGGGGCAGGTCTATGCCGAGTTCCAGAGCTACTGCAAAGCGCTGAAATCCATCGGTGTGATTCTGGCGGTGGATTCCAAAAACGAGGAGGCCAATGCGCTGGCGGGGTTGAACCATCCGGATGGTGTTCTGCGTCCGGAGGATTTTGTGGCCATCAAGGCCAACTGGGAGCCGAAGGACCAGAACCTCAAGGCCATCGCGGCGGAACTGAGCCTTGGTGCCGACAGCTTTGTCTTTGCCGATGACAACCCGGCCGAGCGCGCCATTGTGGCCGCGCAGGTGCCCGGCGCGGCAGTACCGGTGCTGGACGGCGTCGAAAATTACATCAAAACGCTGGATCACGGCGGGTATTTCGAGGTGACAGCCCTCTCCAAAGAGGACTTGAACAAGACTGCACTGTATCATGCCAAGGCGCAGGCTGCCGCCGCGCAGGCCGCCTTCGCGGACTACGGCGAGTATCTGGACAGCCTGGAAATGACGGCGGTCATCCGCCGGTTTGAGCCGCTGTACATGCAGCGCATCGCCCAGCTGACCAACAAATCCAACCAGTTCAATCTCACAACGCTGCGCTGTTCGGAGGATGATATCCGCCGCATGGCAGAAAGCGGGGAGCATCTGTGTCTGTATGGCAAGCTGGCCGATAAATTTGGCGACAACGGTGTCGTCACTGTGATGGACGGCGTGCAGCAGGGCACAACGCTGACACTGGATCTGTGGCTGATGAGCTGTCGTGTGCTGAAGCGCGGCATGGAGGATGCCATGATGGATGCGGTGGTATCTGACGCGGTAGCCAGAGGTGTCACCACGGTGGTCGGGTGGTATTACCCCACCGCCAAAAATGCTATGGTGCGCGATTTTTATGCCCAAATGGGCTTTACAAAGGTGAGCGAAGGGGAGGACGGCACCGCCGAATGGCGGCTGGAAATCGCCGGCTATCAGCCTCGCAGCCCTCACATCAAGATCGAACGGTAAGAGGAATCCGCTATGAAACATCCCATGATGCAAAAATTGGCCGCGGCCGTTGCCTTTGCGGCGCTTACGGCGGTGCTGTTGGCATTATGCGATTTTTTCCTGACGGATGATATTCATTCCTATTCCCGGGTCATGCTCGGTGAGCTTTACGAACAGGCGGGGGAAATCGACACGCTGTTTGTTGGCTCCAGCCATTGCTACCGCAGCGTGGATCCTGACGCAGTGAACGAGCGGCTGGGAATCCATAGCTTTAACGCGGGAACCTCCCAGCAGCAGCCGGACGGGGCGTATTATATGCTGCGGGAGGCAGGTTCTCAGAACGAGCTGAAAACTGTGTATGTGGAGATGTTTTACACAACCTACAACAGTAAAAGCTCCTCTCAGGTGCCGCGTGCCTGTTACCTGATCACGGATTATATGGATCCGCTTTCCCCCAACCGCTACGCCTATCTGTGGGAGATGGGCGGTCTGGCGGCATTTGCCGATCTGCTGATGCCCGCCCGCCACGCCATTGCAGACCCGGGCGAACTGCCGGAGTTGCTGCGTGCCAAGCTGACGGATGGCTACGAGCCGGGAAATTACCGCTACGTGACCTACCCTGACGAGGGGGAGGAATACCGCGGTAACGGATTTGTGTACACATGGGGCATCCCTTATTATGGATTCGATACCCTGATGAACGTGGATGCCCGGAACCCCCTCTCGGATTTTGGATGGAACTATCTGAACCGGGTCGCGGATTATTGTGAGGAAAATGGCATCAAACTGGTACTGTTTACCTCGCCGCTGCCCAGCGCTTATGTGGCCAACACGGAAAACTATCAGGCTTATGTGGACGCGCTGCGGGCCTTTTGTGACCAGCGAAAAAGCCAGTATTGGGATTTTACATTGTATCAGGATGCCTTTGTGGGCTTTGAAGATTACGCGGATGCCCACCATCTGAATGGGCAGGGCGCGGAAAAATTCACGCAGGTACTCTGCGATGTAATGGCTGAGGACGAGGCCGGAAAAGACGTGCAGGCTTTGTTTTATGAAACTCTGGAGGAAAAGCTGGCCAACGCGCCGGATGATACGTTGGGACGCTGAGAGAAAGGAGCATCGCCATGGTTGCGGTCACATCCATAGGATTCCCGCTGTTTGTGGCGGTGCTGGGGCTGTTCTGGTTCCGGCTGCCGGCGCAGCGGCGCTGGCTGGCCCTGACCGCTGCAAGCAGTCTGTTTTATCTGTTGCTGGATGCAAAGGGCTTTCCGGTTTTGCTGTTTTGCACAGCGGTGGTGTGGCAGTGTGCACTCCGTCTTGATAAAGGGAACGGATGGCTGGCACTGGGGCTGGCGGGAGCGCTGGCGCCGCTGTTGTTGCTGAAATACGGCGGTATGGTCACGCCATCACTTGCCGGACTTTGGCAGCCGCTGGGAATTTCCTATTTCAGCTTACAGCTGACGGGCTATCTTTTGAGTGTAAAGCGAGGTGACTTTACAGCAGAAAAGCGATTCCTGCGGCTGTTCTGTTATGCGGCGTTTTTCCTTTCCATCACGCAGGGCCCCTTCAACCGCTATGACGCGCTGATGCCCCAGTTGGAGAAACCGATCACCTTTGACAGTGCCCGCCTTTGGCGGGGCGCACAACGCATGGCATGGGGGTATTTCAAAAAATATGCCGTAGCGGACAGGGCGGCGGTTGTCGTGAATGAAGCATTTCTCCATCCGGAGAAGTTTGATACATCGCAGTTGTTGTTTGGAGTAATTCTATTTGCCTTTCAGTTGTATGCGGATTTCTCCGGCTATACCGATATTGTATTGGGAGCGGGAGAGAGTCTTGGCCTGTGCCTGCCGGAAAACTTCCGCCAGCCCTATCTGGCACAGACGATTGGCGAGTTCTGGAATCGCTGGCATATTTCGTTGTCGAGTTGGCTCAACGAATATGTATTTGAGCCGCTGTCATGGGGGAGCTGGGCCAGCCGTTGGATGAAGGGGCAGCCTGTGCTGACCAGCCTGATGATCACCTTTCTTGTCAGTGGTCTGTGGCATGGTGCCGCATGGAATTTTCTGGTGTGGGGCGCGTTGAATGGCTTGTATCAGGTCATCAGCGCATGGACGCGCCGCAGCCGTAAAAAGCTGTGGAAGAGGCTGAAGGTTTCCCCAAAAAATCCCGTCAGACGCTGGGAACAGCGTTTTGTGGTGTTCATCTGCGTTGTGTTCGGGTATGTGTTTTTCCGGGCATCGAGCATTACGGAGGCCTTGCGTTATCTGGGGCTGATGTTCACAAACCATGGAAACAGGGTATTTTCCCAATACTGGATGCTGGGCCTTACCAGCCGTCTGGAGCTTGTGCAGCTGCTGCTTGGCGTTGCACTGCTCATTGCAGTGGATCTTATGCACGAAAAGGGGCTTCATCTGCGGGATTGGGTGGCTGCACGTTCTATGCCGGTGCGGCTGCTGGTGTATGAGGCGAGCTTTTTGCTGTTTTTGTTCATGGGATATTTCCTTGGCGGGGGCGGATTCCTCTATGCCAGATTTTAACCGATTGTTTAGAAAAATTTTACTTGCAATCCGGCGTGAAATATGGTACACTATACCCTGCATGAGAAAAAGAAGGAGTGCTAATCATGAGCCTGTATGAAATCATCCTCGGCGTTGTTCTCGTCGTTGTTTCGCTTTTGATCATTGTGTTTACCCTCGGGCAGGAGCAGAAAGGTCAGGGTCTTTCCGCGGCTATCGTGGGTGAAAACAGCCTGATGGGTGCCGGCCGTGAGCGCGGCATTGACGCCAAGCTGGGCAAACTGACCAAGGTCTGCGGCGTGGTATTCTTTGTTGTTACGCTGGTGATCTGCGTACTCAGTGCCCGCCTGTAAGTGCAGGCTGCAGTAAGACAGGTAAATCGGCCCGCACAGGTTCGCGGGCCATTTTTTATGGGAAAGTATGGGGAATCGTCCCCGTGGAAGGGCGCCGCCGGAGGCTGGCGCGACGTTGGAGAGGAGAAACAAAATGACCCCTTTGCAGAAAGATATTTTGAACGCAGTCAAGCGCCGCCCCATGACGCTGCGGGAACTGCAAAACAACCTTCAGGCGGACAATTCCCGCCTGCGTATGAGTGTCACCGCTATGGTGGCCACTGGTGAACTGATGGTGCAGAACGGCGCCTATGCGCCCGGTCTTGCCACCTATGAGAATGAGGCGGTGCCCAGCACCATTCCCTGTACCATTGTCAAGCTGGCACCCCGCTTTGGCTTTGCCACCCGGGACGATGGGGAGGGCGATATTTTTATCCCGGGCCGGGGCCTGCACGGCGCGATGCCGCAGGACAAAGTAAACATCAAACTGTTTGACCATCCCCGTGTGGAAGGCAGCGCTGAGGGCGAAGTGGTGGCGGTGACCACCCCCAATGACCGGTTCGCCGGTACGGTGGTGCTCAGCGAGGATGGCCGCATGGCGGTGGAGCCGGATGGCTGCAAGGATGTGAAGCTGCTTTTGACCAAGGCAAGCTGTGAGGGCGTGCATCTGGGCGATAAGGTGGGCGCCATAATCACCCACCGGGGGGAGCGCCACAGCGAGCATCGGGCTGCCGTGGCGGAACGGTTCGGGGCATCGGACTACGCCTCGGAATGTGCCAAGGCCATCCTGTATGGCCGCAATGTGCGGCAGGAATTCCCCGAGGAAGTGCTGCAGGCTGCCCGCGCCTATGACAACGCGGTGATCGACCCGGCTGAGGCGGCGCATCGAATGGATCTGCGGGGCATCCCTATTTTCACCATCGATTCCGCCGAAACGAAGGATATTGATGACGCCATCAGCCTGCAGGAGCTGAAGGACGGCGGCTACGAACTGGGTGTTCATATCGCGGATGTGAGCCATTATGTTCTGCCGGATTCTCCGCTGGACAAAGAGGCTTTCGAGCGTGCCACCAGTATCTACTACGCCGACAAGGTCATCCCTATGCTGCCCACCCAGCTTTCCAACGGTATCTGTTCGCTGAACGAGGGGGAGGACCGGCTGGCGTTCTCCTGCCTCATGGAACTGGACCGGCAAGGAAACATTCGCCGCTACAATTTTGTAAAAACCGTCATACGCAGCCGGGTCAAGGGCGTATATAAAGAAATCAACGCCTTGCTGGAAAACCGTGAGGAAGATTCCCTCCGGGAAAAATATTCCGAAGTTCTTCCGCAGCTGCCGGTGATGCAGCAGCTGTATGAAAAGCGGCTGGAACTGCGCAAAAAGCGCGGCGGCATGGACATCGGAACGGTGGAGGCCAAGTTCATTCTGGATGACAATGGACGCTGTGTGGACATTGTCAAGAGGGAACGCGGCGTTTCGGAATGTATGATCGAGGAATTCATGCTGTTGGCCAACCAATGCGCCGCCAACGCAGGCAGGGTCAACCGGGTGCCGTTTGTGTACCGCGTGCATGAGGCCCCGGACGCAGAACGGATGGAAAAACTGTCTGCCACGCTGCTGGCCTGTGGTCTCAACGCAAAGTTCAAAAACCCGGTGCCCACCCAGCTGGAGCTGGCCGCGCTATTGGATGAGACACGGGACACGCCAATTCAGATTCCCGTTCACACCGGCATTTTGCGGGCGATGCAGAAGGCCCGCTATGCGCCGCAGCCTTTGGGCCATTACGGACTGGTGCTGGCGGATTACGCCCACTTCACAAGTCCCATCCGCCGCTATCCCGACCTTGCCATTCACCGCATTCTGACGGATATGCTCACCGGCCGCACGCAGGAGCGTCTGGTGCGGGATTACAATGAATTTGCCACCCACGCCAGCGAGCAATCCAGCCGACAGGAGGTGGCGGCGGTGCGCATCGAGCGGGACGTGGAAGATCTGTACAAAGCCGAGTATATGCACAGCCATCTGGGAGAGGTGTATACCGGCACCGTGTCCGGCGTGACGCCCCGCGGCGTATTCGTGGAACTGGAAAACACGGTGGAAGGGTTTATACCGGCTGCCGGAATGTGTAAGGGCGAGGCACAGGTCATCGAGGGCGTGCGCCTGCTGGACCCGCTCACCGGCCGTCAGTGGACGCTGGGAGACCCGGTTCGTATCCGTGTGGCCGGTGCCGATGTGGCGCTGGGACGCGTGGATTTTGATTATATGGAGGAAGAGCCGGCCGGGGAGAAATCCCGCTGAGCCGGAACTGAAAACGCAGGCTGCCACGGCAGCCTGCGTTTGGTTTGTAAGGTTACTTGACGGCGGGAGAGGGGATGATCTGGCCGGATTCCACCTTTGTGAAAGCGGGAACGGTTGCTCCCGCCTTGACGATGGCACCGGGCGCAACATGAACGCCCTCCATCAACGTCACATCATGGTCCACGATGGCTCCGGCGTTGATCAGACAGCCCATGCCGGTGTGTACTCCGGCACCCACGCAGGCCATCGGCATAACGAGCGTACCGGCTCCCAGAATGGCGCTGGGGCTGACAGCGGCAGCGGGATTGAAGGCAACCTCCGCCACAAATTCCGGCGTCCGGTAGCCTGCGGCAGCCAGCTTGCGCAGCCATTTCACCCGCAGTTCGTTGTTGCCAAGCGCCACATAGGCGGCGCAGCATTTTTCCCGCAGAGCAGGGGAGATATAGTCCGTCAAAGGCCCGGCCGCATCGGGAGCATTGTCATCCAGAAACAGGATGTTGTCCTCGTCCACACCGGATTCCATCAGCCAGTCGGCCAACTGCCGTCCAAAACCGCCCTTGCCCAAAATCAGAACACAACGCTGAAAAACTTCCTTATGAAACAATCGCATGGCCATTCCCTCCGTTTGCAATATTATTCCACGGGGACTTCGTCTGTCATCTCCGGGAGATTCTGTTCTATGCCAACGCGTGGCGTGACGGACAGAGGATCCGGCGCGCTGCCGTTGTGCAGGCTTTCCAGCGCCTGCGGGATACCGGGGAAAAATTTTCGGATGCCGGAATCCTTGCAGTGCAGACCGTCAAAGAAATCCATTTCCTCCAAACCTTCGATGCAATCCGGGTCGTAGCTTCCGTAAAGCAAAATGCCGTTGTCGGCACAATACTGCCGCAGCCATGGTTCCACCTGAAAGAATCCTCTGTGGTTGTCCGGCTCGGTGAGAAGATAATTGTACAGATACTGATGCCAGGGGGAAAGCACCAGTATGACGGTGGTGCCCTGCTCCTGAGCATACTTGATGAACGCGTCGAACGCCTCCAACTGGGTGGGGGTCAGCTCGTCAAAGCCCTCCATATGTACGCTGTTGAAGGTCATACATGCGCTGGCGGCCAGCGACAGAATCTGATCCTGATTCTGTTCCCGGAATGCCTTGTCATACAGCACGCTGCCGTCTGAGCGCTTGATGGTGGTGGGCGATTCGTAAGGGTCGCCCTCTACGGGGTTGAACTCAATGGTGTTGCCCTCGTCATCGGTCACAACGGACTGGCCGCGGTTTTTCACGTAGTAGTCCACATTCCCCTGAAAGTAGGCCGGATCCGCCAGCGCTTTCCAAAGCTCCACCTGATCCGGTTCCTCGTAATCGGTCTCAACGCCGAGAACCTTGGTGAGAAATTCGTTGTACAGCTCCGCATCGGCACGGGCATCAAAGGCATTCTCGCTGCCGTAGAACACCCACGGGTCGACGCTCCACAAAAGCACCTCGGGGGCCTTTCCGTAGCTGACCATCTTATAGTAGCTGGTCATGTTATCCCGCACATCCGCGCCGGTGACGCCCATGTTAAAGAAACTGTCGATGCCGGTGTTCTCCCGGTTGAACTGCAAGATACGGCTGGAACCAATGCCGATGGCCTGCGGCGTCTGCTCCACATCCTGCGCGAACAGCTGTACCACCTGCCGCTCATCCATCTGCTCAAAGTTGGATACATCGTATCCCTGCAACATCAGATCCACGATGCGCCGGGGAGCAAGAGCGCCCTGAAACAGGCCGCTGCGGTCCACCTGATAGCTGAACGCCACCATGAACACCAGAATGGGAATCAGCAGCGCCACGCGAATCAGCGTTTTGCCGCCAAAATACAGCCGCCGTGCAAGGCCGCGGAAAAAGAGCGCCATCGGATTGCGTTTTTTCCGTTTACGACGTCGGGAGGGGGCAGGGGAACCAGCCTGCGTCCGGGGGCGGGAGGTACCGCGGGCAATGCGCTGAGGCTGGGTGGGAAGTTGGTTTTTCACAGAGCGGCGCCTCCTTTCTCAATAGGTCTGATAGATAAAAACGGACTGGCCAAAGGCCGCGAAAAACAGGATGGCTGCCGCGGCGCCGTAGTACAGCGTCCATCGAAGCACCCAGCATTGTCCGCGCACCCAGCGGGCCACATTGCGGCCCTGACTCTCGGCGGCAAAGACGATTCCGCAGCCACACAGCAGAACCACCGGCAAACGCCCATCGATGCCGCAGTCGTACATCATGGCCGTGACGGCAGCCAAGGAGCCGGAAAGCCCCTGCCAGCCCTGCAAAAGGCCGCCATAGATGGCGTAAGGGTCGGCGTTGTAATAGGCGCTGGCAAAGAATACAAGCGTAACACAGAACAACAGAAACACGATGCAGCGCTGTAAAAACACCCGAAGCCATGCGGCCTGATACACAGGATTTACCTTCGCAAGTGCGGCGCGGGGTCTGCGGGTCAGCATCCCAATTGCCGAGAACACGCCGCAGCTCAGCCCCCACATCAGATAACGCCAGTCCGCCCCGTGCCAAAGGCCGGACAGCGTAAAAACAATGAGCAGATTCAAAATCCGCCGGAACGTGCCGCACCGGCTGCCGCCCAATGGAATATACACATAATCCCGGAACCAGCTGTTCATGGAAATATGCCATTTGCGCCAGAACTCCGCGAAAGAGGTGGATTCAAAGGGGGATTTGAAGTTCTCAATCAGATCGTAGCCCAGAATCCGCGCCGCGCCAAGGGCGATATCGCAGCAGCCGGAGAAGTCCATGTACAGCTGTACTGCGAACAGCATGGTGGCGGCCGCCAGCTGGGGGCCGCCCATTTGGGAGGCATCCCCGTACACCACCGACACATAACGGCTCAAGTTGTCCGCCAGCACCATTTTCTTTGTGTAGCCCCACAGCATACGGAAGGCGCCGCCCGCACAGCGGTTATAGCTGAACCGGCGGCTTTTCTGAATCTGGGGACGGAAGTGGGGATACCGTCCGATGGGGCCGGTGACCATGGCCGGGAAAAAGCTGACGAACAAGGCGTAATGGAGCGGGTTGGTCTCCACGCGGCAGCGGCGCTTGTACACATCAATGGTGTAGCTCATGGCCGCCAGCGTAAAGTAACTCAGGCCAAGAGGCGTGATGAGGTCTGCACGGCGCTCCACGCCGACACCGCCCAGCAGGTCTGCCAGCAGGTTCCAGTATTTGTAATACAGCAAAACGCCCACTCCGCCCAGAACAGACAGAATGAGAAACAGCATGCGTACCGGCTTGCTGCGGCTTTTGCCGATGACAAGCCCGCACAGCCAGGTCAGCGCAGTGGCTCCCAGCAAAACCGGCACAAGAGAACGGTTGGCCGGCTCATAGCAGTAGTAAGCGTAGCTGGCCGTCAGCAGAAAATAGGGCCGCAAAACCCGGGGCAGAGCATAATTCAGCAGGGCGACTGCTGCAAAAAATGCCAGATAGGTGACGGTGGTAATGGCAATACTGCCGCTTTCGGTCAAAGAACCGAGGAGCTGCTGCCAGGTGATTTCCATAGATTCCTCCCCGCAGACGGGTCACTGTTTGTTGGTTTCCTGTTTTTCAAGTTCCCGCACACGCTTTTCCAACAGCGCATTGGTCTGTGCCAGCCGTTTGCATTTTTCTGCCAGCTGACTGATGGCGATGCTCAGCGACAAAAGAACGACCAGCACAAAGCAGAACATCAGCAAAAAGACCAGATTCACCGGCATCTGGATATCCAGAATATCCCGCAGCACATACACCACGTAGGGGCAGGCCGCAAAGATGACCAGAAGAACCGACAATCCCAGCCACAGCAGACTGTATTTCACGCTCATGTAGCCTTTTTTCAAAAAGAAGAAGATCAGGCCCAGCAGCGCCACGGCGCCAGCCAGCATCACAAACTGTAATTGCTGTGTCATTGGGCGGCCTCCTTCACTTTACGGATGGAAAAACGGTCGATGATCAGCGCCAGCGAGACCTTGATCATATAGTAGGCACTTTTGAAAGTGGAGATGCTGGACATGCCGCCCTGACGCTCCTGCATCACAACGGGGACTTCGCCCACGCGGAACCCGGACAGGCTGGCAGAAAGGATGGCCTCAGGCTCCGGGTAATCGCTGGCATAGTGTCGGGAAAAATACTCGATCATCCGGCTGTTTGCCGCCCGGAAACCGCTGGTCACGTCCAACACCTGCTTGCCGCACAAAAGACGGATCAGACCGCTGAGAAACCGGATGCCCACCCGGCGCATAAAGCTGGTCTGAAACCCTTCCTTCTGGATGAACCGGCTGCCGATGCACATATCGTACTGTCCCTGCAAAACCGGGTCCACCACATGGAACAGGTAGCGCGGGTCGTGCTGACCGTCACCGTCCATCTGCACGGCCACATCGTAACCGTTGTCCCGCGCATACTGATAGCCGCACTGCACGCCGCCGCCGATGCCCAAGTTGATGGGCAGGTCCAAATATGGATAGCCGTGGTTTTTCAGCAGCGCAGGGCTGGAGTCAGTGGAGCAGTCGTTGATGACGAGAAAATCCACACCGGGACAGGTGGCTTTCAGCCGCTCGATGGTGGCGACGATGTTTTCTTCCTCGTTGTAACAGGGAACCAGTACCAAAATTTTTGCTGAATCCTTCAAGAGTACACCTCTTTTATTGTTTTCCGTCCAGAATGAACCGTTCCAGCTGACGCAGGATCTCTGCACGGCGATAATGCTGTTGATAGTATTCCTTGATGGAACTGCCCATGGCGGCGCGCTGTGCGTCCTCCATCTTGTACAGATGCAACAGATTGTCCGCCAGCGCTGCGGCGTCACAGGCAGGGCTGGCAAGGCCGCCCGCGGCAGCCACCGCTTCATGGCCGGCGCCGTCCATGCTGGCCAGCACCGGCTTTCCGGCGGCCATGTAGCTGGCCACCTTGCCGGGAACGGTCAGGCCCAAATCAGGAGAATCCGACAGGGACACGATGAGCGCATCTGCCAGTGCAGTGAATTTGGGAATATCAGTGGCGGGAACGCTGCCGTAGAAGGTCACGCAGTCCCGCATGGAAAGCTCGTCCACCAATGTTTCCAGCTCGTCCCGGCTCATGCCATCGCCCACCAGTAAAAGATGCAGCCTGTCTGCGCCGCCGCTGCGGGCGGTTTGCACCGCCTGCAAAACGGTGGGCAGGCTTTGGGCCGGGGTAAAGGTGCCGGTAAATACCAGATTGAACCGCCCGCCGAACCGTTCCCGCAGCGCGGCATCCTCCACAGGGACGGCGTAGAAATCCTCGCAGTATTGTGGGATGACCGCCACTTTGTCTGCGGATTTTCCGGTTCGGGCGCACAGCCGCCGCTGCAAAGGCTGGCTCATGGCGATCAGGCGGTCGGCTTTTTTGTAAAGCCAGTCGCTGACGCCCTGAGCGATGCCGCGCAGCAGCTTGTTCCGAATGGGCAGCACGCTGTACAGATTTTCCGGCCACAGGTCCAGCACATAGTTGGTGAAGGGGATATGGTGCTTTCGTGCGTAGAGAATGGCAGGCCAGCACATCAGCACCGGGCTGGTGTTAAAGCAGAACACCGCATCATAACCGCCGGGCAGACGATCCAGCGCACCAGCCGCATACAGCGGCCAGCTGACGTAATTCAAAAAAATATTGAGGGAGGTGTTGCCCTTGCGGGGCAGTTCTTTTGCACGAAAAATCTGTGCCTTGCCATAAGTTTCCTCCCACGGGCCGTTCTGGCTGTATCCGTCAAACCATTCCCCTTTGGGGTAGTTGGGCAGACCGCACAGCACGTCCACCTCATAGCCATCCTGCGTGAACCCCTGCACCATATCGTTGATGCGGAAATTCTCTGGCCAAAAATGCTGCGTAACAACGAGGATTCGTTTTGCCATCAGGATTTTCTCCAAACCATTTTGTTGACCACGCCGGTGTAGCTCTGGATGATTTTGACTACCTTGGTGGAAACGTTCTCCTCCACATAATCCGGCACCGGGATGCCATAGTCGCCGCTGCGGTTCATGGTCACAGCAGTTTCCACGGCCTGCAAAAGGCTGTCCCCGTCAATGCCCGCCAGAACAAAGCAGGCCTTGTCCAGCGCCTCGGGACGCTCGGTGGAGGTGCGGATGCAGACGGCGGGGAAGGGGTGCCCCACACTGGTGAAAAAGCTGGATTCCTCCGGCAGGGTGCCGGAGTCCGACACCACGCAGAAAGCGTTCATCTGAAGGCAGTTGTAGTCATGGAATCCCAGCGGCTCATGCCGGATGACACGTTCGTCCAGCGGGAATCCGGATGCCTCCAGCCGCTTGCGGCTGCGGGGATGGCAGGAGTACAGAATCGGCATATCGTACTTTTCCGCCATTTTATTGATGGCAGTGAACAGAGAAGTAAAGTTCTTTTCAGTGTCGATGTTTTCCTCCCGATGCGCCGAAAGCAGGATATAATTGCCTTTTTCCAGTCCAAGGCGCTTGTGGATATCGCTTGCCTCGATGCGGGCCAGATTCTGGTGCAGCACCTCCGCCATGGGAGAGCCGGTCACATAGGTGCGTTCCTTGGGCAGACCGCAGTCCGCCAGATAGCGCCTCGCATGCTCGGAGTAGGCCAGATTCACATCGCTGATGATGTCCACAATTCGGCGGTTGGTCTCCTCGGGCAGGCACTCATCCTTGCATCGGTTGCCCGCCTCCATGTGGAAGATGGGAATGTGCAGCCGTTTGGCGCTGATAACGGAAAGGCAGGAGTTGGTATCCCCCAGAACCAGCACGGCGTCGGGCTTGATCTCCGCCATCAGCTCATAGCTTTTGGCGATGATGTTGCCCATGGTCTCGCCAAGGTGGCTGCCCACGGCGTCCAGATAGACCTCCGGGTCCGCCAGTTCCAGATCCTTGAAGAACACCCCGTTCAGGTTGTAGTCATAATTCTGGCCGGTGTGGGCAAGAATGGTGTCGAAATAAATGCGGCATTTTTTGATGACGGCGGCCAGACGGATGATCTCCGGCCGGGTGCCCACGATGATGAGCAGCTTTAATTTTCCGTTGTTTTTGAAAGAAACCATTTGGAAGCTCCTTTTACACAGGTTCGCTGAACGTATCCGGCCGGGCGGGGTCAAAGGATTCGTTGGCCCACATCACGGTGACAAGATTTTCTGTTTCACTCAGATTGATGATGTTGTGGGTGTAGCCGGGCAGCATCTGGACGGCCTGAATCCGGTCGCCGCTCACCTCAAATTCCAATACTTCCTCACTGCCGATGCACCGCTGCTGGATCAGTCCGTGTCCGGCCACCACAATGAAGAATTCCCATTTGGTGTTGTGCCAGTGCTGGCCCTTGGTGATGCCCGGCCTGGAAATGTTCACAGAAACCTGCCCGCAGTCCGCAGTTTTCAGAAGCTCGGTAAAGCTGCCGCGGGCGTCCTCGTTCATTTTGAGCGGGAACGCGGCCTTCTCTTTCGGCAGATAGGAAAGATAGGTGGAGTACAGCTTTTTGGAAAGGCTGCCTGCGGGGATGCGGGGCAGTACCAGCGTTTTGGGCTGTGCGGCAAAGCTGTACAAAAGGTCGGCCAGTTCGCCCAGTGTGACATGGTGTGTCACGGGGCAGCAGCAGTACCGGCCTGCATCCGAAAATACCGTCGTCAGACCTTCATACGCACAGCGATGGGGATGGCCCTCCAAAGCGTCCAGCATTTCCTCCACCAGATCATCAATGTACAAAAGCTCCAGCTCAGCGTTTCGGTCGTTGATCTGAATGGGCAGGTCGTGGGCAATGTTGTGGCAGAAAGTGGCTACAACGCTGTTGTAGTTGGGGCGGCACCACTTGCCGAACAGGTTGGGGAACCGATACACCAGCACCGGCGCGCCGGTCTTTTGACCGTACTCGAAAAACAGTTCCTCTCCGGCCAGCTTGCTTTTGCCGTAATCGCTCTGTCCGTAGCGGCCGATGAGGGTGGCCTGTATGGAACTGGACAGCATCACCGGGCAGGTGTTGCTGTGGCGCTGCAGCGTGTCCAGCAGGGTGGAGGCAAAGCCGAAATTGCCCTGCATGAATTCGCTCTGCTCCCTGGGACGGTTGACCCCCGCCAGATTGAACACAAAGTCCGCCTGACGGCACCAGTCATCCAGCAGGGCGGGGTCGGTGTCCAGATCGTACTCAAAAATCGCCTCAATGGTCAAGGCGCGGGTGCGGTTTTTGCCGTCCATGATGGCGCGCAGATTCTCACAAAGGTTGCGTCCCACGAATCCCTTTGCGCCGGTCACTAAAATTTTCATTGGGCCTCCAGCTTGGCAAGCTCCTGCTGAATATAGTCGGTGGTCTTGATTTTCTCAATCGTTTCCGCAACGTTCAGGCGGCGGGTGTTGTGGCTGGTGTAGTCCTCGTCCGCCTGGGTGCGTACCTGACCTTGAATAAAGTATTTGTCATAATTCAGGTCGCGGTTGTCAGCGGAAACACGGTAATAGCCGCCCATGTCCTCGCTGCGCATCCGCTCTTCCTTGGTCATAAGGGTCTCGTACAGCTTTTCGCCGTGACGGGTGCCGATGACCCGGGTGCCGGTGTCACCAAACAGCGCCTGCACCGCCTTGGCCAGATCGCCGATGGTGGATGCGTCGGATTTCTGAATGAACAGATCGCCGGGGTTCGCATGCTCAAAGGCGAACATGACAAGATCCACCGCCTCGTCCAGATTCATCAAAAAGCGGGTCATGTTGGGGTCGGTGATGGTGATGGGATTGCCTGCCTTGATCTGCTCCACGAACAGCGGAATGACCGAACCGCGGCTGGCCATTACGTTGCCGTACCGGGTGCAGCAGATGACCGGGCCGCCCCGCTGCGCGGACACGCGGGCGTTGGCGGTGATGACATGCTCCATCATCGCCTTGGAGATGCCCATGGCATTGATGGGGTAGGCTGCCTTGTCAGTGGACAGGCAGACCACCCGTTCCACACCGGCCTCGATGGCGGCGTGCAGCAGGTTGTCGGTGCCCTCGATGTTGGTGCGCACTGCTTCCATGGGGAAAAACTCGCAGGAGGGCACCTGCTTGAGCGCTGCCGCATGGAAGATGAAGTTGACGCCGGGCATCACATCTCGCAGGCTCTGGATGTTGCGGACATCGCCGATGTAAAACTTGACCTTGTTGGCGTAATCCGGATACTGGGCCTGCAATTCGTGGCGCATATCGTCCTGTTTTTTCTCGTCCCGGGAGAAAATGCGGATCTCCCCGATGTCGGTGGTGAGAAAATGTTTCAGAACGGTGTGGCCGAAACTGCCGGTGCCGCCGGTGATCAGCAGCGTCTTGCCGTGGAAAATGGTCTGAGCCATAAAGGATACCTCCAAACAATGCACCAAAGGGCACACTTCTACTTCATAAGCCTCTTTATTCTACCATAAAATCTGTCGTTTGAAAAGACTGTACCCTTGGAATTTCTTATGAAATGTGGTAAAATACCCGCAGAACCTCAAAACAAAGGAGAAACCAGCTATGCGAGCATATGAAAGACTGCTGACCTACGCGAAAATGTACACCACCTCGGACGAAACCAGCACCACCCATCCCACGACCATGCGCCAGTTTGACCTTGCAAAACTGCTGGTGGAGCAGCTGAAGGAATTGGGCCTTGCGGACGCCCGCGTGGACGAGCACTGCTATGTGTACGCCACGCTGCCCGCCACTGCGGGGTGTGAGGCAGCGAAAGGGCTTGGGTTTATCGCCCACATGGACACCACGGATTCCGCTCCCGGTGAAAATGTCAACCCCATCCTGCATGAAAACTATGACGGCGGCGATGTGGTGCTGCCCGGCACTGGCGATGTGATGCGGGTGTCGGATTTCCCGTTTTTGAAGGAGATGAAGGGGCAGACCCTCATCACCACCGACGGAACCACGCTGCTGGGCGCCGATGACAAGGCGGGCATCGCGGAGATCATGACCATGCTGGAGCGCGTCATTGCGGAAAAACGGCCCCACGGCAAGCTGTGCATCGGCTTTACCCCCGACGAGGAGGTGGGTCAGGGGGCCGACCTGTTCGATGTGGAACATTTTGGCGCGGCTTACGCCTACACGGTAGACGGGGGAGATGCAGGGCAGATCGAATACGAGAACTTCAACGCGGCCGCGGTGGTGGTGACCGTCCATGGTGTCAGCGTGCATCCCGGCACCGCCAAGGATGTGATGGTCAATGCCCAGAATGTGGCCTTTGCGTTCCACGCGGCGCTTCCGGAATTCGACCGCCCCGAGCACACCGAGGGCCGGGAGGGCTTTTATCACCTGTGCAGCATGCAGGGCACCGTCACTGAGGCCAAGCTGGGGTATATCATCCGTGACCATGACGCGGCAGCCTTTGCGCTGCGCAAGCAGGAGATGGTTCACATCGCCGACCGGCTGAACAGCTTCTACGGCGCGGGAACGGTGGAACTGGAGATCAAGGACAGCTATTTCAACATGCTGGAAAAGATCCGGCCCCATTTCCACCTCATTGAGAATGCCCGCAAAGCCACGCTGGCGGCGGGACTGACCCCCGACGAGAACCCCATCCGCGGCGGTACCGACGGCGCACAGCTCAGCTTCAAGGGCCTGCCGTGCCCCAACCTGGGCACCGGCGGATTCAACTTCCACGGCCCCTTTGAGTGCATCACCGCAGAAAAAATGGATCAGTGCGTGGAGGTTCTGCTGAATCTGGTAGAACTGTACAAGGCATAATTCCCTAACATGCGAAACACCGCCGCGGAACACTCCACGGCGGTGTGATTTATTTCATTTTGCCTTTGAACACCAGATAAGAGTAGAGGTACATCCAGATCACGCCCACAAACACACTGCCCATGGACAAAAACCAGAGCCGTCCGCTCAGAATCCCGTCCAGCAGCATCAGGGCTCCCATCACGATGAAGGTGATGCCGCCCATGCGCTGGCTGCGGTTCCAGTTGTGCTCATCCGCCAGTGCCCAGGGCGTTTTGACGCCCATAAAGTAGTTCTGCTTTACACGGGGCATGTAGTTGCCTATAAAGATAAACATAACGCCGATGCTGCCCTCAATGAGCATTACCGCGATGCCGCCCTCCATGGCCACCAAACCAAAGGCGGTCAGCGGAGCCAGCCACGAGATGCCGATCATAAACACGGTGAACACGGCCTCGAACGCCTGATAAAACCCGAAAAACTTTTCGTAATTCTTGGCCTTGGGGTCTGCCGAGGGAAGAAACCGGAACATCAGCAGCAGACCCAGCGGCAGAGCGCACAGCGCAAGGTCGCTCCATTTGGGGCCCCAGTTGTCAATTTCGCCGCGGAAATTCCAGTGAATAGGAATCTGTTCCGGCAGCATGGGGTACAGGCAGAGGTGGATGAGAAAATTCACCACACACACGGCCAACAGCACCCAAAACACCTTATTCTGTTGCAGATCACGTTTCATCGTTTTCCTCCTTGCCCGGCACAAACCCGAAATCGTAAAACCATTTTACAAGCTCCTGAAACACCGTCAGATTCACACTGTACACGATATTCTGCCCTTTGCGTTCATCTGTCACCAGCCCGGCCGCTTTCAAGGCGGCCAGATGGTGGCTGACCGAGGGCTTTGTCATGTTGAACTGCGCCGCAATGTCACCGGCGGTCATGTCGCCCTGACTCAACAGCTCCAAAATCCGGCGCCGTGTGGGGTCTGCCAGCGCCTTGAATCCATCGCCCATGGAAAGCTCCTTTCCGTCAGTTTTTTAGATTAGATAATTAGAAAATCGTCTAAATAACTTATACCACAAGTTCTGCCGCCTGTCAATGGGGAAAACAAAAATGCCGTCCCGAAAGGGGACGGCCAGACTGTCAAAGAACCCCTGTTTAGCAAGCTGGTAAGCAGGGGTTTTGGTGTGT
>CALZZE010000028.1 GCA_945830575.1 uncultured Subdoligranulum sp. | reverse complement strand
TCAATAGCCTTCGCCGGTCTCGCCGCTGGTGAGCAGCTTGACGGCGCGGGAGGTGCCCAGACGGTCAGCGCCCAGGTCGAGGAACCGTTCCATGTCCTCCACGGTGGAGATGCCGCCCGCCGCCTTGATCTTGCAGCGGCCCTTCACGCAGCGGGCAAACAGCTCGATGTCCGCGAAGGTGGCGCCGCCGGTGGAAAAGCCGGTGCTGGTCTTGATGAAGTCCGCGCCGGCCTCCGGCACGATGTCGCACATTTTTTCCTTCTCGGCGTCGGTGAGCAGGCAGGTCTCGATGATGACCTTGAGCACCTTGTCCCCCACCGCCCGCTTGACGGCGGCGATGTCCTCGCGCACGGCGTCGTACTCGCCGTTTTTCAGGCGGCCGATGTTGATGACCATATCCACCTCTGACGCGCCGTTCTCGATGGCGGTTTTGGCCTCAAAGGCCTTGGAGGCGGTGTCCATGGCGCCCAGAGGGAACCCCACCACGCAGCACACCGGCAGACGGCCCGTCAGATACTCGGCGGCCTGCTTGACGTAGCAGGTGTTGATGCAGATGGAGGCGCAGTGGTTTTCCAGCGCTTCATCGCAGATTTTTTGAATCTGCGGCCAGGTAGCCTCGGGCTTCAGCAGGGTATGATCCACCTTGGAGAGCATTTCCTCTTTGGTGTAACGGCTCACTTGTACGCAGCCCCCTTCTCGCACTTTTTGCACAGGTGGGACTGATGCAGGCCCACCGCCGAGAAAACGATGGCTGTGATGCTGACCGTGGCGCCGATGATGCCGAGGATCAGACCGGTAAGGCGGAACGCGCCGCCGCGCACTTTGTTTTTCATACGATTGACCTCCTTAAATCTGGATGGTTTGGATGGGACAAACAACCATTTGAGAATGTGGAGAGCCATGGGTCTCCAGAACAGTTTTGCCAGTTTGAAAGGGAGCGATAGCATGGAACCCTTCCTCCCGCCGTTATTTTTTCTTGAAAATGAACAGCTTGCTGAACACGTAGTTGGACACGATGACCACCACCTGGCTGAACAGCTTGACGCCCATGGCCCACAGCTGGCCGTTGGCGGCGGCAAAGGCAATGCCGGCCCCCAGCACGCTGACGCCCAGCCAGATGATAAGCTGGTCCAGCACCATGGTGGCCAGGCGGCAGGACACAAACTGTCCAAACTCCGCCAAAGCAGCCTTGCCGGTGTTTTTGCTGCGGAACACGAAGGTGCGGTTGGTCCAGTAAGCAAACAGGATACAGATGGCGTTGTCCAGAATATTGCCCACGCCGGTGGCGAAATCCGTGCCGAAGGCGAACTGGAACGCCGCGAACAGCACCAGATTCAGCAGGGTGGCCACGCCGCCGAAGAACAGATAGGACAGGCCCTCATAGTATTTTTTGATGAATTCCTTGATTTTCTGCATATGTCAGCTCATTGTCACAGTGAACACAAAAGGGCCTGCCTGTCGGCAGGCCCCTGTGTTGGAAACTTCGGGGAATTATTCAGCGTCCTCGTCCAGGCAGGCCTTCATGGACAGGCTGATGCGCTTGCGGTCGAAGTCCACAGCGGTCAGCTTGACCTTGACCTCGTCACCGACCTTCAGCACATCGGAGACCTTGTTCACGCGCTCGTTGGAGATCTCGCTGATGTGAACCAGACCGTCGATGCCGGGCATGATGCGCACAAAGGCGCCGAACTTGGTGATGGAGACCACGGGAGCGGTGAACTCGGTGCCGATGGGCACTTCATTCTCCAGCTTGACCCAGGGGTTATCCTCGTCCTTCTTGAAGCCCAGAGAGACCTTCTGGTTCTCGGGGTCATAGCTCTTGACGTAGACCTCGATCTCGTCACCCACAGAGACGACCTCGGAGGGATGCTTGATGTTGGACCAGCTCAGCTCGCTGATGTGGCACAGGCCGTCCACACCACCCACGTCCACGAAGGCGCCGTAGGAGGTCAGGCTCTTGACAACGCCGTTGTAGCGCTTGCCCACTTCCACGTTGGCCCAGAACTCCTCACGCTTGGCCTTGTTGGCCTCGGCAGTGACCTTGTTGATGGAGCCGACGATCTTGCGGCCGGCGCACTCGGTGATGACCAGCTGCACCTGCTGGCCGACCAGCTTGGTGTAGTCCTCATCACGGCGCAGGGTGGCCTGGCTGCGGGGAACAAAGACGCGAACGCCCTTCACATCCACAACAACGCCGCCCTTATTGGCCTCCATGACCTTGCCTTCCATGACAGTGCCATTCTCGCAGGCCTCGGAGACGTCCTTCATGCCCTTCTGGGCCTCGAACTTGGTGCGGGACAGAGTATCGACGCCGTCCTGGTCGTTGGTCTTGACGACCACGAGATCCAGCTCGTCGTCCACTTTCACAAGGTCCTCCATCTTGGCATTGGGATCATGCGTCATTTCGCTCAGCTTCACAATGCCGGTGTGCTTGGAGCCATCAATACCGACGACACACTCCGTCGGGCTGACGCTGATGACCTTGGCTTTCACGATCTTGCCTACGTACAGGGGCTTTGCGTCGGATGCCGCCAGCATCTCCTCAAAGCTCATGTCGTCGCGGATTTCTTCACTCATACTGTTAAGTACCTCCTCAATGATTGACGATGGCGTGGAAGCCCCGGCTGTTACGCCCACCGTTTCGGCACCAGCCAGCCAGCTTTTGTCGAGTTCATCAGCAGTCTCGACGGTAACGGCTGCGGTGTGCCTTGCGGCGACCTGCAACAGCTTTTGGGTGTTGGAGGAATGATGACCACCAATGACGACCATACGGTCGCATTTTTGGCTGAGGTCCTCCGCCTCCTGTTGCCTCGCCCACGTTGCATTACATATTGTATCAAAAATTTGCGGATTTGTATACCTTTTTTTCAGAAATTCTTTGCATTTTTCCCAGGTTTCCACCCGGAAAGTGGTCTGCGCGACCATTGTTATGGACGAATGTTGCAAGATTTCCGGCAGTTTTTCCTCCAGCTCCGCAAGGCCGGCAAACACCAGCACAGGGCCGTCACAATGCCCAACAATGCCCTTTACTTCGGGGTGGGAAGCATCTCCCGCCACCAGCAGAAGCGCACCATTTTTGCCCGTTTCCTCCGCGATTCTGTGAATCTTTGCAACAAAAGGACAGGTTGCATCATGATACGCCAGGCCGCGTGTGCTTATTTTTTCATAAACGCTCTGGGGAACCCCGTGGCTGCGGATCACGACCTCGTATCCGTCGGGCACGCTGTCCACGTCCGGGCAGGTCAGTGCGCCCCGGCGCTCCAGATCCTCCACCACCTGCGGGTTGTGGATGAGCGGGCCGAGGGTGGCTACCCTGCGCCCCTGCGCCAGCAGGTCATAGGTCAGCTTGACGGCACGGTCCACGCCAAAGCAGAAGCCGGCCGTCTTGGCAAGCAGAATGTTCATAGTGTCTCCTTTTGCTCCGGGGCAGGTTCGGCGGCGTCCAGCGCCGGGCTGGCGGGGGCGTCCGCCTCCAGTGTCAGGGCGGGGGTCTCCTCCGGCGCGGGGGCCGGTTTGCGGGCGGGGCGGGCGGGCTTTTCCTCCGGGGCGGGCAGCGCCGTGCCCTCAAAGGCGTGGGCCACCAGCAGCCCGTCCAGCTCGGTCTTGAGCCGTCCCTTCATTTTGCGCAGTGCCGACACCTTATGCTTGGGGTCCTCGATGCGTAGCTCGGCAGCGGGAATGGCCGGGCCAAAGCAGATGCGCATAGCGCAGAAGGGCCGCATGCGGCCGTCCTTCGTGTTGTAGATGATGCGGCAGGGCAGAATGTCCGCCCCCGCCGCGGTGGCGATGACGAACGCGCCGCTTTTCAGCGGGCCAAGCTGTCCGTTTTTGGTGCGGGTGCCCTCCGGGAAAATCATCACGCCCCGGCCCCGCTTGCAGGCGTCGGTGATGTGGTCGATGGTGACGGTGTCGCCCTTGCCGCGCTGGATGGACACCGCGCCCATGCAGCGCAGAAACCACCCGGCCAGCGGATTGGCGAACAGCTCCTCCTTGGCAAGGATCACCAGCCGCCGCCAGTCAAACACCGTGATGGCGATGAACACCGGATCCAGATTGGCCACATGGTTGGGGCAGATGACGAAGGCACGGCCATCCCGCACGGCCCTCAGGTTTTCGCGACCCTCCACCTCCACGTGCCAGATCAGGTGAACCAGCACCCAGATGATGGGCAGCAAAATCCAATACAAAACCATTCCGTTTCCTCCTTACACCCGCTCCAGAACGGTTTTTTTCAGCAGTGCATAGCTGGCCTCAAAGTCAATGTCGCTGGTGTCCAGCAGGACGGCGTCCTCCGCCTGCTTCAGCGGGGCCACCTCCCGGTGGGTGTCCTGATAATCCCGCTGTTCAATATCACGAAGCACCGTATCAAAATCAGCGGCCTGCCCCTTGTCCAGCAGTTCCTTCAGGCGGCGCTGCGCCCGCGCCCCGGCGCTGGCGGTGAGGTAGATTTTTACCGTAGCATCGGGCAGAACCACCGTGCCGATGTCCCGCCCGTCCATGAGGATGTTCTGGGTCTTGGCAAAGCCCCGCTGGGTGTCCAGCAGGTAGGCGCGCACCGCCGGGACGGCGGAGACCGCGCTGGCAGCCATGCCCACCTCCTCGCGGCGGATGGCCTCGGTGACGTCCTCGCCATTGAGTAAAATCTGCTGTGCGCCCTGTCCGGGGCGGATGTCCAGCCGGATCTCCGGCAGCAGCGCCGTGACGGCGGCGGCGTCATGGGGGTCTGTCCCCTGCCGCAGCGCGTACAGGCCGATGGAGCGGTACATCGCCCCGGTGTCCACATAGACGTAGCCCAGCTCGGCGGCGAGGCGCTTGGCAAGGCTGGATTTCCCGGCCCCGGAGGGACCGTCAATGGCAATGGAGATCATCGAAAACACTTCCTTTGTTATAATCCTCGCACCGCCGCCTGTGCGGTGCTCCACGCGATCTGCAAATTGTATCCGCCGGTGCGGGCGTCCACATCCAGCACCTCCCCGGCAAAATACAGCCCGGGGCAGAGTTTGCTCTGCATGGTTTTGGGGTCCACTTCCCTGACGCTGACGCCCCCCGCCGTGATGACGGCGTGTTCCCTATCCCCCAGCGCCGAGACGGGCACCTGCCAGTGCTTGCACAGCGTCACAAGGGCCTGTTTCTGCTCCTTGGTGATCTGCGCGGCGCGGACGGCCGGGTCCACGCCCCAGCGGCGCACCGCCACCGGGCGCATCGAGGCGGGCAGCAGCTTGGCCAGTGCCCCTTGTGCGCTGTGGCCGCCGAGGGCTGCGAAATCCCGGGTGAGCCGGTCGTAGAGGGCTTTTTCATCCAGCGCGGGCTTGAGGTCAAATTCCACCACATACCGATGTTTTTTCAGATCATCGATGTAGGTGGAGGCGGACAGCACCAGCGGCCCCGACAGGCCGAAGTGGGTGAACAGCGCCTCCCCCTGCTCGGTGAACAGCGGCTTGCCGTCACAGAGCAGCGTCAGCGCCACGTTGCGCAGGCTCAGGCCCATCATGGCCCGGCAGTCCGGGTCCGGCGAAACAAGGCTGCACAGGCTGGGCTGGGGCTCCACGATGGTGTGCCCCGCCTGCCGCGCCAGCCGGTAGCCGCTGCCGTCCGAGCCGGTGGCCGGGTAGCTGATGCCCCCCGCCGCCACCAGCGCGGCGGCAGCCCGGTACGGTTTTCCGTCCGCCACAACGCCCACGCAGGCGCCGTTTTCCAGCAGCAGTTTTTCCGCGTCGGCACGCACAAAATGTGCGTCTTTGGCGTACTGTCGCAGCGCGGCCAGCACATCGGCGGCGCGGTCGCTTTGGGGGAACACCCGGCGGCCCCGCTCGGTTTTCAGCGGCACGCCGAGGGTTTCAAACAGCTCCATGGCCGCGGAGGGCGGGAAGGCGTACAGCGCGGAATACAAAAACCTGCCGTTGTGACGCACAAAATTGAGAAATTCCCGCACATCGCAGTCGTTGGTCACGTTGCAGCGGCCCTTGCCGGTGATGAGCAGCTTCTGACCGGGGCCTTTGGGGTTGTGTTCCAGCACCGTGACCGACAAACCCCGGGCGCAGGCGGCTCCGGCGGCCATCAGTCCGGCCGCGCCGCCGCCCACAATGACAAGATCGGTCATAGCTCCTCCTTTTGCAGATGGGTGACCGCCGTGAACAGGATAAGCAGCGGATGCACCGTCGCCAGATACATGGTGGCGGTGCCGATGCCAAAGCTGGAGACCTCCACAAAGGCGATCATGGCACAGCGCAGCAGCGCGGCGCCCAGCAGCGCCAGCAGCAGGAACCAGGGAACGATGCGCCGGCGGCTGCCGCTGGCAAACGCGGCGGGCAGCATCTGTACAAACCAGACCAGCGCGCAGACAAAGGCCACTACCATCGTCAGCGCGTAGAGGAACCGCCACACCTCCATCACGCCGAACAGCAGCTTCTGCCGCGGGCTGTAATAGGGAGTGTCTTTGCCGGCCTCGGCGGCGGCGTTGAAGTCCTCATGCAGGTAGCCCGACCAGAGGGCCATGTCCTCCTCCGTGCCGATGGAACGGGTACTCTCATAGGGCTTGCAGTCCAGAAACAGCAGCGTGTGGACAAGGCCCTTGCCGGTCTCGCCCAGCGTGGGCAGCACATAAGAACCACGGATGGGCTGGGTGGTGCCGCTGCGCTGACCACCGCGGGCGGGCAGCGTGCCGTCATCACAGGCGGCGTTCACCTTGTCCGCCACGGTGCGCCAGTAGCTTTCGGCGGTCTGAGGCGTTTCGTAGATGCCCTCAAACTGGGCGGCGCGGCGGATGGCCCAGTAAAAGCTGCCGGCCCGGTAGTCCTCCCGCACCGGGTCCCGGAAGTCATTCTGCAGCTGGGGATCCTCCTCCAGCCAGTATTGCAGCGGCTGTAATTCCGGCACTGCATCGTACAATTTCTGCCGCGCATCGGCGGGCACCGACAGCAGCGGGTCGGTGCTGCCGGTGGCAACGCGGGACATGGCGCCCATGGCGTCCGCGAAGGCGCCGGCGGAGAAATCCGACAGGGTGAACGCGCCGTAGAACAGGCCGTTCATCCCGCAGAACACCGCCACCCCCGCCGCCAGCAGAGCGTACGGGATGGCCTGCGCCGCCATGCACAGCCAGCGCTTCTGCCGCGCCAGCACCACCAGCATGGCCGCACTGCCCAGCACCGCAAAGGGTACAAGGAACAGTCCCGCGTCCTCCCGATCCAGATACCCGCCCGCAAGGCCCAGCCCCGCGGCAATCAGCCACGGCCACAGCGCCGCCTGCTGCCGGGTGTAAAACACTGCCCGCAGCAGCGCGCCGCACATCCCCGCAAAAAACAGCAGGCAGAGCGCCGGGAAGATCTGGTCCCGGTAAATGCGCAGCGTGTAGGACGCCCAACTGGAGGGTGCAAAGGCCAGCAGCGCGTACAAAATCAGCATCCGGCCGTTGTCCCTGAGCATCGGCTGGAAGGCGCGGGCCGCCAGCAGCGCTGCGCCGCACCACAGCGCCGCCGCGCCCACCAGCACCGGCAGGTGCAAAAGGTGCAGCAGCGCCAGCCACAGCGGATAAAACATGGCCTTGGACAGCGTGAGGTAATCGTAGGGGCCCAGCCACTCCCACCGGGAGATGGACTGGGCGGCCCGGAACATCAGCTCATCGTCCAGCGGTGCGCCGCCCACCCAGGTGTAGCCCTGCTGGCTCCATGCCAGCGCCAGCCGCAGCAGGGTGAGGGCCGCAGCCCACAGCCAGAATGTGCGTTTCTTCATGGAAATTCCCTCTTATTTCTGGATCTTTTCGATGCTCTCCACCAGATATTTCTGTTTTTTGAAGGTCAGGTCCAGCATCAGCGAGAGATACTTCACCAGAATGGTCAGCACCGCGAACAGCCCCGCAAAGCCCACCGTCAGCACCAGCATGGTGGTGGTCCAGCCCTCGATGGGGTGGCCGGCGGCGAACACCACCACCGTGTACAGCAGCTCCGCCAGCGCCAGAATCATCATAAACACCGTGATGCCGGTGCTGGCCTTGAAGCCCGCATCGGTGTACAGCGCCAGGCTGTCCATGGCAAGGTTCCAGCGGCCCCGCTCGGTGTTGGGCAGCACGCCGTCAAATTCCAGATCCGCCATTTTCAGGCCGGAGGCCGCGTAGGCCGCCTTGCGGTAGGGCAGATGCTCGCTGGAGGCGTGGACCCGGTTGATGGCACGGCGGGTCACCAGACGGAAGGCGTCGGTGCGCAGCTGGTACGCCGAATGGGAGTTGGCGTTGAACACCTTATAAAACAGCCCGCTGCCGCCGGTGGTGCGGCTGGGGCACACCGAAACGATGTCGTTGCCCTTCAGCGCCGTCTGGTAGGCGGCAAACACCATGGACGGCGCATAGGGGTGGCGGGTGGAGTCAAACTCATACACATAATCCCCGATGGCGGCGTCCAGACCGGCGTTCATGCCGGCCTCCAGCCCCTGATACAGGCTCATGTGCAGAATCGTCAGCGGCTTGGCCATATCGGCGGCAAACTGCCGCAGCAGCGGCACCGTGTCATCGGTGCAGGCGTCATCCACCGCCACCAGCTCGTACTGGTCAAAGTGGGCCTCCAACTCCTTCACCAGCAGCGCGCAGAATTCCGCCGCCCGCGCACCATCATTGTGGAGATACACCACCGCCGACACGAAATTTTTTTCCTTGTTCGTCATACGTCCAACACCTCGTCCAGGTCATATACCGTGTTGATCTTGCCGGACAGCACGCTCACCATCCGGGGCGCGTCATGCATCACCCGCACCACGGTGGGACGGCTGTCGTCGATCTCGCTGGCTTTCAAAATCGGTTTCATACTGAACAGGCTGGAATGATACTGAAAGCCGTATTCCTCTTTTAAGTATTTGCGGGCCAGCTGGCTCATATAAGGCCACGCGCTGGCAGGCTTGGCCGGGCAGTCGTTGCAGTTGAACAGGCTGCCGGGGGCGCAGCGCCCGCCGCTCTCCTGCTGGCAGGGGAAGGTGGCCACGCTGTCATAGCTGGTCTCGTGGGGGGTGAAGGTCACGCTGGTGAGGCTGTGCAGGCCGGTCTGGCCGAAGGGCATCAGGCTGAAAAACGGCCCGTCCATCACCGTGATGCCGGTGTTTTGCAGGCGCTCGTCCACCCGGCACAGGATAATCTCGCACTTTTCGTATTTGATCTGAAAGGGCGGCAGACCCAGCAGCGCGTGCACATCGTTGACGCCCGCGTAGGTGGCGTTGAGCAGGAAGGGCGCCTCGGCGGTCAGCTCCCCTGCCGTCACCTGCCAGCAGCCGCCCTTTTCCACAATAGCGTCCGGCCTGCGGCTGTACAGAACCTCCACATTGGGAAGTTTTTCCAGCTCCGCCAGAAACCAGTTTTTCAGCACCTGCGCGTCATAGGTGTACTCGGTGGTCAGAAACGCGCCGTCACACATGCCGGGGTTGAAATACCGGGAGGGCGCCACATCGTCGCAGCGGATGCCCGCCGCCCTGCAGAACTGCCGGAACTCCGCCGCGTTGGTCCAGCTGAAATGGGCGCTGGTGGCGTAGACCTGGTCGAACTGCGTGTGCAGGCAGAAGGCGTAATCCTCGCAGAAGCGTTCAAAATAGTGGGCGGATTTGATGGCGGTGGAGTAGCTGCGGGGGTAATGGTATCCCATATGGACCCGTGCCTGGTTGATGTAGGTGGCCCGCATGAAGGGGCCGGGATCCCGCTCCAGCACCAGCACCCGCTGACCCGCCGCGCCGCATTTCTGGGCGGCGTACAGGCCGTACAGCCCCGCGCCGAAGATGATTTTATCGTAGGTCATGGATGGCCTCCTGTTGCAGTTTGGCTTTGTGCTCCCTGGCCGCGGCCAGAATCGCGGGGAGGGTTGCGAGGATGAGCAGACTTTCCAGCAGCTTGCCCCAGGGATAGCTGTTGGCCTTCTCGATGCCGAACAGCCGCCCCGCCTCCATGGGGATGCCCTGACTGAGCAGCTGGCCGTTGATGATGAACAGATTCAGATATTGCCGCAGGGGCGGCCGGTCCATGGTGAAGACGGCGATGCAGGGCAGCATGAGGATGACGTAGTCATGGGACTGCTTGTAGAACCAGCAGGTGGACAGCACCGCGATGAGGGAGAACCAGCACAGCCAGTCATCCTCCAGCCCTTCCCGGAACAGCAGCCTTGCCAGCAGCGCAAAGACCGCGCAGGCAAAGACCACATCCAGCACCAGCACCACCTTGCTGGGCACGCCAAACCCCAGCAGAATGTTGAAAATGCCGTAATAGGAGTAATAGGAATTGGTGTACCCCAGCCCCTGCGTGAGCATTTGCAGCAGCATTTCCAGCGGGCGGGTGTCGGTCATGCGGACGGCGGCGGCCCAGCCCGCCAGCACGATGACCGCCGAGGTGAGGATGGTCTTCCACTTTCCCCTGACCAGCAGAGGCAGAAAAAACACCGCGGCGATCTGGGGCTTGCACATGGCGAAAGCCAGCAGCACGCCGGTGAGGATGGGGTGGTTTTCCAGCAAAAACATCGACAGAACGATGAGACAGCAGATGATGCCGCTCTGGTTGCCGAAAAACACCGCGTTGGCCCACAGGCTGGGCGCAAACACCAGCAGCGAGGCCGCCAGCGCCCTCTTCGGGTCAGAAATATAACGATGTTCCGTCAGATAGGCATAGACGCACATGGCGCACAGCACCGGCAGCGTGGCGTACAGGCAGCCCAGATACAGCCTGACAGTGGCAAAGCTGCACCAGCCCGGATTGAACACATTGCCCAGCACGTAGCTCCACGGCATGGTGCCGCCGGAGGGGGCCAGCTCCCCGATAAAGGGGTCTGCCGGTTCCACGCCCTGCATCACGTCGAAGGGATTGAAGCCCCGCAGCACGTAGGCACATTCCTGCCAGCGCCACAGCGCGTCATTCATGGGCAGGGAGTAGGATACCACGAACCGCAGCACGTTGCCCAGCGAAAACGCCAGAGAACAGGCCACGAACAGAAGACCCAGACGGCGATATGTCTTATCGGACAACCGTTTCGGCATCCCTGCACCCCCTTCCTCAAATTGCGAACGATGTTACGGCAACACCGCATAATTCTGCGTGCCGATACGGCGAGCGAGAAGTGCCAGCTGCTAAGCAAAAAGCGCAGATAATACTTTGTGTATTATCGAGCATTTTTACGACGCAGATGGTGCTTCGCAGCCGCCGGAGCGGTGCGCAAGGTGTTAACCGTGAATTGTGCGGTATTGCCTTATGGATTGTATTTGCCGGCAAGGGTCGCGAACAGCACCTTCAGCAGGTCGCTGTTGCCCTTAAAGCCGCTGATCTTGGTGGGCGTTTTGCCGCTGGCCGGGTAGGCCCGGGTCACCGGCACCTCGCAGGCTTTCAGGCCCAGCTGGGTGGCGCGGACGCTCAGGTAAGCCAGCAGCTCGTAGCCCATGAACACATCCCGCAGCGGGCGAACCTCCGGATGGGTGAGATATTCCCGGCTGTACGCCCGGTAGGCATTGGTGGTGTCGGTGAACCACTGCCGCGCCGCCAGACTGGTGATGGGCGCATGGATGAGCCGCACCGCCGCGTAGCGTACCGGCGGCGTGTTCACCGCATGGCCGCCCTGCACAAAACGGCTGCCCTGCACAAGGTCATAGCCCTGCTGCAGCTTTTCGATGAACCGGGGCACGTCCTCAATGGAGTCCTTGTTGTTGCCGTCGATGGTCAGGACGCCCTTGTAATCGCGCTGCAGCGCGAAATACAGGCCCATACGCAGCTGTGCGCCCTGTTTGCCGGGGCCGGTCTTGACCAGCAGCGTGTTGACGCCGTACAGCTCCATCGTCTCCGGCTTGACGCTGCCGTCATCGGAGCCGCCGTCACAGATGATGATGTCGCACAGCCGGTCGATGCCGGCCCGCTGGGCGCGGCCCAGCTCGGTGAGGATGCGCGCCCCCTCGTTGATGACGGGGATGAGCAGGCAGTAGGCGCTGCGTTTGTCCGCCAGCTCCCAGGCATTGTAGTCCGGCACGCCGGGCAGATTGGAAATGCTGTAAGTTTTCATGCGAACACCTCCGCAATATAGTCGATGATACGCAGAACGGTCTCCCGGTCGGTGCGGCCCATCTCCACCGAAACGTACCCCTTGTAGCCCACCGCGCCCAGCAGCAGCGCCAGCTGTCTGTGCTCGGGGCGTTTGGTGATGGGGGCCAGTCCCGGTTCACTGATATGTACGTGGCTGACCCATGGCAGGTCATCCAGAAAATCCGTCAGCTTTTCACCCTGCGCCAGCATGGTGGACAGGTCCAGATTCACCGCAAGGCCGGGGTTGTTCAGCCGCTTGACCAGCGCAAAGGCCTCGGCGGTGCCGTTGAGAAAGTTGGTGTAGCAGGGCGGGTTGGCCTCGATGGCAAGGCGCACCCCGTACCGGGCCGCCAGCTCCCCCGCCCGGCTGAAAAAGAGGTCTGCCTGCCCCGGGTCGGTGTCCTCAGGCAGCTGCCGGTTGCGGGGGCAGCCGAACACCAGCGAGGGGCAGTTCAGCGCGTGGGCAAACTGGTAAGCCTGCGCGGTGTAGTCCAGCAGGCTTTCCCGGTCGGAGGGGTCAAAAATGGAGCCGGAGCGGCCGTACCAGATGCTCTGGATGCTGGGCACCGAAAGCCCCCAGCGGTTTTTCAGATACCCGCCGAACAGCGCGGCGGAGGTGAGCTGTTCATAGGGTCGGTCGGGGAAAATGCGGGTGGGGGCCAGCTCCAGCCCGGTGAAGCCCGCCTGCTGCATGGCGGCGTACACCGCCTCATCGTCCGCTTTTTCCCACGCAATGTTGCTGACTGCCAGACGGATCTCGCCCATGGTCAGTCCCTCCAATCCTTCATAAATTGCACAATATCGTCCAATTCCTGCTGCTCGCTGCACAGGTAATCCTGTGCGCCGGGCGTCAGCACGCCGGCAAAGCGGCTGCGCAGGTCATAAGCAAAGGGAGCCTTCGCCAGTTCGTTTTTCCAGCCGGTCTTTCCTGTGACCGCCTCATACACCGCGGCGGCGGTGAGCGGCGGCGTGGTCAGGTTGAGGAGGGTCAGCCCGGCGTCCAGCGCGGAGGAAATGTCCCGCCACAGGCGGCCCAGATGGTAGAACTGGTAGCGGCTGCGGGAATCCGTGAAGGCCAGCGCGTTGAAGTCGGCAGCGGCAAACCACGCCCGCAGCGCGGCGGCGTCCACTGTGCCGTTCAGCTTGTAAAAGCCGTTGCCGGCGGGGCTGTACGCGGCTTTCACCAGCTCACTTTTTGTTGACAGTTCGTCATATTTTTCCGGCCGCAGCATGGCGGGGGTGATGGTGTGCAGGTCATAGAGGAAGTTCTTTTTCAGACCCCTGCCGTACAGCGCGGGCAGGCGCACAATCAGCGCATCGGGATGGTCTTCCCGCACCCAGCGCTCCAGCTGCAGGCGGTTTTTGCCGTAGGCAGGCAGGTTTTCGGAGTCCATGGGGCTTTCCTCGTCCCTGCCGCGGCTGTCCGCATAGACGGCGATGGTGGAGATGAGCACCAGACACCGGGGCGCGATGCCGCGCAGATTTTCCCGTGCGGCGGCCATGACGGCCAGGTCTGCCTCCGGGTCGGCGTTGGCGAGAAACATGGCGGCGGGCACCCCCGCGTAGACGCAAAGGTCGGGCCGGGTGCCGAAGTGGTCCGCAATGTCGCTGGAATGGCACGCCGCGGAAAAATCGTGGGAGGCCAGCAGATTGCCGCCCACAAAACCGGTGCTGCCTACCAGAAGTTCGTTTGCCATGGCATAGTCCCCCATCCTCATAATAATACAATTTACATTATACAGGAGGTTGGCCCAAAATGCAACAAAATCCATTGCAATTTGAACGGCGGTTTGCTATACTGTATAAAATATGACCGAGCAAAGGAGAACAAAACATGCGCAGCAAAGCAGAAACGACCGCACGCATCCTCACGGTAATGATCGGCTGTGTGCTGGCCCTGGCCATCGGCATGTGGGTGAGCGGCGACGTTGGCGCGATGCGGGACAAGGTCGAGAAGGACGCCCGCGGAGGCGTCGTCCCGGACGGATTTGTCTGCCAGTCCAGCGAGGGCAACCGTATGCAGGCGCTGGTATTTTACGACCCCAATGACCCGGACAACGGCGCAAAAGCCATGGTGTATGTGGACCGCACCGGTCTGTATGGTGACGGGCTGGACAGAAAGTTCGCCTTTGGCTGGTTTTTCCGGGGCAGCACGCCCAACGCCTTCCCCGGCACGGTGGAGGGCCTTACGGTAGAAGGGTATTCCGGCGTGGCGTATTTCTCCGGCACCGGCGTGGCGCGCATCGAGATGGCGGACGGCACCGGCATGGAGCATGACCCCGCCCTCCCGCTGGCCTGGGTGGGCGGCGAAAACACCCGGTTCTACGGCGCCGACGGCAGTGAGCTGCCCTGTGCCGTGCACCCGTTCTGACCGTACATAAAAAAAGTTGCCCCCGGCGCAGCAGCGCCGGGGGCGGTTTGTTTTGTCAGTTTACTGTTTCATCGCATTCACAACGCGATTGAGATCGCGCTCGTCCTCGCAGACGATCTTGACGGGGCGGCTGTAATCCAGGCTCATCATTCCCAGGATGCTCTTTGCATCGGCGATGCTGCCCTTCATGTCATGCACACCGACTTCGTTACAGCACTTGGCGGCGGCAGACACGATCCCCTTCACTTCGGTGAAATTGGAAACCTTGACTTGTCTTACCATCATAATGACCTCCTACGCTTGTTGCATCGCACCGTGCTTTCCCTTTTCACGGTGCCGGTAAGGAGCCGGGACCTTTTGTCCTCGCGTCCTCCTTACATTGTGCATTATAGCATAATTATGGCCGCTTCGTTTGGCTAAAATGCACAAATCCGGATTTTCCCACGGTTTGCACAAAAGCATCAATCATTCATTTGTCGATTTGTGTTTTTTCACAAGTCAGGGCCTTGTGAAACCGATTCCTTTCACCGATTTTATGTTTTCAGAAATCCAATTTTATGTTTTCTGTATCATTTTATGGGATTTTGAGCCTTTTTCCCGTTTTGTACACTGTGTTGTACGCGAATGATGCACAACATTTTTCTATATTTTTACCGGAATTTTACTTTGCGGCGGCCTGCTCCAGCCCCTTCATGGTGAGGCTGATGCGCTTTTTGGGCACATCCACCCCCAATATCTTGACCTGCACGATGTCCCCCACCTTCAGAACCTCGCCGGGGTGCTTGATGTAGCGGTTGGTGATCTGGGAAATGTGCACAAGGCCGTCCTGATGCACGCCGATATCCACAAACGCGCCGAAATCGATGACGTTGCGCACCGTGCCGGTGAGCACCATGCCGGGTTTCAGGTCCTCCATGCCCATCACATCGCTGCGCAGCTGGGGCTTGGGCAGGCTGTCGCGCACATCGCGGCCGGGCTTACACAACTCGGAGACAATGTCCAGCAGCGTGGGTTCGCCAATTTCCAGCGTCTGGCACAGCGTCTTGCGCTGCCGCTTCACCTGCTCCGGCAGGCCCGCCAGCGCGGGGGTGCCGATGTCGGCGGTGGAGTAGCCGCAGGCCTCCAGCAGGGCCTTGGCGGCGGGGTAGCTCTCCGGGTGGACGGCGGTGGCGTCCAGACGGTTCTTCGCCTCGGGCAGGCGCAGGAATCCGGCGCACTGCTCAAAGGCCTTGGGGCCGAGACCCTTCACCTTTTTCAGCTGGGCGCGGGAGGTGAAGGCGCCCTCCTCCTCCCGGCGGGCCACGATGTTCTTGGCGGTGGCCTTGGTAACGCCCGCCACCCGGGCCAGCAGCGGCGCGGAGGCGGTGTTCAGATCCACGCCCACCGAGTTGACGCAGCTTTCCACCACGCCGTCCAGCGTTTCGTTCAGCCGTTTCTGGGGCATGTCGTGCTGGTACTGGCCCACGCCCACCGCCTTGGGGTCGATTTTGACCAGCTCGGCCAGCGGGTCCTGCAACCGGCGGGCAATGGACACCGCGCTGCGCAGGTTGACGTCAAACTGGGGGAACTCCTCCGCCGCCAGCTTGGAGGCGGAATACACCGAGGCCCCCGCCTCGCTGACCACCATGTACTGCAAATGCAGGCCCTTCTCGGCGGTAAGCTCCTTGATGACCTCGGCGGCAAATTCCTCGGTTTCGTGGCCCGCGGTGCCGTTGCCGATGGCCAGCAGCTCCACGCCGTTTTTCAGAATCATTCCTTTGATAATGGTCTTGGCCTGCGCCACCCGCTTGAACTCCGGCACCGGGTAGACCACGTTGGTATCCAGCACCTTGCCGGTGGCGTCCACCACCGCCACCTTGCAGCCCATGCGGTAGCCGGGGTCCAGCCCCATGACCACCTTGCCGCGGATGGGCGGCTGCAAAAGAAGCTGGCGCAGGTTGTCGCCAAAGACCTTGATGGCCCCCTCGGCGGCCATGTCGGTGAGGGCGGTGCGCAGCTCGTTTTCCAGACTGGGATGGATGAGCCGGGCGTAGGCGTCCTGCGCGGCGGCCTCCACCAGCAGCGCGCTGGCCCCGCCGGTCTTTTTGCGGGCGAACATCCACGCCACGATGCCGGCGGCACGGTCGGCGTCCACCTCGATGGACACCTTCAAAAAGCCTTCCCGCTCGCCCCGATCCAGCGCAAGGATGCGGTGGCCGGGAATTTTGTTCAGCGCCTCGGCGTAGTCGTAATACTGGGCGTAGACGCTGTCCCCCTCTTTGGCCTGCTGGCTGGTGATGCGGCCAAAGGCCTTGTAGTACCGGCGCAGCTCCGCCCGGCAGGCGGCATCGTCGGAAATGCCTTCCGCGATGATGTCCTGCGCGCCCGCCAGCGCGGCGTCGGCATCGGGAACCTCCTCATTGAGATAGTCCAGCGCGGCGGCGGCCGGGTCAAAGTCCGCTTTTTGTGCCAAAATCGCCTCTGCCAGCGGCTGCAGGCCCCGGGCGCGGGCGATGCTGGCGCGGGTCTTGCGCTTGGGCTTGTAGGGGCGGTACAGGTCCTCCACCTCCGCCAGCGTTTTGGCGGCGGTGATGGCGGCGGTCAGCTCGGGGGTCATGGCGTTCTGCTCGGTGATGGATTTGGTGACCTCCTCCTTGCGCTTGTCAAGGCCCCGCAGGTACTCCAGACGGTCGCCCAGATCGCGCAGCACCTGATCGTCCATGGAGCCGGTGGCCTCCTTGCGGTAGCGGGCAATAAAAGGAATGGTGTTGCCCGCGTCGATGAGGTCGATGGCGCCCTGTACGTTTTTGACGTTGAGGTTCAGCTCAGCCGCGAGCTGTTCGGCATGGTTCTGCATGAATGGTTTCTCCTTATAATAAAGTAATGTTTCGTTTGCGGCGCAGCCACAGCAGGTACACAAGGTACACCGCCGCCGCGGCCGCGCTGACTGCGGCGGACAGCGACAGCCCCTTGGTATGGTAGGTGAACTCCACGCACACCTCCGGCACACCGCCGGGAACCGCCACCGCCATCAGGCCGTTGTCCACTTTTTCAATGTTGGCGGGCTGGCCGTTGACCGTGGCGGAAAAGCCGTCATCGTAGGGCACCGGGAACAGCACCAGCATCTCCCGGTCATAACCGCACACCGCCGTAAAGCCGGTTCTGGTGGCGGTGAACGCGGTCACACCGGCCTCCCGCCGGGCGGCACAGTCGGCGGCGTAGGCCTCGTAGGTGCGCTGTTCCAGCGCCTCCTCCGGCAGCGGTTTCAGGTTTGCGCCGTACAACGAAATTTGTTTCTCGTCCAGCAGCACCGCTTTCATCAGCACGTTGGCCCGCTTATCCTCCGGCACAGTGTCCAGCTGCTCCTGCGTCACATAGTAGTCATAGGCGGTGCCCAGCGGCACAAAGTTGTCATTTTCGTAGACCGCATAGCGAGAGGTCTCGCCAAAGCGGTTCCAGCCCTGCACCTTCTCGTCCAGCCAGTCCTGTTCGGAATCCAGCGGCACCAGCGTGAACCGCACCCCCAGCAAGCCCCGCAGCGCGTAGTTGTCCACCCCGGGCTTGGAGTTCACGTCCCGTTTGACGCCCACGCTGGGGTAAAATTCCAGAATGCTGGGGGCCACCGTGGAATTGAAAAACTGAATGCAGCTTTTGTTCAGCCACAGTCCCAGATTGTTGTAGCTGTCGTAGGCGTCCAGACGGTAGAACCCGTCCTCCGGCAGCAGGCTGTTCAGCTCCTCCACCGAGCCGTAGGTCTCGGCGATGAGGTCACCGTCGGTCTCCCACTGGCCGTATTTGGTGATGGACAGATGCACCGTGCCGTACACCACCGTGAAGGCCAGCACCGCCGCCGTGAGGAGGGCGGCAAACCGCTGCCGGTCACGGAATTTGTACCACAGCAGGGCAAACAGCGCCACGCTGAGCATACTCACCGCCCAGATGCCCCAGAACCGCAACGGTTCCTCGGTGACGCCCAGTGTGAGGGTTCCCTCCGCATCGGTGTTGGGCACCAGCCCGAAGGCCGCCGCGCTGGCCGTGATGACCGTCACCAGACCAATGGCCCGGGGCAGTTCCGCCCGGGACAGCCGCGGATTGGACAGCGCCGAGGCGGTGGCGGCGCAGAGCACCAGCACCGGCATGTAGTACCAGCGGGCATAGTAGCTGGAATTGAGGGCATAGAACAGGCTGTTGAGCACCGGCACAAAGGCGCAGACCACGCACACCTTTATTATATAGGTAAAGGGATGCCGCCGCCTGCCCCGGCAGAAGGCGATGCCCCCCGCCGCGCCCACCACCGGCAGCCATGCGGTCATGCTGGTGTGTTTGAGGATGCCCTCCTGAAACATGTCCTTGAGATAGGGCGCGTCCGGCATGAGGAACGCCGAGTAGAAGATGGCCCCATACTGCTGGGCCTTGCCGTACACCAGATACCCGTAGCCGTTGAAAGGGTCGATGGTGCGCGGGTTCTGCACCAGCGACAGCCCTGCGGGCAGCAGCAGCACGCAGCCCAGCGCACAGCCCAGCAGCGTTTCAAAGGCCAGTGCGCCGAAGGTGCGGGCGGTCAGCCTGTACCGCCGCCCCGCCAGCATACAGGCAAAGTAAATGATGAGAAACACCGCCTGCCCGGCAAAAAAGAAGTAATTGTTGACAAGGTTCAGCGCCACCCAAAAGGGGAACCGCCCCCATTTGTGATCCAGCACCGCGTCGTCCAGCGCTGCCAGCATGTAGGGAAACAGCGCCACAACGTCCAAAAAATGATTGAAAAAGATGTTGTACACCGTAAAGCCGGAGCAGGCGTACAGGCAGGCCGCCAACAGCTGCCAGTCCTCGCCCTTGACCCAGCGACGCGCCCACAGGTACGCCCCGCCGCCCGCCACGGCAAATTTGAGGCAGAGCAGCGGCACCATGGCCCAGGGCATCCAGCGGGAGGGCAGCAGCAGCGACAGCCAGAAAAACGGACTGCCCAGCAAATAAAAGGAGTAGGCATTGACGAACCCGGAGCCAAGGTCGGTGGCCCAGCTGAAGGTGCCGCCCTGTTTCACGAACTGGTTGGCGTACTGGTAAAAATTGATCTGCTGGTCGTTGAAATCCCCGGCGTAGTGGAAGTAGCCGCCCCCCGCCGCCGCGTCGATGACGCAGTGGGGCAGAAACAGCGCGGCGGCCACCAGAAAGCACAGCCAGAACGCCCGCCAGTAGACGGATCTTGGTTTTTGCAGTGTGAGCATGAAAAAAACCTCGGAAAGTCCTTAAAATGGGATGCGGGATGTGATATAATGGGAAAACAATCCTGTGAGAAGAGGTACGATATGAAAACCTATCCCTTCAACGCCCTGCTGGGGCGTATGAAATACATTACCCGGTGGGCGCTGATGCGCTCGGCCCGGCCGGAGACCCTGAGCGAGCACACCGCCGACACGGCGCTGCTGGCCCATACGCTGTGCCTCATCGGGCAGCGCTGCCTGCAAACCGGCGGCGAGGTGCGCCCCGATGTGGTGGCCACCGCCGCATTGTACCATGACGCGCCGGAAATTCTGACCGGCGACATGCCCACCCCGGTGAAGTACAAAAATGACGCGCTGCGCACCGCCTACAAGGCGGTGGAGCAGGAGAGCGCCCGGGTGATGGCAAGCCTTTTGCCCCACGAGCTGCGGGACGTGATGGAGGATTACCTGACCGGCGCGGTGCTGAACGACCGGGAGCGGCAGCTGCTGAAGGCGGCGGACCGGCTTTCGGCGCTCATCAAGTGCATGGAGGAGGGCGAGGGCGGCAACCGGGAATTTGAGGCCGCGCTGGCCCAACAGACCGAGGCGCTGCACGCCATGAACTGCCCGGAGGCGGACTATTTCATGGAGCACATGCTGCCCTGCTACCGGCAGAATCTGGATGAGCTGACAAGAGGACGGTTTTGAATTGGTTTATTGCAGCCGGTATACCGCGTCAATGAGACGGTCCACGTCCTCGAAGTGCTCCAGCATGGAGCAGTACCGCCGCAGCGACGCCGCCCCCCGCAACCCCTTCATATAGTGCATGGCCTGACTGCGGGCCTGCGGCATGGCGGCCCACTCGCCCTTGTCCTCACACATTTCGTAAATCTGCGCCCGCAGGGTGTTCATCCGCTGGTTCAGCGTCGGCTCCGGCGGCGTGGCGCTGCCCGTCAGCGCGGCGTTGACCCGCTCAAACAGCCACGGGTCGCCCAACGCCCCCCGGCCGATCATCACGCCGTCACAGCCGGTTTTTTCCAGCATGTCCAGTGCCCCTTCGGCGGTGGTGATGTCCCCGTTGGCAAGCACCGGGATGTCCACCGCCTGTTTGATGGCCGCGATGGCGGCGGCGTCCACCGGGGGAATGTACATCTGTTCCCGGGTGCGGCCATGCACCGCCAGCAGGTCTGCCCCGTTGGCGGCACACTGCCGGGCCACCTCCACGCCGGTGAGGTGCGCCTCATCCCATCCGATGCGCATTTTCACGGTCAGCGGCGTGTCCTCCCCCAATGCCTGCCGGGCCGCCGCCACCATCGCCCCGCACAGCGCCGGGTCCAGCAGCAGCCTGCTGCCCGCCCCGCCGCCGGTGATCTTGGGCGCGGGGCAGCCCATGTTGATATCCAGAATATCAAAGGCGATGCCCTGTTCTTTGACGATGGCGATGGCCTTGGCCAGCGTTTCCGGCTCGGCGCCGAACAGCTGCACCGCGTACAGGCCGTGGGGCGTTTTGTCCCGCAGAAGGGTGAGGGATTTTTTGTCCCCGAAGGTGATGGCCTTGGCGCTGGCCATCTCGCTGACCGTCCACGCCGCGCCGTGATCCGTCATCAGGTGACGGCAGGCGGCGTCCGTCAGCCCTGCCATGGGGGCGAATACCGCACGGCCGGGGATGGATAAATTTCGTAGCTGCATTGTTTTCACTCATTCTTCAAGAATTTCACGTACTATTGTACCACATTTTTGGAAAATATGGTATACTAAATTCAAATCGATTCCTACTCCGGAGGTTTTTCCATGAAATTGATGGTATTGGACGGCAACAGCCTTGTGAACCGGGCGTTTTTCGGCATCAAGCTGCTGACCACCAAGGACGGGCGGTATACCAACGCCATTTACGGGTTCCAGAATATCCTTTTGAATCTGCTGGCCGCCCACAAGCCGGACGCGGTGGCGGTGGCGTGGGACGAACGCGCCCCCACCTTCCGCCATGAGGCTTACGCGGACTACAAGGGCACCCGCAAGGGCATGCCGGAGGAGCTGGCCCAGCAGATGCCGGTGCTGAAAGAACTGCTCACCGACCTGGGCTTTGTGCAGGTGAGCCAGCCCGGCTGGGAGGCGGACGACATTTTAGGCACGCTGGCCGCCGCCAACGCCGCGGCGGGCGGCACCACGCTGCTGGCCACCGGCGACCGGGACAGCTTGCAGCTGGTGAGCGATGCCACCACCGTGCTGCTGGCCACCAACAAGGAAACGCTGGTGATGGACCCCGCCGCCATCGTGGAAAAATACGGCGTGCAGCCCCGGCAGCTCATTGATGTGAAAAGCCTGATGGGCGATACCTCCGACAACATCCCCGGCGTGCCGGGCATCGGGGAAAAGACCGCGCTGTCGCTGATTCAGAAATTCGGCAGCCTGCAGGGGGTGTATGACCATCTTGACGACAAGGCAGTCAAGCCCAAGCAGCGGGAAAATCTGACGAACAACCGCGATAAAGCGGAGCTGAGCCTGATGCTGGGCACCATCCGCACCGATGCGCCCATCGACACCGAGGCCGCCCACTATGTCCGGCAGGAGGGGGACGCCGCCGCGGCGGCGCACCTGCTGGCCGGGCTGGAGATGCACAAGCTCACCGAGCGGTGGGCGCTGGGGGATGCTCCCGCCGCCCCCGCCGCCGCGCCGCTGCCCGAGGTGCAGCCCTCCCCCCTGCCCTTTGTGCTGGAGGAGCGCTGCTGCGTGGCGCAGGCCGCCGGCGGCGGCTGGTACGCCGTGCAGGGGCAGCAGGTCTACCCGGTGGAAGACTCCCGCCTGCCCGCGCTGCTGGACGGTCCCGCCCCTGTGTGGGCCTTTGACGCAAAGCCGCTGTTCCGCCGCTCGCTGGAGGCGGGCGGCGTGGGAGCGTCGGTGCAGTTTGACGGCAAGCTGGCGGCGTATCTGCTCAACCCCTCCGCCAGCAGCTACGCGGTGGCAACGCTGGCCGCCGAGTACGATGTAACGCCGAAATTCCACTGCGAGGCCTACCCGGACGCCGGCGTGCTGGAGGGTCTTCTGGAACTGCTGGCCGCTAAGCTGGACGAGCAGGCGCAGAGAACGCTCCACGATGAGATGGAACTGCCGCTGGCCCGGGTGCTGGCGGACATGGAGCGCATCGGCTTTGCGGTGGACGCGGACGGCATCCGCGCTTTCGGCGATGCGCTGCGGGCGGAGCTGGACGGGATTCTGGAGAGCATCTACGCCGAGGTGGGCTACCAGTTCAACGTGAACAGCCCCCAGCAGCTGGCCAAGGCGCTGTTTGAGACGCTGGGCCTGCCGCCCCGCAAAAAGACCCACCGGGGCTACTCCACCGACGCGGAGACGCTGGAAAGCCTGCGGCCGTACAGCCCGGTCATTGACCAGATTCTGAAATACCGCACCTACGCCAAGTTGCTGTCCACCTACGTGGACGGGCTGCTCAAGGCACAGGGGCCGGACGGGCGCATCCACTCCACCTTCATGCAGACCGAGGCCCGCACCGGGCGCATCTCCTCCACCGAGCCGAATTTGCAGAACATCCCCATCCGCACCGAGCTGGGCAGCCGCCTGCGGGGGTACTTTGTGGCCGGGGCCGGCCAGACGCTGGTGGACGCGGACTATTCGCAAATTGAACTGCGCATTTTAGCCCACATCACCGGGGACGAAGCCATGCGGCAGGCGTTTCTGAACGGGGCGGACATCCACCGCTCCACTGCCGCCAAAATCTACCACATCCCCGAGGAGGAGGTCACCCCGGCGCTGCGCTCGGCGTCCAAGGCCATCAACTTCGGCATCATGTACGGCAAGGGCGCCTTCTCGCTGTCCAAGGATCTGGACGTGCCGGTGAAGGAGGCCGAGACCTTTTTGAAAACCTATCTGAACACCTTCCCCAAGGTGGACGGGTATATGAAGCAGTGCATCGCACAGGCGAAGGACAATGGCTACGTGGAAACGCTGTTCGGCCGCCGCCGCCCGCTGCCCGAGCTGTCCAGCTCCAATTTCCAGGTGCGCTCCAGCGGCGAGCGGATGGCCCGCAACACCCCCATTCAGGGCACCGCCGCGGACATCATCAAGCTGGCGATGGTGCATGTGTGGCAGCGTCTGCGGGACGAGGGACTGCGGGCGCGGCTGCTGCTGCAGGTGCACGATGAACTCATCGTGGAGGCCCCCGAGGAGGAAGCGGAGGCGGTGAGCCGCCTCTTGAAGGAAGAAATGGAGCGGGCTGTCAGCTACTCGGTGCCGCTGACCGTGGAGGTCGGCACCGGCAAAACATGGCTGGAGGCCCATTGACAACAAGCTGGTGAATAATACAAAATGTATATTTTAGGAATTGAATCCACCTGCGATGAGACCGCCGCCGCGGTGGTGCAGGATGGCAAAACGGTGGTGTCCAACGTGATCGCCACCAGCGTGCAGGAGCAGGCGCTGTACGGCGGCGTGGTGCCGGAAATTGCCAGCCGCCGCCACGCGGAGTACATCAGCGGCGTGGTGGACAAGGCCCTTGAGGACGCGGGGCTGACCATCGGGGAGGTGGACGGCGTGGCCGTCACCTTTGCGCCGGGACTCATCGGCGCGGTGCTGGTGGGGGTCAACTACGCCAAGGGGCTGGCCTACGCGGCGGGCAAGCCGCTCATCCCGGTGCATCATCTGCGGGGGCACATCGCCGCCAACTACCTGACCCACCCGGATTTACAGCCGCCGTTTCTGTGTCTGGTGGCCAGCGGCGGGCACAGTCACATCGTCATGGTGGAGGACTGGTGCCGTTACAGGGTGCTGGGCCGCACGGTGGACGACGCGGCGGGCGAGGCCTTCGACAAGGTGGCCCGCACGCTGGGTCTGCCCTACCCCGGCGGCCCCAGCGTGGCCGCCGCCGCCAAGCAGGGCGACCCCCACGCCTACAAGCTGCCCACCCCCCACGTGGAGGGCAAGTACAACGTGAGCTTTTCGGGGCTGAAAACCGCCGTCATCAATGAGGTACACAACGCCCAGCAGAAGGGCCAGACCGTCAGCGTGCCGGACATGGCCGCCAGCTTTCAGGAGCGCATCGCCCAGATCTTAGCCAAAAAGCTGCTGGCCGCCGGGGCGGACACCGGGGCAAAAACCATCGCGCTGGCGGGCGGCGTGGCGGCCAACGGACGGCTGCGCCAGCTGGTGAATGACGGCGCCCAAAAGCTGGGGGCGCGGGTGGTACTGCCGGAGCTGAAATACTGCGGCGACAACGGCGCCATGATTGCGGCGCAGGGGTATTATGAACTGAAAAACGGCAACGTGGCAGGCTGGGACCTGAACGGCCTGCCCACCCTGCCCATTGATTATCAGTAAAAGGACTTGCAAAACCCGGCGCTGTATTGTAGAATAGGACTATTACATTAGTTTTGGAGTGGAGAAGTATGGCAGACGAAAAATTTTCCAACTTTTTGACGGACATCATTGACGCCGATCTGGCCGAGGGCAAGGTGGACCACGTCCACACCCGGTTCCCGCCGGAGCCCAACGGCTATCTGCACATCGGCTCGGCCAAGGCCATCTACATCAACTATCAGATCGCCAAGCATTACGGCGGGCAGTTCAACCTGCGCTATGACGACACCAACCCCGCCCGCGAGGGGGACGAGTACGTCCAGAGCATTCTGGCCGACCTGAAATGGCTGGGCGCGGAGCCAAACGGCGGCATCTTCTACGGCAGCGATTACTTTGAAAAGTGCTACGAGTTTGCCGAGAAGCTGATTCTGGAGGGCAAGGCCTACGTGGACGACCTGACCCGCGAGGAAATGCAGGAATACCGCGGCAACGACGCAGGCAAGCCCAGCCGCCCCTCCCCCTACCGGGACCGCACCCCCGAGGAAAACCTCGACCTGTTCCGCCGCATGCGTGCCGGGGAGTTCGAGGACGGCAGCCGCACGCTGCGCGCCAAGATCGATCTGGCCAGCCCCAACATGAACATGCGGGACCCGGCCATCTACCGCATCAAGCACTTCCACCACCACCGTCAGGGGGACAAGTGGTGCATCTACCCGCTGTACGACTACGCCCACCCCATTCAGGACGCGCTGGAGGGCATCACCCACAGCCTGTGCAGTCTGGAATTTGAGAACCACCGCCCGCTGTATGACTGGGTCATCGCCAACGTGTTCGGCGGCGAGTTTCCCAAGCAGCGCGAATTTGCCCGCCTCAACGTGACCAACACCGTCATGAGCAAGCGCTATCTGCGCGAGCTGGTGGAAAAGGGCATCGTGGACGGCTGGGACGACCCCCGGATGCCCACCCTGTCCGGTCTGCGCCGCCGCGGCTACACCCCCACCAGCATCTTTGAGTTTGTGCGGGGTGCGGGCATCTCCAAGGCGGAAAATCTGGTGGACATGCGCCAGCTGGAGGCGGTGCTCCGCGCCGAGCTGGAGCTGAACGCCCAGCGCCGCGTGGCCGTGCTGGAGCCGGTGAAGCTCATCATTGACAACTACCCCGCCGACAAGTGCGAGATGTTCGCCCTGCCCAACAACCCCAACCGGGACGCAGGCGACACCTCCACCCGCGAGGTGGCCTTCACCCGCGAGGTGTGGATTGACAAGAGCGACTTCTTTGAGGTGCCGCCGCCGAAGTTCAAGCGGCTGACCCTCGGCAGCGAGGTGCGCCTGATGGGCGCGTATCTGGTGCGCTGCACCGGCGTGGACAAGGACGCCGAGGGCAACATCACCGCCATCCACGCCGAGGCGGATTTAGAGACCGGCAACGGCAATCCCGCCGACGGCCGCAAGGTGCGCGGCACCATCCACTGGGTGAGCTGCGAGCACTGCGTGGAGCGGGAAGTCCGCCTGTACGACAAGCTGTTCACCGAGGCCAACATGAACGGCATCCCCGATGACGCAGATTTCAAGGATTATCTGAACCCCGCCAGCGTCACCGTGATGAAAAACGCCAAGCTGGAAGAGTCTCTGGCCGACGCCAAGCCCGGCGACCGGTTCCAGTTCGTGCGCAGCGGCTACTTTACCCCCGACAGCCGCGACCCCCACGTGTACAACCGCATCGTGACCCTCAAAGACAGCTTCAAACTGTAAACCAATCCGCCCCCGCGCTTTGCAGCGCGGGGGCGGATTGGTTTTCTGGTCAGAAATCGGCGCTGTGCTCGCCGGCGCGGAGGTCGTCCCGGGTCAGCTCGGCCCGCAGCTCGTCCTCGCCCTGACGCAGCAGCAGGCGGCGGCTGTATTCCTCGAACCGGGGGCACTCGTTGTCGGCCAGCCACGGGGCAGAATCCGGCCCCAGCGCCAGCTCGTTCACGAACACCACCATCTCCTGCCCGGTCTCAAAGGCCCGTTCCATAAAGTCAAAGGCGTGTTCCAGCGCGTCACCGGCCTCCGCCACCGCGTCCTCCCGGCGGCGCACCTGCGCGTTGAATCCGCCCCGCACCGTGTCGAAGGCGTCCTCCGCCACCATGCGCGGTTCCAGCCGGGCGGCCCAGCCTTGCAGCAGCTTCAGCGAGGCGGCGGTCACGGCGGCGTCCGCCGGGGTGAGCCGTCCCGCCGCCCGGTCGTCGGCCAGCGCCCGCTCCTCCCCGGCGCACTGGGTGCGCAGCAGTTCCGCCGGGTTGCCCTCCTCCGGCAGGGCGTTCAGCGCCCGCTTGTAGGCGCGCAGCTGCTGGTAGCAGGCATCGGTCACCGCGTCCGCACGCCGGGCCGACGCAAACCGGGTGTTCAGCCCCGCCAGCAGCAGGCTCACAAGGCTCATCCGCTCGTCAAAGGCGGCGTCCATGGCGCGGGCCACCACCGCATCGGCAGGCTTGCCCTGCAAAATGTCCTCCACGCCGTAATCGGCGTGGTATTTTTTGTACAGCGCCCAGTAGGCCGCAAAGTCCCTGCGCACCTCCGGGTGGCGCAGATACTGTCCGATGACCCCCTCGTCCACCGGCAACTCCAGCGCATCGCAGGTCTGCAAAAAGACCGACAGATCCTCCCACCCGCGGGCAGTGACGAATTGCAGGCCGTCCACATCGTTCTCGATTTTGTAAAAGTGCTGGGGGCGCAGCTCCAGATAGGCCGTCACCGCCGGGTGCAGACGGTGGGCGCGGGCGTACTCCTGCCACACCGACAGCTTTGGCTCCACATCGATGCGGCGCACCCGGTCCAGCGTGACAAGGTCAAATTCCCGCACGCTCTTGTTGTATTCCGGCGGGTTGCCCGCCGCCACGATGACCCAGCCCTCCGGCACCGCCTGATTGCCAAAGGTCTTGCACTGCAGAAATTGCAGCATGGTGGGGGCCAGCGTTTCCGACACGCAGTTGATCTCGTCAATGAACAGGATGCCGTTTTTCAGCCCGGTGCGCTCCATCTTCTCGTAGACGCTGGCGATGATCTCGCTCATGGTGTACTCGGTGACGCTGTGCTCCACCCCGCCGTAGGTCTTCTGCCGGATGAAGGGCAGGCCCACGGCGCTCTGGCGGGTGTGGTGGGTGATGGTGTAGGCCACCAGCCCGATGCCGCATTCCGCCGCGATCTGCTCCATGATCTGGGTTTTGCCCACGCCGGGAGGCCCCATCAGCAGAATGGGCCGCTGGCGCACCGGCGGGATGCGGGGCAAGCCGTCCCCGTCCTGCGCCAGATACGCCTGCACCGTGCGTTTGATCTCCTCTTTTGCCCGTTTGATGTCCATAGTCCCTCTCCTCACAATTCCGGCAGCTCGTCCGTCTCCCATCCGTCAAAGGCCACGGCGGGGGCGGCGGGCGGTACAAATTCCTCCGGCTCCAGCACCAGCCGCATGGCCCAGGGCGGCACCTCCGGCGGCGGCGCGCCGGTATCCAGAAACAAAAACGCCGTGTCAAAGGCCGGGCGGCGGGCGGGATACACGCCCTTGCCGTCGGTGAAATACAAAACGCCCTGCAAATCGGTCAGCTGACCCTGCGCCAGCAGTTCCGAAATGCGCGCAAAGGCGGGGCGGAAATCGGTGCCGCCGCCACCCGTCAGCGTCAGCCGGGCGGCGTAGGCGTCCAGCGTGTCCAGATCGGTGAGCCACACCTCCTCCCGCACCCGGTCATCGCATTGCAGCACCAGGATGCGGCACCGGCGGAAAAAGCTCTCGCCGCTTTTGAGCAGGCCGAAGGTCTCCTTCAAAAACGCCTTCACCAGCTCACCGGCGGTGGATTCGCTGGTGTCCAGCACGATGACGAAGTCCCGTATCTTTTTGCTCTCTCGGCTTTCCAGCGGCTCGATGAGCGGCAGGTTGCCGTACCGGCGCAGGCCGTAGGAATAGTAACCCAAATCGAATTCCTCCGGGTCCAGCCGGGCCTCCTCCCGCCAGACGGCGAACTTTTGCAGAAACGCCCGGTAGCTGCGGCGGCTGCGCCCCGCCTGCACCTGCGCCTGCAATGCCTCGGCGCCGCTCTCCCCGGCCTGACGGCCCGCCTGCTGCATCTCCAGCTGGGTCTGGCGGCCCAGCTGCTCCCACTGGCGGCCCAGCATCTGGGCGGGCGGGGCGTTTTCATCGGCGGGCCAATAACGGTGGTCATCGCAGACGAATTCCCGGTGCAGCGCGGTGAGTCGCTCCGGCTCCATGGTGCACAGCGCCCGGTAAATGGGGCCGGCGGCCAGCACTCTGCACTGCTCCGCCAGTTCCCGGTAGGTTTTCTGCCGCAGCCACCCCACCGGGCGGGACAGCGCGGGCACGCCCAGCGTGTCCAGCACCTGCTCCACCGCGATGTCGCAGGCAAGGCCCCACAGCGCCGGGTCCCGCCCCGCCCGCAGCCACAGGTGCCGGAATACGCAGTGCAGCACGCTGTGCAGGTATGCCCGGGGCAGATACCGCCGGTTTTTGCGGTACAGCGACAAAATCCAGCCCGGCGCGTAGTACAGCCGCGCCCCGTCCGCGGCAAAGGCGGCAAGGCCGGGGTTCTCGGCGGGGGTCAGCGCCCCCAGCGCGGCGTTCATATATTTCAGCTCCAGATACAGCTCGCTGCGCACCAGCTCCAGCGCACGGCGGGCCATGGTCTGTTCCCATTCGGTCTGGGTCTGGACATGCTTTGCCATGGGCGGCTCCCCCTTTCGTCAGAAATCAAAATCGTAGGTCTTTTTTGGTTTTTTGCCGCCGCCCAGCAGCAGTGCCGCGCCCTCGCTCCAGCCAAGACGGGCGCAGTCGGCGGCGGCCCTTGCGGTGGGCAGTCCCAGCGACACCAGCAGCCGCACCGCCGCCGCGTCCCGGCAGCCGAGCGCCCAGCCAAAGGCGGCGTCGGCGTGGGTTTTCAGATAGTCCTCATACGGCCCGGCGTCTGCCAGCCCGACGGGGGCCAGCAGCCGTCCCAGCGCCAGACGGCACAGCTTGGCGGGCGGCTCCCCCACCGTGGCCTGTGCGAAGGAGGCGTCGTAGGCGGCGTAATCCACCGCGCCCTCGTGAAAGCACTGGCGGTAGCGGAACCCCTCCCCTTCGATCTCCCGGTTGAAAATGTGGGCGGGGGCGTTCTCGTCCAGATATTCCAGATATTCCGGGTAAAACAGCCGCGCACCGGGGTCTTGCAGAAACCGCACCCCGATGTCGGCGCTCACCGCGCCCAGCAGCTTTTTCAGGCCGGTGGCGGCCTGCGGCGGCGCGTTCAGACAGAATTCCTCCAGCGATTTGCAGTTGGTGAACAGGTCACTGCCAAGGCTGTCCACCCGCGCCCCCAGCGTCAGGCGGCGCAGGCGGCGGCAGTTGTAAAAGGCCGCGCTGTGCAGCGTGGTCACGGTATCAGGCAGCATCACCGCTTCCACAAAGTCCCCCGCGATGGCGTGCCCCTCCGGCTGGCCGGGGCGGGGCCTGTCCGCAAAGCAGTAGGGGCCGATCTCCGTCAGCGGCAGGCCCTCCACCGCGGCGGGCAGCACCGGGCAGGGAGTGTCCCCCAGCACCTTCAGCAGCCGCGCACCGCCCCGGCACGGCTCCCACCAAAACACCAAGTCCGTCAAAATTCACACACCCTCTTTACAATACTCCGATTATAGCATAGAATAGGAGGATATGAAAAGAGGATGAACATGAACAATTCCATTTTGACAGGCAATATTCCCAAACAGCTGGTGCAGTTTTTTCTGCCCATCTGGTTTGGCACGCTGTTCCAGCAGCTGTACAACACGGTGGATACCCTCATCGTGGGCAATTTTGTGGGCACCGGGGCGCTGGCCGCGGTGGGCGCCACCGGCGCGTTCGTGCAGCTGCTGGTGGGCTTTTTTACGGGGCTGTGCGGCGGCGCGGGGGTCATCATCGCGCAGAGCTACGGCGCAGGCGACCGGGACATGGTGGACCGGCAGGTACACACCGGGCTGGTGCTGTCGGTGGCGGGCGGCGCGGTGCTGACGGTGTTCGGCCTGCTGGCGGCCCGGCCGGTGCTGCTGGCCATGCACACCCCGGCAGAGATTTTAGACGATGCAGCGCTGTATCTGCGGGTGTTTTTTCTGGGCATGGTGCCCCAGATGCTGTACAACATGGGCACCAACATTCTGCGGGCAGTGGGAGACTCCAAACGGCCGGTGTATTTTCTGGTTTTTGCATCTCTGGTGAACATCGCGCTGGACCTTGTGTTCGTGGCGGTGCTGGGCTGGGGCGTGGCCGGTGCGGCGGGCGCCACGGTGCTCAGCCAGCTGGTGAGCGCCCTGCTGACGCTGCGGTGTCTGGCCGGTTCGGAGGGCATGCCCTGGCATTTGCAGGCGGACAAGCTGCGCATGGAACGTCCTGTGCTGGCGGGCATCTGCCGCATCGGGCTGCCCGCGGCGGTGCAAAGTTCCCTGTATAGTGTGTCCAACATCATCATTCAGGCGGCCATCAACGGATTTGGCACGGCGGTGGTGGCCGCGTGGAGCGTCTACGGCAAAATCGATTTTCTGTTCTGGATGACGGTGTTCGCCATGGGCAACTCCCTCATCACCTTCGCAGGGCAGAATTTCGGCGCAAAGCAGTACGACCGGGTAAAGCAGGGAACCTGGTGGTGTCTGGGCATGACGGCGGCGGTGACCGCCTGCATCAGCGTGACCTTCTACGCCATCGCCCGGCCGCTGTTCGCGCTGTTCAGTCAGGATGCCGAGGTGGTGGCGCAGGGCGTGCAGCTGATGCATTTTCTGGTGCCCACCTACCTGACCTACATCGGCATCGAGGTGTTCGCCTCGGCGCTGCGCGGCTGCGGCGATGTGAAGGTGCCCACCCTCATCACGGTGTTCGGCGTCTGTGTGCTGCGCATGGTGTGGGTGCTGGTGCTGGTGCCGATGCACCACACCGTCATCATGGTGGAGGCCAGCTACCCGGTCACATGGCTGACGGCCTCGGTGCTGTTTGCGGCGTATTATCTCAAAGGAAACTGGCTGCCCCGCTGCATCGCGGCGCGGCAGGCGGCACAGCAGGAGGGCTAAGGCATGGAATTTCGGATCCGACCCGCCCGGCGGGAGGAGGTGCCCGCCATCATGGAGGTGATGCACGCCGCCATGGCAGCCATGCAGCACCCGGAATGGTTCTTGCCGGACGATGAGGCCTACATCCGCACCCACATTGACGATGCGGGCGGGTTTTGTCTGGTGGCCGAGGCCCCAGACGGCGGGCTGGCGGCGTATTTCACGGTGAAGTACGCTGGGCTGGCGGCGGACGCGCTGGGGCGGCAGCTGGGCTTTGACGAGGAGGCGCTGCTGCACACGGCACAGATGGATTCCTGCTGCGTGGCGCCCCGGTATCAGGGAAATCATCTGGAGGGGCGGCTGCTGCTGGCCGCCGAGGCGCGGCTGCGGGGCACGCCGTACCGGCATTTTGTGGGCACGGTGCACCCGGACAACGCCGCCAGCCTGTACACCGCGCTGCACCGGGGCTACCGCATCGCGGCGGCCAACTGTCTGTGTTATGGAGACAAACTTCGTCATATCGTGCAAAAGGATGTGGAGTGAAGGTACGATTTGGTTGCAAATTCGCTACAAAATCCGAAAAGCGTTGATTTTCCCGGCAATTTCTGTATAATGAAATTGGTTCGTGTGCGAACCGAACGATTTTTTTGCGTACATCACAAAGGAGTATCCTGATATGAAAAAACTGACTGTTTCCGTTCTGGCTCTGGCCATGGCCCTGAGCCTCGCCGCCTGCGGCGGCGGTTCCGCCTCCTCCAGCGCGGCTGCATCCAGTGAAGCCGCGTCCAGCGAGGCGGTTTCCAGCGAGGCCGCCAGCACCGAGGCCACCGAGAGCACTGCCGAAGTGTCCGTGATGAGCTACGCCGACTACGCCGCCGCCGAGGTGGACAGCCCCGTCTGCGTGGAGACCTACGTGCAGGCCAAGCAGAGCTGGTGGGAGGACAAGGCCACCCTGTACACCCAGAGCCCCGACGGCGCGTACTTCATCTATGACATGGCCGTGTCTCAGGAGGATTACGACAAGATGGTGCCCGGCACCATGCTGCGGGTGACCGGCTACAAGGCTGAGTGGGAAGGCGAAGTGGAGATCATCGACGCCACCTACGAGATCGTGGAGACCGATGCGCCCTTCGTGGCCGAGGCCACCGATGTGACCGACCAGCTGGGCACCGATGCGCTGGTGGATTTCCAGAACCAGTTCGTGTCCTTCAAGGGTATGACCGTGGAGGCCGCCAACGATGCCGGTGACGCCTTCCTGTACAAGTGGGACGGCTCCGGCTCCGACGGGGATGACCTGTACTTCAACGTGAGCAAGGATGGCCAGACCTACACCTTCACCGTGGAGAGCTACCTGTGCGACAACACCACCGATGTGTACAACGCTGTCAAGGCGCTGAACGTGGGCGACGTGGTGGATATGGAGGGCTTCCTGTACTGGTATCAGGGCGCCAACCCGCACATCACCTCTGTGACCGCTGCCCAGTAATTTCCAAGCACAACCCGCCCCGGCCTGCTGGCCGGGGCGGGTCAGACTGTCAAAGAACCCCTGTTTAGCAAGCTGGTAAGCAGGGGTTTTGGTGT
>CALZZE010000027.1 GCA_945830575.1 uncultured Subdoligranulum sp. | reverse complement strand
GCCAGATCGAGGCCAAGGCCCTGCGCAAGCTCCGCCATCCCAGCCGCAGCAAGAAACTGAGAGATTTTCTGGATTGATTTCATCAATCCGGAAAACGGCCGGGGCGAAAAGCGAGAGCCGTGCCTCTTTGACCCGCCCGCGAAAGCGGGCAATGACAGCCTTACTGAACACCGCCCCACAGGGCGGTGTTTTTTCGTCTGTCAAGAGCCAATCCGCCGAAAACGGGGCAGGGGAGTTGTGCAAAATGCGCAATCTCTCCCGGTATAGACGGAAAAATCCGTTTGTCAAGGGCTGGAAAACCCGCCAAAATCGTCAAAATGCCGAAAATTATCACACGAACCCGGGCGTTCGATGCAAAAAGAACTGCGAAAAAAATCAACGCAAAAATGCCAAAAAAGGGCTTGACAATCCGCTTTTTCTCATGTATACTGGACGAGTATCACAAAATGGAATAGAGCGCCCTAAAGGCATTTTGCCGGGTCGGCAGAAATTGAAAATTTGTGAAAAATGCCAAAGATGCATCCTCTCACAATGGTTCCTGTAGGTCGCTTTCGCCAATTTGCAACATTTCAAGAATAGGAGTGGTCGCATTTTATGGTAAACGTCAAGCCCGTGCAGAACGGCAGAACGACCAGAATGAGCTTTTCCCACATCAACGAAGTGATTGGTATGCCCAATCTCATCGAGATCCAGAAAAACTCCTACAACTGGTTTCTGGAAGAAGGTCTGCGCGAAGTTTTCCACGACATTTCCGCCATTGAGGACTACACCGGCAATCTGGTGCTGGAATTCGTGGATTACCGTCTGGACAAGCACCCGAAATACACCATTAAAGAATGTAAGGAACGGGACGCCACCTACGCTGCGCCGCTGTATGTGACGGCGCGCCTGTTCAATAAGCAGACCGGCGAGATCCGCGAGAGCGAGATCTTTATGGGTGATTTCCCGCTGATGACGGACTCTGGCACCTTCATTTCCAACGGCGCCGAGCGTGTCATCGTCAGCCAGCTGGTCCGTTCTCCCGGTGTGTTCTATGATTCCACCAAGGACCGCTCCGGCAAGGATCTGTTCACCGCCACCATGAACCCCAACCGCGGCGCGTGGCTGGAATATGAGACGGATTCTCAGGACGTGTTCTATGTCCGCATCGACAAGAACCGCAAGCTGCCCGTCACCACGCTGGTGCGTGCGCTGGGCCTGTCCACCGACGAGCAGATCCGCCAGTTCTTTGGCGATTCCGAGCCGAAGATCAACGCGACCCTCGAGAAGGACATCACCCACAACACCGAGGAAGGCCTGCTGGAAGTCTACCGCAAGCTGCGCCCCGGCGAGCCCCCGACGGTGGAGAACTCCCGCAGCCATCTGAACAACCTGTTTTTTGACCCCCGCCGCTACGATCTGGCCCGGTTCGGCCGTTACAAGATGAACAACAAACTGGGGTTGGCCCGCCGTATCGCGGGTTACTTGGCCGGCGAGGATATCATCGCGCCGCTGACCGGCGAGCTGTTGGTCGCTAAGGGTGAAAAGATCAACAATGCCAAGGCCGCCGAGATCGACGCCGCCGGTGTGACCCGTGTCATCGTGCTGGTGGAGAAAAAGGGCGAGGAGGCCGTGCCTGTTGTCGTTGTTTCCAACGGCTGCGTGGACGCGAAGCCCTTCTTCAGCTTTGACCCCGAGGCCGAGTGCGGCATCAACGAGCGCGCCAGCTTTGCCGAGATCCGCAAGATTCTGGACCTCACCTCCGACCCGGAGGAGCAGAAGGAACTGCTGCGCCAGAACCGGGACGCGCTCATCAGCCGCACCGTCACGGTGGACGATATTTTCGCCTCCATCAACTACCTGCTGGGCCTCGACCACGGCATCGGCACCACCGATGAGATCGACCATCTGGGCAACCGCCGCGTCCGCAGCGTGGGCGAGCTGCTCCAGAACCAGATCCGCATCGGCTTTGCCCGCATGGAGCGCGTCATCCGCGAGCGCATGACCCTTCAGAATCAGGAGTCCGCCGACATCACCCCGCAGTCTCTGGTGAACATCCGTCCCGTGGTGGCCGCCATCAAGGAGTTCTTCGGTTCCAGCCCGCTGTCCCAGTTCATGGACCAGAACAACCCGCTGGCTGAGCTGACCCACAAGCGCCGTCTGTCCGCTCTGGGTCCCGGCGGCCTGTCCCGTGACCGCGCCGGTTTCGAAGTCCGTGACGTGCATTATACTCACTATGGCCGTCTGTGCCCCATCGAGACCCCCGAAGGTCCCAACATCGGTCTGATCTCCTATCTGGCCACCTTCGCCCGGATCAACAAGTACGGCTTTGTGGAGGCCCCTTACCGCCGCGTGGATAAGGTCAACCACATCGTCACCGATGAAGTGGTCTACATGACCGCCGATGTGGAGGACGAATATATCGTTGCGCAGGCCAACGAGCCGCTGGACGAGAACAACTGGTTCAAGCGTGATCGCGTTTCCGGCCGTCACCGCAACGACATTCAGGAGTTCGACGCCGAGCAGGTGGACTTCATGGATGTTTCTCCCCGGATGATGGTTTCCGTGGCCACCGCCATGATCCCCTTCCTGGAGAACGACGACTGTAACCGCGCCCTGATGGGCTCCAATATGCAGCGGCAGGCGGTGCCTCTGATGGTCACCCAGCAGCCCATTGTTGCCACCGGCATGGAATATAAGGCAGCCACCGACTCCGGCGTCTGCATTCTGGCCGCCCGCGCCGGCACCGTGGAATACGCGGACGCCGACAAGGTGGTCATCCGCTGCGAGGACGGCTCCGCCGATACCTATGAGCTTATCAAGTTCATGCGCTCCAACCAGGGTACCTGCATCAACCAGCGTCCCATCGTGCAGGTGGGCGAGAGCGTCAAGCCCGGCGATGTGATCGCCGACGGCCCCGCCACCAAGAACGGCGAGATCAGCCTTGGCAAGAACGCGCTGGTCGGCTTTATGACCTGGGAAGGCTACAACTACGAGGACGCCGTCCTGCTCAACGAAAAGCTGGTCCGCGAGGACGTCTACACCTCCATCCATATCGAGGAGTATGAGACCGACGCCCGCGACACCAAGCTGGGACCCGAGGAGATCACCCGTGACATCCCCAACGTGGGCGATGACGCGCTGAAAGATCTGGACGACCGCGGCATCATCCGCATCGGCGCCGAGGTCAAGCCCGGCGATATTCTGGTCGGCAAGGTCACCCCCAAGGGCGAGACCGAGCTGACCGCCGAGGAGCGCCTGCTCCGCGCCATCTTTGGCGAGAAGGCCCGCGAGGTGCGCGACACCTCTCTGCGCGTGCCCCACGGCGCTTACGGCATCATCGTGGACATCAAGGTGTTCACTCCCGAAAACAGCGACGAGCTGCAGCCCGGCGTGCGGATGTGCGTGCGCTGCTACATCGCCCAGAAGCGCAAAATCAGCGTGGGCGATAAGATGGCCGGCCGTCACGGCAACAAGGGCGTTGTGTCCCGCGTTCTGCCGCAGGAGGATATGCCCTTCCTGCCGGACGGCACGCCGCTGGACATCGTGCTGAATCCTCTGGGCGTTCCCTCCCGTATGAACATCGGTCAGGTTCTGGAAGTGAACCTGGGCTACGTGGCCAAGGCGCTGGGCTGGAAGGTCCAGACCCCCGTCTTTGACGGCGCCCACGAGAGCGACCTGCGGGACTGCTTTGCCGAGGCCCGCAGCCAGTGGCACGGCGACAGCGCCCCCGAATATCCCACCAACCTGCCCCGCCTGATGGGTGAGAAGGGCCATATCATCGACTTCTCCAAGATCGACCTCACCGATGACGGCAAGACCACCGTGTACGATGGCCGCACCGGCGAAAAGTTCCCCTCCAAGGTCACGGTCGGTTATATGTACTACCTCAAGCTGCACCATCTGGTGGACGATAAGATCCATGCCCGTTCCACCGGTCCCTACTCCATGGTCACCCAGCAGCCTTTGGGCGGCAAGGCCCAGTTCGGCGGTCAGCGCTTCGGCGAGATGGAAGTCTGGGCGCTGGAGGCTTACGGCGCCGCTTACACGCTGCAGGAGATCCTCACCATCAAGTCCGACGATGTGGTGGGCCGTGTCAAGACCTACGAGGCCATCGTCAAGGGCGAGGACATCCCGCGCCCGGGCATTCCCGAGAGTTTCCGCGTCATGCTCAAGGAACTGCAGAGCCTTGGCCTGAACGTGGTCGTGCAGGATCAGGAAGGCAACCCTGTGGATATGCGTCAGGAGTTTGACGATGATGACATCACCTTTGATCCCGGCGACGAGCTGCCCGGTGATAACGTGATGATCGAAGGCGAACTGCAGGGCGACTACAGCATCAAGGACGCCGACGAGGGCTTTGATGATGACTTCGGCGATGACGATGATAAGGAGCCTGATGAGGCGGAGCTGGCCGAGATCGAGGCCGGAGACGATGCTTTTCTTGACGACTGATCATCCGTGAAAGGGCCGCCGCCCGTACACTGTGGGAGGCGGCGGGTCCTTCGAGTAATGAATTGAGAGGGTTCGCTGAATGGAAAATAAAGAATTTGATTCAATCAAAATCGGCATTGCTGACCCCGACCAGATCCGTGCATGGAGCTACGGCGAGGTCACAAAGCCGGAAACCATCAACTACCGCACTCTGAAACCCGAGCAGGGGGGCCTGTACTGCGAACGCATTTTTGGACCCACCAAGGACTGGGAGTGCCACTGCGGCAAGTACAAGCGCATCCGCTATAAGGGCAAGATCTGCGAAAAGTGCGGCGTGGAAGTCACCCGCGCCAAGGTGCGCCGCGAGCGCATGGGCCACATTGAGCTGGCCGCGCCGGTCTCCCATATCTGGTACTTCAAGGGCATCCCCAGCCGGATCGGCCTGATGCTGGACATCAGCCCCCGTCAGCTGGATAAGGTGCTGTATTTTGCCAACTACATCGTCACCGATCCCGGCTACACCCCGCTGGAGAAAAAGCAGCTGCTCACCGAGCGGGAATACAAGGAGATGCGGGAAAAGTACGAGGATACCTTCCAGGCCGAGATGGGCGCGGAGGCCATCCACAAGCTGCTGGCCGAGATCGATCTCGACAAGCTCTCCGCGGATCTGCGCGCCGAACTGGAGCATGCCAACGGCCAGAAGCGTGTCCGCCTGCTGAAGCGTCTGGAGTGCGTGGAGGCGTTCCAGGAGAGCAACCAGCGTCCCGAGTGGATGATCATGACGGTCATCCCCGTTATTCCGCCGGATCTGCGCCCGCTGCTCCAGCTGGACGGCGGCCGGTTCGCCACCTCCGACCTGAACGATCTGTACCGCCGCGTCATCAACCGCAACAACCGTCTGAAGCGGCTGCTGGAGCTAGGCGCGCCGGACATCATCGTCCGCAACGAAAAGCGGATGCTGCAGGAGGCTGTGGACGCCCTGATCGACAACGGCCGCCGCGGCCGTCCCGTCACCGGCGCCAACAACCGCGCCCTCAAGAGCCTGTCCGACATGCTCAAGGGCAAGCAGGGCCGTTTCCGCCAGAACCTGCTGGGCAAGCGCGTGGACTACTCCGGCCGTTCTGTTATCGTGGTCGGCCCCGAGCTGAAAATGTATCAGTGCGGTCTGCCCAAGGAAATGGCCATCGAGCTGTTCAAGCCCTTCGTCATGAAGGATCTGGTGGCCAAGGGCCTGGCCTCCAACATCAAGGCCGCCCGCAAGAAGGTGGAGCATCTCAGCCCCGAGGTCTGGGATTCTCTCGAGACCGTGATCAAGGGCCATCCTGTGCTGCTCAACCGCGCTCCCACGCTGCACCGTCTGGGCATCCAGGCCTTTGAGCCGGTGCTGGTGGAAGGCCGCGCCATCAAGCTGCATCCGCTGGTCTGCACTCCCTTCAACGCCGACTTTGACGGCGACCAGATGGCTGTCCATCTGCCGCTGTCCACCGAGGCCTGCCGTGAGGCCAAGATGCTCATGCTGGCCTCCGGCAATCTGCTCAAGCCCTCTGACGGTGAGCCTGTCACGGTGCCCACGCAGGATATGATCCTCGGCTCCTACTATCTGACCATCGTCAACCCCGAGGACGAGGGCCACGGCAAGGTGTTCCGTGACGAGGCGGAGGCTCTGATGGCCTACGCCGAGCACGTCATCACGCTGCAGGCTCCCATCAAGGTGCGCCGCACCGGCACCCTCAACGGCCAGACCGTCAGCAAGCTGGTGGACACCACGGTGGGCAAGATCATCTTCAACAATCCCATCCCGCAGGACCTGGGCTACGTGGACCGCACCGATCCCGAGCACTGCCTGGACTACGAGGTCGGCTTCACCATCACCAAGAAGAAGCTGCCCGACATCATCAGCCGCTGCCTGACCAAGCACGGCACCAAGACCACCGCCGTCATGCTGGACGCCATCAAGGCGCAGGGCTACAAGTATTCCACCCTGTCCGCCATCACCGTGGCGGTGCCGGACGCCATCATCCCGGATGAAAAGGGCGATATCCTGTCTGCCGCCGACAAGAAGGTGCAGAAGGTCGTCAAGCAGTTCAACCGCGGCCTGATGTCCGACGGCGAGCGCTACAAGGAGACCGTGAAGATCTGGCAGGAGGCTACCCAGCAGGTCGCCAACGCGCTGGAAAAGAACCTGAAAACCAACCACCAGCGCAACCCCATCTATATGATGGCGGATTCCGGCGCCCGCGGCTCCATGGACCAGATCAAGCAGCTGGCCGGCATGCGCGGCCTGCTGGCAAACACCGCCGGTAAGACGCTGGAAATGCCCATTCGCGCCAACTACCGCGAAGGTCTGAACATTCTGGAATACTTCATCTCCTCCCGAGGCGCCCGTAAGGGTCTGGCCGATACCGCTCTGCGTACCGCCGACTCCGGTTACCTGACCCGCCGTCTGGTGGACGTTTCTCAGGAAGTCATCGTCCGCGAGGACGACTGCCACGCCACCGAGGGCATCCTTGTCAGCGAGATCAGCGAGGGCAACTCCGTCATCGAGAGCTTTGCCGACCGCCTCATCGGCCGGTATGCCCTGCATGATGTGGTGGATCCCACCACGGGCGAGCTGATCGTCAGCAAGGACAAAATGATGGATATGTTCGATGCCCAGAAGATCGAGGACGCGGGCATCACCGAGCTGGAGATCCGCTCCGTCATGACCTGCCGTTCCCACGTGGGCGTCTGCGCCCGCTGCTACGGTTCCAACATGTCCAACGGCCAGTGCGTCAAGGTGGGCGAGTCCGTGGGTATCATCGCGGCGCAGTCCATCGGTGAGCCGGGCACCCAGCTGACCATGCGTACCTTCCACACCGGCGGCATCGCCTCTGCGGACGACATCACCCAGGGTCTTCCCCGCGTTGAGGAACTGTTTGAGAGCCGCCGTCCCAAGGCCATGGCCATCATGACCGAGATCGCCGGCACCGTCCACATTGACGACACCAAGAAGACCCGTCACGTGGACATCAACGGCGTGGACGACAACGGTGCTCCCGTCACCAAGAGCTATCTGATCCCCTTCGGTCAGCGTCTCAAGGTCATGGAGGGCGACGAGATCGCCAAGGGCGCGCTGCTCACTGAGGGCCACGCCTATCCGCAGGATATTCTGGCCATCAAGGGCCGCGTTGCCACGCAGGACTACCTCATTTCCGAGGTCCAGAGCGTGTACCGTCTGCAGGGTGTGGACATCAATGACAAGCACATTGAGGTCATCGTTCGCCAGATGATGCGCAAGGTCCGCATTGAGGATGCCGGTTCCAGCGACTTTATCGTTGGCAGCACGGTCAACCGCCGCGATGTGATGATCAAGAACGAGGAAATTCAGGCGCGTATCGACGCCGGTGAGACCGACCTCAAGCTGGTGCAGGCCAGCCAGGTCCTGCTGGGCATTACCAAGTCCAGCCTTGCCACCGACAGCTTCCTGTCCGCCGCCTCCTTCCAGGAGACCACTCGCGTGCTGACCGAGGCCGCCATCAAGGGCAAGACCGACCCGCTGGCCGGTCTGAAGGAGAACGTCTGCATCGGCAAACTCATTCCCGCCGGCACCGGTCTGCCGGAGGTGGAGGAGGAACTTGTCGCCGCCGAACAGGCCCGCGACGAGGCCGAGGCCGCCTACGACCACTAAACCAATCTGCACCCGCCACCCGTTGGCGGGTGCTTTTGTGTATTGAAACGGAAGAATTTGACAGTCAGGTGGGATCACTTCAAAACTTTTTCTTTACTTCCTGCCTGCCGCAAGGGTATAATACAGATATTGCACTGAAAGGAAAGGAACACGCCATGCAATTCATTCAATATGCCAAATGCACCACCTGCCAGAAGGCCAAAAAGTGGCTGGACGAGCATCACGTGGAATACATCGACCGTCCCATCAAGGAGCAGAACCCCACCGCGGAGGAACTGGCAGACTGGCACCGGCGCAGCGGACTGCCTCTGAAGAAGTTCTTCAACACCAGCGGTTTGTTGTACAAATCCATGAACCTAAAGGACCGCCTTCCCGCCATGACCGAGGCGGAACAGATCACCCTGCTGGCCTCCGACGGGATGTTGGTCAAGCGTCCGCTGGTGGTGGGGGAGGACTTTGTGCTGGTTGGATTCAAGCCTGCCGAATGGGAGGAGATCCTGCTGTGACGGATGCCGAACAACTGGCCGCCTACCGGGCCATGCAGCGGTTCGTGCAGGAGCAGTACAATGCTGCGGAGCAAAAGCTGGCGGCATTGAAAGCCCAGCACAAGGAAAAGACCGCCACCTACCGCCAGCTTTGGGCGGACAAAATGACCTACAAAACGATTCTGGCCCTGTATAAAACGCACGGCCTTTGCTGAAGGAGGAACTGACCATGCCGGAACTGTTGAAGGAGCGCCGGGAACTGGACCCGCAGTTCATGTGGGACCTGACCAGCATGTATGCCACGGATGCGGAGTGGGAGAAGGCTCTCTCCACATTGGAGGAGGCCATTCGGAAAGCCGCCGCGTTTCAGGGCAGACTGACCGATGCTCAGAGTATCGCCGCCTATCTGGACGCCGCCACCGAACTGGGCCGCACCCTGTCCAATCTCTACTGCTACGCCTCCATGCGCCGCAGCGAGGATACCCGCGCCGAAGCCGCCCAGAGCATGTATGCCCGCATCAATGCCAACTACGTGAAAGCCATCTCCGCCATCGCCTTTGCGGAGCCGGAGATTCTGTCTCTGCCGCAGCAGACGCTGGATGACATCGCCAATCAGGAGTGCCTGAAAAACCATCGCTTTACGCTGGAAAAGCTGCTGCGTCAAAAGCCGCACACCCTTTCCGCCGCCGAGGAGCAGCTGCTGGCCGGGCTCGGTGAAGTGTTCGGTGCGCCTGCTGAAATTGCGGACAATCTGCAGGATGCCGATCTGGTCTTTGACAGCGTACAGGATGGGGACGGGCATACGGTGGAGGTCACCGGTTCCAACTATATCACGCTGCAAATGTCCCAGGACCGCACCCTGCGGGAACGTGCCTTCCGCAGCTATTACAAGGGCTACCGGCAGCATAGTAACACCTTTGCGGCGGCCTACTCCGGCGCCGTGAAGGCTGCTACCGCCGAGGCTGCCGCCCGCCATTACGAGTCCTCCCGCGCCATGTCCATGGCAGGGGAGAACATCCCCACCGAGGTCTACGACAATCTGGTGTCCGCCGTCCGTGCGCACCTGCCCGCCATGTACCGCTATGTGGCACTGCGCAAAAAGATTTTGGGGCTGGACGAACTGCATTATTACGATGTGTACGCGCCGCTGGTGGGGGAGCAGAAGGAAAGCTACACCTATGAACAGGCCCAGCAGATGGTGCTGGACGCGGTGGCCCCGCTGGGCGAGGACTATCAGGCGCTGGTGAAAAAAGCCTATGCGGAGCGCTGGATCGACGTCTACCCCAACAAGGGCAAGAGCGGCGGCGCGTATTCCAGCGGCACCTATGATTCCAACCCCTATATTCTGATGAATTTCACCGGCACGCTGGACAGCGTCTCCACGCTGGCCCATGAGATGGGGCATTCCATGCACACGTGGCATTCCAACCACGCCCAGCCGCCCCAATACGCCGATTACACGCTGTTTGTGGCGGAGGTGGCCTCCACAGTCAACGAAAACCTGATGATCGAACAGCTGCTGAAACAGGAGCAGGACCCCGCCCGCCGTCTGTACCTGCTCAACCAGTATCTGGAAAACTTCAAGGGCACCGTCTACCGCCAGACCATGTTCGCGGAATTTGAACGGGACGCCCATGCCATGGCGGAGAGGGGAGAGGCGCTCAGCCCCGCGGCGCTCAACAGCCTGTACGCCGGCCTTGTGAAGGACTATTTCGGTCCGGAGCTTGTCATGGACGAGGAAGTCCAGTACGAATGGGCGCGCATCCCGCACTTCTACCGTCCGTTCTATGTCTACAAGTATGCCACCGGCTATTCCACCGCCGTGGCGCTGTCCGAGGCCATTCTGACTGAGGGCGCGCCGGCCGTAAAACGCTACCGGGAGTTCCTCTCCATGGGCGGCAGCGCCTACCCGCTGGATGAGCTGCGCCACGCGGGGGTGGACCTGGCCACGCCTGCGCCGGTGAACGCCGCACTGGACAAATTCGAGAGAATTCTGGACGATGCCGAGCAAACACTGGCCCGTATGACCCAAAAATAAAAATTCTCTGTTTTGCACGATTTTTACGAGAAAAATTTGGCAATACTACTTGACAATCGCATGCTTTTCCTGTATGATAAATCTTGCGTGAGTATCCGGGGGATAGTGCGGCCAAACGCCAAACAAAAACCCGCGGTACCCCGCAGAATATGAGAGAAAGGAGAAAAGAAATGCCTACTTTTAACCAGCTCGTTCGCAAAGGCCGTGAGGTTCTGGTCCACAAGAGCACTGCTCCCGCTCTGCAGAAGTGCTACAACTCCCAGAAGAAGCAGTACACCACGATGAACAGCCCGCAGAAGCGCGGCGTGTGCACCGCTGTGCGTACCATGACCCCCAAGAAGCCGAACTCTGCTCTGCGTAAAGTTGCCCGTGTCCGCCTCACGAATGGTATCGAGGTCACCTCTTACATTCCTGGTATCGGCCATAACCTGCAGGAGCACAGTGTCGTGCTGATCCGCGGCGGTCGTGTGAAGGACCTGCCCGGCGTCCGTTACCACATCATCCGTGGTACTCTGGATACCCAGGGTGTGGCCAACCGCAACCAGGCCCGCTCCAAGTACGGTGCGAAGCGTCCCAAGGCCGGTGCCAAGAAGTAAGGAAACATCTTTTCGCCATAAAACAGATCGCCTGATCTCTTTTGTGGCACAACGGGAGTTTTCTTAACTTTCGAGTACCGATGATATCATTTATGTGAAGGAGGGAAGAAAGATGCCCAGAAGAGGTAATGTCGCCAAGCGCGAAGTTCTGGCTGATCCTATTTACAATTCCAAGATCGTCACCCGTCTGGTCAACTCCATCATGCTCGATGGCAAGAAGGGCGTTGCCCAGAAGATCGTGTACGATGCGTTCGACATTGTCCGTGAAAAGACCGGCAATGAGCCTCTCGACATGTTCGAGAAGGCCATGGAGAACATCATGCCCAGCCTCGAGTGCAAGACCCGCCGTGTCGGTGGCGCCAACTACCAGGTTCCCCTGGAGGTCAGCCCCGCCCGCCGCGAGACTCTTGGCCTGCGCTGGCTGACCCAGTACAGCCGCAGCCGCAACGAGAAGACCATGTCTGCCCGTCTGGCCGCCGAGATCATTGACGCTACCAACGGTGTTGGCGGCGCTGTCAAGAAGCGCGAGGACACCCACAAGATGGCCGAGGCCAACAAGGCTTTCGCCCACTACCGTTATTGATCTGCTTAGGAGGTTTAAGCCATGGCAAGAGATGTATCTCTGCAAATGACGCGTAACATCGGCATCATGGCTCACATCGATGCAGGCAAGACCACCACCACCGAGCGTATCCTGTACTACACCGGCATCAACCATAAGATCGGCGAAGTGCATGACGGTGCTGCCACGATGGACTGGATGGCGCAGGAGCAGGAGCGTGGTATCACCATCACCTCCGCCGCTACCACCTGCTATTGGAGCCATTCCGAGACCCAGCATGATCCGGCCGCGTTCAAGAAGAACCGTCACCGTATCAACATCATCGACACCCCGGGCCACGTGGACTTCACCGTTGAGGTTCAGCGTTCCCTGCGCGTGCTGGACGGTTCTGTGACCGTTCTGGCCGCCAAGGGCGGTGTCGAGCCTCAGTCTGAGACCGTCTGGCGTCAGGCTGACGAGTATCACGTGCCCCGCATGGTGTACGTCAACAAGATGGACACCATGGGTGCCGACTTCTTCCGCTGCGTGCAGATGCTCCATGACCGTCTGCATGCCAACGGTGTGCCCATCCAGCTGCCCATCGGCAAGGAAGATACCTTCAAGGGTATCATTGACCTGGTCGACATGAAGGCGGAAGTCTACTATGACGACATGGGCAACGATGTCCGCGTGGAGGAAATTCCTGCGGACATGAAGGACGAGGCCGAGGAGTGGCGCGCCAAGATGGTTGAGGCCGTGGCCGAGACCGACGAAGACCTGATGATGAAGTACCTGGAAGGCGAGGAACTGACCAAGGACGAAATCAAGGCCGGCCTTCGTAAGGGCACTCTGGAGAACACCATCGTGCCCGTTGTCTGCGGCTCTTCCTACAAGAACCGCGGCGTTCAGGCGCTGCTGGACGCCATCGTAGACTATATGCCCGCTCCCACCGACGTTGCCGACATCAAGGGTACCAACCCCGATACCGGTGAGGAGGAGGACCGCAAGTCCAGCGATGACGAGCCCTTCGCCGCTCTGGCGTTCAAGATCATGACTGACCCCTATGTGGGCAAGCTGTGCTTCTTCCGTGTGTACTCCGGTACGCTGAACGCCGGCACCACCGTGTACAACTCTGTGAAGGATCAGAACGAGCGTATCGGCCGTATCCTGCAGATGCACGCCAACAACCGGAAGGACATCGAGACTGTTTACGCCGGCGACATCGCCGCTGCTGTCGGTCTGAAGAACACCACCACCGGTGACACTCTGTGTGACGAGAAGCATCCCGTCATTCTGGAGAGCATGAACTTCCCGGAGCCCGTTATCCGCGTTGCCATCGAGCCCAAGACCAAGGCTGGTTCTGAGAAGATGGGCATTGCTCTGGCCAAGCTGGCCGAGGAAGACCCCACCTTCCGTACTTGGACTGACGAGGAAACTGGTCAGACCATCATCGCCGGTATGGGCGAGCTCCATCTGGAGATCATCGTGGACCGTCTGCTCCGCGAGTTCAAGGTGGAGGCCAACGTGGGCGCTCCGCAGGTCGCCTACCGTGAGACCATCCGCAAGGATGCCAATCAGGAGACCAAGTATGCCCGCCAGTCCGGCGGTAAGGGCCAGTATGGTCATGTCAAGATCAAGCTGGAGCCCAACCCCGGCAAGGGTTACGAGTTCGTCAACGCTGTGGTTGGCGGCGCGATCCCCAAGGAGTATATCCCCGCTGTCGACAATGGTATTCAGGGCGCGATGAAGGCTGGTGTTCTGGCCGGTTATCCCGTCGTGGATGTCAAGGTCACCCTGTGGGACGGCTCCTATCATGAAGTCGACTCCTCTGAAATGGCGTTCTCCATCGCCGGCTCCATGGCTTTCAAGGAGGCCATGAAGAAGTGCGATCCCGTCATCATGGAGCCCATCATGAAGGTCGATGTTATCGTTCCCGACGAGTATATGGGCAACGTTATCGGCGACCTGAACAGCCGCCGTGGCCAGATTCAGGGCCAGGAATCTCAGGACGGCACCGCCCGTGTGACCGCCATGGTTCCTCTGTCCGAGATGTTCGGCTACGCCACTGACCTGCGCTCCAAGACGCAGGGCCGCGGCCAGTATTCCATGGAGCCCGCCGATTACCAGCAGGTCCCCAAGAATGTTGCCGAAAAGATCATGAGCGACCGTTCCAAGCACTAAATTCTGCGTAAACTCTTGATTTTTTGTGCAGAATCTAGTATCATAGGCTATAGGCAAAGGCTTATTAAATTGTTTCATTAAAGGAGGATACTTCCAATGGCTGAAAAGGAAAAATTTGACCGCTCTTTGGAGCACGTCAACATTGGCACCATCGGTCACGTCGACCACGGCAAGACCACTCTGACCGCCGCCATCACCAAGACTCTGGCTCTGAAGGGCGATGCCGACTTCATGGATTACTCCAGCATCGACAAGGCTCCCGAAGAGAAGGCTCGTGGCATCACGATCAACACTGCTCACGTTGAGTACCACACCGAGAAGCGTCACTACGCCCACGTTGACTGCCCGGGCCACGCTGACTATATCAAGAACATGATCACTGGTGCTGCTCAGATGGACGGCGCTATTCTGGTCGTTGCTGCTACCGATGGTCCCATGCCCCAGACCCGTGAGCACATCCTGCTCGCCCGTCAGGTCGGCGTGCCCAAGATCGTTGTGTTTCTGAACAAGTGCGACATGGTCGACGACGAAGAACTGCTGGATCTGGTTGAGATGGAAGTTCGTGAGTTGCTGGACAGCCAGGACTTCGACGGCGAGAACACCCCCATCATCCGTGGTTCCGCTCTGAAGGCTCTGGAGTGCACCTCTACCGATGTGAACGCTCCTGAGTATGCCTGCATCTGGGAGCTGATGGACGCTGTTGACAGCTACATCCCCACTCCCGACCGTGCTGCTGACAAGCCCTTCCTGATGCCCGTTGAGGACGTCATGACCATTTCCGGCCGTGGCACCGTTGCCACTGGCCGTGTGGAGCGTGGCACTGCTCACGTTGGCGACCAGATGGAGATCGTTGGTCTGAAAGAGGACAAGTTGACCACCACCATCACCGGCCTCGAGATGTTCCGCAAGAGCCTGGACTTCGCTCAGGCTGGCGACAACATCGGCGCTCTGCTGCGTGGTATCGACCGTAACCAGATCGAGCGTGGCCAGGTTATCGCTGTTCCCGGTTCCGTTCATCCTCATACCACCTTCGATGGCGCTGTTTACGTGCTGAAGAAGGATGAGGGCGGCCGTCACACCCCGTTCTTCAACAACTATCGTCCTCAGTTCTACTTCCGTACCACCGACGTTACCGGCACCATCACCCTGCCCGAGGGTACCGAGATGTGCATGCCCGGCGACAACGTTGATATGCACGTTGAGCTGATCACCCCCGTTGCCATGGAAGAGGGCATGCGTTTCGCTATCCGCGAGGGCGGCCACACCGTTGGTTCCGGCGTTGTTTCCAAGATCGAGAAGTAATTTTCGGTCAGAAATGACTTTTCAAGGCACCTGCCGCAAGGCGGGTGCCTTTTTGTATTGTCACAGGAGATATTCTTTGATATACTAAGAACAAGAATGATGATACTCAGGGAGTGAGTAGAAAATGAGTCCTCAATTCATCGACTTGACCCGGGAAAATCTATCTCAGCAGCATCTTTGTTGTATTATTCGCAGCAAGACCCAGCATCCCGGCGTTGAGGCCAAACGCCGTTGGCTTGCAGAGCGGTTGGAGGAAGGGCATGTATTCCGCAAGCTGGACGCAAAAGCCACAGTTTTCATTGAATATGCACCTCTGGAAACCGCATGGGTTCCCATTGTGGGAGAAAATTATTTGTATATCTATTGCTTATGGGTTTTGGGCGAGGCAAAAGGCAAAGGCTATGGCCGCGCCCTGATGGAATCCTGCCTTTCGGACGCCAAACAGCAGGGAAAAAGCGGTATCTGCATGTTGGGGTTTGCGAAACAAAAGGCATGGCTGTCCGACCAGAGCTTTGCAAAACGATTTGGCTTTGAAACCGTGGATCGCACGGACAATGGGTATGAACTGCTGGCACTGTCTCTGGACGGCTCCACGCCCCGGTTTGCACCAGATGCCAAAAAAATGCATATCGGGGAACAGGGAATATCCATTTACTACGATGACCAGTGTCCCTATGCGGTACAGCAGATCCTGCGGCTCCAACAACATGCGCAGAAACAACAGATACCCCTCCATCTGCATCACATCACCAGCCGGGAACAGGCAAAAACCGTGCCCTGCGTCTTTAACAACTGGGCGGTCTTTGTCAATGGAAATTTTGAAACGGTCAACATTCTGGATGCCCGTGCCATTGACCGGTTATGGAACAAGAGTGTGAAAGGCTGAGAAAATGATGAAGGACTTTTGGCGGGAAAGCTTTAGCTATGCGGGCCTGTACCGGAAAATGTATTCGGTAAAGAAAATCGTTGAACCGAAGTGTGTTCCCTTTGGAGAGGATAAGGAACAATATTTCCTGTACTATGAACCGAAAAGAACGATAAGCAATAAAATCGTTGTTTGGATCCATGGCGGCGGATGGAATGCAGGCAGTCCACGATATTTTGACTTTGTGGGACAGTGCTTTGCAAGAGAAGGATACCGATTCGTTTCGCTGGGATACCGACTGTCACCGGCCTATCAATATCCCTGCCAGTTGGAGGATGTCTGCATGGGATACAAAGCGGCGTTATCCTTTTTGAAACAGGAGGGGATTGATACCGAAAACATCATTGTCTCCGGCCCCTCAGCCGGGGCGCATCTGTCCTCCATTCTTAGTTACAGCAGGCAAGCGCAGCAGCAATTTGATTTGGACCTAACCAACGTGATTGGATTCATCGGCGTTGGCGGGCCGTACAGCTTTTCGGGGAGTCAGTCCCTGGCGGTAAAAATTCTTCTGAACCAACTGTTCCCAAAAGATTTTGACAGAACGCAGGGGGAACCCTGTGCATTGATGACAGAAAGCCATATTCCAATGCTGCTGATTCAAAGCAAACACGATGGGCTGATTGACTATTCCTGCGCAGAGCGATTCCAAGAAAAGGCGAAACGTTTGGGAATCGAGTGCGGACTCTATTCCGTCAAAGATAAAAAGGACACGCATTCTTGGTATACGGCAGGCATGTTTTTGGAAACAAGGCAAGAGAACCAAGGGTTGAACCACTTTTTCTCATGGATCGAAAAATTATAAGCGTTAAGGTATCTTCCAGCCTTGCTGTTTTCCGGGAAATATGGTATACTACAAGGTAGTGAAAAGGGAAAGGAGCCACTTCATGCAGCAGGAAACCGTCATCGTGTTGGATTTCGGCGGCCAGTACAACCAGCTGATTGCCCGCCGCGTCCGTGAATGCAATGTTTATTGTGAGATTTATTCTTACCGCACCGACCTTGCGAAAATCAAGGCCAAGAATCCCAAAGGCATTATCTTTACCGGCGGCCCCAACAGCGCCTATCTGCCGGATTCACCCTCCATCGACCCGGAAATTTACAGTTGGGGTGTGCCCATTCTGGGCATCTGTTACGGCAGCCAGCTGATGATGCACCAGCTGGGCGGCCATGTGACCAAAGCCCCCGAGCGGGAGTATGGCAAAACGTTGGTGGATTTGGATACTGCCAGCCCCCTGTTTGACACGCTGCCCGACCAGAACATCTGCTGGATGAGCCATAACGATTATATTGAGCAGGCGGCTCCCGGCTTTGAAATTGTGGCACATACCCCCAACTGCCCTGTAGCCGCTGCGCAGGACAAGGCCCGCGGCCTATACTGCACGCAGTTCCACCCGGAAGTTCTGCACACGGAGCACGGCACCCAGATACTGCACAATTTTGTGTACAAGGTCTGTGGCTGCACGGGAACGTGGAAGATGGATTCCTTTGTGGAGCAGAGCGTCAAGGCATTGCGGGAGAAAATCGGGGACGGCAAGGTTCTGTGCGCGCTGTCCGGCGGTGTGGACTCCAGCGTCTGCGCGGCCATGCTGGCCAAGGCCATCGGCAAGCAGCTGACCTGTGTGTTTGTGGATCACGGTCTGCTGCGCAAGAACGAGCGGGAACAGGTCTGCGAGGTGTTTGGTCAGGGCGGCCAGTTTGACATCAATTTTATCTGTGTGGATGCCCGTGAGCGTTACTATACCAAGTTGGCGGGCGTATCCGAGCCGGAACGCAAGCGCAAGATCATTGGCGAGGAGTTCATCCGAGTCTTTGAGGAAGAGGCCAAGAAGATTGGCAAGGTGGATTTCCTGGCGCAGGGCACCATCTATCCTGACGTGGTGGAGAGCGGCCTTGGCGGCGAATCCGCCACTATCAAGAGCCACCACAACGTGGGCGGACTGCCGGAGCATGTGGATTTCAAGGAAATCGTGGAACCGCTGCGGGATCTGTTCAAGGACGAAGTGCGTCAGGCGGGCCGCGAGCTTGGTCTGCCGGAATATCTGGTGGCCCGTCAGCCGTTCCCCGGCCCCGGCTTGGCCATTCGCATTATCGGAGATGTGACGCCGGAAAAAGTGGCCATTGTGCAGGATGCCGATGCCATTTGGCGTGAAGAGGTAGACAAGCTGCCCACTGACCAGCGTCCCAGCCAGTATTTTGCGGCGCTGACCAATATGCGCAGCGTGGGTGTCATGGGAGATGAGCGCACCTACGATTACGCCATTGCGCTGAGGGCTGTCACTACCACCGATTTCATGACTGCAGAAGTGACGCTGCTGCCTCAGTCCACCATCACCACGGCGGCGAACCGCATCGTCAACGAAGTCAAAAACATCAACCGCGTCATGTTTGATTACACCACCAAACCGCCGGCAACCATCGAGTTTGAATGAGAAAAAAGTGAATATGGTGGGCTGAAAAGCCTTGAAAACACTCACTTTTTGAAAATCTCATTTCCTGTTTGATAGCAAAATGATAGCAGATACCAAAGCCATTTTGTTTGCTCTTACTTGGCGAGCGAATGGTTTGCAGGTTTGCTGTCGCATCCAATCCTATATTGAGAGCGAAAAAGGCTCTGCTGACTTTCTGTAAAAGAAGGTCGGCAGAGCCTTTTTTTATTCTTCGGTGTGTTCTTTGAGGTCGGCAAGAAGCAGGTCACTCAGCTCATGCGACGGCGTGATCTTGTGCCACTGACCGGAGGTGTCAAGTTCAGGGTAGCGGTAGCGCCAGCGGTCATATTCTTCTTTGGTAATCTCCCCCGCTTTCAGCTTGGCGGCAACTGCACCCCATGCGGTAAGCATTCTGTGAAGTTCCGCTGCGTCGCGTCCTTTATGGATATGAACACGCAGATGCACCTCATCCTCACACTCGCAGACCTCAAGACCGTAGCGGTCTTCCAGCGTGAACAGCGTGTGCATCAGCCCCACATAGGAGTCAATGTCCGGTACGTCCAGCGCCTTGGGTGAAACGTCAAGCACCTGTGCCAGCGCAGCGGTTACATCCGCCTTGGGCGTTCTGGAACCATTCTCGTACTGCGCAAGGCGGACATCTGCGGATTTCTCCGGGAAACCCAGCGCCATGCCAAGGTATTTCTGCGTCATGCCCCGCATCGTGCGGAAAAAGTGGATGCGTTCACCAATCGCCATAATAGCCATCTCCTGTGTCGGTTGTCTTTGATAACGAGTATAGCAGATATGTTTAATTTCGTCAAGAAAATCTAAGCAGATTTATTTAATATTTTCCTGCAAACCGGCTTGACTTAAACCGATATGTATAGTACAATGGCTGTAAGCTAAGCATATTAGCTTAATTCATAGAAATTTTACAATTAGGATAGTCAACAAATGCAGAAAAAATGTCCGTTGTAAGGTGAGAGGGGTGTGAAATCCAAAAGAGCCAAACTGAATGACCGTCCAAGGGATACTTTCTCCGGGGAAGCACGCGATGAGACGAGCGTGCCAAGGAGAAAAGAAAACGGCACAGCACCGAAAAGGGTTGCCTGCCAGAGTCCTGCGGATAGAACGGCGAAGCAATCAACCACAAATCAGGAAAGGAAGGTATTTTGCCTATGGCAGGAGAAATTTTTATGAGAGTAAATGAAGTTGCGGAAGAGCTTGGCGTATCGGTTCCGTATGCGTATAAGCTCATCCGTGAGCTGAACGAAGAGCTGCGAAAGACTGGCTGCATCACTATTGCAGGCAGGATCGACCGCAAGTTCTTTCATGAGAAGTTCTACGGAACGAGAGAACCGAAGGAAAGAAGGGAATCGAATGGCGGCATTTAAGGACAAGAAGAACGGCTCATGGTATGTGCAGTTTCGCTATACCGACTGGCGCGGTGAGCGCCAGCAGAAATTGAAGCGCGGTTTTGCGACCAAGAAAGAGGCTCAGGCATGGGAACGCGAGTTTCTGATGCAGAAGCAGGCTGATGTCAATATGAGCTTCGAGAGCTTTGTGGCGCTCTACGAAAAGGACGTCAAACCCAAGCTGAAGCTCAACACATGGCTCAGCAAGGAGCATATCATCCGCACAAAGATTCTGCCGTATTTCAAAAAACGAAAGCTCTCGGAAATCACCGCCCGTGATGTGATCGACTGGCAGAACGAGATACGGCAGCACACCAAGTCAAGCGGCGAAAGTTATTCCCCGGACTATCTCAAAAATGTCCATACCCAACTGAGCTGTATTTTCAACCATGCCATCAAGTATTACGGCTTGCAGATCAATCCTGCTGCAAAGGCCGGGAATATGGGCAGCGAGCAGACGAAGGAAATGCTGTTTTGGACGAAGGAGGAATACCTCAAATTCATCGATGCCATGATGGATAAGCCCATGCTGTACTATGCGTTTGAAATCCTGTACTGGTGCGGCATTCGTGAGGGCGAGCTGCTGGCGCTGACCCCTGCGGACTTTGATTTTGAGAAGAAAACGCTCCGCATCAATAAATCCTATCAGCGGCTACAGGGCAAGGACGTTATCACTACGCCGAAAACGAAGAAAAGCAACCGCGTGATCCAGATGCCAGATTTTCTCTGCGACGAGATGCAGGACTATTTCAAGCAGCTCTACGGGCTGGAACCGGACAGCCGTATCTTTCCCCTGACCAAGTACACCTTGAAGCGCGGCATGGCGTTTGGCTGCAAGGCGTCGGGTGTCAAGGTAATCAGAATCCACGATTTGAGGCACAGCCACGTTTCCTTACTTATCAACATGGGCTATTCCGCCGTTGCCATCGGCAATCGCGTGGGGCACGAAAGCGTGGAGATCACCTACCGGTACGCACACCTGTTCCCAACCGTTCAGAAGGAAATGGCGGACAAATTGAACGTCGAAAGGAGCAACTGAAAATGTCACTGAAAAATCGAGACAACCACAACCGCTGGCGCAACAAGACTGTTGCCTTCCGGGTATCACCGGAGGAAGATATGCAAATCGAAACCTTTGTCAAACTCTCCGGGCTGACGAAGCAGGACTACATCACCCGCCGCCTGACCTGCAAAGACGTGGTAGTACAGGGCAATCCGAGAGTTTACAAGGCACTGCGCGACCAGCTTGCCGCAGTGCTGAATGAGCTGCGGCGCATTGAAGCGGGCGACAGCGTGAACGACGAACTGCTGGATGTGATTGAAATGATCGCCGCCATCATGGACGGCATGAAGGAGGAAAATGCCTATGGAGAATGAACTCTGCAAAAAGAAAACGACCGCCCCGGACACATCTGTTGGCGCAGATGATGGGCAGCCGCTTCACAATTCAACTGAGAACAGTATATCCGCTTTTGATGAAGAAATCAACGGTGATTTTCAAAACAACTCGGAAAGTCTGGACGAAATCTACCGTAGGATGCAGCGGTTGACAGACCCGCATTACCTGCACACGATCTCCATGACAGAGCTGTACCAGACCGCGTATCAGAGCAGGCCGCCGATCATCGACGGCTTGCTCTACGCGGGCGCGTACATTCTCGCAGGCGCGCCGAAGATCGGCAAATCATTTCTGGTGGCGCAGATCGCCTATCATGTCAGCTTGGGCAAAGCTCTGTGGGGCTACGAAGTCCAGCCCGGCACGGTGCTGTACCTCGCTCTGGAAGATGATTTTCAGCGCATCCAGAGTCGAATGTTCATGATGTACGGTGTCAACGACACCGACCGGCTGCACTTTGCAACTGCGGCAGGCAAGATTGGAAACGGGCTGGACGAGCAGCTTGAGAACTTCGTGCGGGAACATCCCGACACCAGACTCATTATCATTGACACCATGCAGAAAATCCGGGAAGTCGGCGGCGAGGCGTACAGCTACGCCAGCGATTATGAGATCATCGGTCGGCTCAAGCAGTTTGCCGACAAGCACTGCATCTGCGTTTTGACCGTCCACCACACTCGCAAGCAGCCTGCCGGTGACAGCTTCGAAATGATCTCCGGTACGACAGGGTTGCTCGGCTGCGCGGACGGTTCGCTGCTTATGCAGAAGAAAAAGCGCACAGCGCTGGAGGCAACTATCGACGTGGTGGGGCGCGACCAGCTGGATCAGATCCTCTATCTGAGAAAGGACGCCGATACGCAGATATGGAATCTCGAAAAGGTGGAAAACGAGCTGCACAAAGATCCACCCGATCATGTTCTGGAAGCCATTTCCAGATTGCTATCCGCAGAACAACCGGTGTGGACAGGCTCGCCCTCCGAGCTTGCCGATGCCGTTCACATCGGCATGGCGGCAAATGCGCTGAGTAAGTATTTGAATGTGAAGTCTGGCAGGCTGCTGGACGAATACCGCGTCCGCTATGAGAACAGGGTTCGGCACGAAGGACGGCGTATCACGCTGACCTATGATACTGAAAGCAAATAAGCCGCGCGACGGCTGCGACGGTTGCAACGGTAAATCTGATACCGCCAAAACAACCGTCGCAATCGTTGCGACCGTCGCGGAAAGGAGCGAAACAGAATGAAAGCCGTTCAAATCCCCTATGACCTGTTTCTTGACCTCGCCATGTATCATCTGCGGGGCGAAGACGATTGCGAAGAAGAAATCCGTCAGGGCTTGGAACAGAAGCTCGATGCCATGCTGAACCGGCAGCTTTATTCCCGCTACAAAACGGCACCCACTGAGGAAGAACGCGAACAGGCGCGGCAGGAATACCTTGACCGGCGCGGCGTTCCGCAGAGCTATCGCTGGACTGTTCCTCCGTGGGAGCTGTGACAGGAGCGTGCCACGCTCCTGTGGCTGGCAGACAAGGCAATGCATTGGCGGCTATCCCCGCGCATCCCCCGTCCCCATCGAAAAAATCCGCAGAGTTTGAGATGGATGTGGGCAGAAGATTATGCGCAGCGGACACCTGCAAATAAGCTGCTGACCACGCCGGTTTTTGCGGTTTGTATCCACACTGCAAGCCGCAAAACCGGCAGAGGCTTCCGCAGAAGCCGCATACCCCCTCGGAGAGCCCACGATACTTTGCAGCCGCAGGATGAAAGTATCATAGTGGGTTATTACACTTCCGCAGAAGTGCCTCCCCGAAAGCTGCCCCGTCCTGCACAATCTGAAATCAGGAGGTAAACTGCCTATGGCAAGAGGCGACGGTATTCACCGTACCAGCGCAAGAAACGCAAGAATGAAAGATACAGACATCGACAACGCACAGGCGCATAATGAGCGCGAAAAATCGTCGTATGTCAATCAGGACATCGTTCCTGAACGGACACAATACAATGTCCATTTCAAAACACCAACCGCCGGATATAAGGAGATGTTCGAGCAGATGCGCTCCGACGGCGTGATTTCCACGCGCGGTCTGAAAGCAGACGCCGAGAAGTTCGGAGAGCTGATCTTCGACGTTAATTCCGCGTACTTCTTCAACCACGGTGGCTATGAGTTTGCAAAGCAATTCTACGCCGATGCCTACAAAGCTGCAATCAAAATCGTTGGCGGTGAGCAGTACATCCTTTCGGCGGTCATGCACGCCGACGAGCGCAACCGCGCCATGTCCGACGCGCTGGGGCAGGACGTGTACCACTACCACCTTCATGTGGTCTACCTCCCCGTCGTGGAAAAACAAATTCTGTGGTCGAAGCGCTGCAAGGATGAGACGCTTCGCGGCACGGTCAAGGAGATAATCCAGCAGGTCAGCATGAGTAAGAAGTGGGATTCCAAGCCCACGCTGGACGAGAACGGTGAGCCGATTCTAAGCACCAAGGGCAAGCCTGTTCTCAAGAAGTCCTACAGCGTTTTGCAGGACGATTTCTTCCGGTATATGCGCGACGCCGGATACGACGATGTGGAGCGTGGCGAACGCGGCAGCTCTGAGGAACACCTGACGGTGACGCAGTTCAAGGTGCAGCAGGAGCAGGCACGGCTGGCAGAACTCACAGAGCAGAACCGCCAGCAGGAACAGCAGGTAGCGACGCTCGGCAAGCAGATCGAGAAAATTCAGAATCAGCAGGTCGCTGTGGCGGCTATCGAAAAGATTGAATCGAAGCCCATTCCCTTCTCTACCAAGATTGCCGTGGAGCGTGAGGATTTTGAACACCTGTCTACGCTTGCGAAAAAGTACGTTGCAGCCGAGAAAAAGGAATCCAAACTGCAAAAGACTCTTGACGCTGCAAACAGGCTGATTGCAAAACTCAAGGCAGAGATCGCCGGTTTGAAGCAGGAACTTTCTGAATACAAATCCGTTCGCAGCAAGCTCCGCACATCGGATCTGGAACGCGAAAACGCAAAGCTTCGCGGGAAAGTTCAACGCTATGAGGATGTGATCCAGCGCAATAACCTCTGGCGTTTCTTCCGCCCGCACAGAGAAAAAACGGTGATGCGGGACAATATCCGCTGATACCGTGTTGAGCTGCGAAAAACGGATTTTACCGAATGGGAGCGTCCAGATCGAGCAGCGGTATCATCTGGGCGCTCTCCATTCAAAAGTCACCCTGCTTTTGCAGGTGTAGAGCTGACAAAAAATCTTGAAAACGCGCCTGTTTTTGCAGAACAGGCAGAAACGGAGGCAATATGAAAACCGGACTGACTAAGAGGCAGAAAACGACCTGCATCTATTTTGACGAAGCCAGCAAAACCGTTGAAATCCAGACACACAATACCGCGCTCAAAAAGCGGCTGGCACAGTATGCGGCGGCATATCCCAATCTGTGCAGGCAGACCGACGATGATGAACAGGGCGGTCTGACCTTCGAGATCGACCGCAGGCGGTTCGCCGTCCGTCTGACCGCGCCGTATTCGGATGAGCGCCGGCAAGCAGCAAGTGAGCTTGCCAAAGGAAATACAAATCGGTTGAGAAATGCAAAATGATCATTAACCATGTGGGGAAAAATCAGGTACATAACCTTTCCCCATCATATTGAATTCAAACGAGAGGTGTGTTATAATGGGGAAAAATCAGGTATTGTTCTTGTCCCAGATGGAGGAAAACAAAATGGCAAAACAGGTTCACATCCGCGTAGATGATGATATTTATAAAGAACTCAGCGACTATTCTGTAGTAAGTGGGCAGTCCATGCAGGACTGCCTGTCTGTAGCAATCAGGCAAATGCTCGTCAAGGCAAAGGAAGAACCTTCGCAGAATCGTAATGGGTACACCTTTATTGATTTATTTGCAGGTATTGGCGGTATGCGACTTGCATTCGAATCAGCCGGCGGGTGCTGTGTTTATTCTAACGAATGGAATAAGTACAGCCAGCAGACCTATTACGCAAACTTTGGTGTGCAACCGGACGGTGATATTACAAAGGTTCAGGCTGAAAGCATCCCGGATCATGATATTCTTGTAGCGGGATTCCCCTGTCAGCCGTTCTCAATCGCCGGGGTTTCGAAGAAAAACAGCTTGGGTCGTGCTACCGGGTTTGAGGACAAGACCCAGGGAACACTTTTCTTTGATGTATGCCGCATCCTGAAAGCAAAGCGTCCGAAAGCATTTATGCTGGAGAATGTCAAAAATCTTTGCAGCCATGACAAAGGCAGAACTTTTCAGATTATCCAGGAATCTCTGCGGGAGCTGAACTACAAAGTATTCTTCCAGGTCATTGACGGAAAAGGCTATGTACCGCAGCACAGAGAGCGTATTGTCATCGTCGGCTTTGATAAAGAACGCTATGGAGAGGATGTCAGTTTTTCTTTTGATCTGCACCCTTTGAAGAAGCCGCCGGTCGTGCGTGATATTCTTGAAAAAGAGGTCAGCGAAAAGTATACGCTTTCAGATAAACTCTGGATTTATCTTCAAAACTATGCTGCAAAACACCGTGAAGCAGGCAATGGTTTTGGCTACGGAATTGCCCCCTTGGACGGAGTGACCAGAACGATCAGCGCCCGTTATTATAAAGACGGTTCTGAAATTCTGATCGAACAGCGCGGAAAGAATCCACGTCGTTTGACGCCGCGTGAGTGTGCAAGATTGCAGGGATTCCCCGACAGCTTCAAAATCCCGGTTTCGGATACGCAGGCATATCGACAGTTTGGAAATTCCGTTGTTGTTCCGCTTATGTCCGATGTCGCAAAGCTGATTGTTGCAAAGCTGGAACAACTCGATACTGATCCGCAAATCGAAATTGCTTTTCCCAATATTCCGCAGAGGAAGGTGATATAAATGCCAGAAGGATATGCAATTCAGGCAATACAGGCTGTTCTGAGCGGTCAGAGAGCTTATTGCAAGTTTCTTGCGGCAAATGATACCGGCTTGACTGGAGGGCATCAGGCGGGAATCTATATTTCAAAGCCGTCAATCCCCATCCTTTTTGATGAACCGGGTATCAAGGGGACGAACAAGGAAAAATGGGTAAAGGTCAAATGGCAGGACGGTATTGAAACAGATACCCGGTTTATTTACTACGGAAAGGGTACACGAAACGAGTATCGGATTACAAACTTCGGGCGCGGTTTTCCTTTCCTGCGACCGGAGTATACAGGGGCGCTTTTTGTATTTACAAAATGTGATGCTGAGGATTATCAGGCATTTGTACTGAATTCCGAAGAAGATATCGACCAGTTCCTTGACGCATTCGGCATCAGTCCAACAGAAACAAATCAGTTGATTGATGCTGGGCGGGTACAGGAAGAAACGCAGGAACGGATTGCCATTCAGGAGTTTATTGCAGGGCTGACAGTAGATTTTCCTCTCTCAGAAGAAATGTCCGCAGCAGCTCGTGACATTCAGAACCGTGTATATGACCATCTTGAATTTATCCGCACGAATCCTGACCGTAAGATCATCGACTGGACAAATACAGAGTATGCACTTTTCCGCGCGATTGAACACGCACGATATGGAGATGCCATCGCACGCGGATTTACGTCCGTAGACGAATTTATCACGATGGCAAATATGGTTCTGAACCGCAGAAAGAGCCGCGCGGGAAAGAGTCTGGAGCATCACCTTTCTGCAATCTTTGACGGCAATGAAATCATATACACCGCACAGGCTGTTACAGAGGGCAACAAGAAACCGGACTTTATCTTCCCTTCGCAGGCATCGTATCATGATATGACTTTCCCTACAGAAAGGCTGATCTCTCTGGCTGCAAAAACGACCTGCAAGGATCGTTGGCGTCAGGTTATCAATGAAGCCGACCGTTTGCGTGACAGGCCCAAATATCTCTGTACGCTCCAGCAGGGAATCTCCCCTGCACAGATGGACGAAATGCAGAGCGAGAATGTTATTCTTGTTGTTCCCAGACAATACATTACATCCTATCCCGCAGATCGTCAGGACAGAATATGGACGCTTTCAAAGTTCGTTTCTTATGTGCGCGAGGTCGAAGGACTCTGATGGCGGATATTGTTTCTCCGGAAAAGCGCAGTCAGAATATGTCTGCGATACGATCAAAAAACACAAAGCCCGAAGTGTATCTGCGGAAACTGCTTTTTGCACAGGGCTATCGTTATCGGATTGCAGATAAGTCTGTTCCGGGGCATCCTGATATTTTTCTGCGTAAATACAATACGGCGATTTTCGTCAACGGTTGCTTCTGGCATCGTCACCCAGACTGCAAATACGCATATACGCCAAAGAGCCGCGTGGAGTTTTGGCAAAAGAAGTTTGATGATAACGTCCAGCGGGATGCTGTGGTGAAAGCTGAATTGCTGGAGCGTGGCATTAAGCTCTTAACGGTATGGGAATGTGCAATTCGGCGTATGCAGAGAGACAAGATTGAAGAAGAACGTGCGCTCGCAAAGATCATTTTCTTTATAAAATCGAACGAGAAGAACACAGAAATAATGTAAGAAGCTATGTCGAGCGCATATTTGAATTTGATAAGATTTTTTTGAAGCAAGATCGAGTGAAGAATCGGAACAATATTGTTGCATTATTTCTGACAGTGTGCTATAATGCTTTGCAGAAAGGAGTGAGGCGAGAATGTCACTTCTCGAAAATTTTAAACCGTTTAATTTCAACGAAGGTGTACCATACGTCTCGATAACAATCAACGGCATGACCTTCAACAAGTCAGTCATAATGAAGTTGGAATATCCGGAATATGTTCGCCTCCTTATTGATGAAGAAACAAAACGTATAGCCGTACAACCATGCGCACAAGACACCCCAAACGCCGCGACTTTTTATAACAAGGAAAAGAAGTCAAATGCACTTTCTGTGCGCTGGAACGGTCGCGATCTTCTTAATACAATTCAAGGGATCATGCATTGGGATTTATCTAAATGCGGTTATCGAGTTGATGGAGTATTACTTAAAGAAGATCAGGCCATGCTGTTTGATCTTACCCAGGCAAGTGAATTGAAGTAGTCCGCTGTCCGACAGCTTTGGCTGTATGACATAAAAAAGAGCTTATCCGAGTTCCAGCTCGAATAAGCTCCAGTTTGAAAAGTAAATACGGTCAAACCGCCTATACTTCTCCATGACAAGTTAAGTATAACGGCTGTGTTTACCTTTTTCAAGCGAATCCGAAATTCGTTTCGGAAAAATCCCGTTTGAAGGAGGTGCTGTGTTTATGAGAGAAACTCATAACGATGCCGTAGAGTACATCTATACTGCGTTTATTACGCTTAAAAATGGCAAGCGCATTTACGCCAGTCAGTATGGCTTGAAAGCATTTTGCATTCCCGTAAAAACTCGAAAATAACAACCACAAAAAGGATGTTGGCGGTTTCATCCTTTTCATTTTTTGAAAGGATGATAGTATGAAAGGAAAAAATCAGCACGTAACTCCGCACCCCAATGGCGGGTGGCAGGTAAAAGGCGAAGGGAACTCCCGCGCTACAGCGAGAACCCAGACACAAGCAGAAGCAATCAAAATTGCACGGAGCATTTCCCGCAATCAGGAATCCGAGCTTGTTATCCATCGTCCAAATGGAGAAATCCGCGACAAGGATTCTCACGGGCATGATCCGTTCCCTCCACGAGGATAACTCAGGTGGAATCTTTCCGCTATTGATAGCATCCCCTGATAGCTTTTTGATAGCAGAAAGTCGGATACCCCATAGGATTGGGATAATAGGTATCAAATTAAGCCAAATGGAATCAAACGGTCTATACAAAAAAGTTTAGAGAGCGTTTCCACTTGGCGAGTGGGAGTGATTATCCTGAAACTTCATCGAGATTGAACTGACACAATAGAAAAATCCCCCCTGGTGTAGAAAAACGTACATCAGGGGGATTTTTGTGTGTAAACGAAAACACACGCGTACGCAGAAATTACATCTGAAGACTGAAAAACTGGTAATGGATGATCTATCATTTTGTTCATTCCAGCGAGGAAGACTGTGATTTGCTTGTTTTCCTTCTAATAAAAGAAGCATTGATAAAAGCAAAATAAAAATGTTAAGGATGTTTTTATATATCAATTTGATGATTCCAGCTACTTTCACATGAAGCATCTCTTCTTCTTGTTGCAATACGATACGGATTGTGTTATAATAATCATGAAAAACTGTATTCAAAAAGGTACTAATCGATATTATCTTTTAAAAATAGTACAAGGCAAATTTATCAGCATGCTAAAATTGATAAATTTCTACATATTTTATTTGTCTTATCTGATTCGCTGAGCGGTGCTAATACCCCATGTCGCCCGCTGATGAATACCGTCAGTACGAAAGGCATTATGAGTGCTGTCACTGTGATTGCAGAAAAGAAATACTCAATCAAAGAGAAAGTATTATGAAGAATCATACGATTACGGTTGCTGGTAATGACTTGCCTTAGCTTTTAATTTCCACATTGCTCTTACAGCGCCAGAAAGTATGCGCTGTGGATTTCGTCCCAGAGAAGGTTGAACTGATTAATAACCGGAAACCCCCGATTCAGGATGAGTATTTTGAAAGTATCTGGCTGCAAAGAAACTGGATTTGACCGCAACGCTGGCCGTCAAATTTGCCTACAGCAATGCGGACTTTGTTGTTATTGCAGCTCCGACCAATGTCTACCCTAAATTTTCAGTCGAGTTTTCATGAGTAAAACGGCGGTGTAGTTATCATCTAACTTTTGCGATTTATTGTCCGATAAATCACCCTTTTACCCCCTCTAAAAACCTATATTTCTGCGAAAATTTTGGGTCGAAGCTAGTGGGTGATGATAACCTCATTTTTCATGCGGTATGTAGGGTAACGGACGAAAATGAGGGATGAGCGAAAAAGCTATCTTTCCGGGAGAGTTTGGGGTAGAGGAGAACGGAAGGTGATAAGCTCATTTTTCTGGGGCGGTATAGGGTGAGAAAGATAGAAGATGTACAAGTTTTACAAATAAATGAGGATGATTATTGAAGATGATTGGAATAAATGAACAAATCATCAGCAGAGAACGACCTCGACAATAAATGAAATTGTTTTGATGAGAATGGGGATTTGGGCCGGCATGGGCAGTCGAGAGGGCAGAGGATGATGAAGCCCGTAGGGGTGTCGAGTGTGGATAAGACGATATACACATCATGGCAGGTCTACCCTATAAGAATGTTGAGAAGTTCAGTGCAGAAGATTCCGCGCTGTGAGCAGCCATTGATGACAACATCATCTCCGATGATAACCACAGTGATTAATATAGAGATTCCTACCAGATAGAGGAGTAAGCATGAAAAAGTACACGATTGCAGTTGCCGGTACCGGCTATGTGGGATTGTCCCTCGCAGTGCTGCTGGCACAACACAATAAGGTCTATGCTGTGGATATTGTACCAGAAAAAGTGGACCTTATCAATAATCGGAAGTCCCCGATTCAGGATGAGTATATCGAGAAATACCTCGCTGAGAAGGAACTGGATTTGACCGCAACGCTGGATGCCGAGAGCGCCTATAGCAATGCGGACTTTGTTGTTATTGCGGCTCCGACAAATTACGATTCCGTTACCCAGCACTTCAATACGGCGGCTGTGGAAAATGTGATCGAGTTGGTCATGAAGGCGAATCCGAGCGCAATCATGGTTATCAAGTCCACCGTGCCGGTTGGATATACGGCTTCCGTCCGGGAGAAGTACAACTGCAAGAACATCATCTTCAGTCCCGAGTTTTTGCGCGAGTCCAAGGCGCTGTACGATAATTTGTTCCCCAGCAGGATAATCGTCGGCACAGATGTAGAGGACGAGCAACTGACACAGGCTGCTCACACCTTTGCCGAGCTGCTCCAAGAGGGCGCTGTCAAAGAGAACATAGACACGCTATTCATGGGCTTCACTGAGGCAGAAGCAGTAAAACTGTTTGCCAACACTTATCTTGCCCTGCGAGTTGCGTACTTCAATGAACTCGATACATACGCAGAGAGCAAAGGGTTGAACACAAAGCAGATCATTGAGGGCGTGTGCCTCGACCCGCGTATCGGGACGCACTACAACAATCCCAGTTTTGGTTATGGCGGTTACTGTCTGCCGAAAGACACCAAACAGCTGCTGGCCAACTATGTGGATGTTCCTCAGAACATGATGTCGGCCATCGTAGACAGCAATAGGACGCGGAAGGATTTCATCGCAGACAGAGTACTGAGACTGGCTGGGTACTACGGATATGGCGAGGAGAACCAGTGGAATAAGAGTTATGAGAAGAACGTGGTCATCGGTGTTTTCCGTTTGACCATGAAGAGTAACTCAGATAATTTCCGCCAGAGCAGCATCCAGGGCGTCATGAAGCGTGTGAAGGCAAAGGGCGCAACTGTGATTATATACGAGCCGACGCTGGAAGATGGCGAGAAGTTCTTCGGAAGCGTCGTAGTCAATGATCTGGAGAAATTCAAACATATGAGCGACGCCATCATCGCAAACAGGTACGATGGGTGCCTTGATGATGTGAAAGAGAAAGTATACACAAGGGACCTGTTCGGCAGGGACTAAAGAAAGGAAGTAAAGTTATGAAAGGTATTATTTTAGCAGGCGGCTCAGGCACTCGTCTGTATCCGTTGACGAAGGTTACATCGAAGCAGCTCCTGCCGATTTATGATAAACCCATGATTTATTACCCGATGTCCGTCCTCATGAATGCGGGCATTAGGGATATTTTGATTATTTCCACACCACAGGATACGCCTCGCTTCCAGGACTTGCTGGGAGATGGTCATCAGTTTGGTGTCAATCTCACCTACGCTGTCCAGCCCTCCCCGGACGGACTGGCGCAGGCGTTTATTATTGGTGCTGATTTTATTGGCAATGACACTGTGGCCATGGTTTTGGGTGATAACATCTTTGCCGGCCACGGCTTGAAAAAACGCCTGAAAGCCGCTGTGGAGAATGCAGAGTCCGGCAAGGGTGCTACTGTGTTTGGCTATTATGTGGACGACCCGGAACGGTTCGGTATTGTGGAGTTCGATAAGGACGGCAAGGCGATTTCGATTGAGGAAAAGCCTGCTCATCCGAAGAGCAATTACTGTGTCACTGGCCTGTATTTTTATGACAATCGGGTTGTGGAGTACGCAAAGAACCTTAAACCTTCCGCCCGCGGAGAGTTGGAGATTACCGATCTGAACCGCATCTATCTTGAGGATGGCACACTGAACGTCGAGTTGTTGGGTCAGGGCTTTACTTGGTTGGACACCGGCACACATGAGAGCCTTGTGGATGCAACAAATTTTGTGAAGACAATCGAGCAGCACCAGCACCGCAAGATTGCTTGCCTTGAGGAAATTGCGTATTTGAATGGCTGGATCAGACGTGAGGACGTTCTTGAAGTATATGAAGTCCTCAAGAAGAACCAGTACGGTCAGTATCTGAAGGACGTTTTGGACGGCAAGTACCTCGATGTGCTGCATTGATTACGCGGTGCCTACAGTTGAACATATTTATATAAGGAATAGGGGAAGAAAGTATATGAAGAAATATCTGATTACTGGTTGCGCCGGCTTTATCGGCTCCAACTTTGTTTACTACATGCTGAAGAAATATGACGACATCCTGCTCGTCAACCTCGACAAGCTGACCTATGCAGGCAATCTGGAAAACCTCAAGGGCGTAGAGGGCGACCCTCGCCATGTATTTGTCCAGGGCGATATCTGCGACAAGGAGTTGGTCGCTTCTCTGTTTGAAAAGTATGACTTTGACTATGTCATCAACTTCGCTGCGGAAAGTCATGTGGATCGCTCCATTGCCAATCCGGAAATTTTTGTCCAGACCAATGTAATGGGTACGGTCAACCTGCTCCAGAGAGCAAAGGAAGCCTGGTACGATGCTGCAACTAAGACTTGGAAAGAGGGCAAGAAGTACCTGCAGGTATCTACCGATGAGGTCTATGGCGCTTTGGGTGCAGAGGGGTACTTCATGGAGACCACGCCCATCAATCCGCACAGCCCGTACTCTTCTTCCAAGGCTAGTGCAGACCACTTTGTGCAGGCGTTCCATGATACCTATGGTATGCCGGTAAATATCACCCGCTGCTCCAACAACTACGGTCCTTACCAGTTCCCGGAAAAGCTGATTCCGCTGATGATCAACAACGTCAAACATCACAAGCAGCTCCCTGTGTACGGTGACGGTATGCAGATCCGTGACTGGCTGTATGTGGAGGATCACTGCAAGGCCATCGATATGGTGGCCAATGGTGGAAAGATTGGTGAAATCTACAACGTGGGTGGCCACAACGAGCGTCCCAATATCTTCATCGTCAAGACCATCATCGAGCAGCTCCATGACCGCTTGAAGGATGATGGCATTTCCGAGGATCTCATCAAGCATGTGGAAGACCGCCTCGGCCATG
>CALZZE010000026.1 GCA_945830575.1 uncultured Subdoligranulum sp. | reverse complement strand
TCTCGCGGAGCAGCTTGTTTATTATATCTCATTCATTTCCGTTTGTCAAGAGGAAATTTGAAGTTTTTTGAAAAACTTTTCTGAGCTTTTCTTCACAAGCGCTCTGTCGTGCGACAGCTTGATTATATTACCACATCCGAAGCTCTGTGTCAATACCCTTTTTCAACTTTTTTCGAGCCGATTTTCAGGTTCGCACCACTTCCGAAGCAGTGGTGTTATTTTACCACGCAAAAAGGCCGCCGTCAAGAGGTTTCTGCGCAAAAGTCGCACTTTTGGCAACTCGCACAGTTTGACAGCGGCTTTTTTGCTTTTTTGACAGCATGGTGCGGCGCTCTTTTACAGACTGTAATTGGGGATTTTACCTGTTGTAAAATCTTACTCCCCTGACAGTTCCTGACGCATCCATTTTAATATCTTTCGTTCCCGCCGGGATATCTGCACCTGTGTGGTGTGCAGTACCTTTGCGGTCTCACTTTGAGTTCTGCCTCCGAAAAAACGCAGGCGAATCAGCAGGCGATCCGACGGCGGCAGCTTGTCCATTACCTCGTCCAGACTGATGCGCTCGGACAGCATTTCCTCCGGGGAGTCCACCGGCACATCCCATTCCCTTCCGCCGTCCTCACTGTCCGCCGGGGTCAGCGACAGCACAGGCAGAGAAGCACGGATGGCCATTGCCACCTGTTCCGGTGTGGTATCCAGTGTTTCGGCCAGCTGGGTGACGCTCGGCTCTGTTCCGGTGCGTTTCAGACAGCGCTCCCGCTCCGCGTTGATACGCAGTCCTAACTCCTTCAGGGAACGGCTGACCTTCACCGTGCCGCCGTCCCGGAACAGCTTTTTGATCTCCCCCAGAATCACCGGCACAGCGTAGGTGGAAAAGCACAGCCCGCGGGATGCGTCAAAGCCGTCGCAGGCCTTCACCAGCCCAAGGCATCCGGCGGCGTACAGTTCCTCATACTCAATGCCGCGGTTGCGGAAACGCCCGGCGCAGGCATGAACCAGCCCCAGATTGTTCTGGATGAACTCCGCCCGGGGCGTTGTTTCGATGGGCTGTAATGTGGGCATGGCGGTCCCCTCCTTTAAGGAATATGTAGGGATCACTTGCTGTCCAGACGTTTGCTCAGCGTGACACGGGTGCCCCTTCCTGGCGTGGAGGACACTTTCACCTTATCCATAAAGCTCTGCATCACGGCAAAGCCCAGCCCGGCCCGTTCCTCCGGGTTGCCGGTGGTATACATGGGCTGCATGGCCTGTTCCACATCGGCAATGCCGACGCCCCGGTCGCTGACCGTGATGCGCACCAGCCCGCCCTCATACAGCGCGGCGGTGAGGGTGACCGGGCCGATGGAATCCGGGTAGGCGTGGACGATGCAGTTGGTGACCGCCTCCGACACGGCGGTTTTCAAATCGGCCATCTGGGGCACGGTGGGGTCCAGTGGAACCAGAAAAGCGGCCACAACGGCGCGGGCAAAGCCCTCGTTGACGGAACGGCTGGCAAAAGTCAGCTTGACGGAATTGAGCATTTTCATGGCTTGTCCCCTCCTGTGACGCACGGAATGCGGGCAATGTCCAGCATTTTTTTCACGGCAGGCGAAACATTCTGCACCGACAGCTTGCCGCCCAGCCCGGTGATGCGGCGGCTGCGGCCCAGAATCAGACCCACGCCGGAGGAATCCATAAAGGTGACGCCGGAAAAATCCAGCGTGAGCAACTCCGGCAGACGGGCGTCGATCTGGGCGTCAATTTCCCGCCGGAGGGTCTGGGCGCTGTGGTGGTCGATCTCGCCGGTGAGATACGCCGCCAGCGTGGCCCCCGCGGGCGCAAAGTACACATTGGCCATGAACGGTTTCCTCTTTCCAAATAAAATATCCCTGTATCCATAAGATACAGGGACAAGCGTGCAAATTTTGTTGTGATGGGGCGAAGGCGGAAACTTTTACCGCTCCGCCTCTTTCAGAAGGCAGGGCCGGGCCTGCGCCGCCAGATACAGGCTGCCGCAGACCACCACGCCGGGCAGATGCTGCTCCTCGCAGTAGTCCAGCGCACGGCGGATGCCCTCCTTCACGGAGGGCGCCGCCTCGGCATCCAGATGGAACTTGGCCGCATATTGCAGTTCCTCCGCCGAGAGTGCCCGGGGACTGTCCGGCGTGACGGTGTACAGCTTGGCAAAGCAGGGCGTCAGCGTGGTCAGCATGGACTCGTAGTTTTTGTCCGCCATCACGCCCATCACGCCCACCAGATTTTCCTCGTAGCCGGCTTGTTTCAGTTCGGCGGCAAGGGCGGAAACGCCGTCCGGATTGTGGCCTCCATCCAGCAGCAGCAGCGGATGGCGGCGCAGTACCTCCATGCGGGCGGGCATGGAGGCAGCGGCAAGGCCGTCCAGAATGGCTTCATCGGAAATTTCGTAGCCGAAATCCCGCCAGAGCGCCAGCGCCACCTCCACCGCCATGGCGGCGTGGTACGCCTGATGCCGTCCCGGCATGCGCAGCCGCACCTGATAGCCGCCGTAATCGATGAGGTTTTTAAGGGGCTTTGCCTGCTCCAGATTCAAATCCTCCTTGTCCGGCACCACCAGCCTGACGCCGGCCCGTTCTGCGGCGGCGGTGATAACCTCCAGCGCGTCTTTGGGCTGGTCCGGGTAACACACCAGCGTGCAGCCCGGCTTGAGGATGCCCGCCTTTTCGGCGGCAATTTTGGCAACGGTATCCCCGAGAATCTCGGTATGGTCCAGACCGATTTTGGTGATGGCGGCCACCAGCGTGCGGGGCACCGCGTTGGTGGCGTCGCAGCGGCCGCCAAGGCCGGTCTCCAGCACCACCAAATCACATTTTTCCCGGGCAAACCACAGCAGCGCCAGCGCGGTGACTGCCTCGAATTCCACGGGACTCTCGCCGCCCTCCTCCCGGATTTGCTCCACCGCGTGCAGAACCTTTTGGGCCAGCGTGGTGAGGGTGCGGGGCGGGATCATCTCCCCGTTGATTTGAAAGCGCTCCCGGAAATCCGTCACAAAGGGACTGACCGTCAGACCGGTCTTGTACCCGGCTTTGGTGAGGATGCTGCTGACCATGGCCGCGAGGCTCCCCTTGCCGTTGGTGCCTGCAATATGCACGCAGGACAGCTCCGCCTCGGGATTGCCCAGATGCGCCAGCAGGTTTTGCATACGGGTCAGTGTGGGCGCGCCGCCCATGCGGGGCAGTGCGTGCAGTGCCTCAATGGCTTGCTGTGTGGTCATGGCTGTTCCTCCTTATAATGGCGCATCGCCTGCCGGGCCAGACGCTCGTGCTCCGCCTCCTGTTGGGCACGGCGCAGGCGGGCCTGCTCGGCACGCAGCTCCCGGTTTTCCTTTTTGATCGCATAGAACGCGGTCACAAGACGGACAATGAGCAGAATGATGAGCGCCACGAACAGTCCGCACACCACGCCTGCCATGTCGATCCACACATCGGTGACGGAAGAGGTGCGGTTGGGGATGAACCGCTGGATGGTCTCGTCCATCAGCGCGGTGGTCATGCCGCCCAGCAGCGGCCAGCTCATGTGCCGCACAAAATGGGCTGTGTAGACCCGCAGGCAGAGCATCAGCAGGAAGCCTTCCATGGTGAATTCTGCGAAGTGGGCCAGCTTACGGATGGTATGCTCCGACAGCGGGCCGAAATGCAGCTTGCCCAGCAGTTTGTTGAGCAGCGCCATCAGTTCCTGACTGCGCACCGAGGACTGTGCCCCGGTCTCCAGTGAATTGCGAAAAATAAATGCGATACAGGCGATCAATGCGAAGGTGAAAATCACACGGAACGCAATGAGCCACGGACTTGTCTTTTGTTGTTCCATATTTGTTCCTTTCTGTATCCTCTGCGCCATTATAGCACGGGAACCAGCAAAGTGCAAATCGAAAAATGCGAGCCGCTGCGCGGGGCAGCGGCTCGTGAAGGGATTCTGTGATTCAGCCCAACGCGGCGATGGACTGGCGGAGGTTCTGGATTTTATCCTGTGCGGCGGCCTGCTTGGCGCGGGTCTCGGCCACCAGCTTTTCGGGAGCCTTCTCCACGAACTTGGGGTTGGACAGCTGCTTTTCAAAGACAGCAGCCTCCTTCTCGGCCTTTTCCAGCTCCTTGTTCAGGCGGGCCAGTTCCTTCTCCCGGTCGATGAGTTCCATCATGGGAATGAAACCGCGGGCGGCGGGGGTGGCCACCGTCACCATGCCGGCGGTGTCGCCCTCAAACTTTTCGGTGAGGGTCACGTCGGTGGCAAAGGCGAACCGGGCCAGATACACGCTGCCCTTCTCGAAGGCGGCGGGGCTGGCGGTCTCGATGACCATGCTGGTCTTTTTGGCCGGGTGGACATTCATATCGCTGCGCACGGCGCGCACCGCCTTGATATAGTCCATCAGCTTTTCAAAGTCGGCGCACTCCCCGGGCCAGGTGGGCATTTCCTCGTTGGCGGGCCAGCTTTGCAGCATGATGGTCTCGCCGCAGCCGGGCAGCGCCTGATACAGTTCCTCGGTGATAAACGGCATGAAGGGATGCAGCAGCCGCAGCGCCGCGTCCAGCGTATGCACCAGCACCTTGCGGGCGGTGTCCGCCTGTGCCTCATCGCCGGAATTCAGACGGGATTTGCAGATTTCAATATACCAGTCGCAGTAGACATCCCAGATGAAGCTCTCCACCTTTTCGGCGGCAAGGCCCAGTTCGTACTTGTCCAGATTGGCGGTGGCCTCGGCGGCGGTGCGGGCCAGCTCGGACAGCACCCACTTGTCGCTCATGTCCAGCTGGGCCTCAGCGGGCATACCGGGCCGGAAGTCCTCCGGCAGATTCATCAGCACAAAGCGGGTGGCGTTCCACAGCTTGTTGGCAAAGTTGCGCTGGGCCTTCACCTTTTCGTCGCTGTAACGCATATCATTGCCCGCGGTGGAACCCACCACCAGCATCATGCGCAGCGCGTCCGCGCCGTACTGGTCGATGACCTCCAGCGGGTCAATGCCGTTGCCGAGGCTCTTGGACATCTTGCGGCCCTGGCTGTCCCGGACGATGCCATGGATGAGCACCGTGTCAAAGGGCGCTTTGCCGGTGTAGGCAAGGCCTGAGAAAATCATGCGGGAGACCCAGAATCCGATGATGTCGTACCCGGTGACCAGCGTGCTGGTGGGGTAGAAGAAGTTCAGGTCCTCGCTGTCCTCGTTGGGCCAGCCCAGCGTGGAGAAGGGCCACAGAGCGGAGCTGAACCAGGTGTCCAGCGTATCGGGGTCCTGAGTCAGATGGGTGCTGCCGCACTTGGGGCAGGCGCAGGGGGCGTTTTTCGCCACCACGGTCTCGCCGCAGTCATCGCAGTACCATGCGGGGATCTGATGGCCCCACCACAGCTGGCGGCTGATGCACCAGTCACGGGTGTTCTTCATCCAGTTCATATAGTTTTTGGTGAACCGCTCGGGCACATATTGGATGTCGCCCTTTTCCACCGCCTCGATGGCAGGCTTGGCCAGCGGCTCCATTTTGACGAACCACTGCTTGGACACCATCGGCTCGATGACGGAATGGCAGCGGTAGCAGGTGCCCACGTCATGGGTCAGCGGCTCGGTGCATTTCAGCGCGCCGATGGCCTCCAGATCGGCCAGAATGGCCTTGCGGGCCTCCAGCGCGGTCATACCGGCGTACTTGCCGCAGTCCAGCACCTCCGGCTCGTCAGCAGCGGCGCGGCCGGAGGCGCGCAGTTCATCGGCGGCGGCCTTGTCGGCGGCGCCGGTCATGCGGCCGTCATAGGTCAGCACCCGCACCATGGGCAGGTCGTGGCGCTTGCCCACCTCAAAGTCGTTGGGGTCATGGGCGGGGGTGATCTTCACCACACCGGTGCCCTTCTCCATGTCGGCGTGCTCGTCGCAGACGATGGGAATTTCCTTGTTCAGCAGCGGCAGAATGACATGGCAGCCATGCAGGTGGGCATAGCGGGGGTCATCGGTGTTGATGGCCACGGCGGTGTCGCCCAGCATGGTTTCGGGACGGGTGGTGGCCAGCTCCAGCAGTTCGCCGGTCTCCTTGACCGGATACAGCAGGTGCCAGAAGCTGCCCTCCTTGCTCTCATACTCCACCTCGGCGTCGGAAATGGAGGTGTTGCAGTGGGGGCACCAGTTGACCATCCGGTTGCCCCGGTAGATCAGACCCTTGTCGTACAGGCGGACGAACACCTCCTTGACCGCGTCGGAGCAGCCCTCGTCCATGGTAAACCGCTCCCGCTCCCAGTCACAGGAGGAGCCCAGCTTTTTCAGCTGGCTGACGATGCGGCTGCCGTAGGTGTTTTTCCACGCCCAGGCGCGCTCCAGAAAGCCGTCCCGGCCCACCATTTCCTTGGTCAGGCCGTCCGCCCGCATGGCCTCCACCACCTTGGCCTCGGTGGCAATGGAGGCGTGGTCGGTGCCGGGCACCCACAGGGCGGCGTAGCCCTCCATGCGCTTGTAGCGGATGAGGATGTCCTGCCAGGTGTTGTCCATGGCGTGGCCCATGTGCAGCTGGCCGGTGACGTTGGGCGGCGGCATGACGATGGTGAAGGGCTTTTTGCTGCGGTCGATTTTGGTGTGGAAGTAGCCGTGGTCGCACCAGTTCTGGTAAATGCGGTCCTCCACGCCTTTGGGGTCATACTGTTTTGCGAGTTCTTTTGGCATTGCGTTTCCTCCTTGTCGCTGCGGGACAACAGAAAAGCCGTCCCTGAGATGTCTCTCATGGGACGGCCTGAAAATTCAAGTCGCGGTACCACCCAGATTGCCCTGTGAACAGGGCCTCTTTGCGGCAGGGCCAACACCCCGCCAGCCATGATAACGGCGGCTGACCCGGGAGCGGCTGTGGCGCAAGCGTTCACCGCCCCTGCTCAAAAGTGACAGCACACCGCGGTTTTCGCCGGGCTTCCACCCTCCCCGGCTCGCTGCGCAAAACGGATGCGGCGCGCACTCTTTTTCACTGCATTTGAAGGTATCATACCGCGTTTTCCAGGGTTTGTCAAGGGGGCGGTTTGACAAAAGACCGCCGCCATGGTACATTATACCCAAAAGGAGGGACTGCCATGCAGCCGGGTGAAGAGTACAAATTGGAAGGCGCGGTGAACTTCCGCGAGTTGGGCGGCTATCCCGCCGCCGATGGGCGCACCGTGCGCTGGGGACAGTTTTACCGCAGCGGTGCGCTGGGAGAGCTGTCCAGCCCCGGGGACCGGGCGTTTTTGCAGGGGCTTGGACTGAAAAGCATTCTGGACCTGCGCAGCCGCGGCGAGGCCGCCGCGCTGCCTGACCCGGCGGTGCCGGGGGCAGAGATGGAGCGGATATGCGCCATGCGGTTCCCGGACGGCAGCGAGATGGATTTCTCCCCCGGCGGCATTGCGGACATTGACGCCGCCAAGCGGGAGTTTGAGGCCCGGCTGGGTCATCCCGTGCATGATTATGACTGGTTCAGCGAGCTGTACGCGGACATGCCCTTTGGCAACCCGGCCTATCAGCGGATGTTCCGCCTTCTGGAGGAGCACAAAACGCCGCTTTTGTTCCACTGTTCGGCAGGCAAGGACCGCACCGGCATCGGCTCGATGCTGCTTCTGCTGGCGCTGGGGGCCAGTGAGGAGGACGCCGTGGCGGACTACATGCTGACCAATGTTTACAGGAAAGCGCACATTGACGCCTTTTTGGAGAAGGTTCCGCCGGAGCAGCGGGAGCTGCTGGTGTCGGTGGAGGGCGTCAGCCGTCCCATGGCGGAGGGTGCGCTGCGGGCCATTTTGAAGCGCTGCGGCAGCTATGAAGCCTATTTTGAGGCGGAATTCGGTCTGGATGCGGCGCGGCTGGATGCACTGCGCAACGAATATCTGGAATAAGCGATCCCCCGCCCATCGGCCGATGGGCGGGGGATCGTTCTTGCTGCGGTTATTCTGCGGGAGGTTCTTCCCCGCCGTTTTCTTCGGCAGGCTCCTCTTCCCCGCCCTGCTCTTCAGGGGCGGGTTCCTCCGGGTTGGCGTCCGGGTCGATGCCCACAATGTCCGTCATGGTGGAATCCAGATTTTCCTCCACCATGCTCTGGGTATCCATCGCCCCGGCGGCCTCGGTGGGCACCGGCGTGGCGGTGGCGGCGGGCTTCATCTCGCTTTCCTGCATCGCAGTGAGATACCACTTGCGGTTCTCGCCCCGGCTGAACACATAATCCATGTACTTGGTGGGTTCGGTGGGCGCGGTGAGGGCCAGTTCGCCGTTGTTGCTGTTGATGCCGGTGGGAATGTAGCCCACCGTCACGTAGGTCTTGCCGCTCTGGGTGGAGATTTTTTCCACCTTCGGGGTATACATCGCCACCGAGCCGGTGACCGGCACCAGATAGCACTGTTTTTCCGCGTCATACTGATAATTCATCTCGCCCGCGGTGAAGCTGCCCTCCGGCACCTCATAGTCCGGGCCAAGCAGGTTGGTGATGTAGGTATCCACCTCCAGCTTGGGCAGCAGGATGGAGCCGGTGTCGGCGTCACGCTCATATTCATCCAGACTGCCGCCGTTTTTCTGGGTCATGTACAGCGCGCCCCAGATGGCCGCCTGCTTGAAAGTGGAGGGGTCCACCGCATTGACGTCCTCAAAGGGCAGCGTGTCAAAGATGACCAGACCGTACAGCCGGTCGGCGTAGCCCGCTTTTTTATCGGAATCGTCCAGCACGGTGCGCAGGCCGGAAATGCACCAGCCCACCACCGTGAACAGGCCAATCAAAGCCAAAATCAGCGCAATGGCGCCAAGAATCTGCCGTGTCAGACGGCGGTTGGCGCGCAGCTGTTCCTCTCGCATACTTGCCATGAAAAGGTTCTCCTTCGGAAAAAAACATGATGGTACATTTCAGTATACCACAAACGCCGCCGCTTTGCAAAGGCGGCGGCGCAAATTTGATGAAATTTCCAGCCAGAAGCAGAGGTATTATTTGTTTTTGTACATCTGCTCGTAATATTTCTGGTAATCACCGCTGGTGACGTGGGCCATCCAGTCCGGGTGAGCCAGATACCAGTCGATGGTCAGCACAATGCCCTTCTCGAAGGGGGTTTCGGGATACCAGCCCAGATCATTTTTGATTTTGGTGGGGTCGATGCCGTAGCGGCGGTCATGGCCAAGACGGTCGGCCACATGGGTGATGAGCTCCTCGCTGATGCCCTCGTCCTGCAGACGGTCATGCAGCTGGGCGATGACCGTCTTGACAATGAAGATGTTGGGGCGCTCGTTGTGACCACCCACGTTGTACACCTCGCCCACCTTGCCGTCCCGGGCCACCATATCGATGGCCTTGCAGTGGTCCATCACGTACAGCCAGTCACGCACCTGCATGCCGTCGCCGTAGACGGGCAGCGTCTTGTGCTGTTTGGCGTTGTTGATGAGCAGCGGAATCAGCTTTTCAGGGAACTGGTAGGGGCCGTAGTTGTTGGAGCAGCGGGTGATGTTCACCGGCATGCCGTAGGTATCGTGGAAGGCCATGACGAACAGATCGGCGCTGGCCTTGGAGCTGGAATAGGGGCTGTGGGGGCACAGCGGGGTGGTCTCCATGAAATACCCCTCGGGGCCAAGGGCACCGTACACCTCGTCGGTGGACACCTGCAAATATTTTTTGCCCTCTTTCCAGGTTTTCGCGTCAGCGTCGTACCATGCATCCTTGCAGCACTGCAGCAGGTTGACGGTGCCCAGCACGTTGCTCTCCACAAAAATTTCGGGGTTCTTGATGCTGCGGTCCACGTGGCTCTCCGCCGCAAAGTTGATGACGTATGCCGGGTCATACTCGGCAATGAGCCTGCTGACCAAAGCCTTGTCGCAGATGTCGCCCTGCACAAAGATGTGACGGGGGTCCCCCTCGATGTCGGCCAGATTCTCCAGATTGCCCGCGTAGGTGAGCTTGTCCAGATTGATGAGCTGAATGTCGGCGTACTTTTCCAGCATGTAGTGGACAAAGTTGGAGCCGATAAAACCGGCGCAGCCGGTGATAAGCCATGTATTTTTCATACTTTATTCTCCGTTCCAATGTGCAAAAAAGTCCTGCAAAGCGTCCTTCCAGTCCCGCATGGTATCGCCCACGGTACAGCGCAGCATCCGGTTGTCCAGAGCGCTCCATGCCGGGCGGTTGGCGCTTTCGGGGTGCTGGGCGGCGTAGTCCGCGCTGGAGATCGGCTCCACGGCGCAGGCCTCGCCGGACAGGCGGATGATCTCGGCGGCGAAATCGTACCAGCTGCAAATGCCGTTGCCGGTGCAGTGGTAGGTGCCGTAATCGTGGCTGACTGCCAGCTTCAGAATATGGTAGGCCAGATCCACCGCGTTGGTGGGGTTGCCCAGCTGGTCGTTCACCACGGTGATGCGGTCATGGGTCTTGGCCAGATTCACCATCGTCTTGACAAAGTTTTTGCCCTCATAGCCATACAGCCACGCGGTGCGCACGATGAAATGGCGGCGGCAGAACCGCTGCGCATACTGCTCGCCCAGCAGCTTGGTGGCGCCGTAGGCGGACACCGGCGCGGGCAGGGCGCACTCGTCCAGCGGCACGCCCCCGTTGGCCGCGCCGGAGAACACATAGTCGGTGGAAATGTGGATGAACCGGGCGTTGATCTTCTCGCAGGCCAGCGCCAGATTCCGGGGGCCGATGGCATTTACTTTGAAGGCAGCGTCCCGGGCGGTCTCGCAGCCGTTCACGTTGGTGAAGGCCGCGCAGTTTATGACGGTGTCCGGCTGGTGGCGGCGCACGTAGGCCACCACAGCCTCCCGGTCGGTGATGTCCAGTTCCTCCACGTCCACGGGGATGACGGTGGCTTTTTGCAGGCGCTCCGGCAGGGGGCCGAGCACGCAGCCCTCCTCCCGCAGCTGGCGCTGCAGTTCACGGCCCAGCTGGCCTTTGCAGCCGGTGATGAGAATTTTCATGGCGGCACCTCAATATTTCAGCTTGTCATCCGCCACGTTGCGCAGATGCGCACCGTAGGGGCTTTTGCCGTAGCGCTCGGCACTTTCCAGCAGCTTTTCCTTGTCGATCCAGCCGTATTTGTAGGCGATCTCCTCGGGAGCGGAGATTTTGATGCCCTGCCGCTGCTCGATCATCCGCACGAAGTCGGCGGCCTCCACCAGGCTGTCCATGGTGCCGGTGTCCAGCCACGCGTAGCCGCGGCCCAGCAGCTGCACATCCAGCTTGCCCTGTTTCAGATACATTTCATTTAAGGTGGTGATCTCCAGCTCGCCCCGGGCGCTGGGCTTGACCTGCTTGGCCATCTTCACCACATCGCTGTTGTAGAAATACAGCCCGGTGACGGCATAGTTGCTCTTGGGGGCGGCGGGCTTTTCCTCAATGGAGGTGGCCCGGCCTGTTTCGTCAAAGGCCACCACACCGAACCGCTCCGGGTCGTTGACGAAGTAGCCGAACACGGTGCAGCGGCCCGCGGCGGCGTTGGCGGCAGCGGCTTTCAGACGCTTGGAGAACCCCGCGCCGTAGAAAATGTTGTCGCCCAGCACCATGGCGCAGCAGTCGTCCCCGATGAACTCCTCGCCCAGAAGAAACGCCTGCGCCAAACCGTCCGGAGAGGGCTGCACCTTGTATTGCAGGCGCACGCCGTACTGGCTGCCATCCCCCAGCAGCGCCTCAAAGCGGGGCGTGTCGGTGGGGGTGGAGATGATGAGGATGTCCTGAATGCCCGCCAGCATCAGGGTGGAAAGGGGGTAGTAGATCATGGGCTTATCGTACACAGGCAAAAGCTGCTTGGATGTGACCATGGTCAGCGGGTACAATCGGGTACCGGCACCGCCGGCAAGGATGATACCTTTCATAGTTACAACTCCTTTTTCTTCTTTTGCTGCGTGCACACCCATCCCAAGGGGCATAAACCCGCATAATAAATTGAGTATATTATACAGGATTTCCCGCGGGAGCGCAAGGGGGCAATTACAGCGTGTCAAAAAATGACACGCTGATAAGAGGAAGGTTCGGATTCAGCGGCTGCGCCGCATCTCCTGCACCTCCCCCTTAGATTCCCCACCATCGCAAAAAAGTGCGTTCTCATGCCTTAACGGCGACTCGAACGCACTTTTTTGCTCTATAGGTATCGCCAGCGTCGGCACATGTCCGCCGCTGGCGATGACTTACAAGATTGTTTCCAAAATGATACTTTTCCTTGACGGGAGCGTCAAAGTATGCTACAATAAACAAAATCCGACGAAACAACGCAGGCGGATGGTCCGACTGCTTCCGATAGACAGGCTTACAATGACGTAAGGAGGCGTTTTCCCATGAAACGCTTTTTGTGCGCCGTGGTGTTGACGGCGTTTCTTTTTGTGCTGGCCGCCTGCGGCGGCATGGGGAAGAGTGAGGCGGCCCCCACGGCCTCGCCCACTTCCTCCTCCCGCAATTCCGCGCCGGTGAAGGTGAACGAAACGGTGGCAAACGTCCAGAACGTGGAAACCGCCGCCCAGCAATCCGCTGCCCCTTCCTCCACGGCCGCTCCCATCGATACTCCCGCCACGGGGGATTATCCCGTGGTGTATCTGGCCGGCGTGCTGGGGCTGATCCTGCTGTGTTCTGCCGGTCTTTTGATGCTACGCAAGATTTAAGTGGACAAGCCCCCTGTCGGGGGCTTTTTTGTTTTGGCTGGAGGACGATGTGCCGCGATTTGAACATCTGAAAGGCGATACCGCCTATTATCCTTACAGCGCCCGCCGGGGTATGCGCGCAAGACGACGGCGGCGTGCCTTGCTGCTGCTCTCGCTGGGGCTGCTGGCGCTGGCTCTGGCCTGTGCTCTGGCACTGCGGCAGCACACCGGCGGCGGCCAGCCGGAGCCGCCGCCCACCGCCCGGCCCGCGGCGGCGCCCACCGCCGAGCCGGTTCTGCGCAACACGGTAACGGTGCGTCCTGCCACGGTGGATGCGCTGGCCGCCACCCCGGAGACCGCCGCCGCACCCACACCGCAGCCCACACCGCTGCCCGCCGCCAAACAGAATGCCATGCTGCCCCGTTACCGGGAGCTGTACGCCCAAAACAGCGATCTGGTGGGCTGGCTGCACATGGAGGGCATCGATCTGCCGGTGGTGCAGACCGAAGGCAACGAATACTATCTGCGCCGCGGCTTTGACGGCCACTATGCCACCGGCGGCACCCTGTTTCTGGACAGCCGGTGTTCGCTGGAAAAGCCCAGCGCCAACTGGCTGGTCTACGGCCACAACATGGCGGACGGCTCCATGTTCGGCGCCCTGACTGCCTACGAGGAGGAGGAATTTTTCCGCCTGCATCCCACCTTTGCCTTTGACACGTTATATGAGGAAGGCCGCTGGGCAATCGCCGCCGTGGTGCGCACCCGGCTGGGCGAGGACGAGCTGCCCTACTACACCTTTTTTGACGCTGCCGGCCGGGAGGAATGGCAGCAGCGGGTGGACGCCATCATGGCGCTGTCGCTGTACGACACCGGCGTGGTGCCGGCATACGGCGACCAGCTGCTGACGCTGTCCACCTGCGGCACCACCCGCCCCGGCACGAAAGAGCGGCTGGCGATTCTGGCAATACGAACGGAGTAAAACCATGTCCACATTTTTGACCCTTTGTGCCGACTGGCTGGCAGTAGTCTGTCTGCTGATCTGGGGCGTCTGGTTCAGCGACAAGCTGCGCACCCCGGTGAGCTTTGCCCCTGTGCTGGGCGTCAGCTTTGGCATGGTGTTTTTGCAGCTGGCCGGCGTGGTTCGGCTGCTGTGGCCCGGTGCGCAGCTGTTGTATCTGGGCGCGGCGGTGCTGCTGGTGCGCCGTCCCCGCAAAAGCTGGCAGCAGGTGCTGGGCAGCCCCGCCGTGCTGGGGTTTCTGGCGGGTGCGCTGGTTCTCCAGCTGGCATGGCTGATGCGGGAGCCGCGCTTTCAGACCTGGGATGAGTTCAGCCACTGGGGGATGTTTTTCAAAAGCGTATACCACCATCACAGCCTCATCCAGTGGACTGACCTGACCAGCGCCCACAACAGTTATCCGCAGGGAATTCCGGCGCTGTACGCCCTCACCGGGCTGGCCCGGAGCGCCTACAAGGAGCGGGACGTGCTGTTCACGGCGGCGCTGCCGCTGCTGTCCAGTGCGGCGGCTTTGCTGGGGCTGGAACCGCCGGGGCCGGGCTGCGGCCTGTGGCTGCGCCGCCTGTGCGGGGTGCTGGGCACACCGCTGCTGTTCTGGATATTTTCATGGGACACTCCCTACGCCACCGCGTACATGGATGCGCCGCTGGGCGCGCTGTTCGGCGCGGCGCTGCTGTTGGTGCTGCTGCCGCCGCTGGCGGAGCTGCGCCGGGGGCTTGCGGTGGGACTGCTGTGCGCTGCCCTGATGACCACAAAAGAACTGGGCTTTGTGTTTGCGCTGTGCGTGCTGGGCGTGTGGACGCTCCAGACGCTTTGGGCGGCCCGCCTGCGGGGGCTGCTGCCGCTGGCCTGCGGCGCGGTGCCGCCCGTCCTGATGGGGCTTGTCTGGAAGGGCTTTGTGTCTTTCCGGGGCTGCGCCAGCGACCAGTTCTCCGAGCTTGGCCCCGCCTATTTTCTCCGCTGCTGGCAGGAGGCCCGCAGCGGAGAGGACCCGTATTTTCTCAACGTATGGAATGTGTTTTACGCCCGAGTCCGCAGCTATCCCCTGCTGTTCGGGTGGAGCACCTTCAAACTGGCCTGCGTCTGCGCCGTCCTGTCGGCAGCGGCGGCTGTGCTGCTGTGGCGGCGCGGCAAAGGATCGCAGGGGCTTGCCCCGGTGTGCATGATTTTCTATCTGCCCTGCTATCTGTTTGTGCTGTTCTACGTGTATATCAGCTGCATGTCCCCCTATGAGGCGCTGCAGGCCGCCAGCTATGAGCGGTACAGCTGCTGCTTTTTCATCGGCTGGCTCCTGCTGCTGGCGGGCTGCGGGCTGCTGCTGCCGCCCCCGCGCTGGCGGCAGGCATGGGCGGCGGTGCTGGCTGTGGTGAGCGTCTGGGGCATGACCCGATTGCCGGATGTGGTCAGCCTGCCCTATGAGGACTGGCGCGACCGGCAGATCGCCCTTGCCGCGCAGGTGCAGCAGGTCGCCGGGGAGGATACCGTCTGGATTTTAAGCGCGGAGCCGGACACCGCCCTCCAGAACATGTGGTATTACCAGTATGAGCTGGCCCCCGCCCGTTCTCTGGTGGGCTATCAGGCTTATCTGCAGCAGAGCACCGACGTCTTCTCTGTGCTGGACAGCCAGCATCCCGGATATCTGCTGCTGTTCGGCGCGGATGACCAGTTTGTGAGTCAGTACGGCTCACTGGCGGATGACGGTCTCGCAGCGGCCCGGCAGGATCCTGCTGCCTTGTACAGGCTCACCCGGATCGGGGACGGCTGGAAGCTGCAAAAAATCGCTCTTGCATTTTAAGGGCAAATCCGCTATGATAATCATTGCAACGAGATGGGCGCAGATTTCCCGCGCCCCAAGGAAGGGAGTCCAAACTTAGTATGGCAGAAATCACCTATGAGATCACCGAACGCATCGCCGTTCTTTCCACCAACGCCCGGGGCTGGGAGCGCCAGCTGAACATGGTCAGCTGGAACGGCAACCCGCCCAAATACGATATCCGGGACTGGTCCCCCGACGGCAGCCGCATGGCCAAGGGCATCACGCTGACGAAAGAGGAGCTTGTGGCCCTCAAGGATATCCTCAACGAGCTGGAGTTGTAATATGGACAACTACCACGACCAGTTTGTGGAAATTTACCAGAAGCACATCACCCGCCCCGGCGCGGACCGGCTGCTGGCCTGGCTGGAGACCACCGACTTTTTCACCGCCCCTGCCTCCACCCGGTTTCACGGCGCCTGTGAGTGCGGGCTGGTGATGCACAGCATCAACGTGTACAACGCCATGATGGAGCACTTTTTCACCGAGGGTGAAAATCAGGAAAGCTACGCCATCTGCGCACTGCTCCACGACCTGTGCAAAGCGAATTTCTACAAGGCCAGCACCCGCAACGTAAAAAACGACGCCACCGGCCAGTGGGAAAAGGTTCCCTACTACACGGTAGCAGACCAGCTGCCCTATGGTCACGGGGAGAAAAGCGTCTATCTGATCGAGCATTTCATGCGGCTGAAAACCGCCGAGGCCATCGCCATCCGCTGGCATATGGGCGGCTTTGACGACGCGGTGCGGGGCGGCTCCTTCGCGGTGAGCGATGCCTACAATTCCTATCCGCTGGCGGTCAAGCTGCACATTGCCGACCTGACTGCCACCTATCTGCTGGAAAAAGGCACCAGCAACGTGGAAAACGGCCACCCGAAAAACAAGTAAATGCATCGAACCCCCGCCGAACGGCGGGGGTTCCTTACATATTCAGGTGATTTTCAGCGCCCGCTGTACCCGGTAGATGAGATACTGTACCAGTCCCACCAGCAGGCTGGCCTCCACCCACAGATAGTTGGGCAGGTTGCGCCAGTAAAATCGGGGTTTCTGGATCTTCGGCAGCGCAACGCGGGCCTCGGCAAAGCCTTTGGCGTAGTCCCCGCCAAAGCCCCGCAACCGGAACATGAGCACCTTCAAAAGATACCCCAGCGTCATGGGAAGAAAATTCACCGCCAGCATGCCCAGCGGCTGGTTTTTGTAGGGCAGCAGGATGCTGTTGCGGCCGCTCTGGATGCTTTTGAAGGGATTGTACCGAACCGCGCCGGTGGTGGCGCCGCAGATGTGGCGGCAGCGGGCGGTGGGGCAATAGACATTTTTGTAGCCAAAATTGTTGGCCCGCCAGCTCAGGTCCACATCCTCGTAATAGGCGAAGAACAGCTCGTCAAAGACGCCGATCTCATCCAGAATGGCCTTGCGGTACAGCGCCGCGCCGCCGCAGGCGGAAAACACCCGGCAGGGCTTCTGGTAGCGGCTGGCCTTGAGACCATCCCCCCGCTTGCAGGCAAACCCCAGAATGGTCACATAGTCGCCGGCATCGTCGGCCAGCTCCGGCTCATAGTAGCGCAGCATCAGGCTGCTCACCGCAAAGATGCGGGGGTCCGCCTCGGCGGTTTTCAGCAGCTCGGCCAGCCAGTCCGGCTCCGCAAAGGCGTCGTTGTTGAACAGCGCCACATACTCACCCCTGGCGATGGCGATGCCCTGATTCACCGCATGGGAAAAGCCGGTGTTCTCGGCGTTTTCAATCAGGGTGTACCGCTCGCGGCCCTGATAGCTGCGGGCAATGTCCCGGCTCTCATCGGTGGAGCCGTTGTCCACCACGATGAGTTCAAAATCCTGTTCGGTCTGCGCCCAGATGCTCTCAATGGAATCCTTCAGCCAGCCTGCACCGTTCAGGTTGGGAATGATGACGGTTGCTTTCATGGTGTTCTCCTTACCAGTAATAGGGCGTGGGCGCGGTGACGATACCGCTGCTCAGCACCGACCAGACCATCACCGCCAGAAACGCCGCGGCAGCAGTGAGCAGCACGGCCCCGATCAGCTTGCGCAGCAGATAAGCCCGGGACAGATTGCGCCGCGCCGGATCCTCGGTGCCGGAAAAGCTCCAGATCAGCTGCAGCAGCAGCCCCACCAGCGGAATGGAAAACACCAGCAGCGTGAAAAAGTATTCCACGGTGGTCATTCCCGCCTCGGGGGTCTGCCGGTGATAGAGCGGCCCGGCGGTCCCGGTTTTTTCCTCCGGCTGCGGGACAGGCTCCGGCGGCAGGGGCGGCAGCGGCTTGCCGCATTTCAGGCAGTGGGTCTGGGCGGGGTCTGCGGCAAAGCGGCCACAGTTTTTACAAAATCGCATGGAAGGCTCCTTACTCAATGGTGGGCTGTCGGTCGATGTGGGTGGCCAGAATGATCTGGGTGTTGGTGGTTCCCATCTTCTGCATCCGGGTCAGAAGATGCTCCAGCTCGTCAATGCCGGGGCAGCGCACCTTCAAAATAAAATTGTAGCTGCCGGTGACACGGTAACATTGCAGCACCTGCGGCTCCTTGCGGGCCAGCACCAGAAAATCCTCTCTGGCGGCGGAGCCTACCTGCACCGAGATGAGCGCCTGCACCTGCGCAGGCTCGTCCGGGTGGCGCAGCACCACCGTGTAGCCGCCGATGACGCCCTCCTGCTCCAGACGGTGGATACGGCTGGATACGGCGGGGCTGGTAAGGCTGACGCGCTGGGCGATCTCCTTTACCGGCATGCGGGCGTTCTGGGCCAGCAGACGCAGAATACTGCGGTCTAATTCATCCATGGGGGTTCCTTCTCTCCTGTAATTTTCTTTGTACAAGGCGCACAAAAAAATAAAATGAAGAAAATAATTGTTGTAAGCTTTTCCAAATGATGGAAAAGTCTGATTTTTCCGTGCCGCGCTGAATTAAATAAAGTATCACTGGCCTAATTATAATAAAATAAAAACAAAATTACAAGTCTTTCATTTGACATTTTAAGAAAAAAGGATATAATAAGTACATAAGGTGAGCCGCGAAAATAAGGCTCCCGCCTGACAACGACATTCTCTGACCTTTATATACTTTCCCACCCCTCTATGCACAAAGCCCCGCCTTCCGGCGGGGTTTTGTGTTGTATCCAAACGATTTGACAAGCCGTGTATAATAAGAGTACGAGGTGACATTTATGGAAACTGCACAAATCACTGCGCAGGCGCAGCAGGCCGCTATGGAACTGCTGGAGGCGGCGCATCTGGAAACCGGAGACCTGTTCGTGGTGGGCTGTTCCAGCAGCGAGATCACCGGCGGGCGCATCGGCAAACAGTCCAGCTTGGAGGCCGCACAGGCGGTGCTGGAGGGCATCCGGCCGGTATTGCAGGCGCAGGGCGTGTCGCTGGCCGCCCAGTGCTGTGAGCATCTGAACCGGGCCATCGTGGTGGAACGCGCCGTGGCCCGGGAGCGGGGGTATGAGATCGTGGCCGCCGTCCCCCAGCCCCACGCGGGCGGCAGCTGGGCCACCTGCTGCTGGCAGGCCTTCACAGACCCGGTGCTGGTGGAGGAGGTACGGGCCGAGGCCGGCATGGACATCGGCGGCACCCTCATCGGGATGCATCTGCGCCGGGTGGCGGTGCCGGTGCGGCTGAGCCTTGACCATATCGGGCAGGCGGTGCTGCTGTGCGCACGCACCCGGCCCAAATTCATCGGCGGCGCACGGGCCGTCTACGGGGAGGGAGAAACGCGATGATTTCACAACAGCAACAGCAGGCAATGACCGAGGCGGTGGCCCGCATCCGGGACACCATGGCGCAGGCAGCCCGTGCCGCGGGCAGAGACCCGGCGTCGGTGCAGCTGTGCGCCGCCTGCAAGACCCGCACGGTGGAGGAGGTTCGGTTCAGCGCCGGTCTGGCCATTGACCTGTTTGGTGAGAACCATGTGCAGGAGCTGGTGGAAAAGGCCGATGCCGGCGCCTACGAGGGCAAGCCGGGGCATTTCATCGGCCATTTGCAGACCAACAAGGTGAACAAGGTGGTGGGCCGCGCCGCGCTCATCCAGAGCGTGGACAGCCAGCGGCTGCTGGAAAAAATTGATGCCGCCGCGGGCCGTCTGGGGCTGGTGCAGGACATTCTGCTGGAGATCAACATTGGCGAGGAGTCCAGCAAGAGCGGCGTGACGCAGGACAGCCTGTGGCCGCTGCTGGACGAAGCCTCCACCAGAGAGCATCTGCGGCTGCGGGGGCTGATGGCGATTCCTCCCGCCGACGCCGACGAGAGCCAGACCCGCCGCTTTTTCGCCCGGATGCGGGAGCTTCTGGAGAAGGCTGCCGCCCTTGGACTGCCCAACGCCCAGATGGACATCCTTTCCATGGGCATGAGCGGCGATTACGCCGCCGCCATTGCGGAAGGGGCCACCATCGTGCGCATCGGCACCGCCATTTACGGAGCGCGGGATTACAGCAAAAAGTAAGCCGTCCCCTTGCGAAACCGGCAAAAACCTGCTATGATATGTCTAATAATAAATGAATATGCGGACGTTTTCCGGAAATGTGCAAACCTGTTTGGCTTGCACATTTTTTCACGCCGCCAAATGAGGTGATTTTTTGCAATACAACAGCCAATTTGACAAGATGACCCGGCAGCCGGTGCCCTCGCTGATTCTGGAGCTGGGCCTGCCCACCACCATCAGCATGCTGGTCACCAACATTTACAACATTGCCGACACATGGTTCGTGGGGCGCATCGGCACCAGCGCCTCGGGCGCCACCGGCGTGGTGTTTGGGCTGATGACCATTATTCAGGCGGTGGGATTCATGTTCGGCCACGGCGCCGGCAGCAACATCAGCCGCCAGCTGGGCGCACAGAACCGGGAGGCCGCCTGCAAGTTTTCCGCTACCAGCTTTTATCTGGCCATCGGCTGCGGCAGCATCATCGGTGTGACAGGCCTGTGTTTCCTCACGCCGCTGTGCAACCTGCTGGGTTCCACCCCCACCATTCTCCCCTATGCCCGCACCTATGCCGCCTGCATTCTGATCGCCGCGCCCGCCATGGCAGTGAGCTGCGTCATCAACAACATTCTGCGGTACGAAGGGCACGCCTCCTTCGCCATGGTGGGGCTGGTGTCCGGCAATATCCTGAACATTTTCGGTGATGCGCTGCTGATTTTCGGCCTGGACATGGGCATCGCCGGGGCAGGCATTGCCACCATGGTGTCCCAGTACGTGAGTGTGGGCATCCTGCTGGTGCCCTACCTGCGGGGCAGGACCCAGACCAGCTTTGCGCCGCGGTATCTGAGCCGCGACGTGCGGGACGTGGGCAACATTCTGCTCACCGGTTTGCCCAGTCTGGCCCGGCAGGGACTGGGCAGCGTGTCCACCATGGCGCTGAACTGGCAGGCCAAGGTCTACGGCGACGCCGCCGTGGCCGCCATGAGCATCGTGGCGCGGGTGTGCAACTTCCTGTTCTGCGTGGCGCTGGGACTGGGACAGGGGTTCCAGCCGGTGTCCGGGTTCAACTACGGCGCGGGGCTGTACAGCCGGGTGCGCAAGGGCTTTTTGTTCACCATGGGATTTGGTATGGTGTTGATGGTGCTGTTCGGTACGGCAGGGTTCCTTCTGGCGGAACCCATCATCACCATCATGCGCGATGACCCTGAGGTAGTGGCTATCGGGTCATTGGCATTGCGCGCCCAGTGTGTGTCGCTGCTGTGCATTCCCATCTCGCTGTGCTGCAATATGCTGTTCCAGAGCATCGGTCTGTCCGGCCGGGCCACCTTTGTGGCCACGCTGCGCAGCGGAGTGTGTTTCCTGCCGCTGCTGTTCCTGTTTTCCTCCCTGTGGGGACTGCTGGGCATCCAGCTGGCCCAGCCCGCCGCGGATATTCTGGCGGCTGTCATCGCACTGCCCTTTGCGTTCCTGTTTTTCCGCACCATGCCGCAGGACAAGCCGCTGCACCCCGCCCATCAGGCAGCACCCCAATAAAAAAACAAAAGATTTTCCGCGGAACCCCTTGACAAACGCCCCGAATGCGTGTATAATTAACAACGTTCCGCACGGAAGATTAGCTCAGCTGGTTAGAGCGCTGCGTTCACATCGCAGAGGTCGCGGGTTCGAGTCCCCCATCTTCCACCAAACAAAGAAACCGCCGTATTCCGGCGGTTTTTTTGTTTGGTGGCTAAAGCGGGGAGACAAGAACAGCGCGGCCCGCCGCAGCGGACAAAAAAACTGTCCCGCGGACTGTTTTTTAGTGCGCGGGAGAGTCCCCCCCATCTTCCGCCAAATCCCATCAAATATATCACATTTTCCGGGGCGGAAGGCTTTACATCGGCGAAAAATTCTCCTAAAATAAAAGCAGAGAGAGCAGCGGGCTTTCGCCACTGCCATTACCATTATGTGAAAAGGAGAACGGCTATGAAATCCAAAGAGAGTCTGGGCGGTATTTACTCCGCCTGTATCACGGCCTATGACGCTCAGGGCCGGGTGGACGGTGAGGCGCTGCACCGGGTGATGGAGCGCAATCTGCGGGAGGGCGCCGCCGGCTTTTTTGTGGGCGGCAGCAGCGGCGAGTGTTTCCTGCTCACCGAGGCGGAGCGGATTCAGATATTTGAGGCGGCGGCCGCCTATGCGGGCAAGACCAATCTGATTGCCCATGTGGGTGCGATCAGCACCGATGAAGCGGTGCGGTACACCAAAGCCGCCATGGGCATGGGCTATGACTTTGTGGCTGCCACGGCACCGTTTTACTACGGGTTCGGCCCCAAGGAGATCTGCCGCTATTACTACGACATTGCCGAGGCTGCGGGCCGGCCGGTGCTCATCTACAATTTCCCGGGCAACACCCACAAGTCCTTCAACGTGTCCGACCCGGAGTACGTCCGGCTGTTCCGCAGCGGAGCGATCTTGGGCGTCAAGCAGACCAACTACGACCTGTTCCAGATGGAGCGCATCCTCAACCTGAATCCCGACCTCATCGCCTTTGACGGTTACGATGAGACCATGGTGGCCGGGCAGGCGCTGGGCTGCATCGGGTCCATCGGCAGCACCTTCAACATGATGCTGCCCCACTACAAGAAAATCTTCACGCTGTTCGAGCAGGGCGACCGGGCCGGGGCGCTGGCACTGCAGCACAAGGCCAACAACTGCATGGAGGCCATGTGCCGGGTGGGCCTCATCCCCGCCATCAAGTATGAGCTGGCCCGGCAGGGCTATCCCGTGGGCGAGGCACGCCGCCCCTTTGCCCCGCTGACCGACAATCAAAAGGCATACATCGATGAGGTCCTTGACCGGGATCTTGTCCAGTAACAGGCAAGCGCCGGAGCAAACGCCCCGGCGCTTTTTCTATTTCTTAGGCGGGTTCCAGCTCCTCCGGCAGGCGCGGCGTGCGTCCGGCGAAGGTCATCATCTCCTCGTACAGGGCGCTGGCGGCCTCCGGCGAATAGCCGTAGACCAGATAGGCGTCCATCACGTAGGGAGAATAGCGCAGGTTGTTCAGCGCCTGCGTGAAGGCCATGGCGGCGATCTCGCCCAGCACCATCACGGTGGAGTCGTTGTGCACCGGCCCCACCTCCCACAGGCGCAGGCGGTAGGTGCGCGTCCAGATTTCCTTGCGGTATTTTTCCTCCACCCAATGGAACAGCTCGTGGCCCAGCAACAGCTTTTTGATGTCCAGCTGGGCGGTGAGCGCATGGCGCACGCCCGGCTCGGCAAACAGCACCTCGCCCTTGTCCACGCCGTCCATGTAGATGTGGATCTTGTTGGGTTCCCGGAACTCCGCGAACAGCACCCGGTCGGTGCTCTGGGGCATGCGGGGATAATCCACCTTCATGCCCAGCTTTTCCGCCAGCTTTTCCGGGTCACGCACGCCCTGCTCCTGCACCACGCGCTCGGCGTATTCCCTGCCGCAGGCCATGGCCTTGCGGGTCAGCTCCACACGCTGTTCATCGGTGAATTTGCCGTTGAGCGGCTCCCGGGAGAACGCGTATTTTGCCCATTCGTCATCGCTGATGGTGCACAGGTCCTCCACGATCATCCCCACAGGCCGGACGACCGGAGGGGTTCCCTGCTGCATGTGATAGGGTTTCTGCTTGCCGAACAGACCATCCGCAATGGGCTGCATCAATTCTTTGAATCGTTCCTTTGTCATGGCGTTCTCCCAAAAAGTAAAGGGCGGCAGCAGCGTTGCTGCTGCCGCCCTGTTTCAGTGGTGCGGGTAAATGGACGGATCAGTGGACGTCATTGATGGACGCCACGATGATGATCTCCTCATCGGCATCACGGTCGGCAATGTCCAGATCCATCAGCAGCAGGACCTGAGACAGGTCAACCGCAGAGTAGTCGCAGACACGCGGGCCGGCGCAGATGAAGTAGTCGGGACGCAGGACGGTGTCGGTCTTGAAGACGGCCAGCTCCTTCCACATGTTCTCAACGGCCTCCTTGTAGTCGGAGACCTTGACCTTGACGGCCTTGGCGTCGGAGCACTGCACCTTGATGAAGCCCTTCTTGTCCACGATACGGACGGGGGTCTTTTCGCCCACCTTGCCGCTGTAAACAAAGAACTTGTCGGTCTTTTCGGCCAGCTCCACGTTGGAGACCTTGGGACCGAAGTCGGCCTTGGCCAGCTCGGCGGCCTCGTCCTCGTCGCACTCCTTCAGCAGGTCGGTGGTCTTGACCTCGGTGGAGCCGGTGGCGATGGCAGTGACCTTGCCGGTCTGGTTGTCGATCTCAATGTGGACTTCCACGGAGTCGGGAGAGGCGCCGGAGTTGATGGCGGCATCGATGGCCTCCTTCTTCAGCTCCTTGATGTCCTCCTGCGTCGGGTTGGGGATGACGCGCTCGATAACGTCACGGACCATGGCCAGCGCAACGCCGATGGAGGAGATGACCTCCGCGTTGTCGGGGATGCTGTAGGGCAGGCCCATCTTCTCGGCGCAGTAGGGCACCAGCGCGGCAGCACCGCCGCCGCAGCCCACCAGACGCATGGCATCGTGGTCCAGCTGATACTTCTCGGCCAGAGCGGTGATGCAGGCGTTGACCTTCTCAAAGTCCTTGTCGAGAATCTGGGTGCAGAGCTCCTCCACCGTGATGCCCAGCTTGTCCGCAACAGGCTGCATGGCCTTGCGGGCGGCGTTGGCGTTGCCGTGGGCAAAGTACTTCTCGTCCACCAGACCCAGCACGTTGGCGGCGTCGGTGTTGGTGAAGCAGATCATCTTGCCGTTGGGCAGCTTGAGGGCCACGTAGTCGCTGGGGTCGCCCGGCTTGGGGCTGAGCATGACGATCTCGGGGTTGACGATCTCCTCCTCGGGCGTGAAGCAGGCGTACTTGCAGCCCGCGATGTGGGCGGAACGGGGGCCGACGTCCTCGACGCCGTGGTTGTTGATACGAACCATGGAGCCGCCGGCGCAGCCCAGAATACGCACGTCCAGAGAGTTGACGTAGGTGTCATGGCCGCCGATCTGGGCATAGTCCACGCCGGGACGGCCGTTCTTGATGACGCCGATGTTGGTGGTGGTGCCGCCGACCTCGAAGTAGATGGCGTTGGAGGCACGCAGATACATCAGAGAGCCCATGACGGAGGCAGCGGGGCCGGACAGAGCGGTGAGGATGGGACGCTTGCGCATCTCGTTGATCTCCATAACGCCGCCGTCGCCGCGCATGATCATCAGAGGCACCTTGACGCCCGCGCCCACAACGGCGCTCTCGGTGGCGTTGGCGGTGGCCATCATCTTGGGCAGGATGGAGGCGTTGATGGCGGCGGTGCGGGTACGGCGGGTCAGGCCGTACAGCTTGGTGATGTCGGAGGCCATGGAGACCGGCACGCCCTGCTTCTCAGCCAGGTCGTGAATTTTGACTTCCTCGTCCATGCTGTCCACACCGAAAGCCATGGACGCCACGATGACCTTGGAGCCCTGGCCCAGCAGGTCCTTGATGGCAGCGTTGATCTTTTCGTCGGTCAGCTCCTTCTTCTTGATGAAGGTGTTGTGGACGGGGATCTTACGGCCAACCTTCTCGTCGAGGATGATGTCCTTGAGGGCCAGCTGGCGCTTGGCCAAGAAGCCTTCCAGACCGCCGCCGGCCACGCCGATGATGCCAACGTCGGCAACGTCGCCTTCCACGAAGGCGTTGGTGGCCTGCGTGGTGGAGTGGGCAACGAAGACAACGTCCTCGGGAGCGATGTTGTTTTCCGCCATGCAGTTTTTGAAGGACTGCACAACACCGGCGGCAACGCCCTCTTTATCGTCATGTGTGGTCAGAACTTCGTTTTTGCCGATGATTTCGTGGGTGAGGTTGTCCATGGCAACGCACTTGGTGTTGGTGCCGCCGACGTCAATGCCCACGCGAACTGCGCGATGACCTGCCATAAATCTTCTCCTTTTCTTCGTATATTTCAGATTTCAGAAAAGCGCCGCCGCCTTTGAAGGCGGCGGCACCGTTTCATTTGCGTCAGGGTGCTGCCGCGCAGACCCATAACCCAAGCAACCGCAGGATGCCCCGGTCATAGGATGCGGGTAGCGGATTCGGTACTGTAAAAGAAAAACGATTCAAACGGTTTTGGCTCAGATGAACCACTCAGGACCCATACCGGACATGGTGACCATGGTCAGCACGTACAGCAGGATACCGGCAATGTAGGCGCAGGGAATGGAGAGCTTCAGGTAATCCTTAGACTCAACCTTGGTGTAGGCCAGGCCCCAGGCAACCCAGGACTGGGTGATGCAGGAACCGATGTTGACGGTGATGGTGGGGATGGCGAACACGCAGTACAGGAACGGCACGGAGAAGGACGCCACGTTGGACAGCACGCCCAGAGTAGCGGCGCCGCAGCCGACCAGAGTCATGGGGCCACGGAACAGGCCCAGGCCCAGCAGGACGGCGAACAGGACGCAGACGACCAGCTCGCTCTTGGGCATGACGGGGCCGAGAACGACCTTGAAGTAGGGAGAAGCGTAGGAAGCAACCTTGTTGAACATGGGCAGGGTGAGCAGGAAGCCGACCAGCGGAGCGGTATCCACAACGCCGTCATAGTACAGCTTGTTGACCAGCTGGCAGTTTTCGGCGAAGGAACCCTTCATCTTGCCGCAGAGGAACAGGGCCAGGAAGCCGGCGATGACGAAGCCGCCGATGACGGAGAAGTCAAACGCGATCTTGAGAGCCACGGGAACGATGGGCAGGAACAGGGTGTAGAAGGGAGCATCCTTCTGCTCGGCAGCGCCGCGGGTCTGAGCAGCCCAGGCATGGCTGGTCTTGGAGGTCTTGAGGAAGATGCCGGACAGGACGGTGGCGACCACAACGGAGATGATGACGGCCGCATAGCCCCACTTGCCGGCGTACCAGCCGAGGGTGAAGGCTTCCATCTCGCTGGGCTCAATGAAGAACGCACGATACTGTGCGAAGTTGACAGGGTTGAGGTAGATGCCGGCGGCAACGCTCTCCATGAAGCTGAACATGGCGATGGCCTTGGGCACACCGAGGGACATCATGATGGGCAGCACGATAACGCCGATGGCGATAACGGGGCCTGCGCCGGTCATGGCGGTGAAGATGATGGCGGTAACGATGTTCAGCAGGGCGATGGTGACCATGGGCTTGTCGCCGCCCAGCTCAACGGTCTTACGGATCAGGGTGGAGGCAATGCCGGTCTCCATCAGGACGCGGCCGAACCAGGCGCCCCAGCAGACGTTGACCAGGGTGGTGCCCCAGCCTTCGGGAGCGGACTGGTAGATGGCGTTGAGCATCTTGACCAGCGTGGTGTCGGTCAGAACAGGGTTGGACGCCAGGAAGTCGGCGGAAGAAACGGCGGTGCCGCCCAGAGACAGGACGGTCCATGCGATGGTGATGACGAGGAAGCCGATCATCAGGTTGTGGCCCTTAATGCAGTAGTAAGCGAGGCCAAAGAACGTGAGGAGCAGCAAAATACCAATAATAAACTCCAAAATAATACCCCTTTCTTTCAATGTGAAACGTTTTCCCTTTTCGGACGAATGTTTGGCTTTGCTGTCACTTCCCTTCTGATGCGGTAGCATCCCTGAGCACACTCAAAACGCGGTCATCCGCGTAAAGATAGGTTCGTGCGGGGGCGGTCTGCACCGCCGCCCGGCAGAGGTCCGCTCCCCACGACAGGAGAGCATCCGGCTCAGAACGTTGCAATGGATTTTATTTATTAAGTAAGGAACCGGCAGGGCCGGTCCTGCTTAAAAAATACGGAGTTTATCAGGCATCCGCCTCGAAATACTGCGGGTAGATCATCCGCAGGTCGGCGGCGTTGCGCTCGATGTGGGAAAGATGGGCACTGCTCAGCAGTCCCAGCGCCTCGGCGTCCCGCTTGCGCAGCGCGTCCAGCATCATGCGGTGCTCGATGAGCAGGTTTTCCCAGCTGTCCACCGGCCCGAGCTGGGCGCGGGGATAACTGAAGGTGCGTATCTTCAGGAAACGGATGCGCATCATATCGCAGTTGAGGGTGGAAAATGCATTCCACGCTGCCTCCCGGCCGCAAAAGCGGTAGAGCATCCGGTGCATCCGGGTGTCCTCGTTGAGAAGGCTGCTTTCCTTCTGCTCCGCAAAATAGTTGCGCTGCCGCTGCAGGCTCTCCTCCAACAGGGAGAACTGCTCCGGCGTAACGCCGGTCTCGCAGAGCTGCTCCAGCACATTCTGCTCCAGCGTACTGCGCAGGAACACGGCCTGACGGATGCGGTCTGAAGAAATGCGGCTCACTTGGGTGCCCCGCTGGGGGAATACCTCCACGCAGTGGTCCATTTCCAGCCGGGCCAGCGCCTCCCGCACGGTGGTGCGATTCACATTCAGCTTGGCGGCCAGCCCGTTTTCGCTGAGAAACTCGCCGGGCAGCAGCTCAAACTCAATGATCTGCTGGCGCAGGGTCTCATACACATCCTCACGGGCGACCGTTTTTTGAGTTAGTTTCTGCATATTCATGGTAGGGCCTCAGTGATATTTTAACGATTTTCCCCATGGTTTGCACACAAGCTCATATCGTTCTGACAATAAAATACCACGCCTCGGCGCGTTTTGCAAGAGCTTTTTTTGCGTTTTTTTCTTTTTTGCCCGATTTCGGGGAGTGCTTTTTAGCAAATTGCACAAGAAGTATTCAACAATTTTGGCATACAAGTCAGTGTTGCAATTTGCGCCGGCTTGGTGTATACTAATATATATAAAAGACGATTTACGGTTTCCCACTAAAATATCAGCTGTCAGGCCGCCTGTTGGCCCCTGCAGCCCGCAGAAAGGAGGAGCCGCCAATGTCTACCATGATCCGCGCTGTGCGCCCTCCCGAGGAATCTGCCCGGGCGTACTCCTACCGCGTGCTTGTGATGTATATCTGCGAAATGTTCTTCCTTCCCGGCGAGCGGCTGGTGGAGGCGGACATCGCTGCCCAGCTGGGCGTCAGCCGCACCCCGGTGCATGACACCTTTCTCCAGCTGATCCATGAAAAAATGCTTTGTACCGGGCCGCGCAGCGTCTATGTGCCGCTGCTGGACCCGGAAAATATCCGCCAGAGTGTCTGGATGCTGCGCACCACGGGTCTGGCTGTGCTGGACAGGCTGTTCACGATGCATCTGTCCACCGATGCCTTTGAGCCGCTGGAGCATCTTGTGGTGGAAGAATACGAGATGCTCTCCCGCGGCGCACTGTCCGGCGCCGCCAAGCTGATCACTCAGTTCCATCAACAGCTGTTCGCGCTGGCGGACTATCCTCTGGCCTTTCAGGCGCTGGGCCGCGCCAGCGCGGACCTATACCGGTTGCACCGTCTCAACGAGGACCGGGCGGTGCTGGGGCGCATCGTCGGTGCCCACGCCGCACTGGTGCAGGCGCTGGGCACCCGCCGCCACGAGGACGCCTGTATGGCGCTGATGCGGGAGCACGACGAGATGGAGCCGATCCTGCAAGCCTGCCGTCAGCGCAGGCCCCAATATTTTGTCTGATGCGCGGCTTTGCCGCCTGAAAGAGCCCGGCCTGCCTGTGCGGGTCCGGCTGTAAAATAAATCAAACAAGATAAAAGGAGAATCCCCGTTATGAAAATTGCAGTGCTCGGTTCCGGCGCCATGGGCGGCCTGTTCAGCGCGTATCTCAGCCGCCATCACGAGGTCACCGTCATCGATGTGAACGCCGCGCTGGTGGACAAGGTCAACGCCGAGGGTCTGGAAGTCCGGGAACCGGACGGTTCCTCCCAGCTGTACCACCCCCACGCCACCCTCTCCACCGAAGGAATGGAGCCGGTGGATCTGGTGGTGGTCTTTGTCAAGGCCATGTTCAGCGAAGGCGCGCTCCGTAACAACCGCAGCGTCATCGGCCCCGACACCTACCTGATGACCCTTCAGAACGGCAGCGGCCACGAGGACACGCTGGGCAAGTTCGTGGATGAGGAGCACATCATCATCGGCACCACCCAGCACAACGCCTCGGTGGCCGGCGTGGGCGTCACCAACCACGGCGGCAGCGGCATCACCCACATGGGCTGTGTCACCGGCAGCGCCGCCCGTCTGCAGAAGTTTGCCGACGCCTTCACCCAATGTGGTCTGGAGGCGGACACCTCCGACGGCGTGCAGCGGATGATCTGGAACAAGATGTTCACCAACGTGTCGGCCAGCGTCCTCACCGGCATTTTGCAGGTGCCGCTGGGCTACATTTCCCAAAACGAGGCCGCATGGGCCATGTGCTGCCAGCTCATCCGGGAGGCTGTGGACGCCGCCGCCGGACTGGGCATGGAGTTTGACTATGACGAAAAGGTCGCCGAGGTGAAAGCGGTGTGCGACCGCTCCCCCAACGGCCTGACCAGCATCTATGCCGACCTGCGGGACGGCCGCCGCACCGAGGTGGACACCATCAGCGGCAGCATTGTGCGGGCCGGCAAAAAGGGCAGCGTTGCCACCCCCAGCCACGAATTCGCGGTTCAGATGGTCCATGCGATGGAAGGCCGCGGCAAATAATGGTACTTCATGGCGGGCTTATGCCCCGCCGGGAGATAAACAGATGTAATGAAACAGGAGGACATTTCTTATGGCTGAGCTTACTTATGATTGGGTTGCCGGCAAGCCCAAAACCGTTCCCAAGGATCAACTACCCCCCAAGGTGTACCAGAAGGGCGGTCTGCGCATCGTGGACCTGACCAAGGTCATCGACCCCAGCACCGAGAGCCGCCGCTGCAATCTGTGGCGCTTCAACACCGGCGGTGACGTGCCTGACTTCCACACCAACGTGGACATCGGCAGCCATCTGGGCACCCACTGCGAGTGCCCCTACCACCACGACAACAACTGGCCCAGCGTGGCCGAGCTGCCGTTGCAGCAGTTCCTGGGCCGCGGCATCTATGTGACGCTGGACCTGCCCGAGGATCACCAGATCACCGCCGCCGACCTGGAGGCCGCTCTGGGTGACCGCGTCCAGCCCGGCGACACCGTCATCCTGGACAGCCCCCACAAGATTCCTCCCTTCACCAGCCTCACCGGCGGCCCCACCGACCATCGTCTGCAGGTCGGCGCGGACATGGCCCAGTGGCTGGCGGACCGCAAGGTTCAGTGCGTCGGCTTTGGTGACGGCGTGGCTATCGAGGGCGATGTGCGCAATGTCAAGCCCTTCCACGACATCCTGATGGCTCAGAACTGCACCTTCCTGGAGGTTCTGGAGAATCTGGATCAGCTCACCACCGACACCTTCTTCATCAGCTACGCGCCGGTGCCCATCATCGGTCTGGATTCCTGCCCGGTGCGCGTCTACGCCATTGAAGGTCTGGCTGAGTTCAGCAAGTAAGTTGTTCACATGACCGCAGCCTCCCCGTCGGGGAGGCTGTTTTTGGAAAAGGAAGAAGGAGATGTACCCATGTCTGTTTCCATGAAAACTCCCTTCGCCCCGGTGGGTAGCACCGCGCTCATCACCGGCGGCACCAGCGGTCTGGGTCATGCCATCGCGGAGATGTTCCTGCAAAACGGCATCGACGTGGCCGTTTGCAGCCGTCATCCCGAGAGTGCCCCCGATCTGGCGGAGCTGGCCGCCGCCGAGGGCCGCCGGTATCTGGCGGTGCGCTGCGACATCACCGATGAGGCCGACGTGCAGGCCATGATCGACACCGTGGATGAGGCCTTCGGCCCCGTCCTGATGGTGGTGAACAGCGCCGGCATGAACATTCTGAAACCCGCCGAGCAGTATGACGCCGCCAGCTTTGACCGGGTGATGAACCTGAACGTGAAGGGCACCCATCTGGTCTGCGCGGCCGCCGCCCGCAAGTGGATGATCCCCGCCCATAAAGGCCGCATCGTCAACCTCAGCTCCGCCAAGGCGTACCTGTGCGCCCTGTCGGATTACGCCGCCTACTGCGCCAGCAAGGGCGCCATCAACCTGTACACCCAGCAGTTGGGCGTGGAGTGGGCCAAGTACGGCATCTCGGTGAACGCCATCGCGCCCACCTTTGTGCGAACCCCCATCAATTCCGACCGTCTGGATGACCCCGCGTTCTACAACAAGATTGTCAGCCACATTCCTGTGGGACGTCTGGGCGAAGGCAGCGACATTGCCGCCGCCGCGCTGTTCCTGTGCAGTGAGGCCGCCGAGTTCATCACCGGCGTAACCCTCAAGGTGGACGGCGGCTGCACCTCATTACAGTAACCGAAAAGGAGGCTCCCTATGATTTCCGGCAACATTTACGAATCCTCTGAGCTGGCGCTGCTGCCCGAGCCGCTGCGCCGTGCCGTCAACTTTCTGAAAGAGAACGATCTGGCTCACCATGAGCCGGGCCGTTTTGAGCTGGACGGCGAAAACATGATTTTACAGGTTCTGGACGTGACCACCAAACCCCGGGAGGAGTTGCGTCCCGAATGTCACCGCCGCTACATTGACGTGCAGTTTCTGGCGGCGGGCGGCCCCGAGCGCATCGGCTGGTATCCCGATCTGGGCAGCGGCGTGGTGGACGAAGACCTGCTGGACACGCCCCGGGATATCCGTTTTTACAAAAACGACCCCGCCCAGCGGGAGGGCATCCTTGAGATGCAGGTGGGCAGCTATGCCATGTTCTTCCCGTGGGATGTGCACATCCCCGCCATTCAGGCGGGCCAGCCTGCCGATCTGCGCAAAATCGTGATCAAAGTCGCGCTGGACACCTGCCTATGATGTCCGCGCCGGAAAGGATGACCCGTTTTGGAACTGCAAACCCATCTGGCGGCGCTGGCCCAGCCTGATGCCGCTGCCCGCCGTGCCGCGCTGGAAGCCGCTTTTGCGGCGGAGGGCCTTGTGCCGGAACTGCAAACCGAGGAGGCGGATGAGACCCATCCCGACCCGGCGTGCAACTATCTGCTGTTTCCGGAGAGTGATGCCCTGTGTCCCCTGCTGTGTGCCCACTATGACGGCCACCCCGGCAGCCCCGGCGCCAACGACAACGCGGCGGCGGTGTGCATCCTCCTTGCGCTGGCGAAGGCCACCCGGGAACAGGGTATCCCTGTTGGGTTCGCGTTTCTGGACGGGGAGGAAAAGGGCCACACCGGCGCCAAGCTGTTCGAGGCCGCCCGCACCCGGGAATTCTCGGTGGTGGTGAATCTGGACGTTTGCGGCTACGGCGACACGCTGGCCCTTTACGCCAAAGGCGGCGAGAAAAAGCCCGCCGCGGCGGTATTCTGCGACAAAAAGCGGCTGGCCGCCCATCACGGACGGATGGTGCGGTATCTGCCCGAGGGAGATGAATGCTGTTTTCCCTCCCGGCGTCAGCCGGTGCTGAGTCTGGCGGTGATGCCCCAGTGGGACACCAAATTTCTGGATGCCATCGCCGCACACGGGGGCGGTTTTCTGGGCCGGCCGCCGGAAATGCAGATGATGCTGGGCGAAATGGAAGTCATGTCCACCATGCACGGTGGATTCCGGGACAAGGTGCAGTGGGTGCAGCCCGCCGCCATGCAGCAGGTCTATGACTATCTGCTGGACGCGCTGACCGCCCCGCCTCCCGCCAAACGGTTCGGGCTGTTCTGAATCCATACACCGCGGCGGCGGCCATCCTTCCGGATGACCGCCGCCGTTTTGCCTTATCTCTCAATGCCCTCAATGGAGAAGTAATCCGGGTGCCGCTCCATCCTCTCCAGCAGGTTTCCCTTGTAGCTTGTCAGGTGTTCGCGCACCTTCTGTTCGGCGCTCACGCCGTCCGGCATGCCCATCAGCAGATAATCGCAGAATTCCCGGTGCTGGCGCATCACCCGCTCATAGTCACAATTGCCGTCCAGCGCGTCCAGATACCGCAGCCGGTCATAGTGGCTCACCAGACCGCGCATGGCATGCCATGTGTGGCGGCGGCCGCCGAAAAAGTAGATCATGCGGTGCAGTTCATCGTCCAGACCGATGAACTCATCCACTGCCTCCGGCATTTTGTCCCGCAGCAGCTCCATCTTGCGCATACATTCCAGCAGCTCATGGATCTGTGCCCGGCCCTGCTTGCCCGCCGAATCCCGCAGCAGATCGCTTTCCAGCAGCAGGCGGGTGGCATAGCCCTCCTTCACCAGCGCCGGATCGATGCGGCTCACACGGGTCCCCCGCTGGGGGAAGATCTCCACCAGCCATTCGTCCCGCAGTGCCGCGATAGCCTCATGAATGGGCGTCCGGCTCATGTGCAGAAGGTCACACAGCTCCGCCTCGTTGATGGCCTCCCCCGGTTTCAATCGCAGCGTCATAATATTCATACGCAGCGCGCGGCAGGCATATTTTCGGTTGTTTTCATCCCGGTGAAATTCCGGCACAATGAGTCCCGTCATCCGCTCGCCTCCTTTTCTGATACTAATATATCAGTTTCCTAAGGAAAAGTCAAGCCCATTCTTATAAATTTTGTGTAATTTTGAAAGAATTCTTTCAAAAAAATTGGTGATTCGTGCTATTGAAAACGGCGTTTCCCTGTGGTATTCTATTCTCAGATAAGAAATTCATATATCAGAAATCCCCTTCTGATATATCAGTAGCAGCCATTGAAAGGAGAAAACCACCATGAGTATTCGAGTTCCCTACGAAACCGTCAAGTCCACTGTCAAGCAGGCATTCCTGAATCTCGGACTGAGTGAAGAGCAGGCTGAGGTCTGCGCCTCCACCCACGCTGACAGCAGCCTGGAAGGCATCGAGAGCCACGGCCTCAACCGCGTGCCCCGCTTTGCGGAGTATGTGCAGAAGGGCTGGGTGGACATCAACGCCAAGCCGGAGCTGGTGGGCGCCAAGGGCGCTGTGGAAAACTACGACGGCCATCTCGGCATCGGCGTGCTGAACGCCCGCTTCTGCATGGACCGCGCCGTGGCGCTGGCCAAGGAGCATGGCATCGGCTGCGTGGCGCTGAAGAACACCACCCACTGGATGCGCGGCGGCTCCTACGCCTGGCAGGCTGCCGAGGCCGGCTTCATCGGCATCAGCTGGACCAACACCGAGAGCTGCATGCCCATGTGGGGCTCCAAAAAGCCCGGCGTCGGCAACAACCCCTTCTGCATCGCCATCCCCCGCAAGAGCGGCCCCATCGTGCTGGACATGGCCATGAGCCAGTATGCCTACGGCAAGCTGGGCGTCTACCGTCTGGCGGGCAAGCAGCTGCCCTACCCCGGCGGCTTTGACAAGGACGGCAACCTGACCAGCGACCCCGGCGCCATCGAGGCCAGCGGCCGCATTCTGCCCACCGGTTACTGGAAGGGCACCGGCATGGCCATCGCGCTGGACCTGGCCGCCGCCGCCATGGCCAACGGCAAGACCGGCGCCGACCTCGACCGGGAAGGCCGCGGCAGCTGCACCGGCTGCTGCCAGATCTTCATCGCCTACGACCCGTACCTGTTCGGCAGTGAGGAAGAGATCCAGGCCAAGTTTGACGACCGTGTGGCCGCCGCTGACGCCACCGAGCCGGACCGCGAGGGCGGCCGCGTGACCTGCCCCGGCGAGCGCACCGCCGCGACCCGCGCCAAGAACATGGAGCTGGGCGTTGTGGTGGACGAGCAGGTCTGGCAGCAGGTTCTGGACCTTGCCGCCGGCAAGATGGAGACCAAGGACATTGCCAGCGCCTGCATCCTGAACGATCTGCAGGACGACGACAAGAAATAATCCATCATCGCAGCAGAAAAGGAGTTTTTACGGTATGAAACTCAACGCAGCATCCATCGTCAACCAGAAAGCCGAATGGGAGGCCAAGGGCGTTGCCCTGCCCAAGTTCGACCACGAAGCCATGGTGAAGGCCACCAAAGAGCATCCCATCTGGGTGCATTTCGGCGGCGGCAACATTTTCCGCGGCTTTGTGGCGGCGCTCCAGCAGCGGCTGCTCAACGAGGGCCTGTCCGACAAGGGCATCATCGTGGGCGATACCTTTGACTATGACGTCATCGACAAAATCTACACCCCCTTCGACAGCCTGACCATGAACGTCACGCTGAACGCCGACGGCACCACCAGCCGGGAGATCATCGGCTCTGTGGCCGAGGGTCTGCGCGTCAACTCCGCCGAGCCGGAGATGATGGCCCGCCTGAAGGAGATCTTCACCGACCCCGGCCTGCAGATGCTGTCCTTCACCATCACCGAGAAGGGCTACGCGCTGTACCGTCCGGACGGCAGCCTGATGCCGGTGGTGCAGGCCGACATTGACGAAGGCCCCGACCATGCCCGTCACGCCATGAGCGTGGTGGCGGCGCTGCTGTTCGAGCGGTTCAAGGCCGGACAGTATCCCATGGCGGTGGTCTCCATGGACAACTGCTCCCACAACGGCGAGAAGCTGATGAGCAGCGTGGTCACGGTGGCCAAGGCCTGGGCGGAGAAGGGCTTTGTGGGTCAGGACTTCGTGGACTATCTGAATGACGAGAGCAAGATCGCCTTCCCCTGGTCCATGATCGATAAGATCACCCCGCGTCCCCACAAGATGGTGGAGGAGAGCCTGGCCAAGGACGGCATCGAGAATATGGCTCCCATCATCACCTCCAAGAACACCTATATCGCGGCGTTCGTCAACGCGGAGCGTCCCCAGTATCTGGTCATCGAGGACAAGTTCCCCAATGGCCGTCCCCCGCTGGAGAAGGCCGGCGTCTACCTCACCGATCGCGACACCGTCAACAAGACCGAGCGCATGAAGGTCACCACCTGCCTGAACCCGCTGCACACCGCCATGAGCGTGTACGGCTGCATGCTGGGCTACGACCTCATCTGCGAGGAGATGAAGGACGCCGACATCGTGGCGCTCATCAAGCGTCTGGGCTACGTGGAGGGCCTGCCCGTAGTGGTGAATCCCGGCATCCTCGACCCCAAGGACTTCATCGACGAAGTGGTCACCCAGCGGTTACCCAACCCCTTCATGCCGGACGCGCCCCAGCGCATCGCCACCGACACCTCCCAAAAGGTGGGCATCCGCTTCGGCGAGACCATCAAGAGCTATATCGCTGAGGGCCGCGATCTGAATACGCTGGTGTCTGTGCCGCTGGCGCTGGCGGGCTGGCTGCGCTACCTGCTGGCCGTGGACGACGAGGGCAAGGCCATCGAGGTCTCCTCCGACCCGCTGAAGGACGACCTGCAGGCCA
>CALZZE010000025.1 GCA_945830575.1 uncultured Subdoligranulum sp. | reverse complement strand
ACCGGCTGGGAGAAATTTTCACCAACGAGGACGGAAAATTCCGGGTGCAGGGCCTTCCGTATGGGCAGTATCTTGTGGTGGAAACCACCGTTCCCAAGGACGTATTTCAGGCAGACCCGTTCATCGTGACTGTGGATTCCAAGGCCCCTCAGAGTGTGTTCTGCACGCCCTACGGAGCGGTCACTGCCGCCAGCAACAGCTACATGAGTTTCCATGTGCTGGATGAGGAACTGGAGGGGTACCTGCGGCTCATTAAGACGGATGTGGAAACAGGAAAAGCCGTGAAAATTGCTGATACCGCTTTCTCCATTTACCGGATTGTCGAAAATGGTCGGGCGGATTTGGTGGAAATGACCGACCCGCGAAATGGCAGCGCCACCGCCAAAACCAGTGTGTTCTACACGGACGGAAACGGCCTTCTGAAAACGCCGGAAAAGCTGCCTCTGGGCCGCTACCGTGTGGTGGAGGTTCATGGGCCGGAGGGGTACTACAACGATTCCGCATATTATGTGGAGTTTGAAATCACCTCCGAGCGGGTGTATCAGGTCATCGACAATGCCTATGACGATATGGACGATTACATCGTGACTGAGCAGTATTTCAACCACGAAACGCTGGGCCAGATCACCATCCGCAAGCAGGGCGAGGTGCTGACAGGCTATTCGGATGGACAATTTATCTACACCACAGAAAATCTCGCCGGAGCCACTTTTGAGATTCGCGCCAAAGGCGACATTGCCACGCCGGATCGGCAGGGTACCTTCTGGTACCGGGACGGCGACCTTGTGGCCACTGTCACCACCGGCAGGGACGGCCAGATCGACAGCACCGCCTTTGCCCCTAACGGCACTGAGGCGACGTATGATTTCCTCTCTGTGTCTCACAATGGCGCTGCTGGTGAGGTGAGCATCACGCTGCCCCTCGGCACCTATGAGATTCGGGAAGTGACCGCGCCATATGGTTTCACCCTCTCGGAACAGGTCTACACCGTGACCCTTGGATGGGATAACCAGCGCAATGACCTTGTGCTGGCGCAATCCATTACGACAGGTGACGAAACCAAAGAATACGGCATCTTCAACGTGAAGGATGCCGCCGACCAACAGAAAGAAGAACAGGTACTGCTGTTCACGAACGAGCGTGTGATTCCTGTTCCCGATGCGCCCGGTAAAATCGGTGTGGGCATTTACAAGAAAGACAGGGAGAACGACACCATGCTGGCCGGTGCCGTGTACCAACTTTTCACGGTGGATGACATCTACGATACCCACGGCAGCAAGCTGGCCAACGCCGGTGACCTGTTGGCTGAGAGCTTCCCCACCGATGCAAGCGGGTTTGTTTGGTTCCCGATGGACGTTCCCATGCGCGGCGAACAATATGCCGCAGGCCATATCGCGCCAGAAAATGGCGTCTGGACCGCCGCCTACAACAGCGGCAAATATACCATTGTGGAAATAAAAGCGCCTGCCGGGTATCTATTGGACAGCACTCCGATGAACATCAGCTTTACCTACCCCGGCCAGAATGTGGCGTATCAGGTGGTCAGCGCCACCAACACCAACCTGCGCACCACTGTCCATATTTCCAAAACGGATATTACCATCGGTGCCGAGCTGCCGGGCGCAGAACTGACGATTACCGATTCCGATGGAAACGAAGTGGAAAAGTGGACCTCCACCGATGTTCCGCACACCATCCGTGGCTTGGAACTGGAAAAGGAATACACACTGACCGAGGCAAAACCTGCCGCTGGATATGCCTTTGCCGAAAGCATTATCTTCAAGCTGACACAGAACGGAAATGAACAGCGAAACGAAGTGTTCTACAAGGACGAGAATGGTGACTGGCAGATTTGTGACAGCCAGACGGTCGTGATGCAGGATGACATCATCAAGGTCGACATCTCCAAAACCGACATCGTGACCGGGGAGGAACTGCCCGGCGCCACGCTGCAAATTTACGACAGCGAGGGACAGTTGGTGGAGCAATGGGTTTCCACTGACACCCCGCACCGCATTGACCGCCTGCCCGCTGGCAGTTACACACTGTTGGAGCTCACCGCGCCGGAAGGGTACGGCATTGCGGAAAAGGTCTCGTTTGAAGTCCTGCCTACCGGCGAAATCCAAACTGTCACCATGAAGGATACGCCTGCCCTCTACATCCACAAGACCGATGTGGGCGGCAAAGAACTGCCGGGAGCCACATTGAGCATCCGCGATGAAACAGGTACCTGTATTGTCACATGGACCAGCACCAGTCAGCCCAAACAGTTGCCGGTGACCGGCCCGGATGACACGCTTCCCGGTGGCATTGTGCTTTCGAGTGAAACCACCGAACGGGTATACATTCTGCACGAAGATGCCGCGCCCGCTGGTTACCGGCTGGCGCAGGACATCCAGTTCAAGGTATTGCGCACCCCCGAAAACAAGCTGACGGTTTATTACCGCGCCAATTCCAACGAACAGTGGCAGTTTGTAGACTCCAACCATTTGACCATGGTGGATGAGCTGCTTCCGCCCACACCTGTCTCCAAGCCGGAAGAACCACAGCCCACGCCGGAACCCACACCCGTACCGACTCCGGTGGTGCGCCGCATTCCACAGACTGGCGATGATTCTCCGCTGGCGCTGTTGGTTGTGTTGGCCGGGTTGTCTGCCATTATGCTGGCAGTCCTGCTTTACTGGCGGCATCGTCATAAAACCAAAGATTTGCCGCCCGAAAACGACCCGCAGTATGAGGTGAAAGACCATGAAAGTCGTGATCTGTGAGCCGGGCCAGTATGCCCGCATTGCCGAAATCGAGCCAACGCTGAAAGCTGAGCAGGAGATTGTTGGCGGCCTGATTGACTGTGTCTATCCCTGGCCCAATGACATGGCTGCCCTTGTCTGCAACGATGAAGGAAAGCTCAATGGGCTGCCCCTCAACCGCGCTCTGGAAGATTACGATGTGATTGCCGGGACATTCTTCATCTGTGGAATTTCCGGTGAAAACTTTTGCAGTCTTACAGAAGAACAGGCGGCCCGCTATCTGCAGAAGTTCCGCGCCCCGGAAGTGTTCGCGCAAACGCCTTTTGGCTTACTTCGTATGCGCACCACACCGGAAGAATACCAACGGTTCATGGTAGCCAAATCTCAGAAACAACCACATCACCATGAACCTTCCCGCTAACCGGCACAGCCAACATCGGCTGTGCCGCTTTTTTGTTTTATGTCACATATCTTATCGTGCAGTTTCGGTAAAGACAGCATTGCCACAGCGCTGACCGCATTGCAGTACCATGAACCTCTGGACCAGTTGATTTACTGTGAGGTGATGTTTGACGAAACCTGCTCCGGCGAACACCCGGAACACCGGCAATTCATTTATGAAAAGGCGATTCCATATTTTGCAGAGCGCGGCCTGCCCACCGTCATTCTGCACTCGTCCGAAACCTATGTGTCCTGCTTCTGTCAAACCGTGAGCCGTGGGAAAGGAAAAAACAAACTGAAATCCTTCCCGTTGACCGGGCGCTGTATCATCCAGCGGGATTGCAAAATCCCGCCGCTGACTGCCTACAAAAAACAGCTTCCCACCGACACCGTCCAATACCTTGGCATCGCATGGGATGAGTCAAAACGGTTGAAGCGCCTGAAAGAAAACCAGATTTCTCTGCTGGAGAAATACAAAATCAACGAAAGGGCGGCTTTACAGCTATGTCAGCAAGCGGGGCTTCTTTCTCCCATCTACGATTTTGCGCCCCGCGGCGGGTGCTGGTTTTGCCCCAATGCAAAAACCAAGGAGCTACGCCATTTGTACGACCATCACCCGGATTTGTGGAACCGTATGCTGGCCTTGCAGGCGCTTCCCAACAAGGCCACCGAGAGGTTCAACCGGGTGATGACGTTTTCGGAAATTGATGAAATGTTCCGATGGGAGGACAGGCAGCTGAGTATGAATGATTTTCTACTGTGAATCCGCACATTTGCGTCGGCAAGCCATCTGCGCTACCATAAGACAAAAAAGGAGGCGGCACCCTATGTTCGGACTCACAAAGGAAAAGAAAGTCATGGTTTCCCTTACCAGAACGGAGTATCGTCTGGCGTGGGACGCCCTGATGGCCCTGCGCAAAAAACAGCAGGCCGAGGGGCGTTATACCGACGCCATCGACGAGCTTCTGCTGAAATTACAACACTGACCATACCCGGCAGGCTCCACCGCCTGCCGGGTATCATTTTACGGGAGAACAACATGGAAACAAAGTCAACGCGCTGCGCTCAGTATGCCCCACTCAGCAGGAAATCCGCAACGTGCATGGTGATGATGCCCTCGTAATTGCCGCCGACAAACTCGTCGGTACGCAGAACATATTTGGGATAATTGTCACGAATCTCCAACAGACGTTCATACTCGCGTTTCTCCGTCTTTTCGGATTCAATACGCTGCGTGACCTGAACATAAAGCTTCTCGTTCTGCCGGGTTGCAACGAAGTCCACCTCGCCATCTCCGGTCTTGCCGATATAGACGGTATATCCCCGACGGCACAGTTCAAGGTAGACGATATTTTCCAGACTGCTTGCAACCGTATCATCGTTATAGCCAAGAACGCTGTAGCGAAGAGAGGTGTCGGCCAGGTAGAATTTCTCCTGCGTTTTCAGAATCTCCTTGCCATTCAGATCGTACCGGGAACACCGATGCAGAAGATACGCTTTCTCCAGCTTTTCCAGATAGCTGTATACAGTTTCGTTGTCCAGAGATCGGTGCTCTGCTTTCAGGTAGTCGGAGATTGCCTTGGACGAGAAGGTGTTGCCTACGTTATTGAATGTATACCGGACAACTCTCTCCAACTGATCGATTTTTCTGATCTGATTACGCTTGACAATATCCGAGAAAATCGTGGAATTGTAAATATCCCGGACGATGGTATAAACCTCGTCCTGCCCATACGCCCGTAAATGTGTTGCAGGGAAACCACCCAATCGGATGTAGTTGGCAAGCTCTTTATGAACATCCTCCACCACCGCGTACTGGCTTTTGAATGTCAGATACTCCCGGAAGGACAAGGTGTAGATTCGGAATGACACATACCGCCCGGTCAGATAGGTGGAAATCTCAGAAGACATCATGCGGGAGTTGGAACCCGTCACATAAATGTCTACGTTAAAATCTGAAGCCAGAGAATTGACTGCCTTTTCCCACCCTTTGATTTCCTGCACTTCATCAAGAAAGAGGTAGGTCCTCCCATTGGGGCACAGTCTGCCTTTCAGCTCCTGATACATCTGCTTCGCAGTCATGTCCTCGTATTCCATGGAATCGAAGCGATAGCTGACAATCTGTTCCATGGGAACGCCACGCTCCTTTTGAAGCGTCTCCATAATCATTTTCAGAATTGTTGACTTTCCACAGCGGCGGACACCAGTAAGGATTTTGACGAAGGGCGTGTCCGCATAAGCCATCATCTTATCTACATAGACAGGTCTGTAAATCACGCTGACCACCTCCAGTTTTGTATAGTATACCGCAATACGATGCGAAAATCAATCTATTTTGCGGTTATAAACCGCAAAACATTTCGCGCAAAGATATAGGTGCGAAAAGAACAGAAGGCCGAGGGGCGTTATACCGACGCCATCGACGAGCTTCTGCTGAAATTACAACACTGACCATACCCGGCAGGCTTCACCGTCTGCCGGGTATCAATTTACAGGAGAACAACATGGAAATGACCCTGCGCCCCATGACGGGGCCTGAATCCCTTTATTGCTACACGCAGAGCCAGCAAATCATGGCGCAAATCGGCTGTATTGGCCATTTGCGTTTGGACTGCGGCCCCGATGGAAAGGACTTTTATACCTCATGGGACGACCATTCAAGGAATCTGAACACCCCTGAATTCAAAGCCTTCTTTGATGATGCCGTCAACGCGCTGCGCAGTGACGCGCAGTATCGCGGCATTCTCCGCAGCCGTTCTGACATGGCATCCTGCTGTTATTCCCAGCCGGACAGCCAAATCACCGACCGGGAATATGGATTCCGTGCAGATTCCGAGCGTTACTCTCTCATGCTTCGGTTGAATCCACACAGGGGCGAATACTCTTACCTTTACTGCTATCGCCGCGACTGGCTGGAGCTTCACATGGCCAAGGCCCAGCGCGGCATCCGCTTTATCACGCCGGATTATCAGGAACAGTTCCGAATTCAGGATGGCGGAAAAATCTGCATCACGCAGCCGGACGGCGGGAAAACGGTAAGAACCTGCCGGTACATTGATGACTACCATCTGGAAGTCGGGAATGGCCTTTACCATATCTGCGAATTTGCCGAGTGCATGGATCGGTGCGGCAGCAAGGTGACTCCCATGCAGGAGAGCCTGCTCAGTCCGTCCCGAACTGCGAAACACAGGGAGGAGCGATAACCCCGAAAGGAGGGAGCGAGTTTGCCCAACAAACAGCAGACGCTGGAACAGCTTCAGCGCGACACGCTGGAAAAGATGGTGCGGGATGTGCCTGCGTGGCGCGGGTATCTGCGCAGCGTATCCCGCCATTACAAATATCCGTTTGAGAACATTTTGCTCATTCACGCACAGCGGCCAAATGCCATCGCCTGCGCACAGATGCAGACATGGAACAAAATCGGGCGGTGGGTCAACGCTGGCTCCCGCGGCATTGCGCTTCTGGATACTTCCGGCAACCGCCCCCGGCTGCGGTATGTGTTTGATGTAGCCGACACCAACAGTTCCCAAGGAAACCCGCCCCGGTTGTGGGAACTGACGGAGCAGGACGTTCCCGCAGTGCGCGAAACGCTGGCAAATACCTATGGCGCAGACGCCGCAGACTATTCCTTTGCACAGATCCTTGCGGATACCGCCGTCATTCTGGCCGACGAAAACCTGACGGATTACAGTGACCAGCTTGCCGCGTGTACCGCAGGCACCTTGCTGGCGCGGTATTCTGCGGAGGATTTGAACCGCGTATACACCTATCTGGTGCAGCGCTCCATCACAGCGGTGCTGTGGGAGCGCGCCGGAATCGACAGCACCGGCCTGCTGAACGATTGCAGGCAGTATCTGCCGCTGTTCAGCACGCCGGAAACCGCTTCCCTGCTGGGAGCCGCCGTCTGCGACATTGCCGGGATGGGGCTGCGGGAAATCGAGTCCACTGTGCGGGCGGCGCAAAAACAGCGAATCCGCACATTTGCAAAAACTCCCATTGTGACAGATAATGGGGACAAGGAATCCCACCCAACCGAAGAAAGGAGCCAGACCCATGGAACTGACGTACACGAAACAGGGCGAGTATCTGCTGCCCGACCTGACGCTGGAGAGCCAGCCGACGCTGGGCAAATACGCGATACAGCGCCGGGAGTACCTGAAGGAGAACAAGCGCCCGCTGTATCTGACGATGCAGGCCGGCGGCCAGCTGATGCCGCATCTGATGCGGGTGCAGGAGCAGGCCGGCGAGATGATGCGGAATCTGACAACACAGATGGCACAGAAGCAGGGCGTGACCGAGAGCCTGAAAGCCCGCGACCCGATGGCGTGGACACGCCGGATGAACAACATCCGGCAGGCGGCGGAGGAAGTGATTTTCAGCGACGTAATCTGCTGCTGAGTGAAGCCGACCAGAAAGAACAGATCCTGCAGGCGGAGGATGAACAATCCTCCGCTTTTGTTGTGCCGCAGGAGATGATTGACGAGGTACTGCTGGACGGCAGCGGATTTGCGAAAGGCAAGCTGCGCATTTATGAGCAGTTCCAAAAGAACGCCTCCACCGCTGAAAACGCCGCCTTTCTCAAAAAAGAATACGGGAACGGCGGGCGGTTCCCCATCATGGAAGATTGGGATCTGACCTATGACGGCAAAGGGATTCTGCTTCGCAAAAATTTCCGGGAGCCTTCCTGCAAGCTGAGCTGGAACAAAGCCGCCAAGCGAATTGGAGAGCTGATTACCGCAGACCGTTACCTGAACTCCGACGAGCAGCGCCAATACAGGGAATACCGGGCCGGGAAAGAAACCGACGCGCCGGAATACGTCTATACGCTTGGGGATACCGTTCACATTGGCAGCGACACATACACCATATCCGGCATCGGGGACATCATGCGCCTGCACGATGAGACCTTTCCTCTGGTGGATACCGAACTGCCCCGCGAAGAATTTGAGCGCAGGCTGCGGGAAAATCCTCTCAATGACAGCCTGCGGCATCCGGCTCAAAAAGCCAAGGCAGCGGAATTGTCCACTGAGATCGAGGAGTCCATCCGGCTGATCAACGAATACTGTCAGGATGAGTTTGACAGCGACGCAGATTTCACCGATCTGCACCATGTGAATCTCGCGTTCAGCACCACATCCGACCACGAACATTCCGTTCAAGTCTTTGCCGACCTGATCGAGCGAAAGCTGGTGTATCAGGTTGACGATAAAACCATCATGGAAATCGTCTGTGATACGCCGGAGGATTTGAACGGCCAACTCGGCAATCTGGATTTCGATACGATGATTGCCAGCGCCGAAGATCTCTACCAGCAGGCGCATTCCAAAACGGAACAGCCGCTCCGCCCTCTGGCTGTGGGGGATACCGTTTATCTGGAAGATGACAAGCCGTTTACGGTGGAGAACATCGGGCTGGCGGATATCCGGCTCCATGAGGAGGGCGAATCCCTCATCAGCCGCGCCGTGAGCCGCAGCGAATTTGCCCGGCTGATGGCCGCCAACCCGAAAAACAGCCACCTGACAGCACCAGAACCGCTGGACAGCAACGCAGAAAACACCGGGGACTCCATCACATTTCCCGCCGGGCAAACGGGCCTGCCCTATGACATTGTCGTGGAACGCCTGCACACCGAACCGGAAAAAGAGCCGGAACAGCAATCGGCTCTTGCTCCGCCGCCGAAACCCAAACCACAGCACCGCCCCCGGATGCAGGATAACATTCTGTACCCGGAAATTCCCGCCGACCAGCGCCTGACCTATCACATTCAGACGGATGAGCTTGCCCCCAGCGGTGCGCGGGCCAAATACGCGGCCAACGTGGCCGCCATCCGTACCCTGCAGGCCATTGAGCAGGAAAACCGCCTTGCCAACGCAGAGGAGCAGAGCATTCTGGCCGGGTATGTGGGTTGGGGCGGTCTGCCGCAGGTGTTTGACCCGGACAATGCCGAGTGGCATTCTGCTTATACCGAGCTGTCCGGGCTGCTGACGGCTGCTGAATTTGAGGCCGCCCGCGCCAGCACGCTGAACGCCTTTTACACGCCGCCGGTGGTTATCCGGGAAATCTACACCGCACTGCAAACCCTCGGTTTCCAGGCCGGAAACATTCTGGAACCCTCCTGCGGTGTGGGAAACTTTCTTGGAATGCTGCCGCCGGAAATGCGCGAAAGCAGGCTGTACGGCGTGGAGCTGGACCCGGTCTCCGGGCGTATTGCCCGCCAGCTATACCAGAATGCCAGCATCGCCATTCAGGGCTTTGAGAGTACCCCCATCCCCGACAGTTTTTTCGATGCCGCCGTTGGCAACGTGCCGTTCGGACAGTACAAAATTCCCGACAAGCGGTATGACAAGCACAATTTTCTGGTCCATGACTATTTCTTCGCCAAAACGCTGGACAAAGTGCGTCCGGGCGGCCTTGTGGCGTTCATCACCAGCAAAGGCACCATGGACAAGGCCAGCCCGGAGGTGCGCCGGTATCTGGCACAGCGGGCGGAGCTGCTGGGCGCGGTCCGTCTGCCGGAGAACACCTTCGCCCGCAGCGCAGGCACCGAGGTCACCACCGACATTCTTTTTCTGCAAAGGCGGGACCACATCATCGACGCCGACCCGGCATGGGTGTATCTGGACGATTCCACCGGCATCACCATGAACCACTATTTTGTGGAGCACCCGGACATGGTGCTGGGTGACATGGTGCTGGAAAGCGGCCGGTACGGCATGGAAAGCGTCTGCAAGCCGCGTCCCGGCACGAACCTTGGAGAGGCGCTGCACCGGGCGCTGGCTGGCCTGCGGCCGGTTTACACCGAACGGGAGACCGAGGACCCGGACGAAGAACTGGACGCCAGTATTCCCGCCGACCCGGATGTGAAAAACTTCAGCTACACCCTCGTGGAAGGATCGATTTATTACCGGCAGAACAGCCGCATGGTTCCCGTCACAGCCTCCGCCACCGCACAGAGCCGCATCAAGGGCCTCATCGGGCTGCGGGATACGCTGCGCACCCTGCTGGACTACCAGATGGACGATGTGGACGACAAGCTGATTCAGCAACAGCAGGCCAACCTCAACCGCCAGTATGATGCCTTTACCAAACAATACGGTCTCATCAACAGCCGGGGCAATGAACAGGCATTCAGCGAGGATTCCTCCTATTTCCTGCTGTGTTCGCTGGAGGTGCTGGACAACGAGGGCAGGCTGGAACGCAAAAGCGACATCTTCACCAAGCGCACCGTCCGCCGTCCCCAGCCAGTCACCCACGCTGACAGCGCCAGCGAAGCGCTGACGGTCTCTCTCAACGAGAAAGCCCGCGTGGATCTGGACTTTATGAGCCTGCTGTCCGGCAAACCCGCAGAGCAGCTGGAAAACGAGCTGCAAGGCGTTATTTTCCGGGACACCAGCGGTCTGGACCCCAATGACATTCCCAAAGCGTTCTTTTCTGCGGACAGCCTGCCCCTCGTGACGGCGGACGAATACCTGTCCGGCAACGTGCGCAAAAAGCTGGCCACCGCAAGAGCCGCGGCAGCCATTCTGCCGGAAAAGTTTGAAATCAACGTGAAAGCGTTGGAACAGGTGCAGCCCACCGACCTCACCGCCAGCGAAATCAGCGTGCGTCTCGGCTCCACATGGGTGCCGGAGGAGGTGGTGCAGCAGTTCGTCATGGACCTTCTGCATCCCGCCATGTATCTGCGCCACCAGATCAAGGTGCGGTACAACGGCATCTCCGGCGAGTGGTCCATCTCCGGCAAAAGCGCCGACCGTTCCAATTTACAGGCCACCAGCGCCTACGGCACCAGGCGGGCCAACGCCTACCGTCTGGTGGAGGACGCCCTGAATCTGCGGGATACCGTCATTTTTGATTATGAGGAAGATGAATACGGCAAGCGGCACCCCATCCAGAACAGGGAGGAAACCATTCTGGCCCAGCAGAAGCAGCAACTGATCCGGGACAGGTTTGGCGAATGGGTCTGGCAGGACCCGGCGCGCCGCGCCCGGCTGTGCAAACTCTACAATGAACGGTTCAACAGTATCCGGCCGCGGGAATACGACGGCAGTCACCTGACCTTCCCCGGCATGAACCCGGAAATCGAGCTGCGCCCCCACCAGAAAAACGCCATCGCTCATATTCTGTACGGCGGCAACACGCTGCTGGCCCATTGTGTGGGCGCTGGCAAAACCTTTGAAATGGCCGCTGCCGCCATGGAACTGCGGCGGCTGGGGCTTGCCCAAAAACCGTTGTTCGTGGTTCCCAACCACATCATCAACCAGTGGGCCAGCGAGTTCCTGACGCTGTACCCCTCTGCCAATCTGCTGGTGGCCCGCCAGAAGGACTTTGAAACCAAAAACCGCAAGAAATTCTGCGCCCGCATCGCCACCGGCGACTACGACGCGGTCATCATCGGCCACAGCCAGTTTGAGAAAATCGCCATCAGCCCGGACCGTCAGCGGCGGCTGCTGCAAAATCAGATTGCCGACATGATTCTTGCCATCACGCAAGCCAAAGCGGAAAAAGGCGAACGCTACACCATCAAGGCCATGGAGCGCACCCGCAAATCGCTGGAAGCAAAGCTGGCAAAGCTGAACGACCAGACCCGCAAGGACAATGTGATTGACTTTGAAGCGCTGGGCGTGGACAGGATTTTCGTCGATGAAGCGCATTATTATAAAAACCGTGCGAAACGTTGTGCATAAGTCGTAGCAGACAGCTATGACGAAAAGCACCATGCGATAGCACTTGATATATCAAGAAAATATCGTAGAGAACTCAAACCTCAAATTCAGAGGCGAAATTCCTCTGCCGTACAGAATCAATGCCGGAAAGGAGAAATCCCACAGCGGTCTGTCAAACCGCAGGCAGTACGAGAGCTAATACTCCACTGTGCGCTGTTTATCTGTAAATAGACAGGGTACAAAGCGTGGTGAAGTCGTAACCTGAAAACCTAAACCGAAAGGCATGGATAATAATGGTGCGGGCTTCCGAAACCTATGGCTATCCGTAAGGGAAAGCTATGCAGCATCGTAAGAGTACTCGGCATCCGAAAGGATGAAGATTGGAGAAAGCAGATACGGCTGGTTTTTCCGTATATGCCCCATGAAATGAAATATTCATGCGGAACCACACAATAACTGTGATTCAAAGTGTGGTTAGATTCTCCCGGTGTAAGGTAGCGGCCTAAGGGTTTCAACGGTCTATTGACCACAAGGATAGAGATTTGGGAACGTTTGAGGGCCTGTATTTGGAGTGTTACAGCACAATGAAGGATACAGGAAGTCAGCCGTGCCATAGTAGTCTGCGATTGGGTAATTTCAATCACACGGAGCTGAAATGCTTCACGGCGAAGGGCACGAGTCAAATTGATTTGTAAATTTCACAAAAGAAAATCCAATAACTCCCTGAAAGATGGGTGACGAACTGCGAGGTGAAAACCTTGTGCATTTAAGCGTCAGATTTTCAACAGAAACAGAGTTGAAGAAATTCCAAGACCTCCTGTACGAAAAGTCAGGTCAAGGTGTTTCGTTCACGGGACTGTTGGAAGCGATGGTCAGCGAAGTAACCATTGTAACCGCTGTTCATAATATCAAGTCCAACAAAGGCAGTAAAACAGCTGGTGTTGACAGGATAAAAATGGACAGATATCTGCAAATGCCAAAAGAAGAACTATTTCAGTTGATTCAAGCAAATTTCTCCAATTACAAGCCGAAGCCAGCCAGACGGAAATATATCGAAAAGGCCAACGGCAAAAAGCGACCTCTTGGAATCCCAACTGTTTTGGACAGGATTATTCAAGAATGTATGCGATTGATACTGGAGCCAATATGCGAGGCGAGATTCTATCCGCATAGCTATGGCTTTCGCCCTTACCGGGCTCAAAAGCACGCCATTCGGGATATTGTCAATGTCATAAATGCAGGAACTCGGTCTAAAGACCAACCTGTATGGGCAGTTGAGGGTGATATTAAAGGGTGTTTTGACAACATCAACCATCGGTTGCTGTTGAAAAAGCTATGGCGAATCGGCATCCACGACAAGAGGGTTTTGAAAATCATCAGTCAAATGCTGAAAGCCGGATATATTGACCAGGACTTATACCATGCAACAGAAATGGGAACACCACAGGGCGGTATATTATCTCCGTTGCTGTCCAATGTGTATCTCAATGACTTTGACTGGTATGTGGGGCGCTGCTATATGGAGCCACATCGCCAATGCAAACATAAATGCAACGATACCAGAAGGCTGAAATGGTCTGGAATCACTCCGAAATACAACTACCGCTATGCGGACGATTGGGTAATCCTGACCTCCACGGAACAGGAAGCCCACCGCATGAAGCAGGAACTAACAAAGTATTTCAAATATCGAATGAAGTTGGAACTATCACAGGAAAAGACCTATGTAACCGATTTGAGGAAGAATGGAATCCATTTCCTCGGCTACATAGTCAAGGCAGAACGCAAAAGAAAAACACCAGACCCTGCCACATGGTCAGACAATTTAGTTGGGAAACCATTTCCAGATATGGAACGATTAACGAAGAAAATCCATGCCCTGCAAGCAGAGGTTAGGAAGATTGGATGGTACACGCAACCTAATACACAGGCGGCGCAAATCCAGTACGTTAATTCCATGATTATGGGACTGGCACAATATTTACAACCCTCTATCTGTTCTCATGCCTACCATGCCATAGATCGCAGAGTGAACAATACAGCTTTGGAGGTTTGGAAAAACTTATTCCCGAAGCAGTACAACCAAATGCAGGTGCCTCTGAAGTTACTTTGTAATCTACCGCATCGGCACAATGGTTATGATAGCAAAACATTTGCAATTCAAATTGATGGAAAATGGTTTGGAATAACCTATGCGTTTATTACACACAGTCGTTATGAAAGCAAACCATTTGACCAGAAAATGACCCCTTACACGGAGGACGGGCGCAGGCGATATGTAAATTACCGTACCAAGCATAAACCGTTACCCTGTGACCGCCCATCCATAAATACACCGGAAGATATTGCCCTTTCGCTCTATGCCAGCGGTAAAGGTTGGAAAGCGAATTTTGAGTATTTTATGAACCGGGAATATGCGTATAACCGGGATAAGGGTAAATGCAAATGTTGTGGTAAATACTTCTCTGAATGGGTTCCGAGGCATTGTCATCATGTGAACAACCGACTTCCACTTGAACGAATCAACAAAGTTCCAAATTTGGCATGGCTATGTGTACCGTGTCATCGCATGGTTCACAACAGTCCAATACCGCCGGGGCTTGATGCCAAGGTGGTACGCAAAATCCAGAAATACAGAGAAAAACTCAAAATGTGAAATTTACAAGTGCGCTGTACCTGTGAGGGTACAGATGCAATGAAATCAGTAGAAAGTAAATCAATTTGATGGAACGCCGGGTGCGCTGAAAGGTGCACGCCCGGCGTGAGACGGGGGAAAATCCGGAGGAAACGGATGTGCGGCTTCGCCGCACATCACGTCCAAAGGATTACCTATCGTCATTGTTCTTTGCCACCAAGATGCGCAATGTGGCAGGCATTGCCCAGACGGAATCACAGAAAGCCACCGACCTGTTTTTGAAATGCCGGTATCTGGATGAGGTCACGGGCAGCAAGGGCGTGATCTTTGCAACCGGCACCCCGGTGACCAACTCCATGGTGGAGCTGTTCACCTTCCAGCGGTATCTGCAATATGTCCGTCTGCAGGAACTGGGGCTGGACAGCCTTGACGCATGGGCCTCCTGCTTTGGCGAGACGGTTACGGCCATCGAGCTGTCCCCGGAAGGAACCGGCTACCGTGCCAAGACCCGTTTTGCCCGGTTCCACAACCTGCCGGAGCTGATGAGCCTGTTCAAGGAAGTGGCAGACATCAAGATGGCGGACCAGCTTGCGCTGGACGTTCCCATGGCCATCCGGGAAACCATCGCGCTGGAGCCGTCCTCCTATCAGAAAAAGCTGGTGGCCAGCCTGTCTGACCGGGCCGAGCGGATTCACAGCCGTGAGGTAGACCCCAAGCAGGACAATATGCTGCTTGTGACCAACGATGGCCGCAAGCTGGCGCTGGACCAGCGGTTGATTGACCCCGACCTGCCCGATGACCCGGAAGGAAAAGTCTCCCGCTGTGCGCAGGAGACCTATCAGACATGGTTGGAAACCACCGACCGGAAAAGCACCCAGCTTATCTTCTGCGACTTATCCACGCCAAAATTCGATGGCAGCTTCAATGTGTATGACGATCTCAAAAACAAGCTGATGGCGCTGGGAATGCCTGCCGGGCAGATCGCCTTCATTCACTCCGCCAAAACCGAGGCCCAGAAGGAAGCCCTGTTTGAGAAGGTCCGCGCCGGTGAGGTGCGTGTCCTGATTGGCTCCACCTTCAAGATGGGCGCAGGTACCAATGTTCAGCAGCGGCTGATCCGCCTGCATGATCTGGACTGCCCGTGGCGGCCCGCTGATTTGGAGCAGCGGCATGGACGCATTGTGCGGCAGGGCAACGAGAACCCGGAGGTGCGTCTGACCACCTACGTCAGCAAGGACACCTTTGACGCTTACCTGTATCAGCTGGTGGAAACCAAGCAGAAATTCATCTCACAAATCTTCACCAGCCGGACGCCGGTGCGCGTGGCCGAGGATGTGGACGACGCCGTTCTGTCCTATGCCGAGGTCAAGGCGCTGGCCACCGGCAATCCCCACATCAAGGAGAAGATGGACCTGGACATTCAGGTGTCCAAGCTGAAACTGCTGAAAAGCAGCTATCTGAGCCAGAAATACGCGATGGAGGATCAAATCAGCAAAGTGCTGCCTGAGAAAATCAGCGCGGCACAGCAGAAAATTGCGGCCTACGAGAGTGACCTTGCCGTGCTGGGAAAGCCCGAAGAAAACGCACCCTTCCCCGGCATGACCCTGCAGGGCCTTGTGTATGAGGAACGCCGGGACGCGGGCATTCAGCTTCTGAAGCTGTGCAAGGAGCTGAAAGACCCGGAAGGCGGCGAAATCGGCAGCTTTCGGGGCTTTGCGTTGTCTTTGGGCTATGACGCATGGGAGAAGAAATTTCAGCTTACCCTGCGCCGCCAAAGCACCGTCCGGGTATGGCTGGGCGTGGACGAGGTGGGCAACATCGTCCGTGCGGAAAACGCGCTGGAGAACCTGCCGAAGCTGCTGGCCCAGCAGCGGGAAGTGCTGGAAACGGCCCGGCAGCAGCTTGCCGATGCCAGAGAGCAGGTCCTGCAGCCCTTTGCGCAGGAGGCGGAATTGCAGGAAAAACTGACCCGCCTTGCCAACCTGAACGCCCTATTGAATCTTGATAAGAAGGAACCTGCTGTTTTGGAGTATGCGCCGGAGGAGGCTGCTCCCATTCGGGCAGGAGAAAGGAACGAACGATGAAAAAACCACAACAAGATGCCGGAAACTATCGGATTTGCGGCTCAGTCACCATCGGCCACAAAGAACTGGTCTGGGGCGAAAATCCCAGCGCCGGGCCGGGCCAGCGCTATCTTTGCGCCTATCACGAAACCAACGAGCTGTTCTCCCGTTATGTGGACTGCATGGTCAGCGATGACTACGCAGAAATCATACAGTTGTTTGGACAGCGCATGGTGGAGGAAACCCGCGCCCTGCAAAAGGAAGTGGAACAACTGAGAGCCAGCGGCGTTTCCGTGGAACCCATCACCATGGAGCAATGCGTACCGGACGACCCGGCCAACAGCCTTGTGGGCAAGGTCGTTGTCATGCGCCCGGAGATTTTGCGGGCAGAGTTTCAGCGCCCGGATTGTCAGGTGTTTCTGGTGACCGGCGGGTTCGGTGCGCAGGGCAATGCCAGAGGCAGAAAGGTGTTCTGCACCAATCTGTACCACGGAAGAAACGAGGTGTTTTTCCGGTCCGATGTGCTGGGAACGCTGCGCCCGGAATGTACGCCCCCATGGGTGTCCGAAAAGCTGGCGGCGGTTCAGGCCAGACGAAGGGAGGAAAAACAGCGATGAAATCCGTCAGCAAGGAGCGCATCGTCCAGGCACGAAAGCTGGATCTACTGGAATATCTGCAATGCCGGGAGCCGGACGAGCTGGTCTCCTGCGGAAACGGCGTTTACTGCACCCGGACCCATGACAGCCTGAAACTGTCCCATGGCAAATGGTACTGGTGGTCGCGGGGCATCGGCGGGCGCAGCGCACTGGACTACCTGACGGCGGTGCGCGGCCTGAGCCTGCCGGAAGCGGTGGAGGTGGTCGAAGGAGTTTCCGCCTGTCCAGCGTCCGCTGTCACCCCCAAACCGCCGCCCAAACGGCAGCAGCTACTGCTGCCCAAAGCCGCGCCCAACAACCAGCGGGCCGTGCAGTATCTCTCACAGCGCGGCATCTGCCGTGCGGTTCTGAAGGACTGTCTGGAGAAAGGCCTGATTTATGAGGAGGCCCGGTTTCACAATGTGGTCTTTGTGGGCTTTGATGAACAGGGCGTTCCCCGGTCGGCTTCGCTGCGCGGTACCGGCTCCACCAAGTTTTTCCGGGACGCCCCCGGCTGTGACAAGCGGTACAGCTTCTTTCTCCCGGCCCGGTCGGAATGCCCGACTGTCCACTTGTTCGAGGGCAGCATTGATCTGCTGTCCTATGCGACCCTCCGGTACATGGAAACCGGCGACTGGCGGCAGGAACACCTGCTCTCTCAGGACGGCGTGGCTCCGCCGCGCAAAGACGGCAGCATCGCGCTGCCGCTGGCCCTCCGCCAGTTTCTGGCAGCGCACCCCGACACAAAAACACTGGTTCTCCACTATGACAACGACACCCCCGGACGCACCGCGGTGGCGGCCATGCAGGAGGAATTATCCGACTGCTATGAGGTTCTGGACGCACCGCCCCGGTACGGCAAGGACGTCAACGACACGCTCCGGCATCTTTTGAGCCAACAGCGTACCGACAGGGATGTGCGGTAGCGTTGTCCACTCAAGATGACATTATTCTTCAAAGAATTATTCTTGACAGAATAATATGGGCAGGGTACATTTGCTGGGCTGAATCATGTCCCATCTCACAAAACGCCGACTATATCTTCCGGTATGGTCGGCGTTTTGCCGTCGCTGTGCGCGGTAGCGCAGGAATCGCGTTGTCTTAGCAAGCACTGAATTTTGGGGCCAAAATTCGCTTGTCAGGGGAAAGGCCCCTGAAACCCCATTCTCCCGCAAACTTGATAGGAGACCGATTTTGTGGTAAGATGAACGAAAAAACGAAACATCTTCTTAATACCAATGAAAACTCCCTACCGCCGGTATCCCCTGGCTTGGATACCGGCGGCTATGTTCCTATCTAACAACGCTCTACATCCGTGGGGACATTCTAAACTATCCGGACTGATACAAGAACCCACTTGACGGAATCACGATACCGTGATACTATATATACAGGAGGTGTTGTATATGCCTGTGTTGGCAAGGTTTTATGGAATCATCATTCGTATGTACTTTCTGCAAAGCGAACATAATCCGCCGCATATTCACGCCATTTACAACGATGATGTGGCAGCAATCGACTTTATGACCGGCGACGTGCTGGAAGGGTACCTTCCGCCCAAAGCGTTGGCATTGGTGAGAGAATGGATCGGGATGCACAGGGATACACTGCAGGAAATCTGGGAAACGAAGGAATTCCGAAAAATTCCGCCGTTGGAGTAAGGAGACTGTTATGTTTCACAAGATCAAATCTGTATCACCCCTGCCGGATTTCCGTCTCAGCGTACAATTCAGCGAAGGCGTTGTCAAACTCTACGATGTCAAGCCGTTATTTGAGAAACTCCCTGCCTTCTCCTATTTGCGTGACCACCCGGAGGAATTCGGCTGCGTCTGCGTAGATGTAGGCGGATATGGCATCGTCTGGAACGATGCGTTGGACCTGTCCTGCGATGAGTTGTGGGAACACGGCGTCCGTGTCTGCACCGCGTTTGATGGCTTGATGGCGTTCAGTGATGCCACTGAGCTATGGGGCCTTAACGAAAGCACACTGCGCAAAGCGATTGCTTACGGCAAGCTGGTCAATGGTGTGGATGTGTGCAAATTTGGCAAGCAGTGGGTGGTATCCATGGATGCCATGAAACGGGAATACGGTGATCCCGCATGACCAGCCATGCCAATCCAACTCTGTTACTAAGGGGGAATCCTGCTTGAACAAGAAGAAAGACGAAATCACCATCCGTTCCAGTGCGGCGGAGTACCTGACCTACGTTGCTTCCATTGGTGACCAGCAGGACAGCATCGAAATGCGCTATGAGGACGAAAACATCTGGCTGACACAGAAGATGATGGCGGCATTGTATGATGTAGGGCTTCCAACGATTAACGAGCATATCAAAAAAATATACGCAGACAGTGAATTGGAAAAAGCCTCAACGATTCGGAAATTCCGAATTGTTCAAACCGAAGGTTCCCGCCAGGTGAGCCGTGAAGTAGCGCACTATAATCTTCAAATGATTATTGCGGTGGGCTTCAAAGTGAACAATGAGCGCGCAGTGCAGTTTCGCAAGTGGGCTAATGGCATCGTGAAAGACTATACCATCAAAGGCTGGGCCATGGATGATGAACGTCTGAAAAACGGCGGTTCGGTGCTGACCACAGAGTATTTTGACCGCCTGCTTGAGCAGATTCGGGAAATCCGCTTGTCTGAACGCCGGTTTTACCAGAAAATCACGGATATTTACGCCACGTCAATGGATTATGACCGCACTGCGAAAACAACAAAACAGTTTTTTGCCAAGGTGCAGAACAAGATGCATTATGCTGTTCATGGACACACCGCGGCAGAACTGATTTATGAACGTTCGGATGCAGACAAACCGCACATGGGCCTTACCACATGGCAGTCAGCCCCTGACGGAAAAATTGTAAAAAGCGATGTGACCATTGCAAAGAACTATCTTACCGAACAGGAAATGCGGTCATTGGAACGAATCGTGTCTGCCTATCTGGATTTGGCAGAAGATCGTGCGGAACGTCATATTCCCATGACCATGGAAGATTGGTCGAAGCGTCTTGATTTGTTTCTGATGGCCGATGACCGGGAAATCCTTCAGGATTCCGGGAAAATCACCGCAGAGATCGCCAAAGCAAAAGCAGAGATGGAATTTGAAAAGTATCGGGTCGTTCAAGACAGGCTGTTTGTTTCTGACTTCGATAGATACCTGATGGAATTAGAAGGAAACGCAAAGAACTAAGCCTTAATCGAGAATTAACCACCAAATGGGTCTGAACCCCTGCGCAATGCAGCGGTTCAGACTCTTTTTCATTTCGCATTGTCAAGGCTGTCTGACAATAGGATACGACAACCCCAACAAATTCGTCCGAACAGATACGAGGTGCTATGAAAAGAACTCATGAAATCAAGGTGCGGCTGAACGATGAAGAACTGGTCGCGCTCAATCAGATTGCGCACAGAGCAGGACGTTCCAGAGAGAGCGTCATCCGGGATGCTATCTCCGGCATTCAAATCCGGGAAGCGCCTCCGCTGGAGTATCCTTTGCTGATCCGGGAACTGCGGGCGGTGGGCAACAACCTCAACCAACTGGCGGTTTTGGCGCATATCCATGGTTTTCTCAACGAAACACAACTGCACGAAACTATTTTGGAGTTGAGAGAAACAGAAAAACTCCTGTGCGCCGGATTGCAATAGGAGGCAACCATGGCAACCACCAAAATCTGGGACGTGCGTGGCCGTCTGGACCATGTGCTGACCTACGCCAAAAATCCAGACAAAACCGAGGTGCCCTTTACACCGGGGGATTTACAGGCATTGCGGGACGTGATGGATTATGCCACCAACGATTTCAAAACCGAGCGTCAACTGTTTGTGACCGGCATCAACTGCAACCCGGAATTTGCCCGCGACCAGATGCAGGAGACCAAACAGCGCTGGCGCAAGGAGGGCGGGATCATCGCCTATCACGGCTACCAGTCCTTTGCCGCTGGCGAGGTCACGCCAGAGCAGGCGCACCGCATCGGTGTGGAGCTGGCGCAAACCCTGTGGGGCGACCGTTTTGAGGTCATTGTGGCCACGCACCTGAACACAGGCCATGTTCATACCCATTTTGTGCTGAATTCCGTCAGCTTTCTGGACGGCAAGCGCTATTACGATAACCGGGCCAGCTACGGCAGAATGCGGGAAGTATCCGACGCACTGTGCCGTCAAAACCGGCTGTCTGTGATTGAAAATTCCCAGCCGGGGCGCAGCCGGAGCCATGCCGAATGGTGGGCCGAACAGCAGGGAAAGCCTACAGTGCGCAGTCTGATTCGGGAGGACATTGACGCGGCCATTGCCGCCAGCGCCACCGCCAGCGGCTTCTGGCGGGAAATGCAGAAACGGGGTTACGCCTGGAAACTGACCGGTGTGAAGTATCCTGCCATCCGCCCACCGGGTCACAGCCGGTTTTTTCGGCTGAACAATCTGGGCGACGCCTATACAGTGGAGGCAATCTATGGGCGAATCCTGCAAAAGCAGTCCCGGACCGCCGCTTTGCCGGAACAGCCGAGAAAGAGAACCCGCAGCCGTCTGCGTCATTCCTTCCAAAAGGGAAAGTGCATCACCGGGCTGCGGGCTTTGTATTTCAAATATCTGTATCTGCTGGGGGTTCTGCCGCGGCAGCGCCCCCGCAAACCGGCCCGCGCATTGCGGGCGGACATCATCAAAATGGACCGCATTGCGGCCCAAACCGTGCTGCTCTGGGAACATTCCATTGACACCCAGGAGCAGCTTTCTTTATACCGTTCGTCTGTCCAAGGCCAAATCAGGGAGCTTACTGACCAGCGCCGGACGCTGCGCAATGCCCTGCGCCGGGCAGGGGCGGACACCCCGGAACAGATTCAGGCGCAGATTGCCGCCCTGACCCGGCAGCTTTCCCGGCTGCGCCGGGAGCGCGGGCTGTGCGATGAAATCGCGGTACGCTCCGGGGAATTGCCGCAGCGGCTGCGGGAGGCGGAACGGGAGGAAAAACAATCTCACAACAAGGAGGATAAACACCATGAGCGCATCCAGTGAATCCGCGGACCAGTTGGTCCGCATGGGCCTGCAAGGCACCGAGTATGCCATCAGGCTCTCCGGCGAAGCTGCCAAACAGGTGGCGGTGCTGATTTACACCATTCTGAAACAGGAAAAGAAAACCAAAGGGCGCGCAAGGCTGGAAAATATGCTGCGCAGCGGCAAGGAGCTGAAGGTTTTCACGCTGCGCAAGCAGGATTTACAGGTTTTCTGCCGGGAAGCCAAGCGCTACGGCGTTCTGTATTGTGTTCTGCGCGATAAAAACAAGGACGGCATTGTGGACCTTATGGTCCGCGCCGAGGACGCCTCCAAAATCAACCGGGTCTGTGAACGGTTCCGGCTGGCGGCGGTGGACGCGGCCAGCATCAAGGCGGAAATCGTGCGCAGCCGGGAGCAGAGCGCCAAATCAGGGGGTGAGCCGCCCGCCGCCAGCGACCAGCAGGACATTGACAAGCTGTTTGATGAGCTGGAGCCGGAGGAACTGCCCAAACCGATTCAGCAAAACCCTACGCAGGAGCCGCAGCAGCCGGAACCACTTCCGTCCGGGCGTGGCTCCAAAACGCCCAGCGGCGAACTGGAGGTTTCTGAATCCCATTCCCGGCGCAGCCGAAAGCCCAGGGAGAAACCCTCGGTCAAAAAAGAACTGGAGGAAATCAAGGCGGAACAGGCCGCCGTACAGCAGAAAATCCTTCATCGCGCCCCCAGAACCCGCGGGGACAAGACCATTTACCGCAAACCCAAGGAGGTCACCAGATGAAGCAGGACAATTTCGATAAAGGCGCATGGGCTGCCAAAAAGAAAGCGGAGCGCCAGCGGGTATTCGCCATGGTGGAGCAGGCCACGCAACAGCTTTCCGACCCGGCAAAGCTGTGGGAATATCTCACGATTCAGCAGCGGTTCGACCGGTATACCGTTTCCAACGCGCTGCTGGTAGCGGCACAATGTCCCACCGCCACCCGGTTGGCGGATTATGAAACCTGGGCGCAGCGCGGTATATCAGTCTGCCGCGGAGCGCAGTCCATCTCCATTCTGGAGCCGGGCAAAAGCTATAACCGGGCAGATGGCAGCGTAGGGCGCTCCTTCAACATCAAACATTTGTTTGACATCGGGCAAACCAATGCACCGCAGACCAGCCCCGCCAAACCCGACCCCAAAACGCTGGCGCGGGCCATTGTCAGCTCTTCGCCGGTTCGGGTTCGGGCGGTGGATTCTCCGGGAGATTTTGTGGCACGCTACGACCCCGCCGAAAAGGAGCTTCGCGTTGCCAGACACCGCACACCCCAGCAGCTTTGTACCGGGGTACTGGCCGCCATCGTGGAGGCCCGCATGGATACCGAGCTGCACGACCCTCCCGCTGACCCGCAGGCCAACCGGGACCTTGCCCTGTTCATGCTCTGCCAGCGATATGGTCTGCCGATGCAAAAGCCGGAATTGTCGGACCGGCAAAAGGCGCTGGACGCCAAGGCTCTGCGGGGAGAGTTGGAAACCGTTCGCCGGCTGACCAGCGGCTGCATGGCGGCTGTGGAAAAACAGCTTGCCCATCTGCGGCAGGCGGAGAAAGGAGACCACGATGAAAGATGAACCGAAATGTCTGGAAATGGACCATTTGGAGCAGGGCACCCTGATCAACGCACTGAACCAGATGCGCACCGACCAACTGGAGCAGGGGCGGCCCACCGATGCGGTGGATGACCTGTTGTTGAAGGTCATCGACGCGCCCTCCAAACGGGAACGCCTGATCGACAAATGGAGAAGCCGTGATGAGACCCGTTGACAGCCGCCAGCGTATCCTTGCTGCGGTGCTGGGGGTACTGCCCACCGTCTGGCTGGCGCTTCTGGCCGCACCGTACCTGTCAGGTGGACTGCCGCAGCTCATAGCGGAACTGCCCGCCGCGCTGAATCAGCCATTTCAAATCACCTTCACGCAGGACACGCCCCGATGTGTCCTGCTGTTTTTGTTGGTGTACGGCGCGGCGGTGTGCTGCCTGCTGACCAATGAACGCAGTTATCGCCGCAGAGAGGAACATGGTTCCGCCAAATGGGGCGACCCCGCCGCCATTGACCGGAAATACCGGGACCGCAGGCACCCGGAAGAAAATGCCCTGTTCACCCAGCACATCGCCATGCGGCTGGATTGCAGACGCACCATGCGGAATCTGAACGTCGTTGTGGTGGGCGGTTCCGGCTCCGGCAAGACCCGCTTCTACTGTCTGCCCAACCTCATGCAGTGCAGCCGTTCTTTTATCGTGTTGGACCCCAAGGGGGAGCAGCTCCGCAGCACAGGCCGCCTGCTGGAATCCAAGGGCTACCGGGTCAAAGTTCTCAATCTGATTGACATGGCATCGTCCTTTTGCTACAACCCATTTGTGTATCTGCGGGACGACAATGACATTCAGCGCCTTGTCACCAACCTGTTCAAGAACACCACCCCCAAGGACAGCAAGCCCGCCGACCCGTTTTGGGACCAGGCGGCGGAGATGTTCTTGATGGCGCTGGTGCTGTATCTGCACTACGAAGCGCCGCCGGAAGAACAGAACTTTGCCATGGTCATGGAGATGGTGCGCGCTGCCGATGTGAACGAGGATATGCCGGATTACCAAAGCCCGGTGGACGAGCTGTTTGAGCGCCTTGCCATGCGGGACCCCGACCACATTGCCCTGAAATATTACCGCAATTACCGCTGCGGCAGCGCCAAGACGCTGAAATCCATCCAGATCACACTGGTATCCCATCTGGAAAAATTCAATTTACAGGCGCTGGCTGACCTGACCCGCACCGATGAGCTGGAGCTGCCCCGCATGGCCGAGGAAAAAACGGTGCTGTACTGTGTCATTCCCGATAACGACGGCAGCTTCAATTTCATCGTGGGAATTCTGTACACGCAGTTGTTTCAGCAGCTGTATTATCAGGCAGACTTCGTCCATGGCGGCGCGCTGCCTGTGCCGGTGCATTTCCTGATGGACGAGTTTGCGAATGTGGCGCTGCCGGACGAGTTTGACAAGCTGCTGGCCACCATGCGCAGCCGTAATATTTCAGTGTCCATCGTGCTGCAAAACATCTCACAGCTGAAAGCCCTGTTTGAAAAGCAATGGGAATCCATCATGGGCAACGCCGACGAGTTTTTGTATCTCGGCGGCAACGAGCAAAGCAGCCACGAGTATGTGTCCAAACTGCTGGGCAAGGCCACCATCGACCTGAATACCTACGGCCAGAGCAAGGGCCGCAGCGGCAGCTATTCCACCAACTGGCAGCTTTCGGGCCGGGAACTGCTGATGCCGGACGAGGTTCGCCAGTTGGACAACCGCTATGCACTGCTGTTCATTCGCGGGGAACGACCTGTGATGGATCTGAAATTTGATACCCTGCGCCACCCCAATGTAAAGCAGACCACGCTGGGCGGCGCGCCGCCCTACGACGCCCGACCACCGCGGCAAACAGCGGTTGCCGCGCCGCAGGTGTGGGATGAACAGCATCCGCCCGCTGGTATGAACCCGGACGATGCCGCAGCGTTTACCAATGAAGAACTGGAGGTGTTTTTCGACAATACTTTACACTGAAATACGGGTGTGGTATACTATTATAGATAATACAAAAGCATAATTTGCTTTACATGAAAAACAATTCCGAAATCAATAGCATTTGAAGTAGAGAATGTGCTGCTACGCGCCCTATGGGCCAAAAGAAATACGGGAAAGGGCACACCCGTCAAATGCTACCGAGGGGAACTGTCGAAAGATGGCTCCCCGTTCCAATTTATCCAAACATCTTGTGCGCTTCTGCTTGAGTCAGAAGCGCATTTCTATTTTGAAGGAGAATATACCATGAAATTCAATCCCCTTTTTACCCGCAATACCCCCGATATGCCCCGCCTGAATCCCGCGCGGCTGACCCGGAAAGGCAAGCTGCTGTTTGCGCTGTTCGCCGTGCTGGTGGTTCTGCTGCTCTGCTTTGCCACGCCCGCACTGGCCGAGGGCGACCCGCTGACCGTCATCAACAACCTGTCCACCTTCATTTTTTCGGTCATTCGCGCCGTGGGCATGATTCTGCTGGGCTGGGGCATTGTACAGGTTGGACTTTCCTTCCAGAGCCACGACCCGTCCCAGCGCTCCAATGGTTTTCTGACGCTGGCGGGCGGAATCATCATCACCTTTGCCAAAGAAATCCTTGATCTGATTCTTGGTGCAGGCTGATGCCCGCCGCCGCAAGGGAGGTGAGAATTTGGACGATCAATCTTGGGTGGTAGACAACCTGAAAAACGCCCTCACCACATGGAACGGTAAACTGAACGAAATCTGGACGCTGCTCACCGTCAGCCCGCAGAGCTTTAAGGGCGGCGGCGTTTGGGGCATTGTGACCAGCATCAACAGCGCATTGCTGCCGATTGCGTATGGGCTTCTGGTGCTGTTTTTTGCCATGAGCGTATGCAAGACCTGCGGCAGCCTGACGGAAATCAAGCGTCCCGAACACGCACTGCGCCTGTTTATCCGGTTTGCTCTGGCCAAAGCCGCTGTCACCTACTGCATGGAGCTGCTGACCTCACTGTTTACCATTGCCCAGGGTATTGTGGCGCAGATCATCGGCACAGCGGGTCTGACCGGGCCGAACGGCGGAAGTCTGCCGCAGGAGCTGATTGACACCATCAATGCCTGCGGGTTTTGGGAGAGTATTCCGCTGTGGGCGGTGACGCTGCTGGGCAGCCTGTTCATCACTGTCATGTCCTTTATTATGATTCTGACGGTCTACGGTCGCTTTTTCCGGCTGTTCATGTACACGGCCATTGCACCGGTGCCGCTATCTGCCTTTGCAGGCGAAACCACCAGCCGCAGCGCCAAAGCCTTTGTGCGGTCCTATCTCGGCGTTTGTCTGGAGGGGGCCATCATCGCGCTGGCCTGCACCATCTATTCCTCCATCGCTGTTACGCCTGCGGTCAGCGCGGGAGCCACCCCCATTACGGCCACTTGGGGCTATGTGAGCGAGGTGGTGTTTGGTCAGCTTGTGCTGGTGGGAACCATCAAGGCCAGCGACCACATTGTGAAGGATATGCTGGGGCTATGAAGTACACACAGTACACTTTGATTTGATACGGCTTATCCACGCCCCAGCGCAGCTATCTGATGCTGGCTCAGCCCGGACAAGGCATCCTCAAGATGGGGAATAACCTGATTCCTTTCCTCAACGACTATCCCAAGGACAGCAAAACCTATCGGCTGCTGACCACCAAGCCCGGTGAAATGGAGTGACTTCCCCAACAGAAAAAGAGGGCCGCAGCCCTCTTTAGTGCATCCAGATATTATTTTCCAAATCGCGCAGCCGGGACTTGTAATCTTCAATGAGCTTTTCCGAGCCTTCGCCCTTCGGGAAGGACAGCAGATAGCCGCCCTCGGCCTCATGGAATCCCACGATTCCCGCAAGCCCCGCCATTTCCGCTACCTTCAGCAAGGTGTGATAATCATAGTCCGCTGCGCTGATATACAAATTCATTGTGTGCGTCCTCTTTGTTTTTTGTTCCTGCCGATTATACCACAGTAAAGAAAAAAAGTCCATTGAAATCTCCATCATTTTATGATAAAATGATGGAGATAATCCACAAATGAAGGAGATTCCCATGCGAGATTTCGATTATCATAAAGCTCCCGAAAAACTCCTGACATCTGAGATTGTTCAAATGATTGGAAGTATCCACGAACACAAAGGCCGGCAGGAGCTGTTTCTTGAAGCGAATATTGATGAGCTGAAAACTCTTTTAGAGGTTGCTCTAATTCAGAGTACCGGTGCATCCAACAGAATTGAAGGCATCTTTACAAGTGATAAGCGTCTGGAAGAACTGGTAAGCCAGAAAGCGGAACCCCGCAATCGTTCCGAGCAGGAAATTGCAGGTTATCGTGAAGTCCTTGCAACGATTCACGAAAGCTATGAATATATCAACCCGAGCCCCAACGTCATCTTGCAGCTCCATCGGGATTTATATTCTTACTCCCAAGGCGCTTCTGGCGGCAGCTATAAAAACTCTGATAATGTCATTGCAGAAACGGATACGGAAGGACATCAGAAAGCACGTTTCATTCCAGTTCCAGCGTTCCAGACAGCGAAAGCCATGGATGAACTGTGTGCCAGTTTTTTAGAAGCATGGGAAGCTGATTGCATGGATAAGCTCGTACTGATTCCGATGTTCATTTTGGATTTTCTCTGCATCCATCCTTTCAACGATGGAAATGGTCGAATGAGCCGCCTGCTGACACTGCTTCTCTTCTACAAAGCGGGATATATCGTTGGGAAATATGTCAGTATGGAAATGCTGATTGAAAAGACAAAAGAGACCTATTATGAAGTCTTGCAAGAAAGTTCGATCGGCTGGCACGAGGGAGAAAACAGTTATGAGCCGTTTGTAAAGTATTATCTTGGCATCATTCTGAAAGCATATCATGAATTTGAAAGTCGGGTCGAACATCTGAAACATCGCAGTCTCTCCAAGCCGGATAGAATCAAAGCAGTGATTGACAAAAGAGTGGGGAAAATCACAAAAAAGGAGATTATGGAACTTTGCCCGGATATCAGCAAGGTGACAGTTGAAAGAACTCTGACAGACTTGGTGAAAAGTGGATATATCGCCAAGGTGGGTGCTGGTCCCGCCACAGCCTATGTCCGTATCTAATGCAATATCTCCATCATTTTCATCAAGAATGATGGAGATGTTCAGAATATGATGGAGATACCAATCCTGTAAACAACTTCCAGCCTGTCCCTCTATGCCGGGCAAAACCCATTTGCACACCCTGGACGCCTCGAACCTTTACCGTCCAGGGCGTTGGCTTTCAGATGGATCACATCAACATTTTACGGACGCCGCCTCTTGAAGGGGCGGCATTTTTGTTTAGGAGGAGAATCCTATGGAAATCAAAATCCCCAAAGAAATCCGTCAATATGAGGAAGGCTTCTTCCTCGGCTTATTCCTGCGTCAATGCTTGTTTGGCGCGCTGGCCATCGCGGTTGCGGTGGCCGTTTTTGTTTTGCTGCAGCCCATGCTGGGACTGGAAACTGTCAGTTGGGTCTGTGTGCTGGCCGCCGCGCCATTTGCGTTTGCGGTGTTCTTCCGCTACCATGGCATGACCTTTGTGCTGGTGGGAACTATCAAGGCCAGCGACCACATTGTGAAGGATATGCTGGGGTTATGAAGTACGCACAGTACACTTTGATTTGATAGTTGCCCGCCGGAAACCGCCGAAACAATAAACTTGACCTTTCCTTTTGAAAATGCTATGATTGTCCATGCAGAACAAAAGTCAACACGACTTTCAAGGGACTGGCTTCGGCCGGTCCCCTATTTTTTGAGTGGTTTCCCAAAGCGGAGCATTCAAAAGGCAGTCATTGTCATTGCGGCGTACTCTATTGTGATTGTTCTTGCATTATATATAGCTGTGTGATAACATGAAATCAAATCGGAAGTTGTCTATTCCTATCGTCTAAACAGCATACACAGTCATTCCGACAATTGCAGAAAGAATAATCAGCATAATTGGAGGCAGTTTTTTCTTGGAGATATGTTTATATACGATCATTATGATTGCAAGAGCCAAGGTGATGACCAGTGAAATAATATCTATATTCATGCCGTTGCTTCCAGATAAACAGTTTTGTACTATCAAATAAACACCCGTTGCTAAAACAAAACCAATCACACAAGGTTTCAAACCGCTTAAAACTGCCTGCACATATTTGTTCTTCAAGGCCGATTTCAGAAATGCTGTCACCAGTAGAATGATAAAGAACGATGGTAAGACTACCGCCACGGTTGCAACAACTGCCCCCCAAAACCCTGCTTGATTACTGCCGACATAGGTCGCCAGATTTACCATGATGGAGCCAGGAGTGCTTTCGCTAACCGCAATCATATAAGTCAGCGTTTCATCACTCAACCAAGCATAGGACATGATCACATCACGAATCAGGGGGATTGCTCCATAGGCACCACCAAACGCAAAGCACCCAACTTTCAGAAATCCGAGGAACAAATCAAGATAAATCATCTATTTGCACTGCCTTTCTGTTCTGGTGCGTCATTTATAACAAAAATGGTCAGACTAACAACGGCTGCAAGTATCATCAGGGAGATAGGGGAAAAATCAAGCGCAAAGATATTGATGCACAGCATTGCAATACAGGAACAAATCATAATTGCTCTCGGCAATTTCTTCTTGTGCATCTTCTTTAGCATTGCAATCGCCGCATCGAGAATCAAAAGGCCAACCGCGATTTTGATTCCTTTGAATGCATTCACAATGATGGTCAGTTCAAGGAAGTTATCCAAAAGCATTGAAATTAAATAGATTACAACGAAAGACGGAAGGACAATGCCAACGGTTGCCACAAGCGCCCCCATAAATCCTGCTTTTTTATACCCAGTGAATGTTGCAAAGTTAATGGCAATAGGACCAGGTGTTGATTCTGCAATGACAGTCACATTCATCATTTCATCATGCGTAATCCACTGTTTTCTTTCTACACAGTTATTTTCAATCACGGGAATCATGGCATATCCGCCGCCAAAGGTAAACATTCCGATTTTGGCAAAGGTAAGGAATAAATCAATCAGAATGTTCATTTTACTTTTCCTCCATTCTGAACTCGCATTGACATAGAGACATATCCCTATTCAGATTAGCAGATTGCCTTTGCATCTGCGTAAAGATTTCCAGAAGGCAATCAAGAGTTTCTTGTGTAGGCATATAGTGTGTATGGTATCCGTATTTTTCACCGTAGACTAAGCCTGCTTCTCGCATGACCTTTAAGTGCTGAGAAATTGCGGACTCTGAGATTCCGAACTTCTTGGAAAGAGAACGGACACAGTGCTTCCTCTCCAAAAGACTTTGATAAATTTTCAAACGCATTGGTTCCCCAAGCGCCTTCAATACACGGTCTAATTCCATAATTTTTCCTCTGGTAGTACCGCACAATTCACGGCTGACGCCTTACGCGTAAGGCCCGCCAGCCAGCAAAGCTGGCATACTCGTTTGGTTGCAAGCCGCGTGCGGCTTGCATTTGGCGCTCCCCATTTTCGCTTGCGCTCAAATGTGGCCCCACGCGCCAAAACCCAAAGCTCCGACGAACGATGCGCGCCATCTGCGTTGCAAAAATGCTCGATAATGACGGGTTGCGGTGCCCGCATCGTGCTGCGCTCTGCTTGCACTCTGCGACCGCTGCCCCTGCTCCGGTTCGCTGCATCCGCCGCAGGCGGCGCTCACCTTCGCAGCACAAAGTATTATCTGCGCTTTTTGCTTAGCAGCTGGCGCCCCTCGCCCGCCATATCGGCACGTAGAATTATGTGGTGTTGCCCTCTACTTATTTTAGCATTTGCTTAATTATATCTTGCTTATTTGTTTAAGTCAATACTAAAGCAAACACTTGCGGAAGAAAAATTTCACAAGTGTTGATAGTTGACTTCATTCAGTCAAATTTCGGTTTGGAGAGGCAACTTTTCACCGACTTTTCACCGAAAGAGGAAGAATACAAAAAGTTCAAGGAGAAAATCTCTGTCATGCAGTTAAGTCGGATATTTCACCACAGCCCATCATCTCAACAAAAAAAGGATACTTTTCAAGGCGTCAGTTCCTTTACACTCCATATCATCGCCATGCTTCTGATGCTGTGCGACCATCTTTGGGCGACTGTTCTTTCCCGATACGCCTGGCTCACCTGGGTAGGCAGGCTTGCTTACCCCGTCTTTGCCTTTCTGCTGGTGGAAGGCTATTTCCACACCCGCAATTTGAAAAAGTATCTGGGACGGCTTCTCTTTTGGGCGATTGTATCGGAGATTCCTTTCAATCTGATGTACGGGGGAGGTCTGTTCTACCCCTACCACCAAAATGTATTGTGGACTTTTCTGCTGGGGCTTTTGTTGATTGCCGGCATTGAAAAAGCGCGCCAAAAAGGAAAGCCTCTGCTGACGGTGATCGTCTTTTTGCTTTCAGTAATCGCAGGCTATGTGCTGGGTTTCCTTGCCATGGCAGATTATTTTGGATATGGAATATGGATGGTACTGCTTTTCTACCTGTTCCGTGGAAGAAGCTGGTGGTGCCTTCTGGGACAACTTGTGGGATTGTACTGGATCAACGCAGTGTTGATCGGAGGTCTCTCCGTTCCGGTACAAATCTTTGGGCACGAAATATTCATTGTACAACAGTCAATGGCATGTCTGGCACTCGTCCCTATCTGGCTGTACAAGGGGAAACAGGGATCGCACAACAAAATCATCCAAACCGCTTTTTACGCCTTTTACCCGGTGCATATGCTGATACTTTCTCTGGCAGCACTTCTGTAGCGCCAGCTTGCTCCGGACCACTTCTCAAAAAACTCTTACCGCTCATCAAATTACTTATAATAATTCCAGTTTATCAAACCAAAAACGCCCTTATGCCGGGCAAAACCCATTTGCACGCTCTGGAACCCCTGAACACCCCGGACAACTGAATGTTCGGGGAGTTTCGGTATTATAACTATTTTACGAACGCCGCCTCTTGATGGGGCGGTATTTTTTGTTTAGGAGGGAAACCCTATGGAAATCAAAATCCCCAAAGAAATCCGTCAATATGAGGAAGGCTTCTTCCTCGGCTTATTCCTGCGTCAATGCTTGTTTGGCGCGCTGGCCATCGCGGTTGCGGTGGCCGTTTTTGTTTTGCTGCAGCCCATGCTGGGGCTGGAAACCGTCAGCTGGGTCTGTGTGCTGGCCGCCGCGCCGTTTGCGTTTGCAGGGTTCTTCCGCTACCATGGCATGACCTTTGAGCAGTTTGCGGCGGCATGGTTCCGCACGACCTTCCTCTATTCCAAACGGCTGATTCTCCGGCCCACCAACCTGTATTGGGACAGCCTTGCGCCCGGCATCGAAAAAGGGCGCAGGAAAGGCAGAAAGTACCGCACTCCCAGAAATCAGAAATCCAGAAAACAGGAGGTTCCCCATGATTAAGACCCTTGAAACATCGCAGAAACAGGCGAAAACCAAATTCAGGATTCCCCGCAGCGCCCAGGACATCCTGCCGGTGGACCGCATCTGGCCGGACGGAATTTTCCAGTGCGGAGAGCAGTTCTCCAAAAGCTGGCAGTTCTCCGACATCAATTATGCCATCTCCAGCCCCGAAGATCAGCTTGCCATGTTTATGGACTACTGCAAATTGCTCAATGCGCTGGATTCCGGGGTATCTGCCAAAATCACCATCAACAACCGGCTGTGTTCCAGCCCGGAAGAAGCAGTGTCCCAGCTTCTTTCGCCGCCGCAGGAGGACGGCCTGAACGCCTACCGGAAAGAATACAACCAACTGATTGCCAGCCGCATCATGCAGTCCAACCACGGCTACCACACCGAGCGCTACATCACCATCACGGTGGTGCGCCGCAACATCGCAGAAGCCCGCCAGTATTTTGCCCGTGTCGGCACCGACCTGGCTACGCATTTTGCACAGCTATCCTCGCAGGCCACGCCGCTGGACGGGGCTGACCGGCTGGCACTTTTGCGGGATTTCTACAAATCCGGTCAGCCTGCCGCCGCCCCCTTCGACTTTTCCAGAACCATGCGGCGCGGCCACCATTTCAAGGACTGGTTCTGCCCCCAAACGGTGGAGATCAAGCCCGGCTTCCTCAAACTGGACGACCTGTATGTGCGGACGCTGTATTTGCAGGACTACGCCAATTTCATCGAAGATAAACTCATTTCGGAATTGTACGAGCTGCCCTGTGAGATGATGGTCTCGCTGGACCTGCTGCCCATTCCCACCGACGAGGCGGTGCGGGAAATTCAGAACCGGCTGCTGGGGGTGGAAACAAACATCACCTCCTGGCAGCGCCGCCAGAACGCTGCCAACAACTTCTCGGCCATGGTTCCCTTTGACATGGAACAGCAGCGCACCGAAACAAAAGAGATGCTGAGCGACCTGACCTCCCGCGACCAGCGGCTGGTCTTTGGCCTGTTGACGGTGGTCCTCACCGCCGACAGCCTCAGGCAACTGGACACAGCCACCGAACAGGTGCAGTCGGTGGCCCGCAAGCAGCTTTGCCAACTGACGCCGCTGACGTTCCAGCAGTTGGAGGGCCTGAACACCGCTTTGCCCTATGGCCCGCGCCGGATTCTGGCGGTGCGCACCCTCACCACCGAAAGCGCCGCCGTCATGCTGCCGTTCCATGCACAGGAAATCGTCATGCCGGGCGGGCTGTATTACGGCCAGAACGCGGTCAGCCACAACATCATCGTAGCGGACCGCACCGCACTGCTCAACGGCAACGGCTGGATTCTGGCGGCGTCCGGCGGCGGCAAATCCACCGCCTGCAAGAACACCATCAGCCAGATTATGATGCGCACCCACGATGATATTCTCATTTTGGATCCGGAGTCGGAATATATCCCGCTGGTTCGTGCCTTTGGCGGCGAGGTCATTACGGTGTCGGCCACGTCCGATGTTCACATCAACCTGCTGGATATGGACCGGGACTACGGTGAGAACGACCGTCCTCTGCCAGAAAAGACCGAGTTTGTGCTGTCTGTGTTCGACCAGCTGATGGGCAGCGGCAATGTGACCTCTCAGATGCGTTCCATCGTGGGCCGCTGTCTGACCGAGGTGTACAAGGACTATATGCGTTCCAACTACACCATTGTGCCGCCCACCTTGCAGAATTTGTACAAGGTCATGCGCAGCCAGCCGGAACAGGAGGCGCACGATTTAGCGCTGTCTGCGGAGCTGATTTCCACCGGGCCTCTGAACGTATTTGCCCATCAGACCAACGTCAACACCAAGTCCCGGCTGCTGTCCTATGATATCCGCAGTCTGGGCGACCAGCTAAAGCCAGTGGGAATGCTGGCCACGCTGGACGCCATTCTCAACCGGGTCATTACCAACTGGAAGCAGGGCCGCCGCACCTGGATTTTCGTGGACGAATTTTACCTTCTCCTGAAATCATCGTACAGCAGTGAGTTTTTCTACCGACTGTGGAAGCGTATCCGCAAATACAACGGACTGATTACCGGCATTACACAGAACGTGGACGAACTTCTGCGCAACGATCAGGCACGGCTGATGCTGGCAAACTCGGAGTTTCTGATGCTGCTCAATCAGGCTCCCACCGACCGGGACGAGCTTGCCAGACTGCTGAACATTTCTTCCACCCAGATGGATTACGTCACCAACGCGCCCGCTGGCAGCGGCCTGATCAAGTGCGGCGGCGCCATTGTTCCCTTTGAGAATCCCATTCCCAAGGACAGCAAGATTTATAAACTGATTACCACAAAGCCCGGCGAAGCGATCATACCGGAGTAAGGAGCAAAAAAGATGTCGGAATTTCATTTCAGCGGCGAGGAACATCGCCGCTTTTTCTATGACTGCCTGAAAAGGTCCGGCAGCACCGATTTATACCATCAGGTTCTGTTTTACACGCTGGGAGTCAGCCCCGATACCCGCTGCTATATTGAGGAGCTGTTCGATTTTGAGGAAAATCGGATCCGTCCGGAGGGCCTGCACGCAGACTGGCAGACGGGCGGTACTACGCGCCTGACCCGGCTGGCCTTTAACTTGTGGAACGGTTACACCGAGCCGGGCTCCGAGCGGGACAGCAGCCCCTATTGGTGCTTTGACTGCGGGTTTGCGCCCTATATGCTGGAGGGGATTCGGCTGCGATACCCGGAATATTGTCGTGATTGGGTCAGGGAGGATTGCCGTTGAAACAGCCAAAAACTAAGGAAGCCGCCGCGCAGGTGAAAACCAAATCCACCGTGTGGAATGCGCCGAAGGCCCGCGCCCCTGATGGCGGGGCCATTCTGCGGCAAAAGACCCGACAGGCGGGCCGCGCCGCTGCTGAAAAGCCCAGACAGACTATGGCGGAAAAGGAAAGTCAATGCGGTGAGGAGAGCGCCGAACAAACCAGCCCGGAAGGTCAGGCCGCCCAGCGGCTGGCCGATTCCTTGACCGGCACCGCAGCGGGAAGTGGGGCTGCGGTCGGGCGAACATTTCGCAAACTTCCCCACGCGAACCAGCGATACCAGACTGCAAAAGCAGACCTCCGGCAGACCAAAGCACAATACGTCCAAGCCAGACAAAAAGCTGCGCTGTCCAAAACCAGTGCGCTACCGGAAAAAGGGAGCGCACTGAAATTAAAGGACAACACCGCATTTTTGCACTGCAAAACCCGTCAGGGAAACGCCATTACCCGGCAAGCCCAGACCGTCTCTGCAAAAAAACAGATGGAGATGGCCGAAAAGGCCATGCGGGATACCGCAGTCAAAGAGGCACAAAAGAACGCCCGGAAAGCCCTTGTCAACGCAATCAAAGCGACTGCCAAGACCGTCTGGCGGGGGCTGGTGTATTTGGCCGCATTGCTGGCGTCCTCCGGGTGGGCGCTGGTATTGCTGGTCGTTGTGGCCGCAGCCGCCGCACTGTTTGCGTCCCCGTTGGGAATCCTATTCTCCGGCGAGCGGGCCGAGGGCGTTCCCATTTCGCAGTTGATTACGCAAATCAATCAAGAGCAGTTTGACCGGCTGACGCAGGCCATTCAGGAACACTCCGATGCAGACAGCAGCATAATTGAGTATGTCAACGAGTCTGGCGAAGCTGCTTTCACAGACAACTGGTGCGATGTGGTGGCGGTTTTTGCCATTCAGCAAAATATGGACTTAGGCAAAGATATGACGGTGCTGGACGATTCTGCACTGGACAGCCTGCGTACATTGTATTTCTCCGCCAATGAAATCGACACCCACACCGAAACCTACACCGAATGGGTAGAACAAATCCCCGACGAGGACAATGGGGAATCAGAAGAACCTGCGGAGCCGGAACTGGTGGAAGTGACCCGCACAAGGCTGATTGTAACCATTACCCGCCTGTATGCGGAGGATCTGGCCGGGCAAAACCATCTGACCGGTGACCAACTGGATATTCTGCAGGGAATGATGAAGGAACCGCTGTATCCCATGCTCCAGCGGCTGTGTGTAGCGGGAAGCGGTACGCCTGTTGTCCCCGGAGAATGGGGCGGTGTATTCCAATGGCCATTGCCTGGATATAGCGAGATCTCCTGCCGTTTCGGAGAGCCGGATGCCATCACCGGAGCGCCGCACCGCGGCACCGACATTCCCGCCCCGCTGGGTACGCCTGTTCTGGCCGCCGCTCCCGGTGTTGTGGTGACTGCGGGAGTGCAGGAAAGCTACGGGAACTATGTGGTCATTGACCATGGCGGCGGCACCACCACCCGGTATGCACATCTGTCCGCGATTGCAGTCAGCCAGGGCGCAGCCGTTGCGGCAGGTCAGACCATTGGACTGGTGGGCAGCACCGGCACTTCCACCGGCAATCATCTGCATTGGGAAGTGGAGGCCAACGGACAGCTTCAGGATGGGACGATGCTCTGCCAATAGAAATGCAAAACGCACCGGATCAACACCGATGCGTCAGGGTTCCAGATTATCCTCTTTGAAATAACATAAGGCAACACCGCACAATTCACGGCTGACGCCTTACGCACCGCTCCGACGGCTGCGGCGCACCATCTGCGTTGCAAAAATGCTCGATAATACACAAAGTATTATCTGCGCTTTTTGCTTAGCAGCTGGCACACCTCGCTCGCCGTATCGGCACGTAGAATTATGCGGTGTTGCCATAGATTCACCCTCAAATTCATTTTTTGAGAAAATATTGGAGGGTGTGTTTTTGTGCGCCCAAAACAGGGAACATTATGTACAAATCCCCTTTTCCGGGGTATGTTCAGTGCTTCATCCTTTGGAAAGCCATACACTCCGGAGGCGATTAGCGGAAAAGCTATACTCTTACATTTCAACTCCGCCGCCAGTTCCAGAGACGTTTCATAGTATGACATCTTTAAGCACGACCTTGTTTCCGGGAGCTTTATCCCTCCGGCAGATATTCGCCAACTTC
>CALZZE010000024.1 GCA_945830575.1 uncultured Subdoligranulum sp. | reverse complement strand
CAACCGCTGTTGGCTGCCCCAGTCCGACTTGAACGGACGACACCCTGATTAACAGTCAGGTGCTCTAACCGACTGAGCTATGGGGCAATGTGTTGTGCTGTTTGAAATCAGCTTATTCATTATAGCGCCGGGGAGGCGATTTGTCAAGGACTTTTTTGACTTTTTCCGAAGATTTTTTTGCCAGATTTTTTTGCGTTTTTTTTGCGTTTTTTTTGCGGTTTTTTTGCGGTTTTTTTGCGGACGGGCGGAGGGCGGAAAATGGGAAATTTTGCTGACGGACACTTGATTTGGCCGGTTGCGCCGCTTATAATAAAACTGTACTACTGTTATTGTAGAAAGGGGACCGCGGGGCGTCCATGGATGTGACACAATATTTGGAGCGGTGCGGCGTGCGCCGGGCCAGATTTGGCGGCTATGAGCAGGAGGATGTGCGGCAGGCGGTGCAGGCGCTGTGTACGGATTTTGAGCAGCGTCTGGCCCAGAGCGAGGCGGAGTTGCGCACGGTGCAGCAGGAGAACGGGGCCTTGCAGGGGCGCTGCCGCACGCTGGCGGGGCAGGTGCAGACGCTGAGCACCCAGAATGCCCGGCTGGCGGGCAACACCGAGAGGCACGCACGGCGGGGCGATGAGTTGGGCAGTCAGCTGTCCAGCTTGCAGGAGCGCAACCGGTCGCTGAATGACCAAATCGCACGGCTCAAACTGAAAAACAGCGATCTGACGAGAGAAAATTCCGCTTTGCAGGACCGGGTGCAGCAGGCCGAGACCACGCTGCGCCTCAAGGGTGACGAGCTGGACCGGCAGCGGGACGAGGTGAACGCTGCCCGCAGCAAGACGCTGGAGGACGCCCAGGCGCAGGCGCAGAGCCTGCTGGCTGACGCCCGTGCACAGGCGGACAAAACGCTGGAGGAGGCCCGCACCGCCGCGGAGCAGATGCAGCAGAGCGCCCGGGAGCAGGCCACCGCGCAGGCGCGGCGGCTGGTGGAGGCCGCTGCCGCCGAGGCCAACGAGATACAAAACGCCCACCAGCTGCGCCTCAACGACCTGACGGCGCAGGTGCGGCGGATGGAACAGCGGCGGGACAGTCTGGCGGGCTATCTTGCCAAGATCGGCGGCGAGCTGCTGGAGACCCAGACCCGGGTGAAGGAGACGCTGCCGGAGGAGGAATTGCCCCCGCCGCCGCTGACGCTGCAGCCTGTGGAGGTGCCGCCGCTGGAACTGGACCTTTCGCCGCGGGCGATCCGCCCGGAGCCGCCCCGGCCGCAGGAGCCGGAACCGGAGCAGCTGCCCACGCAGGTGGTGCCCGCCGCGCCGCGCCCCGACGCGCCGGAGCCGGACGGCACCGCGCCCTCGCCCCATCAGGGCTTCACGCTGCTGCATGAGGAGTGGCCGCTGGACGGCAGCGGCTACCGGGATACCGCCCGGTCTGAGGTGCCGGGAGAAATTTTCTCCTATCCCATCCGCCACGAGGAGGCCGCGCCGCTGCCCGGGGATGTGCCCGCCGCCTCGCCGCGTCTGCCGGTGCTGCCGGTCATCCCCGAGGAGGACGAGGAGCCCGTTGACGACAGCGCCGCCCGGGTGCTGGACGAGCTGAACGCGCTGGGTGGCCGCCCGGCGGTACCGCCGCCCGCGCCGGACAGGCGCATCCGGGGCGGGGCAGAGCAGGCCCGCAGACGAAGGAATGCGGTGCGCGCGCTCAACGCGCTGCGCCGGTTGGATTGAAAATAGAAGGGAGGAACCGCCATGAACATTCTCCGAAGGCTGGCCGTGGCGGCAGCGGTGCTGCTGTGTGCGGTGCTGTGTGCCGCGCCCGCGCTGGCCGAGGAAAGCACCGGCGCCATCGGCGGCGCCAGTTTCCGTGTGGAGCAGGCCTATGTGAACGTACCTGAGATGGACATTTTCCTGTACGCCACCGACCAGACCGGCGCCTCGGTCAGCCCCACCATGCTGAAGGCGGCGGGCGTGGAGCTGAACCTGGGCGACCGCACGGTGCCCACCGGCATCATCGGGCAGGCGGCGGAGCCGATCTGCTATCTGGTGGTGGTGGACAACAACGAAAAGCTGGACAGCGAAACCTTTGCCCTGTATAAAAAGGTTGTCCGCCAGATCGCAAAGCATAAGGGAGAGAACGACCAGATCGTCCTGTTTGCCAGCGGCAGCGGCCAGTGCGTGATGGGCGCCGCCGAGGACGAGCACGCCGTCACCAACGGCCTGAAAGCGCTGCAGCAGGACAAAAGTAGCATGGATATGGCCGCGGCGGCCACCGGCGTGTACAAGTATGTGAACGAAAATTTCCAGAGCCTTGCCCCCCGCAAGGTGATTCTGGCCTTCACCCATTCCGAGCAGCTGCTGTCCAATCTGGCGCTGGTGGCGGGCATTTCCAGCGGCGCCACCGAGCAGCTGAACATGGACCTGAACATTTACGTCACCGCCGAGCATCCCGAACTGTTTGCGTCGCTCACCTCGATGGCCAAAGACCGGGTCACCGCGGTGGAGCCGGAGGCGCTGGGAGCCGCCGTTCTGAGCAAGATGGATTCCCTTGCCACGGCGCTGGAGATCAAGACCGAGCTTCCCGAGGACACCTACGGCGAAAAGATGGAAAAGCTGACGCTGTCGGTGCCCAAGCTGGGCAGCGCCGTCACCAGCACCTCCACCGTGTACATGGGGCACAGGCTCACCAAGCCCGCCGTGACCGGGGTGGAGGTGGTCTCCCGCAATCAGCTGCAGGTGACCTTCAATCAGGCGGTGGAAAACGCGGAGCGCCCCGGCAGCTACCGCATCACCAGCGAGGACATCTGGAATTTCCGGGTGCCCATCTCGCAGGTGGAGCTGGCGCAGGACGGCCGCACCGCGCTGCTGACCACCGGCGAGGAGCTGTACGAGGGGAACTACGGCGTGCGGCTGAACAAGGTCACCAGCCGTCTGACGGCGGCCAACATCAGCGATTTTGGTGTGGAAACGCTGTTCTCTGTGCAGGACTGGCCCCGCGACAAGGGCTTTTACATGGCCCGGTTCCGTCTGCCGGTGCTGGTGCTGGGCACGCTGCTGCTGGTGCTGGTGGTGCTGCTGTTCACCGGCCGCAGAAAAGACCGCAGCGCCGAGCGCGCCGCCGAGGCGGAGCATCTGCTGGCCGAGCAGGTCGGGGAGGGTGCGCTGCCCCGCCGCTGGGTGACGCTATTCATCCGCTCCCGGCGCTCCATCGCGGAGAACCGCTGGTCCGGCGTGGTGGAGAGCAGCATGCTGCTGGGCAGTGACGCCGCCCAGTGTGACCTGTGCCTGCCGGACAAACGGGTCAAGCCCCAGCACTGTGTGCTGGCGGTGGAGGGGGAATCCCTGCTGGTATGTCCCATCGGGGAGGCGTCCGTCACCGTGAACGGAGAGCGCATCGCCGGGGAGCACCGGCTGCAGAACAACGATACCATCGGCCTTGGCCGTACCACCATCCAGCTGGTTTTGTAAAAAGGAGGACGCTGCCCCATGAAACTGACAAAATGTGACAAAGGGCATTTTTATGATGCCGACAAATTTCCCGAGTGCCCCTACTGCAACACCGCCCTGCAAAAGGACGGCGGCAGCGGCATTGTGACGGCGGCGGAGCCGTCCGCCGCGGCGGCGGTGGGCGCGCCCGCCGGGCCTGTGACCGGCTGGCTGGTGGTGCTGGACGGCCCCGCCAGAGGCCGTGACCTGCGTCTGGGCGTGGGCCGCACCCTGCTGGGGGCGGACAACGCCGGCCAGCCCGCCACCCTGAGCGCCGACGCGCCGCTGTCCGCCCGGCTGGCCCAGCTGGTGTACGACCCGGCGGAGGGCAGCTTCACGCTGCTGCCCGGCACCGCGCAGGAGTTGGCCTATCTGGAGGGCAAGGCGGTGCTGGAGCCGCGTGTCCTGCAGGGCGGCGAGGAACTGCGCCTGCTGGAGCACACGCTGAAATTCGTGCCTTTCTGCGGCACCTTCCGCTGGGAAAAGTGAGGTGAGCGCCGTGGCAAGCGAACTGGTCATCATCATTACCGAGCAGCGCAACCGGCAGCGCATCACGCTGCCCAGCACCAAAGCGCCCTACCGCTTTGGCCGCAGCCCCCAGTGCGACTATGTGCTGCGCCGCAACAACGTGGGGGACCGGCAGTTCACGCTGGACTGCAAAAACGGGGAGTGGACGCTGTCCGACGATGGCAGCGACTGCGGCACCTGGTACAACAACCGCTACATCCACGCCGGGGAGGTCTGCCGTTTGCAGACCGGGGACGTCATCGGCCTGAACACCAACGACGACCTGGAAACGCTGGAGATCACCTTCCGGGTGGAGGAGATCAACACCGGCGTCACCGCGCGGGACGGTGTGCGGCAGGAGGCCGCCTCCGGCGCGGTGCTGCGGGAAATCGACATCAAGAAAAAGCGCCGGGTCACCATCGGCCGCGGCGAGGACTGCGACATCAAGCTGGGCAGCGACCGTGTGTCCCGCCACCACTGCGAGGTGGTGTATAAGGACGGCCACTTTGAGCTGAACGACCTCGGCTCCACCAACGGCACCTATGTGTCGGGGCAGCGGGTGCGCAGCCGGGTGCTGCAAAACGGCGATGTGATCAACGTGCCCACGCAGGTTTTTGCCTTCTCCGGCGGGATGCTCCACTACCACGAGAACAAGACCGGCGTGTCGGTGCAGCTGGTGAACGTGGTCAAGACCGTCAGGGACCGCAACACCGGCAAGCCGCTGAACATCGTGGACGGCACCAGTCTGGAAATCACCCCCAACAGCTTCACCGTGCTGGTGGGCGGCTCCGGCACCGGAAAATCCAGCCTGCTCACCTGCATCACCGGCACCGCGCCCTGCACCACCGGCAGCGTGCGGTTTGACGGGCTGGACACCAAGGACAACCGCAACGCCTTTGACGCGGTGCTGGGCTACGTGCCCCAGAAGGACATCATGCACGACAACCTGACGGTGGAGCAGAGCCTGACCTTCACCGCCAAGCTGCGCATCGCCCACGACGCCACCCGCGCCGAGATCAGCGCCGCCGTGGCCCACGCCATCGCGGCGGTGGATCTGCAGGGCAGGGAAAAGACCCTCATCTCCCAGCTGTCCGGCGGCCAGAAAAAGCGGGTGTCCATCGCCATGGAGCTGCTGGCCAGCCCCCGCCTGCTGGTGCTGGACGAGCCGACCAGCGGCCTTTCCCCCGACCTTGACCGCAGCATGATGGAGCTGTGCCGCAAGCTCAGCCACGAAAACTGCACCGTGCTGATGGTCACCCACAACATGTCCAACATCAACCTGTGCGACAAGATCGCCTTTTTGGGTGTGGGCGGTGTGCTGTGCTACTACGGCAGTCCGGAGCATCTGCACAGCTACTTTGATGTGGAGTTCACCTCGGACATCTTTGAAAAGCTCCGCAAAAAAGAGGAGATCGAATTCTACCGGGAAAAATACTTTACCACGCCGGAGTTCAACCGCCTTGTGGCGGCCTACCCGGACGCAGCACAGGAGGCGGAGAAACGATGCAGCCAGTGAAATTCATGAAATTCCTGCGGCAGCTGGGGGTGCTCATCCAGCGCAACTTCCGGCTCATCCTCAACGACAAGCTGGTGCTGGCCAGCCTGATTCTGCAGGCCCCGCTGATGGTGGTGGTCATCAAGCTGGTGGGCGAGCCGGGGTGCTTTACCTCCAATCTGGTCAACGTGGGCAGCCGCACCATTCTGTTTATTTTAAGCGCCATCTGCGCCTTCATGGGCACGCTGAACTCCTACCGGGAGATTTGCAAAGAGCGGGAAATCATTTTCCGGGAGGCCTCGGTGGGTGTCAGCCTGCTGGCGGTGGTGCTGTCCAAGGCGTTCGTGCTGCTGATGGTGGAGGTGGTGCAGGCCGGGATCCTGGCGCTGGGCTTCGTGAACATCATCATCATCCCCCAGAACCATCTGCTGTTGGACACCAACGTGGAAATTTTCATTTCCATCCTGCTCATGATGTTCGCCTCCTCGGCCATCGGCCTGCTGGTGTCCGCCTCGCTGAAAAGCAGCGAGAGCGCCATCCTGCTGGTGCTGGTGCTCATGATCGGGCAGGTGGTGTTCAGCGGCGTCATGTTCAGCCTCAGCGGCGCCATGAACTACATCAGCTCCATCATCGTCTGCCGGTGGGGCATGGGCGCGCTGGGCGCCTCCACCGACCTGAACAGCCGCCTTGCATGGCTCAAGGCCGGGCTGGACGGCCCCATGTACGAGGCCACCATCCCCAATCTGCTGCACAGCTGGCAGATGATGGCGCTCATCTCGGTGGTGTGCATCGTGGCCGCATGGCTGGTGCTGCAAATCGCCTTCAACCGCAGAAAAGCGTAAGGAAATCAGGACGCCCCCGCGCCGTATGGCGCGGGGGCGTTTTGGTTAAAGGAACTCCCTCCAGGTCTGCTCCGCCTGGGTCTGGAAGTCGCACAATTCCTGATTGAGCTTCTGCGCCCCCGGGGAGGCCTGCGGGTAATCCGTCTCGGCCCGCTTGCAGTCCATCACGCCCTGTCCGCTGCCCTCCGCCAGCATGGTGGCAAGGTTGCGGGTGGACTTGTCCAGCATGGTGCGGGTGCGGATGCCCATGCTCACGCTCATGCGGGCGGCGGCGCTCTGCCCTTTGGCCTCGGCGCCGATGGCGTCCAGCGCGGTGTGGGCCTGCTGGTTCAGGCGGCGGTACTCCCGTTTCTGGCGCAGCATCTCGTCCTTCAGCCGCTGGTCGTGGGTCAGACCCATCAGCTCATCCAGCGTGTTTTTGCCCATCTCGGTGTTTTGAACGATCTCCTGCAGCATTTTTTCGTTGTCTGTTTCCTGCATAGAAAAAACCTCCCTGCGGCGTAATGTGTACAAGCACAGTATACCCGCAGGGAGGTCTTTTATTCGTGAAAGCTTAACCAAACAGCCGCTGCTGGGCCAGCGACAGCGTCATATCCCAGCGGCCGGTCTCGCCCCAGTCCGCGCCGGCCAGCGTCACCGTGAAATGCCCCCGGCGGGACAGCGACAGGTTGAACTCCCGGCGGGAGCAGTCCATTGCCTCCCGCAGCAGGGCGGACAGGTCGGCGGCGGTGCGGCCCACGGCCGCGGCGGCAAACACGCCGTCCTCCAGCCGGGCCAGCACGCACTGCTCGGCGTCGGTGCCAACGGCCAGCTGCAAAATGCCGGCGGCGGTGTTCAGGCAGCAGTCGGCGGCGGCGCGGCTCTCCTTGGAGCAAAGCTCGCCGTACTCGTTAACCCGCACCAGCACCACGCACACCGGGCCTTCGGCGGCCTTCTGCACCGCCAGCGGCTGGAACACCTCGTCCAGATACCGCCGGTTGTACGCGCCGGTCACGTAATCCCGCACCAGCTCCTGCTGGCACTGGCTCAGCGTGCGGTCAAGGGCCAGCGCCTCCCGGCGGTCGCCGGAGCTGGGCCGGTAGGAGGCGAACCGGGCCGCCAGCAGCAGCGGACGCATCCGCAGCGTGATGGCCTGATACAGCACAAAATCCTCCTCGCCATCCAGATACCGCAGCACGCGGCCGTCCTCCCCGGGGATGGGCAGGTTGTCCGCCTGTCCCACCGCCTGTAACGTGACCGGGTCCAGCACGCTGGCGGTCTGCGGGTCAATGAGCCGCACCTCGTCAAACAGGTTGTTCAGCGCGGCAATCTGCGCCAGCAATTCCTCGGTGTTGTACTCTTGTTTCATACTTTCCCTCTCCCCAATCCAGATGCAAATGGTTTACTCCGCTTTCCCGGCGGATTTTTTGGCGGCCTTTTTCACCGGCTTTGCCCGGAAATACCGCACACACAACTCCCGAATCTCCCCGGTCAGCGCGGGGGTGAAGTCCTTGGCGTCAGCGCGCCACTGCCAGTTGCCGTCTGCCTTGCCGGGGGTGTTCATGCGGGCTTCGGGGCCTTTTTCCAGCCAGTCCGCCATGGGCACCACCGCCAGCGCCGCCGGACTGGCCAGCACGCCGCGCAAAAGTCCCCGGAAATTGCCCTCGGTTTTGGTCAGCGCAAAATACTCGGTGGCCTGCTTGCGGCCCGCGGCGGTCAGCTCCTTGGCGAACCAGCCCTTCAGCGTGTTGTTGTCGTGGGTGCCCGGATACGCCACGCAGTTGCGGGGGTAGTTGTGGGGCAGGTCCACGCTGTCCTCGCCGGTGATGGCAAACTGTAACACCTTCATGCCGGGGAACCCGCTGGCGGCCAGCAGCTCCCGCACCGAGGGGAACATCTCGCCAAGGTCCTCCGCCACGATGGGCAGATCGCCCAGCGCGTTGCGCAGCGCCCGGAACAGCTCCATGCGGGGGCCGACCTCCCACCGGCCGCTGCGGGCCGTTGTCTCGCCGAAGGGGATGGCCCAGTAGGTGTCAAAGCCGCGGAAGTGGTCGATGCGCAGAATGTCGTAGATGGACAGCGCGTGGCGGATGCGCCGGATCCACCAGGCGTAGCCGGTGTTCCGGTGGTACTCCCAGTCATACAGCGGGTTGCCCCACAGCTGGCCGTCCGCGGCAAAGTAGTCCGGCGGACAGCCCGCCACCCGGCGGGGATGACCCTGCGCGTCAGTCTCGAACAGCTCCCGGCCTGCCCAGAAGTCGGCAGAATCCGCCGCCACGTAGATGGGAATGTCGCCCATGATCTGCACGCCCTTTTCGGTGGCGTAGGCGTGCAGGGCGCGCCACTGCTTGTCGAACTCGTATTGCAGGAAGGCCCAGAATTCCAGATCGGCGGCGTGGGCGGCGCGGAACTCCTCCAGCGCGGCAGGCTCCCGCATGCGCAGCCCCTCCGGCCACTGCTGCCAGTCCTTCATGCCGTTTTCCTGCTTGATGGCCATGTACAGGCAGTAATCCGGCAGCCATGCGTCAGACAAAAAGCAGAACCGATACCAGTCGTCCCCGTAGGGGGTGTCGTACCCCGGCACAGGGCGCTGTTTCAGAAAGTTCTCATAGGCCACGCGCAGCACCGCAAAGCGCTGGTTGTAGATGGTGCCGTAGTCCACCTTGTGGGGGTCGCCGCCCCAGTCCAGTGCGGCGTAATCGGACTTTTTCAAAAGCCCGTCCGCCGCCAGCAAATCCAAATCGATGAAATAGGGGTTGCCCGCAAAGGCGGAACAGCTCTGGTAGGGACTGTCGGCGTAGCCGGTGGGGGCCACCGGCAGAATCTGCCAGATGCTCTGCCCCGCCGCCGCCAGAAAGTCCACAAACTGTCTGGCAGGCGCGCCGAGTGAACCGATGCCGTAGCCGCCCGGCAGGCTGGAAATGGGCATCAAAATGCCGCTGCTGCGCTTGAACTCCATAACATTTCTCCTTTAACACCATTACGGTGGTTATTCCTCAGCCAAAGCCGCCGCGGCGGCCTCCACAAAAGCGGTGCGGTCGGACTTGGTGCGCTTTTCCGCCGTTTGCAGGGCGGTCTCGGCCTGACGCAGCGCCGCGGCCGCTGCGCCGTCCACCGGCGGGGCGGGCAGGATGCCGGCACCCACCTGTTCGATCTGCTGCTTGCCCGGCGCGGTCTTATCCGAGGCGGTGTCCCACGGGGTCACCAGACAGAGTGTTTCGGTCAGGGTTTTTTCCCCCTCGCCGCTGCTGTACAGCCATAAAATGGCGCTGGCGGCTGCCTTGGCGCCCGCCTCATCGGCGGCGTCCGGCACGGCCAGCCACCCGGCGCAGCCCAGAACGGGGTAATTCAGAAGCCCGGTCAGATTGTATTCCTCGGTGGACAGGTCGCTGTCCACCAGATCGGTCTTGACAGGCACCGCCGCAAGACCCTCGCAGCCCTCCGCGCCCCTCTCCGCCGCCAGAGCGCTCAGCGTGGAGCGGCAGAACAGCGGCGTGCTGCCGGTGTTGTCCGCCTCCAACATCAGCGCGCTGCACAGCCCGTTCAGCGGCCCGGCCAGCGTCTCAGCGGTGGGGGCGCTGCCCGCCGCCAGCAGGGCGGGGGTGTACAGCGCCGTGTCAAAGTCCGGCGCGGAAAACAGGCCGTCCAGCGTCAGACCCTCCGGCATGGTCTCCGGCAGGGAATGTACCGCGCCGGAAAGCGTCACCTTGGTAGCGCCCGGGTCCTGCACCCAGTCGGTGAAGGCCTCGGCAAACGCCTGCCATTCCTCCCAGCTGGCGTTTTGCAGGTCGGTGACAGCATTGTCCCCCAGCAGTGCGGTGAGCGCCGCCCCGTCCGCCCAGTAGGCGTACAGTGTATCGCCCAGCGGCAGGGCATAGCAGGGGCCTTCGGTCACGCCCGCCCGGCTGGCGGCGGCGCTGAGCAGCTCGTCCCCCAAAAGGTCACGCCAGCCCTCCCCGGCGGGCGGCGCGTCCAGCACCGCAAGGTCGGCGCTTTCGGCGTCCTGTGTGGTGGTCAGCGTCACGCCACGGGCGTCCGCATAGGCCTGCAGGGCGGGCAAAGCGGCGGCGTCCGCGTACACCGTCAGCGTCTGCGGCGCGGCGGTGGGCGGCGGCGCGGTGGAGGCGGGAACGCTGGGCGCGCTCTGCGCGGCGCAGCCGGTCAGCAGACACAGCGCGGCCATCAGCGGCAAAATTTGTTTCATGGGAACTACCTCAACTTACATGATTCTTTATTATATCGTATTTCCTGTCTTTTTTCCAGACCTGTTTTATGATATAATACATTTTATTGAGAAAAAAGTGGGTGATTTTATGCCTTCAACGCAAAAATTGTATGAAGAAGATGCATTTCTGCAAAATTTTTCCGCTCAGGTGGTGGACTGCCAGCCCTGCAAGGGCGGCTGGGCGGTGGTGCTGGACGCCACCGCGTTCTATCCCGAGGGCGGCGGTCAGCCCTGTGACACCGGCACGCTGGGCGGCGCGGCGGTGCGGGAGGTGCATTTGCGGGACGGGGTCATCGTGCATCTCACCGATGCACCGCTCACCGGCACCGTGGAGGGCGCGGTGGACTGGCCCCGCCGGCTGGACCACATGGAGCAGCACACCGGCGAGCATATTTTAAGCGGGATGCTGCACCGGCTGTACGGCGCGGAGAATGTGGGGTTCCACATCGGTGAGGAGGCGGTGCGCATGGACATGAGCCTGCCGCTCACCGCCGCCCAGCTGAGCGAGGCGGAGCGTCTTGCCAACGAGGCGGTGCGGGCCGACACCCCGGTGCGGTGCCATGTGCCGGAAACGCTGGAGGGGCTGGACTACCGCAGCAAGAAGGAACTGGAAGGCCCGGTGCGCATCGTGGAGGCGGGCGGCGACGTCTGTGCCTGCTGCGGCACCCATCTGCGCACCACCGGGCAGGTGGGGGCTATCAAGATTTTGTCGGCGCAGAATTACAAGGGCGGCGTGCGGCTGGCGGTGGTGTGCGGCGCACGGGCGTGGCGCGCCGTGGCGGAGGGCTGGGAGGACGCCACAGCGGCGGGACGGCTGCTCAGCGCCGCGCCCGGCAGGCTGACCCCGGCGGTGGAGCACTTGCAAACGGCGCAAAGCTGTGATAAAATGCGGCTGGCGGCGCTGCAGAATGCGCTGGCGGCGGCCATGGCGGCCTCTGTGACGCCGGGGAGACCCTGCGTGAAGCTGGCGGAGGGCGCGGACGGCGACGGTCTGCGCAAAATTGCGGTGGCCTGTGCCGCTGCGGGCGCAAGCCCGGCGCTGTGCGTCAGCCCCGAGGGCCGCTACGCGCTGGCGGGGGACAACGTGCAGGCGCTGTGCCGCACACTGAACGCCGCCTTTGAAGGCCGCGGCGGCGGCAAACCGAACTTCTGTCAGGGCAGCTTTGCGGCACTGCCCGGACTGAAGAAACTGGAAGAAGAATTAGGAATTAGGAGTTAGGAATTAGGAATTGAAGGACGACAGCATCCTGATTCTGAACCAAACAGCGAGGTATTTTTATGCGAATGCGTTTCAAGCCCTACGCCCGGCCGGAGCTGCTGGCCTGCGATTTCCATGTGCATGAGCCGCTCACCCACGCGGGGGAGTGGCACAGCCTGTACGCCCGCCCGGAGCAGCCCTGGCATCTGGAGCTGGGCTGCGGCAAGGGTGGCTTTCTGGCCCAGCTGGCCCCGGCCCATCCGGACGTCAACTATCTGGGCATCGACATCACCGACAAGGTGCTGATTCTGGCCAAGCGCAAGGTGGAGGCCGCCTACGCCGCCAAAAACCTTGCGCCGGACAACGTGCTCATTGCCAGTCTGGACATTGAGCGGATGACCCCCTGCTTTGCGCCGGAGGACAAGGTTTCGCGTATTTACATCAATTTCTGCAACCCTTGGAGCAAAAACGCCGGCTCCAACAAGCACCGGCTGACCCATCCCCGGCAGCTGCTCCAGTACCGCCGTCTGATGGACGAGGGCGCGGAAATTTACTTCAAGACCGATGATGACGACCTGTTCCGGGACAGCCTGGGCTATTTCCCAGCGGCGGGCTTTGAAATTACCTGGCAGACCTTTGACCTGCACGCCGAGGAGCCGGATTGGAACCTGCGCACCGAGCATGAGGGCATGTTCAGCGAGCAGGGCATCCCCATCAAGGCGCTGATCGCCCGCAAAGGCCCCGACAGCACGGTGACTTGGGTGGAGCCGAAGCGCCGCGCCCCGCAGGAGGATTCGGACGATGAATGAGACTGTACTGCTGCTGGCCCGCGTGGTGCTGTATTTCTTTGTGTACGGCTGTGTGGGCTGGGGCGTGGAGGTGGCCTTTGCGGCCGTCACCACCCGCCAGCTGGTGAACCGGGGCTTTCTCAACGGGCCGATCTGCCCCATTTACGGCTTCGGCATGGTGGCGCTGGTGTCCGCCATGCAGCTGCTGCCCAAGCCGGAGCAGACCGGCGAGGGCGCCAACACGGTGCTGGTATTTTTCGTAGGCATGTTTATTACCACCCTCATCGAGCTGGTGGGCGGCTGGGTGTTGTTCAAGCTGTTCCACACCCGCTGGTGGGATTACTCCATGTATCGGTTCAATCTGGGCGGCTACATCTGCCCGCAGTTTTCGCTGTTGTGGGGGCTTGGCAGTGTGCTGATGGTCAAGGTGGTGCATCCGCTGGTGGCGGGGCTGTCCATGCCGCTGCCCGGCGTGCCGCTGCTGATCGTGGACGCGGTGCTGCTGGTGGTGTTCGGGGTGGACGTGGCGCTGTCCGCCGCGGCGGCCGTTGGCCTGAATCGGTACCTGACGGAAATCGACGAGATGCGCGCCGCACTGCGCCGCACCAGTGACCGGCTCACCGAGGTCATCGGCACCAACGCCATGACCGCCGACACGCTGCTGGACGAGCAGAAGCTCCAGCTGACGCTGGCCGCCATGGAGAGCCGCGACAACGTGGAGGAATGGCGCGCCCAGATGAACGAGGTGCGGGAACACGCCGGCACCCTGCGGGACAAGCTGGACGCCATGACCCGCGACCGTTCCGGCATGCGGCGTCTGCTGCGGGCCTTCCCGGACATGCAGAGTCTGGAGCACAGCGAGGCGGTGGACGCCCTGCGCGCCCGCGCCCGCGAGGCCAAACAGAAGGCCGCCCGGCTGGCGGACAAGCTGAAAAATCAGGACTGAAACAAAGGACCGGGAGCGTGAGGCTCCCGGTCGTGTTTTGTTACGCGGTCAGCTGCGGCTTGCGGTTGAGGATGTCCATGAACTCCTCGCCGGAGATGGTCTCCCGCTCGTACAGGTATTTGCTGATCTCGTCCAGCTTGGCGCGGTTTTCCACCAGCAGGCTGCGGGCCTTTTCGTGCTGCGCCTTGACGATGGACACCACCTTTTCGTCCACCCTGTCGGCGGTGGCCTGACTGCACGCCAGACTGGCGTCGCCGCCCAGATAGGCGTTCTGCACGGTTTCCAGCGCTACCATGTCGAAATCCTCGGTCATGCCGTAGCGGGTCACCATGGCGCGGGCCAGCTTGGTGGCCTGCTCGATGTCGTTGGACGCGCCGGTGGTCACCGAGCCGAACACCACTTCCTCCGCGGCGCGGCCGCCGGTGAAGGTGGCAATTTTGTCCAGCATTTCCTCCTTGGTCATGAGGGTGCGCTCGCCCTCGTCCACCTGCATGGTGAAGCCCAGTGCGCCGGAGGTGCGGGGCACGATGGTGATTTTCTGCACCGGGGCGGAGTGGGTCTGCAGGGCCGCCACCAGCGCGTGGCCCACCTCATGATAGGCCACGATGCACTTTTCCTTTTCGCTCAGGATGGCATTTTTCTTCTGCGCGCCCGCCAGAATGGTGTCCACGGCCTCCTGCAAATCGGGCTGGGTGACCGCCTTGCGGCCATGGCGCACCGCGCCCAGCGCCGCTTCGTTGACGATGTTGGCCAGCTCCGCGCCGGAGGCGCCCGGCGTCATGCGGGCGATGACATTGAGGTCGCAGTCGGGGCCGATCTTCACCTTCTGTGCGTGCAGCCGCAGGATGGCCTCCCGGCCGTGCAGGTCGGGCAGTTCCACCGGCACCCGGCGGTCAAACCGGCCGGGGCGCAGCAGCGCCGGGTCCAGCGTTTCGGGGCGGTTGGTGGCGGCCAGAATGACCACGCCCTTGGCGGCGTCAAAGCCGTCCATCTCGGTGAGCAGCTGGTTCAGCGTCTGCTCCCGCTCGTCGTTGCCGCCCATGCCGGAACCGGAATCCCGCTTTTTGCCGATGGTGTCAATTTCGTCAATAAATACGATGCAGGGCGCTTTTTCGCTGGCCTGCTTGAACAGGTCGCGCACCTTGGAGGCGCCCATGCCCACGAACATCTCCACAAATTCCGAACCGGCGATGGAGAAGAAGGGCACCTCCGCCTCGCCTGCCACGGCGCGGGCCAGCAGCGTTTTGCCGGTGCCCGGAGGGCCGACCAGCAGGGCGCCCTTGGGCATTTTCGCGCCGATCTCCTCGTACTTTTTGGGGTTGTGCAGGAAATCCACGATTTCCTGCAGGCTCTCCTTGGCCTCGTCCTGCCCGGCCACGTCGGCAAACTTGATGGACTGGCCTTCCTCCACCACGTACTGTTTCGCGCCGGATTTCCCGCCGCCAAACATCATCTGGTTGATGCCGCCTGCGCCGCCGGCGGCGTTCATCTGGCGGCGCAGCATCCGGTTGAACCACCAGCCCAGCAGCAGCAGCGGCAGCAGCGAAAGCACCCAGCCCAGCACCACGTCCAGCATGGTGCGCTGCTCATAGACCCGGTCGAATTTTACCCCCGCGTTGATGAGCCGGTCCACGATCTGCAAGTCCTGCGGGATGGCGCTGGTCTTGTAGGATGCGCCGTCCTTGTCCACAAAATAGATGACCTGCTCCTCCAGCTGGACGGTGGTGAGCTTTTCCTCCTCCAGCATGTTCAGGAAGGTGCCGTAATCCACCGTCCGGATGCTCATTTTCGCCATGGCCGGGAACAGCAAGGTGTTCATCAGCAGCACGATGATGAGAATGACGCAGTAAACCGATGCAAAGGTCGCCTTTGGATGTTTGGGCGGCTGTTTTTGCTGTGTTTCTTTCATAACGATTCCTCCTTATATTACTCAGTATAATGCCGCAGAAATATGAACGCAAGAGGGAAAACAGGAAAACAAATTGTAAACGATTCCGAAATAGGACAAATGTGAAATATTGTACGGTGTTGCATGAACGGGCAAAACGGTGTAAAATAAGATGAAAAGGAGAACGCCCATGGCAAACAGTACCACCCGCGTGGCGGGAGACATTGCATATACCCTCACCCGGCGGCGGGTGAAGAACATCAACCTGCGGGTGCGGGCGGACGGCTCGGTGGCGGCATCGGCGTCCCGGTGGGTGCCCGCTGCGGCAGTGGACGCCTTTGTGGTATCCCGGGCCGGATGGGTGCGGGATGCCCAGCGCCGCGCCGCCGCCCGACGCGCCGCCGAGGATGCCGCCCCGCTGCCCGACAAAGCGCAGGCGCTGGCGCAGATGACGGCGCTGTGCCGGCAGTATTTTCCGCTGTTTGCGGCGGATTGCCCCGGCGGCGTGCTGCCCAGAATCACCGTGAAGGACATGCGCACCCGCTGGGGGTCCTGCAGCCTGAAAACCGGCACGCTGGCGTTCAGCCTGCGGCTGCTGGGAACCCCCGCCGCCGCGCAGGAATATGTTGTGGTACATGAGTTCTGTCATTTTGCGCACCCCGACCACAGCCCCGCTTTCTGGGCGGCGGTGGCGCGGGTGCTGCCGGACTACCAACAGCGCCGGAGCCTGTTGCGATAAGGCAAGACCGCACAATTCTACGTGCCGATACGGCGAGCGAGGTGCGCCAGCTGCTAAGCAAAAAGCGCAGAGAATACTTTGTGTATTGTCGAGCATTTTTGCAACGCAGATGGTGCACCGCAGCCGCCGGAGCGGTGCGTAAGGCGTCAGCTGTGAATTGTAAGGGATTGCCATAATGAAATGAGGTGGACACCCCCTTGGCAAGCGGAAAATACAAACAGCTGGTGAGCAACACCCTGCTGTTCGCCATTTCCAATTTCAGCTCCAAGCTGCTGAGCTTTTTCATCCGTCCCTACCTGAGCTACGCGTTGGATTCCCCCGATGTGATGGGCGTGTCCAGCCTGCTGCAGCAGTCCGCCAACCTGCTCATCCCCATGGTCAGCCTTGGCGTCAGCTACGCGGTCATCCGGTTCGGGCTGGATAAAACCAAGGACAAGGCCAGTGTGTTTATCAACGGCTTTGTCACCATTCTGCTGGGCTTCGGCATCATGGTGCTGGCCTCGCCGCTGCTGCGGCACATCCCCGCTGCTGCGCCGTATCTGGGGCTGTTGTACCTGTGCGTGCTCATGAGCTGCCTGCGCACCCTGTGTACCCAGTTCATCCGCGCCCGGATGCTCAACCGTCTGGTGGCGCTGGACGGCGTGCTGACCACCGCCAGCCTGCTGGGCTTTTACCTGCTGTTTCTGTCGGTGTTCAGGATGGGCGCCACCGGCTTTCTGCTGGCCAACGCCTGTGCCGACGCGGTTTCGGCGGTGTTCGTCTTTGTGTGGGGGCGGTGCGGACGGTTCTTCCGCCCCAAAAAGTTCGACCCCGCCCTGTGGAAGGAGATGCTGTTCTACTGTGTGCCCATGATCCCGGCGGCCATCAGCTTCTGGATCATCAACGCCTCGGACCTGTTCTTTGTGCAGGCCATGTGCGAGAGCCACAACGGCCACAGCGGTTCTTATTATGTGGGGCTTTTGTCCGCGGGATACTTCCTGCCGCAAATTATCACGATGATCGGGACCTTTTTCTACGAGGCGTGGCAGCTTTCCGCCGTTACCGAGGAGGAGGACCGGGAGGCATTTTTCTCCAAGGTGTTCCGCATTTACGCCAGCGTGCTGTTCTGCTGCGTGGCGGGCATCATCTGGCTGTGCCAGCCGCTGATGCACGTGTTCAAGGAGAGCTACTTTGACGCCTGGAAGCTGGTGCCGTTTTTGACGCTGTGCTCCATGTGTACCTGCCTGAACCAGTTTTTGAACAGCGTGTATGTGGTGTATAAGCGCTCCACCAGCTCGCTGTACACCATGCTGGCGGGCGCGGTGCTGAACCTGATTTTGAATTACCTGTTCATTTTGTGGATGGGGCCGTGGGGCGTCACGCTGGCCAGCTTCCTGTCGCTGCTGCTGGTGTTCCTGCTGCGGGCCTACTCCACCCGGGGCCTGCTGGAAATCGACTTCCACCCGGCATGGCTGCTCATGAATCTGGCGCTGGTGCTGGCGGAAATTTACCTGCTCATGAGCTGGGAGCACTGGGTCATCCCGGTGACGCTGCTGGTGGTGCTCATCATCGCGGTGAACATCCGCGAGGTGTGGAGCATGCTGCAAAAGCTGCTGAGCAAGCTCAAACGAGCAAAATAAGGACAGACTGTCAAAAAAGTCCAATCACAACGAGAAACCTTGCTCTCATTCGTAGAGGCGAGGCATGCCTCGACCGCGAAAGACAGCCTTACAACGATGTTTCTGGTTTGGCAACGCGCAACGGGCGGGACTGCAGGGCACCCTTACGGGCTGTCCCGCCCCTACAAACCGATTATTGTGTTCATTGTAAGACCAAAACAGGGTTCTTTGACAAACTGAAAAGCCCGCGCACTGCTTACCGGTGCGCGGGCTTTTGTGTGGGGCATCGGTGACGGTGTGCGGGGATGCACGGCACCGATTTCCTGTATTATAACGGATTTTCAGAGTCAAGTGGTGGTCTGGCAGGCCACAGACGCTCAGACAGGGGGCAGACCCAGCAGGCCCACAACGGCAGTCGTCACCAGAAGCAGCGCCATCATCCAGCAGAGCATCACCAGTATCGCCCGGCGGGTGTAGCCGGGCTGGCCCCGCCGCCGCTGCAAAAAACCGAACCGGGAGCGCACGCCGTACCCGTCCAGCACGAACACCACCCAGCCGCCCATCGTCAGCCAGAGAAACACCCCCATGGCGAAGTCCGCCGGGGAGCGCAGCCATTGCGGCACCGTCAGCACCATGACCAGCACCGCCATCACCACGAACAGCAGCGAGAACCCGGCTTTCACATAGTCTCCGCTGGCGGCACCCGGCAGCCGCCGCAGCAGCGCGGCAGGGGAGGGCAGCGGGGGCGGGCGCAGTCCGGGGTGCGGCGCAGGATGCAGCGCCGCCAGGGCGCGGCGCAGTTCCCCGGGGGAGGCGTACCGCGCAGCAGGGTCCAGCTGGATGCAGCGGGCAATGACGCCGCCCAGCGGCCCGGGGGCCGGGCTTTCGTTGGGAAAGCCGCCGGTCACCATCACGTTGAGCAGTACCCCCATGGCGTACAGGTCGGCCCGGCAGTCGGTCTGGCGAAAGCCGAACTGCTCCGGCGAGGCGTAGCCCACCGTGCCCAGCATCTGGGTATCCTGCCCGCGGCCGGGCTTTTCCAGCCGGGAAATGTCAAAATCAATGAGCCACGGCTCGCCCTCCTCGGTGACGATGATGTTGCCCGGCTTGATGTCCCGGTGCACGATGTTCAGCGCGTTGAGCTGTTCCAGCGTGTCGCACAGCTGCATGGCCAGCGCCGCCGCCGTGCCCTCGGCCAGCGGGCCGCGGGTCAGCCGCTGCTCCAGTGTGATGCCGGGGATGTAATCGGAATACACCAGAAATTCCTCCGGCCCGTCCTCCCGGATGCCCCGCACCCGCGGCACATGGGCCACCGGGTGGGTTGCCAGCAGCCGGTAGGGCTGGGTCTGGGAGGCGGTCAGCTGCCGGGCGGTGAGGATGCGCCCCGTCTCGGTGCTGCGCACCAGAAACACCGTCTGCCGCTCGTTCAGCGGTTCCAGAAACCGGCAATCCTCCATGGCGTCCTCCTTCAGCATTGCAGCGGCGTTTCGCCCAGTGCTTCCAGCCGCTCGTTACATTCCATCACGGTGCAGCCGTCCGCCGCCGCCCGGATGATGACGCTGTCCCGCCGCACGCGGGGGTACAGCATGGCCTGCCCGGCCCGGCGCAGAAGCTGCTGGGTCTCGTCCAGCGTCAGCCCCATGGCCAGCGCCAGCGACAGCAGCACATCCCGGGAGGGATTGGCCCGCGCACCGCTGAACAAGTGATAGCCGTAGCTGCGCTCCAGCTGAGAGGCCGCCACCACCTGCGCCTTTTGCAGCCCGTGGGTCTGCAGCAGGCGGTTGAGCAGCTCCGCCAGCGAGCCGGAGGCCAGTTCGCCCCGGTTCTCCTCCAGATATTGCGCCACGTCCGGCTTGGACAGCAGCGCGTCCATCAGTTCGCCTGTTGTTTTTTGCATGATTTCCCTCATTTTCTGCATTTTTATTCTTATCATACCAGACTGCCGCGGGAAATGCAATGCACGAAAATTGCGGCACGGACGAGCCGTGCCGCAAAGGGAAGGGGGAAGTCTCAGCCTTTGACCTCCAGCACCGCCTGACCGGGCTTGACCTTGCCGGTGGCGATGGGGGTGACGGACTGGTATTCATCGGTGTTGCAGACGATCATGGGGGTGGTGCACAGGTAGCCCGCCGCCTTGATGGCCTCCATGTCAAAGCTCAGCAGCAGGTCGCCCTTTTTGACCTTCTGGTCGTTGGCTACGTGGGCGGTGAAATGCTGCCCGCCCAGCTTGACGGTGTCGATGCCCACATGCAGCAGCAGCTCCACGCCGCTGTCGGTGGTCATGCCGATGGCGTGCTTGGTGTCAAACACGTTGTCAATGGAGCCGTCGGCGGGGGCAAACAGCTTGCCCTCGGCGGGTTCCACCGCCACGCCTTCTCCCAGCGCACAGGAGGCAAAGGCCTCGTCCTTCACCTCGGCCATGGGCACGATGGTGCCGGCCATGGGGGCGCTCAGCACGGCGTCCTGCTTTTTGTCACCGGCGGGGGCGGCAGGGGCCGCGGCCGGGGCGGGCGCGGGAGCCTCGGTGGCGGGGCCGATGGCGGCAGCCGCCGGGGTCTCCATGAAGTCCACCAGATTGGACTTGATGACCGCCACCTGCGGGCCGTAAATGACCTGGATGCCGTTGCCCTTATGCACCACGCCGGAGGCGCCGGAGCCTTTCAGCACCGCGTCGCTGACCTTGGCGGGGTCGATGACCGTCACGCGCAGACGGGTGGCGCAGCAGTCCACGTCGGAGATGTTGGCCTTGCCGCCGAGACCCTGCAAAATCTGGGCGGAAACGGGGTCACTCGCCGCCACGCCGGAGCCATCGGGGCCGACGCCGGTCTTGGCCTTGAAGTCGGAGCGGGTGAACAGCTTGGTCTCCTCGTCGTCGTCCTCACGGCCGGGGGTCTTGAGGTTGCCCTTGGTGATCATGAAGTAGAAGGTGAAGTAGTACAGGAAGAAGTAGGCGATGCCCACAACGACCACCCACAGCCAGTGGGTCTTGGCGTTGCCCTGCATGATGCCGAACAGCGTCAGGTCGATGAGGCCGCCGGAGAAGGTCATGCCGACGCCCACGTTGAGGATGTGCATGAGCATGTAGGCGAGGCCCGCGTAGATGCAGTGCACCACGTACATGGCGGGGGCCACGAACAGGAAGGTGAATTCCAGCGGCTCGGTGATGCCGGTGAGCATGGAGGTCAGCGCCGCAGAGATGAGCAGGCCGCCCACCACCTTACGCTTTTCCGGCTTGGCGGTGCGGTACATGGCCAGCGCCGCGCCGGGCAGGCCAAAGATCATCAGCGGGAACTTGCCGGACATGAAACGGGTGGCTTCCACCGAGAACACCTCGGTGCTCTTGGAGGCCAGCTCTGCGAAGAAGATGTTCTGCGCGCCCTGCACGGTGACGCCGTCCACCACGGCGGAGCCGCCCACAGAGGTCTGCCAGAAGGGAATGTAGAACACGTGATGCAGGCCGAAGGGAATGAGGGCGCGTTCCGTCACGCCGTAGATCCAGGTGCCCACGTAGCCGGAACGGATGACCAGATCGCCCAGCAGCGTGATGGCGTTCTGAACCACCGGCCAGATGTAGAACATAGCGATGCCCACCACCAGGAACACGGCGGTGGAGACGATGGGAACGAACCGTGTGCCGCCGAAGAAGGAAAGCACCTGCGGCAGCTGGATTTTATAGAACCGGTTGTGCAGCGCCGCCACGCCGAGGCCGACGATGATGCCGCCGAACACGCCCATCTGCAGGGTGGTGATGCCCAGCATGGAGGTGGTGGTGTTGACGGGCATGGCCTCCACGCCGCCCTGCGCGGTGATCATGGCGCTGATGGCGGTGTTCATCACGAGGTAGGCGATGGCGCCGGACAGCGCGGCCACTTCCTTTTCCTTTTTGGCCATGCCGATGGCAACACCCATGGCGAACAGCAGGGCCAGGTTGCCGAAGATGGCGCTGCCGCACTGGTTCATGATGTCCAGCACGGTGTAGATGGCCGAGCCCTGGTAGATGATGCTGTCAAGGCCGTAGGCCTGCAGCATGGTGGGGTTGGTGAAGGAGCTGCCGATACCCAGCAGCAGACCCGCCACCGGCAGCAGAGCGATGGGCAGCATAAAGGACCGCCCCACGCGCTGCAGCACGCCGAAAATCTTGTCTTTCATAGAAACCTCCTAAACTATAACCAACACCGGAACCGGTGTTACAGACTATCAAAAAAGTCCAATCACAACGAGAAACCTTGTCATCATTCGTAGGGGCGGGACAGCCCGTAAGGGTGCCCTGCAGTCCCGCCCGCAGAAGGTGCCTCTGCAACGATGCTTCTTGTTTGGCAGCGTACCACGGGGCGTCGGGGACGCCGCCCCCTACAAACACAAATAACGCAAATTGAGGCTTTTTGACAGTCTGACACCGGAACCGGTGTTATTCCAAAGAAAGACTGCTGCCGTCCCCGGCCACCCGTTTCAGGTGGATGGTCAGGTAGACCATCTCCTCGTCGGACAGCTCCCGGTCCCACTGTTCCCGCACATAGGCGGCAATGGCCATGGCGCAGCCGTAGTGGGCCTTGCAGTTGCGGGCAATGAGCTGCCGGAACAGCACGTCGTGCTCGTCCGCAGTATCGGGCATCTGGCGGCTCTTGAACAGCCGCTGGGCAAAGTACCGCAGATGCACCACGAACCGGCTGAAGGACAGCGAATCCCGGTCAAACGCCCGGCCATAGTAGCCCTCCACCACATCGATGACCCCTTCAATGAGCCGGGTGATGTCCATCATCTGGCTCATCTCGGTGTTCAGCTCGGCGTTGACGATGTGCAGCGCCAGAAAGGACGCCTCGCTCTCCGGCAGTTCCACACCCAGCCGCTCCCGGATCTGGCGCAGGCACTCCCGTCCCAGCCGGTACTCCGCCGGGTAATAGCTCATCACCGCACCGCACAGCGGGTTCTCAAAGGCGATGCCCTGCTGCTGGCGGCGGATGGCAAAGCTGATGTGATCCGCCATGGTGATGAGCAGCGATTCATTCAGCGGCTGGTCCAGCTGCTGCCGGATGAGGGAGACCAGCTCCTCGGTGAGGGCCAGATGCTCCAGCGGGATCTCCTCCACCAGCTCCCGCAGCCGCCGCTGACGGCCGCGATCCACCATGCGGTAGACCTTCTGCACAAGGCTTTCGTCCACCCGCTCGCCGGTGCGCCGCTGGAATCCCAGCCCGCGCCCGGTGGCAATCAGTTCCGAGCCGTCCTCGTCCACCGCGCAGATGATATTGTTGTTGATGACTTTTTTGATCCGCAACTGCCGCGCCCCCACAAAAAAAATAAACCACCTCTGCCGGGGCCTATCTCACGCGTACCCGAAACAGAGTTGGTTTAGCCCGCATTACCGGTAACAATCCAACATAACTTTGTACAATAACGATACCATATGACCAGTGAAAAGTCAAGAACGGTTTCGATGCAGCGAACAATTTTGTGATTTCGCACAAATCGCTCGTCAATTTTTTGTCGAACCTGCGGCAGGGGAAACGCTCTCCACCTCCACGCAGACCAACTCGGTTCGGCCCTGCGTGCGCAGGCGGTACCCCCAGGTGCCGGTGCCGCCGCTGGTGATGGCGGCAGCACCGCCCACCTGCCGGCGGCCGTAATTCATCTCGTTCACCATCCGCCCCGCCACGCCGCCGGGCCAGATCTGCCCGCCGTGGGTGTGGCCGCACAGGATGAGGTCGGCCCCCGCCGCGGCGGCGGCTTTCAGGTCCCGTGGCTCGTGGTCCAGCCAGACGGTAAAGGTGCCGTCCGGGCGGCACAGTTCCCCGGCGGCGGCGCGGCGGCCATCGGTAGCCATGTAGTCCTTGCGTCCCACCACGCGCACCGGCGGCTGGCCGGCGTACACCGCCACATCCTCCAGCACACGCACCTTCGCGGCGGCCATGGCGGTCTCCAGGTCGGCCCGGTCATAGCAGGGGTCCTGCCAGTGGTGGAACAGATCGTGGTTGCCAAACACGAAATACTTGCCCAGCGGGGCCTCCGGCTCCGCAAAAAAGGAGGCAAACGCGTCAAATTCTTCCCGGGGCGTGAACTCGTCAAACACATCGCCGGTGAACACCAGCATGTCGGCGTGCAGCGCCGCCAGCTTTTCCCGCAGTTCGGGGATGCGCCCCCGGTGCAGCGCCGCCCGAGGGTTGGGGTGCAGGTCGCTGAGCTGCACCACCCGCAGATGCCCGCCGGGCAGCGGCTTTTCGGTGGTAATGTGGTAGGTGGTCACGTACAGGCGGCGGGCGCGGAACCATGCCGCCACAAGAACGGCGATGGTGAGCAGCGCCGGTGTGATGCCCCACAGCGACACCAGATGATACACCCGCAGCACGGTGCCGCCAAGGCGGTTTGCCGCGAACCGCAGCGCCCAGTCCGCGCAGGAGAGCGCCACATAATACCCCACCGCCACCATGCCGGAGCCGAGGGGATCCCGGCTGTACCAGCTGAGCAGCGCCACCGCCGCCAGCGGGATGAGGTAGTACAGCAGCGGCCAGCCCTGCAAGGGCTGGAGCAGGGGAGAGTCCAGAAAGCAGAAGTACAGCAGCACCGCCACGGCGGCCTGCCCCACCTTGGGCATGGTGAATTGGAGAAAATGCGGGTACATAAGCGCCACCTCATGAAAGGAATACCTTTATTCTAAACTTCCCCCCATGCGATGTCAAGGGAAACAAAACGAAAAGCGCAGCCCCCGAAACGGGAACTGCGCAGAAAATTTTGCTGAATCAGCGACTTATTTGCGGCCGCGCCGCAGCTCGATCCAAGCGAGGTCGCCCCGCTCCAGACCGTGGATGAGCACCTCGGCGGTGGCGATGTTGGTGGCCACCGGGATGGTGTGCATGTCGCACAGGCGCAGCAGCGCGATGTCGTTGGGCTCACCGGGCTTGGCGGAAACCGGGTCCCGGAAGAACAGCAGCATGTCCACCTCGCCGCAGGCGATCATGGAGGCGATCTGCTCCGCGCCGCCGCGGCCGCCCGGATACAGGCACCGCACCGGCAGGCCGGTGGCGTCATGGACGATCTTGCCGGTCACGCCGGTGGCGACCAGATCGTTTTCCGAAAGAATGCGCACATAGGCTGTGCAAAACTGCGACAGCAATTCTTTCCGTGAATCGTGGGCGATCAAAGCAATCCTCATCAGTGCGCATCCTTTCCAAAAGCCGATAATATTGTATTATACGATAAAATGCACAAAAAATCAAGGGCTGTTCAGCATATTTCTGCAATTTATGCGATGCGCCCAAAATCAACTACCAAAGTTTGGCAAAAAAGCGCGGCGCATTTGTGCTATAATAAATAAAAATGCGGCCGCGTTGCGCCGCATAAGGAGGCACATACCATGAAGAAATCTGCTCAAACCGTCATCCGGCAGGGGGCCTATTACACCATCGCGGCCATCAATGGCCGTGTGCTGGAGGTGGCTGATTTCAACACCGAGAATGGCGCGTCGGTCCGTTTGTGGAGTTATGAAGGCCAGCCATGGCAGCAGTGGACTTTTGAGGAAGCCGGCGAGGGCGAGTACCGCATCAAGAACCGGTTCACCGGCAAGGTGATGGATCTGGCCATGTCCGGCGTGGCCAACGGCACCTGGGTGCATCAGTGGGCGCCCACCACCGGCAAGGGCCAGCGCTGGCAGGTCGTGCCCGCCGACAATGGCCGGGTCAAGCTGCGCAATACATTGGCGGACAAGGTCATCGATCTGGTAGGCATGCGGGTGGAAAACGGCACTCAGGCCCAGATCTGGACTGACGTATTCGGGGAGAACCAGCTGTGGAAGATCGACCCGGTGCCGGACCGCCTGCTGCAAAAGGAGCTGCCGGAGGTCAAGCCCGCCGCCCCCGCCGCCCCCAAGACCACCCGCAAGCAGACCGAGAAAAAGGCCAGCGGCAAGGGCGCACGGCGCACCAGCAAGAACAAGTAACAACAAATAATAACAGAAAGGCCCCGCGGCAAAGCCGCGGGGCTGCTTTTTTATTTTCCGGCCACGGAGGTGCGCACCAGCGCCCGTTTCAGGCGGGCCTGCGCCAGCTCCATCTCCCGCTCGTCCAGATTCTTCTGGGCAAGGATGGCCTCGGCGCGGGCCTTGCTGGCCGCAGCGCGTTCGGCGTCGATCTCGTCCGCCCATTCCCATGTGGTGGCGACCACATGGCAGCAGCCGTTCATCACACTGAGCATCCCGCCGATGCAGGCCGCCTTGCGGGTACTGCCATCCTCCAGCACGATGTGCGCCTCCCCCATGCCGAGGGCGGTGCAGTAGTCGCTGTGGCGGGCCAGAATGGCCACATCGCCGGTGATGGTGCGGCAGACAAGGCGTACCGCCGCGCCGTCAAAGACGCAGCCGTCCGGCGTCACGACCTTGAGGGAAAAGGTTGCCATACACAGCCCCCCTTACGCCTTTGCCTTGGCAAACACGTCGTCAATGGTGCCCGACATGAGGAAGCAGCTCTCGGGAATGTGGTCACATTCGCCGTTCAGAATCATGCGGAACCCGCGCAGCGTTTCCTTCAGCGGCACATACTGGCCGGGCATGCCGGTGAACTGCTCCGCCACGTGGAAGTTCTGGGACAGGAACCGCTGCACCTTACGGGCGCGGTTGACGGTGAGCTTGTCGTCCTCGGACAGCTCGTCCATGCCCATGATGGCGATGATGTCCTGCAGTTCCTTGTAGCGCTGCAGCACCTTCTGCACGGCGCGGGCCACCTCGTAATGCTCCTGACCCACCACTTCGGGGGAGAGGATGCGGGAGGTGGATTCCAGCGGGTCCACGGCGGGGTAGATGCCCTGCGCGGAAATTTCACGGCTCAGCACCGTGGTGGCGTCCAGATGGGTGAAGGTGGTGGCGGGGGCGGGGTCGGTCAGATCGTCCGCAGGGACGTAGACCGCCTGCACCGAGGTGATGGAGCCTTTGCGGGTGGAGGTGATACGCTCCTGCAAAGCGCCCATCTCGGTGGCCAGCGTGGGCTGGTAGCCCACGGCGGAGGGCATACGGCCCAGCAGCGCGGACACCTCAGAGCCGGCCTGGGTGAAACGGAAGATGTTGTCGATGAACAGCAGCACGTCCTGGTTCTTCACATCGCGGAAATACTCCGCCATGGTCAGGCCGGACAGCGCCACGCGCATACGGGCTCCCGGCGGCTCGTTCATCTGGCCGTAGACCAGCGCCGTCTTGTTGATAACGCCGCTCTCGGTCATTTCGCCGTACAGGTCGTTGCCCTCACGGGTGCGCTCGCCCACGCCGGTGAACACGGAATAGCCGTTGTGCGCCGTGGCGATGTTGTAGATCAGCTCCTGGATCAGCACCGTCTTGCCCACGCCGGCGCCGCCGAACAGACCGATCTTGCCGCCCTTGGCGTAGGGACAGATCAGATCCACGACCTTGATGCCGGTTTCCAGCAGCTCGGTGGTGGATTCCTGCTCGTCAAAGCTGGGGGCCGGACGATGGATGGGCCAGCGCTCCTGCGTTTCGGGGGCGGCCTTGTTGTCCACCGGCTCGCCCAGCAGATTGAACACCCGGCCCAGACATTCATCGCCCACCGGCACCGTGATGGGGCCGCCGGTATCCACGGCCTCGGCGCCGCGGACAAGGCCGTCGGTGGCGGCCATGGCGATGCAGCGCACCACATTGTCACCGATGTGCTGGGCGACCTCCACGATCAGCTTTTTGCCGTGGTTGTCCAGCTCGATGGCGTTGAGCAGTGCGGGCAGTTCGCCGTCGGCAAACTGGATGTCCAGAACAGGCCCGGTAATCTGAATTACCTTGCCGATATGTTTTTCTGGCATTGCATACACTCCTTTTTGGGATTACCCATTCGCTCCGTCCGCGCCGGCCACGATCTCGGTGATCTCCTGCGTGATGGCGGCCTGACGGGCACGGTTGTAGTACAGGTTCAGGCTGGAGATCATCTCGCCTGCGTTCTTGGTGGCGCTGTCCATGGCGGTGCGGCGGGCGCCCAGCTCGCTGGCAACGCTCTCACACATGGCGCCGTACACCACACCGGCCAGATATTCCGGGATGATGGCGTCAAACACCGCCTCACTGTTCGGCTCGTACAGAATCAGTTCCCGGCGGGCCTTGCCCCGTTCGGGGCGGGGCGCGTCGTAGGGCAGCACCGGCAGCACGGTGGCGGTCTGGGTCAGCATGGACACAAACTGGGTGAACCCGATTTTGATGGCGTCAAATTCGCCCTTGAGAAACTTTTCGCACACCATGCGGGAAATTTCAAAGCTGTCGCTCACCGACAGGTCTCCCACGATGCCGAAGGCGTCCGTCACCAACGGCACGCCCCGGTGCTGGTAATACTCCACCGCCTTTTTGCCGATGGGCAGCACGCAGTAGTCCTTGCCCTCGGCATCGGCGGCCACCGCCTTGAACATGTTGGAGTTGTAGCCGCCCGCCAGACCTCGGTCGCCGGCAATGACGATGTAGCAGACCTTTTTCTGCTCCCGTTTGGTCAGATAGGGGCTTTGAAACTCGGTGTTCGCGGCAGCGATATCGTACAAAGTGCGGTACAGCGTCTCAAAATAGGGGCGGCTGTGCTCCACACGCTCCTTGGCGCGGCGCAGCTTGGAGGAGGCCACCAGCTCCATTGCCTTGGTGATCTGCATGGTGCTTTCTACGCTTTTGATGCGCAGCTTGATATCCTTCATGGATGCCATGCGGGGTGCCTCCTTTTATCGGGTTTTTGCGAAGTCCTGACCGAACTCGGTGAGCGCGGCCCTGAGAGCCTCCTCGGTGTCCTTCTCCAGCTTGCCGGTGGTGCGGATGGTGTCCATCACAGCGGCTGCGGCGGCGTTGGCGTCCAGGAATTCATACAGGCTCTGTTCATATTCAGCGATGTCCTTCACCGCCACGTCCTTGAGGAAGTCGTGGGTGGTGGCGTACAGAATGGCCACCTGCTTTTCCACCGGGACGGGGGAGTTGCGGTCCTGCTTGAGCACCTCCACGATGCGCTCGCCCTGTGCCAGACGGGCCTTGGTGTCGGCGTCCAGATCGGAGCCGAACTGGGCAAAGCCCTGCAGCTCGCGGTACTGGGAGTAGATGAGCTTCAGCGTACCGGCGACCTTTTTCATCGCCTTGATCTGGGCGTTGCCGCCCACGCGGGACACCGAGATACCAGGGTTCACAGCGGGCATGACGCCGGCGTGGAACAGCTCGGTCTCCAGATAAATCTGGCCGTCGGTGATGGAAATGACATTGGTGGGGATATAGGCGGACACGTCACCGGCCTGTGTCTCGATGATGGGCAGCGCGGTGAGGGAGCCGCCGCCGTTCTCGTTGGACAGCTTGGCGGCACGCTCCAAAAGGCGGCTGTGCAGGTAGAACACGTCGCCGGGGTAAGCCTCGCGTCCCGGGGGACGGCGGATGAGCAGCGACAGGGCGCGGTAGGCCACGGCATGCTTGGACAGGTCATCGTAGATGATGAGCACATGCTTGCCCTGCGCCATGAAATACTCGCCCATGGCGCAGCCGGAATAGGGGGCGATGTATTGCAGCGGAGAAAGCTCCGACGCGGTGGCGGCCACCACGATGGTGTAATCCATGGCGCCGTTGCGGGTCAGGTTTTCCACCAGACTGGCCACGGTGGAGCGCTTCTGGCCGATGGCCACGTAGATGCAGATGACGTCCTTGCCCTTCTGGTTGATGATGGTATCGGTGGCAATGGTCGTCTTGCCGGTCTGGCGGTCACCGATGATGAGCTCGCGCTGGCCGCGTCCGATGGGGATCATGGAGTCGATGGCCTTGATGCCGGTCTGCAGCGGTTCCTTGACGGGCTGCCGGTCGATGATGCCGGGGGCGGGGCTTTCGATGGGGCGGAAGTCGCTGGTCTCGATGGGGCCTTTGCCGTCGATGGGCTGGCCCAGCGCGTTGACGACGCGGCCGATCATGGCCTCGCCAACGGGCACGGAGACCACCTTGCCGGTGCGCTTGACGGGGCCGCCTTCCTTGATGCCCTCGTCGGAGCCGAGCAGAACGATGGAAACGGAGTTCTCCTCCAGGTTCTGCGCCATGCCGAATTCCCCGTTTTCAAACTGCACCAGCTCGCCGGCCATGCAGTTCTCCAGCCCGGAGGCACGGGCGATGCCGTCACCCACCATGATGACGGTGCCGGTCTCGCTCTGCTCGATGGCGTTGGAATAGTGCTTGATCTGCGCACGGATGATCTTGGAGATCTGTTCGGGTTTTAATTGCACGGTTTGGTTCACCACACATTCTAATTTAGTTAGGAATGAGGAATCAGGAGTTGAGGGCAGGGAATGTTCCTGCCTGTCCTGATTCCCTTACAGGACGGCGCTGCCGATGTCTGTGCGGATGGCGTCCAGACGGCGGCGGACGGTGCCGTCCAGCCGGGTCCCGTCCAGATCCAGACGCAGACCGCCCAGCACAGAGGGGTCTACCTTGACGGTCAGGTCAATGGTCTTGCCGGTCATGGCCGCCAGTTTTTCGCGCAGCTTCGCCTGTTTTTCGGCAGGCAGCGCCACAGCGGACACAGCGGTCACTTCCAGAATGCCGTGGGCCTTGTTGTACCGCTTGCGGTAGGCCGAGGCACAGCCGGGCAGCTCCCGCAGGGCGCCCTCCCGGCACAGCAGCTTGAGGAAATTCACAACATAAGGGTGCACGCCGCCGCCGAACGCCTCGTCCAGCAGGCCGCAGCGCTCCTCCTTGGGCACCGAAGGGGTGGACAGCAGACGCAGATAGTCCGGCTCCGCCTTGATGCAGGCGGCCGCGCCGTCCAGCTCCTCCAGAATGCGGACTTCCAGCGCTTCCTCCGCTGCCAGGTCATACAGGCTCTCGCCGTACAGCTTTGCCAGTTCGGTCACGAGGCATCACCCACATTCTCGATAAATTCGTCGATCAGGGCCTGATGGTCGCGCTCACTGATTTCACGCTCCACCACCTTGGAGGCAATTTCCATCGCAATGCCGCCAATTTCGTTCTTCAAATCGTTGACGGCCTTCTTTTTCTCCTGGGCGATGTCCTCCTCGGCCTTCTGCTTGAGCTGCGCGGCCTGGGCGCGAGCCTCACCGATCAGCTCCTCGCTGCGCAGCGTGGCCGTTTTCTGTGCGCTGGCAACGATCTCGTTGGCCTTGGCCTTGGCGTCGGCCATGTTCTGCTCATACTCGGCTTTCATGGCCTGCGCCTGCTCGCGGGCGGTCTGGGCGGCCTGAATTTCCTCGTCAGCGGCCTTGCGGCGCTGGTCCAGAACCGCCTTTACCTTGTCCAGAAAGAACGTCTTGACGATGAACATCTGGATAAGCAGGTTGCAGATGGTGGCGATGAGGGTGATCGGCTCCACCGCCACCAGCGATTGATACACAGTAGACAATCCCGGTTCCTCCTTTCAGAAAATAATGGGGAAACACGCGGGAGTTTAGCCCAGATAGTTCATGAACATGCCGGGAGCCACGAACATCAGCAGCAGGCCGGTAACGAAACCGTAGATACCGGTGGTCTCGGACAGAGCAACGCCGAGGATCAGCGTGCTGGTGACGTCGCCCTTGCACTCGGGCTGGCGGCCGATGGCCTCACAGGCCTTGGCAACGGCGTTGCCTTCGCCGATACCGGGGCCGATACCGGCGATCAGGGCCAGGCCGGAGCCGATGCCGCAGCCTGCCAGTGCAATACCTCTGGCCAATACTTGGAAATCAGTCATGGTGAGTTCCTCCTAAAAAATAATAATACACATTTATTTGCACAAAGCCCGCAGCGGGCCTTATGACGCGAAAGGAAAGATCAGTCACCCGCGGCCTGCTTGATGAAGATGGTCGTCAGGGTGCAGAAGATGAAGGCCTGAATGACGCCGGTGAACCAGTCAAAATAGAAGCTGGTGATGGCGGGCAGGCCCACGACCAGCCACGGGAAGCTGTTCAGCATGGGCAGCAGGTTGGTGAGCGCCCCCAGCGCGCCCACCACGATGAGCACGATGCCAAGGAACTTTTTGGCGGTCTTGCCGTCTTTTTTGCCGGAGGCGAACAGCGCCGCGCCCAACACCAGCACCACCGCGCAGGCCACAAGGCTCTTGCCCAGCGCGCCGAACAGCGCGTAGCTGGCGGTGGCCAGAGCGGCGTACAGAAGGCCGCTGATGACGGTGCCCGACAGGATGTTGCCAAAGTGACGGCAGGCCATCGAGATGGGGGTGAACAGCTCGGAAATCACGTTGATGGGCGCCATCAGGAAGATGGGGTCCAGATAGCTTTTCAGATATCCGCCAAAGCCGTTGGATTTGATTTTGTGGTAGGTGATGAGTACAAAGACCACCAGCGCCCAGCCCAGCTCGGTCATCAGGTCAGCGGTGGGGCTCCAGATGCCCAGCAGGCTGATGAGGTTGGAAATGATGCTGGTGATGAAAATGGTGCCCACCAGCGGAATGTAGCGGTCAAATTCGGTGCCCATGTTGCCGTGGACAAAATCCACCAGGCTGGTGTACAGCATTTCCGCCACCGCCTGCTTGCGGGAAATGCCGGTGACCTTCAGCCCGGAACCGAGCCACACCGCCAGTGCGGCGATGAGAACGAAGATCACCCCGCTGACGACCAGCGTCTGGGTAATGTGGACGGTGCCAAGCAGGGGCACGTTTTCCAGTGTGGCAAGGATCTTTGCGCCATTGATGCTGACATCCATAGCGGTTCGTCACCTCTCCTTACGTTTTGTTTTTACCGGCAGCCTGCCGGAGATAGATGAGGATGTTGGGGAACAGCAGCGGAATGACCCCCGCCGCCACGTTGAAACAGGGTGCCAGATAGCTGACCAGACACCAAAGCCCCTGCATGAGCAGGCGGCCGTTGTAGCTGGCCTGCACCTTGGCTTTCAGGGCCTTCTGGTCGTCCATGCCGGCGGCGCTCTGCACCGTCAGGCACAGCAGGTAAAAGTTGGCGACAGCCACCGCGCAGCCGCCTGCCGCGGCCAGCGGCACCCGCCACGAGAAGGGATACACCCCCGTGACGGATAAGACCAGAAAGACCGCCAGCATCACCAGCGTGCAGATGACGGTGCCCTTTGCGATGAAGGTTAGCTCCTTTTTGGAGGCCGGTTGCAGTTTCATGGATGAGAATCTTCCTTACGTCAGTGTTTGTTGAAGCCCGGTGGTTTCGGTTCCTGTCTGGCCTGCCGAAGCCAGCGCCTTGCGAAGCCTGCGAAGGTGGAGGCGCCCACAGCCAGACCCAGCAGCAGCCCGGGCACCCAGACCCAGCCGCCCACGCCCTGCCGGGTGAGCCACCAGCAGCCGCCCAGTGCGCACACCAGCGGGAACAGCAGCGAAAAGCCCAGCTGACCGACCCACACAAGCTGCTCCAGCGCTTTGTACAGTTCGTTCAAAGCTGTATCGCTCCTTTTGCGTGAATACTATATTTCAGTATAGCGGAACATTCGGCAGTTTTCAATGATTTATTGAAAGTTTCCATGACAAATTTTGTGAATTGTGCAATTTTTGTACGGTACTTCCAAACTGTCCGGTTCAGCCCCGTTCCTCCAACGGGATATAGTCCCGCAGCTCCATCACGCTCTGGTATGCGGGACGGATGATCTTGTCCACATTCACCAGTTCCTCCATGCGGTGGGCGCTCCAGCCCACCACCCGGGCGATGGCGAACATGGGGGTGTACAGCTCCACCGGAATGTCCAGCATATGGTACACAAACCCGGAATAAAAGTCCACATTGGTGGAAACGCCCTTGTAAATATGGCGTTTTTCCGCAATGACCTGGGGCGCCAGCCGCTCCACGGTGTTGTAGAAGTCGAAATCCTGCTTGCGGCCCTTGGCCTCGGCCAGCTGCTGAACGAATCCCTTGAACACCACGGCGCGGGGGTCGGACAGCGAATACACCGCATGGCCCATGCCGTAGATCAGCCCCTTGCGGTCAAAGGCCTCCCTGTCCACGATTTTGCCAAGGTAGGCCCGCATCTCGTCCTCGTCGCTGGGGTCTTTGACATTCGCACGGATATTGTCCATCATCTCCATGACCTTGATATTCGCGCCGCCGTGCTTGGGGCCTTTCAGGCTGGACAGCGCCGCCGCCATCACGGAATAGGTGTCCGACCCGGAGGAGGACACCACCCGCGTGGTGAAGGTGGAGTTGTTGCCGCCGCCGTGTTCCATGTGCAAAAGCAGCGCAATGTCCAGCACGTGGGCCTCCAGCGGGGTGTATTTGCGGTCGGGGCGCAGCATCTGCAGCAGGTTCTCGGCGGTGGAAAGCTCCGGCTCCGGCCGGTGGATATACATGCTGCCGTTGTTCACATAGTAGTTGTAGGCGTGGTAACCGTACACCGCCAGCATGGGGAACACGCTGATGAGTTTGATGCACTGCTCCAGCTGGGTCTGCAAATCGTTCTCCCCGATGGAGTCATCGTAGCTGGCCAGCGTCAGCACGCTGCGGGTCAGCGAGTTCATCAGATCCTTGCTGGGGGCCTTCATGATGACGTCCCGGGTGAAGTTGGTGGGCAGGTCCCGGCATTTTTCCAGCGTTCCGCTGAAGGTGCGCAACTGCTCCTCGGTGGGCAGCTCTCCCAGCAGCAGCAGATACGCCGCCTCCTCGTAGGCGAACCGCTTGCCCCGCAGCCCCCGGATGAGGTCGTACACATTGTACCCCCGGTACCACAGCTTGCCGGGGCAGGGGACCTTCTGGCCGTCCCGCTCCTCAAAGGCGTCGATGCGGGAGATGTTGGTCAGCCCCGCCAGAACGCCCTTGCCATCCTTGTCCCGCAGGCCGCGCTTGATATTATACTGCCCGAACAACTCCGGCGGAATTCGGTTGTTGCGTTCACATTCTTCGGTAAAGATGCGGGCTTCCTGCTCGATGGCGGCGTAATCACTCATGGCGCGGCTCCTTTCCTGCGGTGAAAAAACAGAAAAGGCACGGTCAGAAGGCCGGCCTTTCCTGAAAGGTACGATCAGGGTACGACATACTTACAATTTGTATTATATTCCATTTCTATACATCCCGTCAAACAAACTTTTTGTGAACACGACCTGTCGCGACAACACAAGATAAAATATTGTCATTTCTATGACAGTGTGGTATACTATGTATAATTATCGAAATAATCGGGAGGTTTGCCCTTGATGGAACAGACACCCTTGAAATTTTTGTCTTACAGCGAGCGGATGTTTCTCCACCGGCATCTGTCGGAGGTGCGCCACATCACGCTGGACCCCGGCGGCCGGGGCGTGCTGCGCATCCACATCGCCCCCTGCCGCCGTCCGGCCCGGCGCACGCCGTTTCTGGCGGTGCTCAACGGGCAGGATGTGCTGCCCCTCAACGTCAGCTGGGCCATTCTGCTGGTCTGCCTGATGGAGGCGCTCCAGCCCTTCGAGGGCAAGGAGGTCGGTGAGCGGGAGTGGACCGGCATCAGCCGTCAGGCGGTGGCGGAGGCCAACCGGGTGTACCGCACCACCCCGGCCATCCAGATCGAGGCGGATCTGGAGCTGCTGCTCCACGCGCTCAAGGCGGTGGCGAGGGGCGAGCAGCCCCCCGTGCAGGTGCAGCCCCTCAGTCTGGGCGCCTACGCCCCCGAGATGGTCGGCCCCCATCGGATGGACCTGATGCTCAGCTCCATGATGAAGGACGGCGCGTGGCACTGCAACCAGAAATGCCTGCACTGCTACGCCGCCAACCAGCCGCTGGCCGAGGCCCCCGAACTGGACACCGACCAATGGCTGGCCATCATCCAGAAATGCCGCACCATGGGGGTCAGCCAGCTGACCTTCACCGGCGGCGAGCCCACGCTGCGCCGGGATCTGGTGGATCTGGTCAAGTCCGCCCGGTGGTTCGTCACCCGGCTGAACACCAACGGCCGGATGCTCACCAGCATGCTGTGCAAGGAGCTGTTCGAAGCCAGTCTGGACAGCGTGCAGGTGACGCTGTATTCCGCCGATGAAGCCACCCACAACACGCTGGTGGGCACGGCGGGCTTTACCGACACCGTCAACGGCATCCGCAACGCGGTGGCCGCGGGGCTGAACGTGAGCATCAACACGCCGCTGTGCAGCCTGAATGAAAATTATCGGGATACCGTGGAATTTGCCCACAGTCTGGGCGTGCGGTATTTCAGCTGCTCCGGCCTGATCCCCACCGGCGGCGCGGCGGGGGAGCCGTCCAAAGCCACCCGGCTGTCGCCGGAGCGCCTCACCGACGCGCTGCGTCTGGCGCTGGCGTGGGCGGACGGCCACGGGGCGGAGATCGCCTTCACCAGCCCGGGCTGGCTCAGCGAACAGACGCTGCGGGCGTTGGGCGTGCAGCAGGTGCCCACCTGCGGGGCCTGCCTGTCCAACATGGCGGTGGGGCCGGATGGCACCGTGCTGCCCTGCCAGAGCTGGCTGCGGGAGCCGGGGCTGGGCAATCTGCTGCAAAGCCCGTGGCATAAAATCTGGGACAGCCCCGCCTGCCGCGCCATCCGGGAGGAGAGCGCCGCCATGCTGCCCCGCTGCCAGCTGGGCGACACGCCGCTGAGAGGGGAGGGCTGCCTGTGAAACGATTTTGCAAACTGCTGACGGCAGCGCTGCTGCTCTGCCTGCTGGCGGTGCTGCCGCTGGCGGCCCACGCGGACGAGGGAGACTACGACTCCATCGAGGAATACCTCATCACGGTGGAGCTGCGCCCCGACGGCAGCGCTGACATTACCTATGAAATTGACTGGCAGGTGCTGGCCGGGGAGGAGGACGAGTACCTTTCCTGGGTCAAAATCGGCCTTGCCAACCGCCACGCGGACGAACTGACCGCCCTCACCTCCACCATCTCCCGCATCTCGCTGCTGGAGGAAGGCGGCGTTTTCGCCAAGGTGCAGTTCGGCAGCCGGTATTATTCCCCGGCGGTCTGCGCCAAAAACGGTGGGCAGAGCCGGGTGCAGTTCGCCTTCACGGTACACCAGAGCCACCTGTTCACCCGCAACGACGACGGCACCGCCAGCTTTGCCTTCACGCCGGGCTGGTTCGATGATCTGGTGGTGCAGCGCATGGTGGTGCGCTGGAAAACCGGCGAGGGCTTTGTGGCGGACAACACCGGCACGGACGGGGAGTACCTGACCTGGGAATTCGGCCCGCTGGGGCACGGGCAGGGCGGCACCGTTCACGTGACGGTGCCGGTGACCAACGCGGGCGGCTTTGCGGAGGAGAACGCCCTCACCGCCGCCGATGTGCCCGGCGCGGGTCAGGATGGCACCGACGTGCTGATGTTCTATCTGCTGTTCGTCTTTATCATGCTGATTTTTGCAGCCATTGTGCTGCTGCTCATCATGCGCCGCAGCGCCCCGTGGGGCGGCGGCTTCGGCGAGGACATCGACCCGGACGACTGGTACTGGTACTCCAACGGGTCCGAAACGGTGCGGCTGGCCCGCACGCTGCCCCCGCCCAAGGGCTACCATAAAGTGGACCCGCCCGCCCAGTTTCGGGCAGGCGGCGGCAAGACGCGGGGCGGCGGCACCGGCCGCAGCGAGAATCACAGCAGCTGCGCCTGCGTGTCCAGCTGCGCGTGTGCCTCCAGCTGTGCCTGCGCCTGCGCCTGTGCCGGCGGCGGCCGGGCGGGCTGCAGCGCCAAGGATATTTATAAGGTAACGCTCAAAACAAAGGAGACGCCACATGAGCCTTGAAAAGGACTACGACAACTGGGTCAAAAGCCTGATGGGCGGCGGCAAATACGCCGCCACGCCGGAGCAGGCGGCCGCCGCCAGCGATGCGGTGAGCCAGATGCAGGCCCAGCTGGACGCCATGGCCGCGGCTCAGAAACGGCAGAAACACGCCGCCGACGCACTGGACGCGGTGCAGCGGGCCGGGGCTGCCACCGCCGAGAACGTGCGCAAAATGAGCAGCGACCTCACCCGGTCTCTGCGGCAGGACGGCTTGCTGGGCGGCACCACCGCCCAGCCGGTGAACCCCGCCCCCGCGCCCACCGGCAGCTTTGACGGGCTGGCGGACAAGGTGCGCGCGCAGGTGCTGGGGCAGGACGCCTTTGTGGGGGCCGTGGTCAAGGCATTCCGCCGCCCCTTTGTGATGGGCAGCGGCAGCGATGCCTCCCGCGCCCGCAACCTGATGCTGCTCTGCGGCCCCGGCGGCACGGGGCGGCACTACGCCCTCACCTGCGTGGTGGAGGAGATGGCCGCCCGCGGGCTGCTGCGCTCCGACCGGGTGGAGACCATCGACCTGTCGCTGTACCCCGGCCCCGCGCAGGAAAAGCTGTTTTTGCAGGACCTGTACGCGGCTTTGCAGTCCGATGCGGAGGTGCTGGCCTTTGACCGCTACGAGGGCTGCGCCGCCAGCTACCTGACCATGCTGGCCGACCTTGCCATCGACGGCCGCCTGCCGCTGAACAGCCGCTACGTGCTGCAGCGGGGCATTCTGGTGGACGTGGGCACCGCCCTCGCGCCGGGGGCCATCGGAGAATTGCAGGCGGCGGGCAAGTATTTCGTGTTTTTCTCCAATAAAGACGAGAGTGCGCTGGCCGAGCGGTTCGGCGCCCGGTTCGTGGACGCGCTTTCGGGGGACATCTGCCGCACCGAGGCCTTCACGCCGGAGGCGCTGAGCGCCATCGCGGCGCGGGAGCTGAATGATCTGGCCCAGAAGGTGCGCAAACAGTGCGGCCTGACGCTGCGCATGGGCGCGGATGTGCGGGACCTGCTGGCGGCGCAGTACGGCAAGACCAGCGGGATGCAGGCCATGCGGGATTACGTGGACTGCGTGTACCGGGCGCTGGCGGAGTACGTGCTGGACGCCGACCCGGCCCCCGCCCCGGGCACCGAGACCGCTCTGCGTGTGGAGAACGGCCGCCTGCTGGCGGCGGTGGGCGGCGGCGAGGCCTTTGACCTGCTGGCGCTGCTGCCCCGGCAGTACCGCGGGGACGTGCAGGCCGTGGAGGCCGAACTGGACAGCATCGTGGGCCTTGCCGAAATCAAGGAATATGTGCGCGGCATCGCCAAAAATGTGCACGCCCAGCAGCGCCGCAAGGCGCAGGGCCTCAAGGCGGTGGAGCTGAACATGCACATGATCTTCACCGGCAACCCCGGCACCGGCAAGACCACCATCGCCCGCATTTTGTCCAAGTATCTCAAGGCCATCGGGGCACTCAAGGGCGGCCAGCTGGTGGAGGTCACCCGCGCCGATCTGGTGGGCCGCTATGTGGGCCACACCGCGCCGCTGACCAATTCCGTCATCCAGAGCGCTCTGGGCGGCGTGCTGTTCATTGACGAGGCCTACGCCCTTTACCGAGGCGGTGAGGACAGCTTTGGTCTGGAGGCCATCGACACACTGGTGAAGGGCATCGAGGACCACCGGGACGAGCTGGTGGTGATTCTGGCGGGCTACACCCACGAGATGCAGGTGTTTTTGTCCTCCAACTCCGGCCTTGCCAGCCGGTTCCCCAACCAGATCGAGTTTCCGGACTATACCGGTGAGGAATTATACGATATTACGCTGAGTATTGCCAAATCCAAGGGCTACACGCTGGACGCGGCCTGCCAGATGCCGCTGACGGCCTACTACGCCCGCAAGCAGGCGGAGGACGCCGCCACCAACGGAAACGGACGGATGGCCCGCAACACGCTGGAAAAGGCGATTTTGAACCAGTCCAAGCGCCTTGTGGCCGACCCGGACGCCGACCTTGCCGCGCTGCTCCCCGGTGATTTTGAACTGGACGAATAAAAAAAGAGGTGCCTGCCCCGCGGGGCAGGCACTTCAGACTGTCAAAAAAGTCCAATCACAACGAGAAACCTTGCCATCATTCGTAGGGGCGGGACATGTCCCGCCCGAAAAAGGTGGCCTTACAACGATGTCTCTTGTTTGGCAACGCATCACGGGGCGTCGAGGACGCCGCCCCCTACAAACGCAAATTGAGGTTTTTCGACAA
>CALZZE010000023.1 GCA_945830575.1 uncultured Subdoligranulum sp. | reverse complement strand
CAGCTGGCACACCTCGCTCGCCGTATCGGCACGTAGAATTATGCGGTGTTGCCATTGATTAACCAACCGGGAGGAAACCATCAAAATGGCAACTGCAAACAACGAATTTTTTGAGGCCCTTGCCGCTCTGGAAAAGGAGCGCGGCCTGCCTGCGGACTACCTGATCGAAAAGATCAAGGCGGCCATCGTCATCGCCGTGAAGAAGGACTACAACGTGGAGGATGAAAACGTGGTGGTGGACATCGATCCCCAGATCGGTGCTTTCCGCGCCAGCCTGCTCCGCGACATCGTGGAGGAGGTGGAGAACCCCTTCACCCAGGTCAGTCTGGAGGACGCCCAGAAGGTGCGCAAATCCTACAAGCTGGGCCAGAAGATGGTCACCCAGCTGAAAACCAAGGAGTTCGGCCGCATCGCTGCCCAGACCGCCAAGCACGTCATCCGGCAGGGCCTGCGGGAAGGCGAACGCAACCTGCAGTGCAGCGAGATGCAGTCCCGCGCCCATGAGCTTATCACCGCCACGGTGGTGTCTGTGGACCCCGAGAAGGGCAACGTGGTGCTGGATCTGGGCAAGGGCGGCTCCGCCGTGCTGCCCCGCAACGAGCAGGTCCCCGGCGAGACACTGCGGGAAGGCGATACCGTGCAGGTCTACGTGGTGGACGTTCTCGCCACCGACCGCGGCCCCCGCGTCACCATCAGCCGCACCCATCCGGGGCTTGTCAAGCGGATGTTTGAGATCGAGGTTCCCGAGATTTACGACGGCACCGTGGAGGTGAAGGCCATCGCCCGCGAGGCCGGCGCCCGCACCAAGATGGCGGTGTGGAGCAAGAACCCCGATGTGGATCCGGTGGGCGCCTGCATCGGTGCGCACGGCACCCGCGTGGAGAAGATCGTGCAGGAGCTGGGCGGCGAAAAAATCGATATCATCCGCTGGAGCGAGGACGTCAGCGAGTTCATCTCGGCGGCGCTGTCCCCGGCCAAGGTGGTCAAGGTGGAGCTGCTGCCCGGTGAAAACAAGAGCTGCCGCGTCACCGTGCCGGACCATCAGCTGAGCCTTGCCATCGGCAACAAGGGCCAGAATGTGCGTCTGTGCGCCCATCTGACCGGCTACAATATTGACATCCGCCCTGAGTCCGGCTACTACGGCGAGGACGAGGAATAAATTCTCCGGGCAACGCCCCGGACTGAAAAGAGGGTTGACTCATTGCAGCAGCAGAAAGTCAAAAAAATCCCCATGCGCCGATGCACCGGCTGTAACGAACAGCGTCCCAAGCGGGAACTGGTGCGGGTGGTGCGCAGCCCCGAAGGGGAGGTCAGCATGGACCTCACCGGCAAAAAAGCGGGGCGCGGGGCGTATCTCTGTCCATCGGCGGCCTGTCTGGCCAAGGCCCGCAAGGCCAAACGGCTGGAACGCGCATTCGGGGTGCCCATCCCGGACGGCGTTTATGACCGCCTGACCGAGGAGATCGCCTGCGCGGAGCAAATGGCAAGGGAGGCGGCGCAGGGTGAGCAATAATACGCAGCCGCTGCTGGGCAGCCTTGGCCTTTGCCGCAAGGCGGGCAGACTGCTGCACGGTCATGACCGGGTGCTGGAGGCGGTGCTTTCCGGCAAGGTGGCGCTGGTGCTGCTGGCGCAGGACGCCAGCGAGCGCACCGCCCGCCACCTGCGGGACGCCTGTGAGGGGCTGGTGCCATGCCGCACCATGCCGCTGACGGCTGCCGAACTGGCAGGGCTTACTCCCAAGCCCGCCGCCGTGTTCGGCGTCACCGATGAAAATCTCGCCCGGCTGTGCATGAGCCATATAGAGTAAGGAGGAAAGCCGATGGAATTTAAGTATAAGATCAACGATGTGGCAAAGGAATTTGGCATCAACGCCAAGAAAGCCATTGATACTGTCAGCTCCATTACCGGCACGGCCTACAAGACCGGCGGCACCTTTGAGGAGAAGGAACTGAACCTGCTGTTGGAAACGCTGACCAGAGAGAGCGCCGAGCCGAGCTTTGACGCATATTTTGCCAGCGGCAAGAAGGAGGAGGCTCCCAAGCCGGCCCCCAAAAAGCCCGAGCAGCCCAAGGCCAAGCCCGCCCCGCAGGCCCAGCCCAAGGCGGAGCAGAAGCCAGCCCAGCAGCCCGCCAAACAGGAGCAGCGCCGCGACAAGCGCAATGAAAAGCAGGCGGAGAAGCGCAGCGAAAAGCGCGTCACCATGCAGGAACTGGCCGCCGACACCGGCGTGAAAAAGCCGCTGGCCACCGAGCAGGTGCAGGTCACCCGTGCGCAGGTGTCTGTGGATACCCGCACCGTGGACGTGAACGTGGATAAGTTCAGCGCCCGCTACGACGATCTGGCGGACAGCCGCAACATGCCCAGCAAGCGCAAGAACGCGCCCAGCGGCAAAAAGGAAAAATTCAACAACCGCAACAAGAACCGCAACCAGTACCAGCGCCGCCGCGAGACCGAGGCGGAGCGCCTGCAGCGCATCCAGCTGGAGAAGGCCCGCAACGCCCAGCTGAAAATTATGATCCCCGACGAGATCACCGTGGGCGAGCTGGCCACCCGGCTGAAGAAGAACGCCAACGAGGTCATCAAGAAATTCATGATGATGGGCGAGATGCACGCCATCAACGATGTGGTGGATTTTGACACCGCAGCCCTCATCGCTGAGGAATTCCACGCCAAGGTGGAGCATGAGGTCCATGTCTCCATCGAGGAACGCCTGTTCGTGCAGGAGGAGGACGCCGCCGCCGATCTGGTGGAGCGTCCGCCGGTCGTGGTGGTCATGGGCCACGTCGACCACGGCAAGACCTCCATTCTGGACGCCATCCGCAAGACCAACGTGACGGCGGGTGAGGCCGGCGGCATCACGCAGGCCATCGGTGCCTATCAGGTCAAAAGCGGCGACAGCGTCATCACCTTCCTGGACACCCCCGGCCACGAGGCGTTCACCTCCATGCGCGCCCGCGGCGCCAACATGACGGACATCGCCGTGCTGGTGGTGGCGGCCGATGACGGCATTATGCCCCAGACAATCGAGTCCATCAACCATGCCAAGGCGGCGGGCGTCAAGCTCATCGTGGCCATCAACAAGATGGATAAACCCACCGCCAACCCGGAGCGGGTCAAGGAACAGCTGACCCAGTATGAGATCGTGCCCGAGGACTGGGGCGGCGAGGTCGCCTGCCTGCCGGTCTCTGCCGTCACCGGCATGGGCATCTCCGACCTGCTGGAGCGCATCGTTCTGGAGGCCGAGGTCATGGAGCTGAAGGCCAACCCCTCCCGCCGCGGCAAGGGCGCTGTGGTGGAGGCCCGTCTGGACAAGGGTCAGGGCCCCATCGCCACGCTGCTGGTGCAGAACGGCACGCTGCATAAGGGTGACTGCCTCATCGCGGGCACCTCTGTGGGCCGCGTGCGCACCATGCGCAACGACAAGGGCGTGGAGATCACCGAGGCCGGCCCCTCCACTCCCGTGGAGATCACCGGTCTGACCGAGGTTCCCGAAGCCGGCGAGCTGTTTGAGGCGGTCGAGGACGAGCGTCTGGCCCGCGAACTGGCCGACCAGCGCACCACCGCCGCCAAGGAAAAGCGCTTTGCCGCCTACACCAAGGTCACGCTGGATAACCTGTTCGACCAGATGGCCCAGAACGACATGAAGGAACTGCCCATCATCGTCAAGGCGGATGTGCAGGGCAGCGCCGAGGCCGTCAAGCAGAGTCTGGAAAAGCTCTCCAACGAGGAAGTCCGCGTCCGCGTCATCCATGCGGCGGTGGGCGCCATCTCCAAGTCCGACGTGACGCTGGCCGACGCCTCCAACGCCATCATCATCGGCTTCAATGTCCGTCCCGACGCGGTCGCCAAGGCCGAGGCCGAGCAGACCGGCGTGGAAATGCGGATGTACCGCGTCATTTACGATGCCATCAACGATGTGTCCGACGCCATGAAGGGCATGCTGGCTCCCAAGATCCGTGAGGTGGCTCTGGGCGAGGCGCAGGTCCGTATGGTCTACAAGATCTCCAGCGTGGGCACCGTGGCCGGCTGCCGCGTCACCAGCGGCAAGATCACCCGGGACGCCCAGCTGCGTCTGGTGCGTGACGGCATCGTCATCTGCGAGGACGCCATCGCCTCCCTCAAGCGCTTCAAGGACGACGCCAAGGAGGTGGCCGAGGGCTTCGAGTGCGGCATCACGCTGCAGAAGTTCGGCGACATCAAGGAAGGCGACGTGTTCGAGTGCTTTAAGCTGGAAGAATACCGCGAGTAATAGCTGAGGACAAAACTATGCCAACCAAGAATCACAGCCGTATGGCTCAGGACATGAAACGGGAGGTCATCGCCATCATCGGTGGGATGAAGGATCCCCGCGTCACCGGCGGCCTGCTCACCGTCACCCGGCTGGATGTGACCCCCGATCTGGACTGTGCCAAGGTGTATATCAGCGTCATGGGCCGCGAGGGCGGTCCCGAGCCGGTGGTCAAGGCGCTGAACAAGGCCTCCGGCCACGTGCGCACCGAGGTCAGCCGCCGGATGCACATCCGCAAGGCTCCCCGGTTCGTGTTCGTGCCGGACGAGGGCGCGGCCTATGCCGCGCATATCAACGCCCTGCTGCGGGATCTGGATACCGAGGAAACGCCGGACAGCGAGGGCTGAGAGAAGAGAGGACCCCTATGACTGAAACTGTGGACTGCCGTACGGCGGCCGCCCGCCTGCGCGGCGCCGACAAGGTGCTGATCCTGTGCCACAAAAACCCTGACGGTGACACGGTGGGTAGCGCGGGCGCGCTGTGCAAGGCGCTGCAAAGCCTTGGCCGCACCGCGGCGGTGCTGTGCAGCGACCCCATCCCCAAAATGTACGATTATATGAACATCGCCACCTTTGACGGCAGCTTTACCCCTGCTTTCGTGGTGGCGGTGGATGTGGCCAGCATCCAGCTGTTCGGTGAAAAGAACAATGTGCAGGACTATGCGGCCCATGTGCAGCTGTGCATCGACCATCATTCCTCCAACAGCGGCTACGCCTACGAGACGCTGGTGGACGGCACAGCCTCCGCCACCTGTGAGCTGCTGGTGGAGCTGCTGGACGAACTGGCTGTGCCCATCACCCCGGAGATCGCGGCCTGCCTGTACACCGGCATCGCCACCGATACCGGCTGCTTCCGGTTTGCCTCCACCTCCGCCCGCACCCACAAAGCCGCCGCCCGCGTCATCGAGGCGGGGGCGGATGTGGAGATGCTCAACGCCCGCCTGTTCGAGAGCCGTTCCCACGGCCGCATGGAGGCGGAGCGCATGGCCATGGAAAGTCTGGAATATTATTTCCATGACCGCTGCGCGCTCATCTTCCTCACGTGGGATGAAATTTCCGGCTGCGGCGTGGCCGGTGCGGAGCTGGAAGACCTGACCAGCCTGCCCCGCTCCATCGAGGGCGTGGAGGTGGGTCTGACGCTGCGCCAGCAGAAGGACGGCAGCTTTAAGATCAGCGTGCGCACCAGCGGCGAGATCGACGCCTGCGCCATCGCCCGCCGTCTGGGCGGCGGCGGCCATTCCCGTGCGGCGGGCTGCGAGATCAGCGGCAATCTGGACAACGCCAAGCACGCCATTCTGGAAGAGGTGCGCAAGGAGCTGGAGCGCCATGACCTTGCCAAATCCGAACCGACAGAACTACAGGGATAAGGAACAGACAACAATGCAGATACCCTCCGGCATTCTTCTTGTCGATAAGCCCTCCGGCTGGACCAGCTTTGACGTGCTGGCCAAGCTGCGGGGCGCACTCGGCACGCGAAAGCTGGGACATTCGGGCACACTGGACCCTATGGCCACCGGTGTGCTCGCGGTGTTTCTCGGCAAAGCCACCGCGGCGGCCGACCGCCAGCTGAACCACGACAAAACCTATGAGGCAACGCTTCGCCTTGGCCTGCGTACCGACACCGGGGATATCACCGGCACGCCGCTGGAGACCGCCCCTGTCACGGTAGGCGAGCGCGAACTGCAGGCCGTGCTGCCCCGCTTTGTGGGGCCGCAGCAGCAGCTGCCGCCCATGTACTCGGCGGTCAAAATCAACGGCCAGCCACTGTATAAAGCGGCGCGCCGGGGCGAGACGGTGGAGCGCACCCCGCGCCCCATCACGGTGTACGGCATCGAGTATCTGGGCAGCCCCGTCCCGGGGGATTACACCATCCGGGTGGCCTGCTCCAAGGGCACCTACATCCGGGTGCTGGCCGAGGACATCGGCGCGGCCATGGGCCTGCCCGCCACGCTGTCGGCGCTGCGCCGCACAAGGGCGGGGGTGTATGGCATTGAACAGTGCCACACGCTGCCGGACATTCTGGCCGCCGCCGAAAACGGCACGGTGGGGGAGTGGGTGCTGCCCATCGACACCGCCTTTGCGCCGCTGCCCGCCCTCACAGTCAACGATTTTGCCAGACAACACCTGTTCAACGGCTGTCCCACCAGCCGTTACCCCGCCGCAGACGGCCGCTACCGGGTCTATGACGCGGACGGCGGGTTTCTCGGCTTAGCCGCCGTCACCGGCGGCGTGCTGAATGTGGAAAAATTATTTTGCGAAAGGGGCTGACTGCCCAAATGCAGCTTTATAATACGCTGGACGGGCTTACCCTGTCCGGCGGTTCCGCTGTGGCGATGGGCTACTTTGACGGCATCCATCTGGGCCACCGCAACGTGCTGGGCAGCGCCGTGGACTGCGCCCGGCAGCAGGGGCTGACCGCCGCCGTGTTCACCTTCAGCCTGCCCGGCGGCGACCGCCTCAAGGGCGGGCGCATCCTGAGCAGCGACCTCAAGCACACCCGTATGGAATCGCTGGGCATTCAGGCTTATGTGGAGCCGCCCTTTGAGGAGATCCGCAGCCTGTCCCCGGAGGAATTTGTGGAGAAGGTGCTGGTGGGGTGTTTCCACGCCCGCGCCGTGTTCTGCGGCGACAACTTCACCTTCGGCGCCCGCGCCGCGGGGAATGTAGCCCTGCTGGAGGCTCTCTGCGAGCCGCTCGGCATCGCTGTGAAGGTGGTGCCCATGGCCCAGTACGGCGGCCGCACCGTCTCCTCCACCCGCATCCGCGCCGCGCTGGAGGAGGGCCGCATCGAGGACGCCAACGCCATGCTGGGCGCGCCCTACGCCATCGACTGGCCGGTGCAGCACGGCAAGGGCATCGGCAGCTCCAAACTGGGCACCCCCACCATCAACCAGAACTACCCGGCCCACGCGTTGCAGCCCTGTCTGGGGGTCTACCTCACCCGCATCCTGCTGGATGGACAATGGTATCCCGCCGCCACCGGGCTGGGCCGCCGTCCCACTGTGGAAGGAGAGGGCCATTCCGCCGCCGTCACCTGTGAGACCTACGTTCCGGATTTCTCCGGGGACGTTTACGGTCAGACCCCGGTGCTGGAATTTCACCGGTATCTGTGCCCGGTGCGCAAATTCGGCAGCCTGGACGAGCTGGCGGCGCTCATCCGGGACGCCGCCGACAGGAGCAAGGCGTATTTTTCCGGAAAGGCGCACCCATGAACCGGCAGTTGGACAGGGTCTATCATGGCCTGGGATGGTGCGCGGCGGCGCTGGCCTGCGCTGCCGCAGCGCTGTTATGGTGCATGTCACTGCGCTACACTGCCAGCTTTGACCCGGCCAGCTTTGAGGAACGACTGACGCTGTATCCTGTGGGGATGCGCCGTACGCTGCCGTGCTGCCTTTTGTTGCTGGCGATGCTAACGGCAGCCGATGGTCTGCTTCGCCGCAGACGCAGCCTGATGTGGCCCTGCACGGCGGCGGTTGCGGTGCTGGGCGCGGCTTATGTACTGTCACTGCACGGACAGCCCATTGACGATCAGGCCCGTGTATGGGAAATGGCGGTAGCTCTGTCCAGCGGTGATTTTTCCGCTATCGATCCGGATTATTTTGTCGCCTATCCCTATCAGGTGAACATGGCCCAGCTGTTGGAACCGCTGGCAAGGCTGTTTGGCCACGACCCCTATCCGGCTTTTGGGCTGATGAATGCGGTCTGTGCAGGGTCGTGCGTGCCGCCGCTGTGCCGCATTGCCGCGCGCCTGGGCGGACGCGGCGCCGAAAATCTCTGCGGTCTGCTCTGTGTGGGGTTTCTGCCGCTGTGGCTGACCGCGGCGTTTTTATACGGTACGCTGGCTGCGACTGCCTGTGCGCTCTGGGCAGTCTGGGCGGCGATGTCCCTTTGTGACGGCGGTTCCCGGCGGCTTTGGCTGCTGGTGGCGCTGTTGTTCCCTGCCTCGCTGCTGTATAGCGGCAGCCTGATTTTTGCGGTAGCTGTTGCACTGTTGCTGTTACTGGATGCGCTGCGGGGCAGGCCTCTCCGGGCGGTGGCTGCGCTGGTGCTGCTGGTTGTCTGTATGAAAAGCAATCAGGTAGGCCAGATGGTCTTTTGCTGGCGCACCGGCATGGATTTCGGGCCGGGCATTCCCAAGTCCGCGTGGGTGTATATGGGACTGACCGCCACCGACACCAATTCGGCGGCCGGAGGATTCAATTCCTATCCCAAATTGGTCTTTTGGGGCAATCAGGGCAACGCACAGGCCACTGCTGTGGCTGTACGTGAGGATCTTCGGACATGGTGGCAGGGGTTTGTGTCCGCGCCGCAGGCAAGCTGGCACTTTTTCCGAGAAAAAATCTGTACCGAATGGCTGGACCCGTGGTTCACTTCGCTGACTTCCACCTATACCGCGGAGGCCGCGCCGGGGGCATTTGCCTCCCTGTTCTGCGGCGGTGCGCTGCTGGACCCCTCCAGCTCAATGCTGCGGTATCTGCTGCGGACGGTGTATGCCGCCGCTGCGGCGGGGACGCTGTGTGCCGCGCGCCGATACAGGGGCGCGGTATGGGCGCTGCTACCGACCATCTGCTTTCTGGGAAGTTTTCTGTTCCAGATTGTCTGGGAAAATCACAGCCGATATTGCATGCCCTATTTCCTTTGCCTGTTGCCTGTTGCGGCGGCTGCGCTGGGCAAAGCTGCGGAAAAAACTTTTCCGTAAGCCCTTGTATTTTCCCTGCCCATGTGATATACTATTGTACGTTACCGTGGCCCGGTTTGGGGCGTATACCTCGGACGGGTTCCGTTCCTACCCCTCACTGCGCCAACGGCAAATTTGATTCAGAAAGAGGTTTGTATCATGAGCCAGAAATCCGCTATCGAAAAGAAGCCCATCATCGAGAAGGCCGCCCTGCACGAGGGTGACACCGGTTCTCCCGAGGTTCAGGTCGCTCTGCTGACCGCTCGCATCAATCACCTGACCGAGCACCTCAAGACCAACAAGAACGATAACCACAGCCGCCGCGGCCTGTTCAAGATGGTCGGCCGCCGCCGCAACCTGCTGGCCTATCTGCAAAAGAAGGACATCAACCGTTACCGTGCCCTCATCGCCGAGCTGGGTCTGCGCAAGTAATTTGGCAAAAACGGGCAGGGCGCACCACAGCGCCCTGCCTGCTTTTTATTATGGCATTTATTATGGAACGCTGCGGCAACTTCCCGATTTGTGCAGTAAATCGAGCGCCGGAGGCCATGGCCTGCCGACGTTGGCTTTATTGCTCAAACCCGGGACGCGCCGCCAAAAAATAAGAAGGAGAACATCAATGGCTTACGAATTCGCATCCCGTCTGGAAACATTTCCCAAGTACCGTAAGTTCGAGACCACCTTTGCGGGTCGTCCCTTTGTGGTGGAGACCGGCAAAATGTGCGGCCTGTCCAACGGCAGCGCCATGGTACGCTACGGTGACACCTGCGTGCTCTGCAACGTCACCATGAGTGACAAACCCCGTGAGGGCGTGGATTTCTTCCCCCTGAGCGTGGAATTTGAGGAAAAGCTCTACGCCGCCGGCCGCATCCCCGGCTCCTTCATGCGCCGCGAGGGCCGCCCCGGCGAGCATGCCATCCTGTCCTCCCGCTGTGTGGACCGCCCCATCCGCCCGCTGTTCCCCAAGGATATGCGCAACGATGTCTGCGTCACCATGACGGTCATGAGCCAGGACCCCGACAACTCTGCGGAGATCACCGGCATGAACGGCGCTTCTCTGGTCATCGCCATGTCTGACATTCCCTGGAACGGCCCCATCGCGGGCGTGTTCGTGGGTCTGGTGGACGGTGAGATCGTGCTGAACCCCACCAAGGAGCAGCGCGAGCGCAGCGACCTGTCCCTGACGCTGGCCGCCAGCCAGGAAAAAATCGTCATGATCGAGGCGGGCGCCAACGAGGTGGACGAGGAGACCATGATGAAGGCCATCCGCACCGGCCACGAGGAGATCAAAAAGATGCTGGCCTTCATCAACGGCATCGTGGCGGAAATCGGCAAGCCCAAGCGGGAGTTCACCCCCGTGGAGCTGGATCACGCCCTGCTGGCGGATGTGTACGCCAAGCATCTTGAGGACGTCAAGAAGGCCATGGACACCGACGACAAGAATGTCCGTGACGCCGCCATGCTGCCCATCATGGACGCCATCGCCGAGGAGCATCCCGACCTGAACGCCTCCGATCTGGACCTCATCAGCTACAAGCTGCAAAAGAAGGTCGTCCGTACCTGGCTGCTGGAGGACGGAAAGCGCGTGGATGGCCGCGGCATCAACGAGATTCGCCCGCTGGCCGCCGAGGTCAGCCTGCTGCCCCGCGTGCATGGCTCCGGTATGTTCACCCGCGGCCAGACGCAGGTGCTCACCGTCTGCACCCTTGGCTCCACCAAGGACGCCCAGACCATGGATGACCTGTCCGACACCCCCACCAAGCGCTATATCCATCACTACAACTTCCCGCCGTACTCTGTGGGCGAAGCCCGCGCTCCCCGCAGCCCCGGCCGCCGCGAGATTGGCCACGGCAATCTGGCCGAGCGTGCGCTGATTCCCGTTCTGCCGGATATGGCGGAGTTCCCCTACACCATCCGCTGTGTCTCCGAGGTGCTGTCCTCCAACGGTTCCACCTCGCAGGCTTCCATCTGCGGCTCCACGCTGGCCCTCATGGACGCGGGCGTGCCCATCAAGGCTCCCGTGGCCGGCATTTCCTGCGGCCTCATCACCGACGGCGACCCCCTCAACGGCGGCCGCTGGATGACCATGCTGGACATTCAGGGCGTGGAGGACTTCCACGGCGACATGGACTTCAAGGTGGGCGGCACCCGCCGCGGCATCACCGCCATCCAGATGGACATCAAGGTGGACGGCCTGACCTACGACATCGTGGAGGAGGCGCTGGAGAAGTGCCGCAAGGGCCGTCTGTTCATCCTCGATGAGATCATCAAGCCCTGCATTGCCGAGCCCCGCGCCGAGCTGAGCAAGTACGCGCCCAAGATGTACTCCATGATGATCCCCGTGGACAAGATCAAGGACGTCATCGGCAAGGGCGGCAAGGTCATTCAGGAGATGTGCGCCAACTTCAACTGCAAGATCGACATCGAGGAGGACGGCCACGTCTTTATCTCCGCCGTCGATCAGGATGACGCCATGCGCGCCATCTCCACCATCAAGACCATCGTGGAGGATCCCGAGATCGGCGCTATCTACAAGGGCCGTGTGACCCGTCTGATGAACTTCGGCGCCTTTGTGGAGATCGCCCCGGGCAAGGAGGGCCTTGTCCATATCTCCAAGCTGGACGACCACCGCGTGGAGCGTGTGGAGGATGTGGTTGCCGTGGGCGATCCCATCTTCGTCATGGTCACCGACATTGACCAGCAGGGCCGCATCAACCTGTCCCGCAAGGATGCTCTGGCAGCCATCGCCAAAAAGCGTGCCGCCGAGCAGGCCAAGCAGTAATTGACCCGCAATGCCCCCCGGCCTTCCGGCTGGGGGCATTTTGTGTAAATTTTTCCAGAACCACCCCAAATTTTTCCCTTTACGGGGCCATTATAATGGTGCTACAATATTAAGGCAATACCGCACAATTCACGGCTTTCGCCTTACGCACCGCTTCGGCGGCTGCGGCGCACCATCTGCGCCCCTAAAATGCTCGATAATACACAAAGTATTATCTGCGCTTTTTGGAACGCATCTCGCACACCTCGCTCGCCGTATCGGCACGTAGAATTATGCGGTGTTGCCTTAAAAAACCAAAGGAGGGCCAGCAATGACCTACGATTTCACATCCCTCATGAACCGCCGCGGCAAGGATGCCATTGCAGTGGATGCCCTGACCGACACCCCACCGGATTTGCCCCCACCAAGCCCAAGCCGGGCTTTGACGTCATCCCCATGTGGGTGGCGGATATGAATTTCCCCACGGTGCCCACCATCCAGCAGGCCATCATCGAGCGCACCCAGCACCCGGCCTTCGGGTATTTTCCCACCTCGGACGCCTACTATGACGCCATCCTCCGCTGGCAGCAGGTGCGCAACGGCGTCACCGGCCTGAGCCGGGAGTGCATTGGCTACGAAAACGGTGTGCTGGGCGGTGTGCTGTCCGCCGTGGCGGCTTGTGCGGCTCCCGGTGACCCGGTACTGCTCCACAGCCCCACCTACGTCGGGTTCACCCATTCGCTGGAGGACAGCGGCTACCACATCGTTCACAGTCCGCTGGTGAAGGACGGGCAGGGCGTCTGGCGCATGGACTATGAGGACATGGACGCAAAATTAAAGCAGCACCACATCCACGTGGCGGTGTTTTGCAGCCCCCACAACCCCTGCGGCCGCGTGTGGGAACGGTGGGAGCTGGAAAAGGCCATGGAGGTCTACCGGGCCAATGACTGCACCGTGATTTCCGATGAGATTTGGTCGGACATCATTCTGGAAGGATACAAGCACATTCCCACCCAGTCGGTGAGTGAGGACGCCCGCCGCCGCACCGTGGCGCTGTACGCCCCCAGCAAGACTTTCAATCTGGCGGGTCTGGTGGGCAGCTACCACATTATCTATGACCCCGCGCTGCGGGACCGGGTGCGGTCGAGAGCCGCCAAATCCCACTACAATGCCATGAACGTTTTGTCAATGCACGCCCTTGTCGGCGCCTACACGCCGGAAGGGGAGCAGTGGGTGGACGAGCTGTGTCACGTCATCACCGGCAACATTCGCTATGCCTGTGATTTCATTCAGTCCCGTTTTGAGGGCGTGACCGTCAGCCCGGCGCAGGGCACCTACATGCTGTTTGTGGACTGTACCGACTGGTGTGCTGCCCACGGCAAAACCATCCAGCAGGTGGAGCAGGCCTGCTGGGATGTGGGCGTGGCTGTGCAGGATGGCCGGATGTTCCACGGCCCCTGCCACATCCGCATGAATCTGGCGCTGCCGCTGTCCCGCGTGCAGGAAGCCTTTGACCGTCTCGATAAATACGTTTTCAACGCATAAGGCAGCAAAAATCCCTCCGCCGTCAGGCGGAGGGACATTTTTATTTTATTCAGGAATTCTTCTTGCGGCTGGCGGCCTTCATGCGCAGGTCGTGGTCCAGAATCCGCTTGCGGATGCGCAGATTCTCGGGGGTGACTTCCAGCAGCTCGTCGGGGGCCAAAAACTCCAGACAGGCCTCCAGGCTCAGCTTGCTCACCGGCACCAGACGCAGCGCGTCATCGCTGCCGGAGGCGCGGGTGTTGGTCAGATGCTTGGTCTTGCAGACGTTGACGGTGATATCCTCACCGGTGGGGGTAAAGCCCACCACCTCGCCGGAATAGACCTTCTCACCGGCGTTCACCAGCAGGGTGCCCCGCTGCTGGGCGTTGAACAGGCCGTAGGTCACGGCGTCGCCGGTGTCCCAGCTGATGAGGGAGCCGCTGGACCGGGTGGCAATGTCGCCGCACCATTCCTCGTAGCCGTCAAAAATGGTGTTCATGATGCCCTCGCCGTGGGTGTCGGTGAGGAACTGGCTGCGGTAGCCGAACAGACCACGGCTGGGCATGCGGAACTCCAGCCGGGTGCGGCTGTTCATCATCTGCATATTCATCAGAATAGCCTTGCGCGCACCCAGTGCGGTCATCACCGCGCCCTGATAGACCTCCGGCACGTCAACGACCACACGCTCCATGGGCTCCATGGTCTTGCCGTTCTCCACGTGGGTCAGCACGTGCGGGGGGCTGACCTGCAGCTCGTAGCCCTCCCGGCGCATCGTCTCGATGAGGATGGACAGATGCATTTCGCCGCGGCCCATCACCCGGAAGGAATCGGTGGTGGCAGAATCCTCCACCTTGAGAGCCACATCCTTGAGCAGCTCACGGAACAGCCGGTCACGGATCTGGCGGGAGGTCACATACTTGCCCTCCTTGCCTGCGAAGGGGGAATCGTTCACCGAGAAGGTCATCTCCACCGTGGGGTCGTTGATCTTCACGAAGGGCAGCGGCTGCACCTTGCCGGGGTCGCACAGCGTGTTGCCGATGGTGATGTCGGGCAGGCCGGCAAAGGCCACGATGTCGCCGGCGGCGGCCTGCTCGATCGGCTCGCGGCCGTTGGCCTTGAAATCAAACAGCTTGGTGATGCGGCCGGTCATGCGCACATCGGGGTTGTGCCAGTCGCACACCTGCACGGCCTGTCCCACCTTGATGACACCGTTCTGCACCCGGCCCACGCCCATGCGGCCCACAAACTCGTTGTAGTCCACGCTGGAGACCAGCATCTGCATCGGCTCGTCCGGCTCGCCCTCCGGCGGGGCCACGTATTTCAGAATGGTGTCGAACAGCGGCATCAGGTCGGTGCCGTTCTCGGGATGGGTCCAGTCGTAGCTGGCGGTGCCGTTGCGGCCGGAGCAGAACACCATGGGGCTGTCCAGCTGCTCATCGGTGGCGCCCAGATCCATCAGCAGCTCTAAAATCTCGTCAATGACCTCGGCCACGCGGGCGTCGGGACGGTCGATCTTGTTCACGGCGATGACCAGAGACAGATTCTGCTGCAAAGCCTTCTGCAGCACGAACCGGGTCTGGGGCATGCAGCCCTCGGCGGCGTCCACCAGCAGCAGCACGCCGTTCACCATCTTGAGCACGCGCTCCACCTCGCCGCCGAAGTCGGCGTGGCCCGGGGTGTCCACAATGTTGATCTTGACGCCCTTGTAGTTGCAGGAGCAGTTCTTCGCCAGAATGGTGATGCCGCGCTCCCGCTCGATGTCGCCGGAGTCCATCACCCGCTCGGCCACCTGCTGGTTCTCGCGGAATGCGCCGCTCTGCTTCAGCATCTGGTCCACCAGGGTGGTCTTGCCATGGTCAACGTGGGCGATGATGGCCACGTTACGCAGGTTTTCCTGAATCATGTTGGTCCCTCTCTATCTCGGAAATTGAAAAATGAAACAAAACACATACTCTTACATTTTACGCTACAACAAAAACTTTGTCAAGAATCGCCAAATGCAAAAAAGTATGATATAATAGAGAAAGTATAAGGATAATTCTGTGTTTTTTTAGATATTTTACTACGAAAGGGCTGTTATTCATGCCGAACGAAATTGTAAGAAGAAAAGTCAACATCATTGGCCACAAAAATCCCGATACGGATTCCATCTGCTCGGCGCTGGCCTACGCCTACCTGAAAAACCAGAAAGGCGACGCCGTGTACGAGGCGCGGCGCGCCGGAGCGGTCAACCGGGAGACCGCCTTTGTGCTCCGGCATTTCGGGGTGGAGCCGCCCCGCCTCTGCACCGACCTCAGCCCCCAGATCAAGGACATCGACATCCGCCGCCAGCCGGGCATCGACGAGGAGATGAGCGTGCGCGCCGCGTGGACGCTGATGCGCGATGTGGAGATCGATACGCTGTGCATCACCGACAGCGACAACGAGCTGAAGGGGCTTATCGCGGTGAAGGACATCGCCAACGCCAATATGGACCTGTTCGACACCGCCGTGCTGTCCAAGGCAGGCACCAGCTACCGCAACATCCTCTCCACACTGGAGGGCGAGATGCTGAAAGGAGACCCGGACGCCCGCGTGACGCAGGGGCATATTTTCATCGGCACCAGCCCCGAGATCATGGACGGCGCGGTGAATCCCGGCGATCTGGTACTGGTGTCCAACCGGTATGAGACCCAGATGTGCGCCATCGACTGCGGCGCGGGGGCCATTGTGGTCTGCTGCGGCTCAGCGGTGCCACGCACCATTCTGGCCCGGGCCGAGGAGAAGGGCTGCGCCGTCATCACCACCCACTTTGATACTTACGCCGCCGCCCGCCTGATTTCCACCGCCGCGCCGGTGCGGCATTTCATGCGCAGCGGCGATCTGCTGAAATTCAGCGTCAATACGCCCATTGACGACGCTCAGAAGATCATGGCCAAGGTCCGTCACCGCTATTTCCCGATTCTGGACGAGAGCGGCAAATACTGCGGCGTGGTCAGCCGCCGGAACCTGCTGAACCTGCACCGCAAACAGGTCATCATGGTGGACCACAACGAAAAGACCCAGGCAGTGGACGGGCTGGAGCAGGCGGACATTCTGGAAATCATCGACCACCACCGCATCGGCAGTCTGGAGACCCGCGGCCCGGTGTATTTCCGCAATGTGCCGGTGGGCTGCACCTCCACCATCCTGTACCAGATGTTCTGCGAGGCGGGTGTGACCCCGCCCCGGCACATCGCGGGCCTGCTCATGTCCGCCATTTTGTCGGACACGCTGATGTTCCGCTCACCCACCTCCACCCCCATGGACGAGGCCGCCGCCCGGGCACTGGCACAGCTGGCAGGGGAGGACATCCCCACCTACGCCGAGCAGATGTTCGAGGCCGGAGCCGACCTGTCCGGCCGCAGCGCCGATGATGTGTTCCGCTCGGACTTCAAGGTGTTCAGCCGCGGCGATGTGAAGTTCGGCGTGGGTCAGTCCTGCTACATGACCCAGCGCTCCCGCGCTGCCGCCGAGGAGCTGGTGGGACCCTATCTGGAAAAAGCCGCCGGCAAGGAGGGCCTGCCGCTGGTGTTCTATATGTTCACCGATATGCTCCAGCAGGCCACCGACCTGATGTTCACCGGTAAGGATGCCGATAAGATTTTGCAGGAAGCCTTCGGCGTGGAGCCCAAGGACGGTGTGGCGGTGCTGGAAGGCGTGGTCAGCCGCAAAAAGCAGCTCATCCCGCCGCTGCTGGCCGCCCTGCAGGCCCGGCAGGAGTAAGCCTATGTACATTCTGGTTTCCGCCTGCCTGCTGGGGGTGGCGTGCAAGTATTCCGGCGGGGACAACGCCTGCCCGGCGGTGCTGGCACTGGCCGGGCGGCACACACTGATTCCGGTCTGCCCGGAGGTGTACGGCGGTCTGCCCACGCCCCGCCCGCCTGCGGAACGGCAGGGGAATTGTGTGGTGACGGAGCAGGGCGCAGATGTGACCGCCCAGTACCAAAAAGGGGCGCAGACGGCGGTACAGCTGGCGAAGCTGACCGGCTGCGCGGCGGCGGTACTCAAGAAAAACAGCCCCAGCTGCGGCTGCGGGCAGATTTATGACGGCACCTTCACCCACACCCTCACGGCAGGCAGCGGCCTTACTGCCGAGGCCTTACTGGCTGCGGGCATCCCGGTGTACAACGAAGATACCTGCGATACGTTATAACGAAACCGCCGCCGCGCTGATTTGCGCGGCGGCGGTTCTGCTTAAAAGGTCAGGTTGCCGAACTCCGACAATTTCAAGGTTTCGTTGTGCTGCTCCGCCCAGTTGATGCTCCACGGGCTGCCGAACAGCAGCAGGTGATTGCCCTTCAGATCCTCGATGGGGCGGGTGTCGCTGGTCAGATCCAGACGCTTGGGATCCAGCTCTTCCGGGTCATTGAGGATCCAGCGCAGATGCTCGTAAGGCAGCGACTGCATCCGAATGTCCACATTGTACTCGTTTTTCAGGCGATATTCCAGCACTTCCAGCTGCAGCACGCCCACCACGCCGACAATGACCTCCTCCATGCCGGAGCCAAGGTCGCGGAAAATCTGGATGGCGCCCTCTTGGGCGATCTGCTCCATGCCCTTGACGAACTGTTTGCGTTTCATGGTGTCCACCTGCGTTACCCGGGCGAAATGCTCCGGCGCAAAGGTGGGGATGCCGGCAAACTGCACGTGCTTTTTGCCGGTGCACAGCGTGTCCCCGATGGAGAAGATACCCGGGTCAAACAGGCCGATGATGTCGCCCGCGTAAGCCTCGCTAACGATGGCACGGTCATCCGCCATCAGGCTGGTGCCGGTGGCCAGCTTGATGTTCTTGCCCTCCTGCACATGGAAGGCCTCCATGCCCCGCTCGAATTTGCCGGAGCAGATGCGGAGAAACGCAATGCGATCCCGGTGGTTTTTGTTCATGTTGGCCTGAATTTTGAAGATGAACCCGGAGAATTCCTCGCTGCAGGGGTCCACCACTTCGCCGGAAAGGGAATCCTTGCGGGGCAGCGGGGCGGGGGTCAGCCGCAGGAACTCCTGCAGAAAGGGCTCCACACCAAAGTTGGTCAGTGCCGACCCGAAAAAGACGGGGGACAGCTCGCCATGCTGCACGGCATCCAGGTCAAATTCCTCTGCGGCGCCGTCCAGCAGCTCGATATCCTCGGCCAGCTTCTGGTGATTCTCGGCGCCAATCAGGGAATCCAGCGCGGCATCGCCCAGCTCGGCGGTGATCTCCTCCACCTTTTTCACGCCGTTGGCGCGGCCGTCGCTCTCAAAGGCCAGCACCCGGCGGCTGTTCCGGTCATACACACCCTTGAAGCCCTTGCCGCAGCCGATGGGCCAGTTCATGGGATAGGTGCGGATGCCCAGAATCTCCTCGATGTTTTCCATCAGCTCAAAGGGGTCGCGGGCCTCCCGGTCCATCTTGTTGATGAAGGTGAAAATGGGGATGTGCCGCAGCGTGCAGACCTTGAACAGCTTGATGGTCTGGGCCTCCACGCCTTTGGCCGCGTCAATGACCATGACGGCACAGTCGGCGGCCATGAGGGTGCGGTAGGTGTCCTCCGAGAAGTCCTGGTGGCCGGGAGTGTCCAGAATATTGATGCATTTGCCCTGATAGTTGAACTGCAAAACAGACGATGTAACGGAAATACCGCGCTGCTTTTCAATGTCCATCCAGTCGGACACGGCATGCTTGGCACTCTGCTTGCCCTTGACGGAGCCGGCGGTCTGGATGGCTCCCCCGTACAGCAGTAACTTTTCAGTGAGGGTGGTCTTGCCGGCGTCGGGGTGCGAGATGATCGCAAAGGTGCGCCGGCTCTCGATTTGTTCACGATTGGAGGGCATTTTCATTCTCCTTCATACAAAATACACATACACTTTATCATACCCTGTTTTGCGTCAAAATGCAAGAAAAACTTCTTAAATCGGCCGCTTGATGGCAAAGCAGGGCAGTGGGGCGGTTTTGTCCCAGTTGGCAAACTCGCAGACCAGCACGGTGTACCGGGTCAGCGGCAGCGCCCGGAACCAGGCCAGCGCAGCCTGCTTTTCCCCGTCACCGATGACCCGTCCGCTGTACAGAACCGCCGCCAGCACCCCGCCGGGGCGCAGCGCCTGCAAGGCCGCCTCCAGCGCTTTCAGACTGCCATCGGCGGTGGAGTGGACGCTGTGATCCGCCCCCGGCAGCCAGCCGAAATTGAACAGCACGCAGTCCGCCGTGCCGGGCGCTGCCACCTCCAGCAGACGGGCGTGGTCCAGCAGTACCGCCCGGCCCACCGAACTGTACCCCGCGTCCGTCAGCCGCCGGTTGGTGGCCTCCACGGCGGCGGGCTGGATGTCCAGCCCCACCACGCGGCCCTCCGACCCCGCCAGCTGACACAAAAACAGCGTGTCGTGCCCATTGCCGCAGGTGGCGTCCAGATACAGCCCGCCTGCCGGACAGTGGGTGCGCAGGAATTCGTGGCACAGCGTCACAGCACTGATATCCGGCACCCGGCGGCGAACCAGCTGCCCGCCCTGTGCCGTAAACCCGAATCTGGCCGCCAGCGCCCACGCCGCCGCGTTGTCCGCAGCGGGCAGCGACGCGGTGAAGGTGCTTTCCACAGCGCGGTCAAAGCCGCCGCTACGGCGCAAAAGCTCTTTGAGCAGATAGCTGCCGTAGCCCCGCCGCCGCCACCGGGGCACGATCTCTAACGCGGCCACGCGGTTCTGCGACAGTTCGGCGCGGCCGATGCAGTCCTTTTCCTTGTACAGTGTAAATTGTGTTCCGTTTTGAAGGATGTTCATGGTATTCACGCTCCAACTCCCATTGTACGCGATGACAGGGAGCCTGTCAAACGGGGACAGCCCACAATTTTCACATTTATTTCACTGGAATCGGACAGTGATTTCACAATTTATGGATATACTGTAGCCAAACACAAAAGAAAGGAGTCCGTGAGATGAACAACGAATATGATTACTCCGGCCTTTATCAACATAATAACGGAAACGAACCCCCGCAGAACAGCTACCCCAACGTGGGCAGCAGCGGGGCCAACACCGCCAACACGGCGCGCACCGATTACAGCCAGCCCGGTGATGGCGGCTACACCTCCAGCTATCAGAGCGGCCAGAACGGCTACAACGGGTACAGCTATTCCAGCGCACCCCAGCAGCCGCCGCAGCCTCCCCGGCGGAACCATAGTGGTTGGGGCAAACGGATTCTGGCGGGCGTTTTGTGTGTGGCGCTGGGATTTGGCGGCGGCCTTGGCGGCGCGGTGGTTGCCGGCAAGATGGGTCTGACCGGTGGTCAGGTGGTGGTGCAGCAGGTGGTCCGTGACGAGTCCGCCGTCGCCAGCAACGCGGGCAGCACCGGCGGCACCGATCTGAGCCTGCAAGAGGTCTCCGCCATCGTGCAGCCCAGTGTGGTGGTCATCACCACCGAAAAGATGGTCAGCGCCAACACCTGGTTCGGCGGCAGCTATGTGCAGAGCGGCGCAGGCTCTGGCGTCATCATCAGCGAGGACGGCTATATCCTCACCTGCGCCCACGTGGTCAGCGGCGCATCCAATGTCAAGGTCACCATGCAGGATGACACCGAGTATACCGCCTCCATTGTGGGCGGCGATACCGCCGCGGACATTGCGGTGCTGAAGGTGGACGCCTCCGGCCTGACGCCCGCGGTGCTGGGTGACAGCGACACGCTGGCGGTGGGCGAGACTGCCATCGCCGTGGGCAACCCCATGGGTACGCTGGGCGGCACTGTCACCAACGGCATCGTCAGCGCATTGAACCGTGAGGTCACGGTAAATGCCAAGCAGATGACCCTCATCCAGACCAACGCGGCCATTAGCCCGGGCAACTCCGGCGGCGGCCTGTTCAACGGCAGGGGAGAGCTGATCGGCATCGTGAACGCCAAGAGCGGCTCGGTGGCCAACGGATCTGTCACCAACGCGGAGGGCCTCGGCTTTGCCATCCCCATCAACACCGCCATGAGCGTGGCGCAGGAACTCATTGACAACGGCTACGTGAAACGCCCGGTGCTGGGCATCACGGTCATCACGGCTACAGCGGACACCGCCGCCCAGTATGGTCTGTCCACGCCGGGCGTGTATATCACCTCGGTGAACCCCGGCTCCGGCGCGGAGCAGGCGGGCCTTGAGGTGGGCGACCGCATCATCTCCATCGGGGATACGGTGGTCAGCCAGTCCGCCGATGTCACCGGGTATCTGGAGGACAAAGCGGTGGGAGATTCCGTGACGCTGCAGGTGGAGCGGGAAGGCAAGATCATCTCGGTGGACGTCACCCTCACCGAGAGCACCGGCAATAAAAAAAAAAAAGCGCAGGACCCGCCCAACCGGGCGGCCCGCTCGCGTATTCTCACATTGTTTTACAGACCGTGGCGCTCAATGAGCTTGCGGCCCATCAGCACGCCCATGACCGAGGCCATCATCAGGCCGCGCGTCCAGCCGGAGGAATCCCCCAGGCAGTGCAGGCCCTCGATGTTGGTCTCCAGATCGGCGTCCATCTTCACCTTGTTGGAGTAGAATTTCAGCTCCGGGCTGTACAGCAGCGTTTCGGGGCTGGCGAAGCCGGGCACCACATGATCCACCATCTTGATGAATTCAATGATGTTCACCATGGCGCGGTAGGGCATGGCGGCGGTGATGTCGCCCGCCACCGCGTCCTTCAGGGTGGGGCGCAGGTTGGCGCGGGCCAGCTCCTTGGTCCAGGTGCGCTTGCCGTCCAGAATATCGCCGTAGCGCTGCACCAGAATGTGTCCAGCACCCAGCATGTTGGTCAGCTCGCCCACCTTCTGGGCATAGGAGATGGGCTGGTTGAACGGCTCGGTAAAGTTGTGGCTCACCAGAATGGCAAGGTTGGTGTTGTCGCTCTTGCGCTCCTTGTAGCTGTGGCCGTTCACCACGGCAAGGTCGTTGTCGTAGTTTTCCTGCGCCACAAAGCCGCCGGGATTCTGGCAGAAGGTGCGCACCTTGTTGCGCCACGGGGCGGGGTAGCCGATCAGCTTGCCCTCGTACAGCACCTTGTTGATGACCTCCATCACCTCATTGCGGCACTCCACCCGCACGCCGATGTCCACGGTGCCGGGCTTGTGGGCGATGTGATGCTCCGCGCAGAGCTTTTCCAGCCAGTCCGCGCCGCGGCGGCCGGTGGCGATCACCACCTGTTTGCCAAAAATCTCGCGGATTTCCTTGCCGTCCCGGATGCGCACGCCCTTGCAGACGCTGCCTTCCAGAATGATGTTTTCGCACTCTGTCTCAAACAGCATCTCCACGCCCTTGGCGGCCAGATGATTCTGGATGTTCAGATACAGCTGCTGGGCCTTCTCGGTGCCCAGATGGCGGATGGGGCAGTCCACAAGCTGCAAACCGGCCTGAATGGCCCGCTTGCGGATGTCCTTGATCTCCGCGCCTTGGAACTGGCCCTCCACATGGGGGTCTGCGCCGAATTCCAGATAAATCTTGTCGGTATAGTCGATAAGTTCCTGCGCAAAATCCTCCCCGATGAGGTCGGGCAGTTCGCCGCCCACCTGATAGGACAGCGACAATTTGCCGTCCGAAAACGCGCCCGCGCCGGAAAATCCGGTGGTGATGGCGCAGGTAGGCTTGCAGTTGACGCAGGTGCCGGTCTTGTCCTTGGGGCAGCGGCGGCGCTCCACCGGCTTGCCCTTTTCGATAAGCAGCATTTTAGCTTGGCTGTTCCGGCGCAGCAGCTCCAGCGCAGTGAAAATGCCGGCCGGGCCGGCGCCGACAATGATGAGGTCGTATTGGGTGTTCACAGGGTATCGTTCTCCTTTGTGTCTTCATTGGGGATTTCGGTGCTTTCAGCGTTGTAGACCACCGGGGGCTTGCCCTCCAGCGCGTCCTCAATGGCCTGTGCGGCCTCCTCCTCAGCATCCAGCGCCTCTCCGGCGGCAGCCAGCGTGGCGTTGAGGGCACTCTGGGCCATGCGCTCCAGCGCGTTCAGCTCCATGGACACGTAGATGACGCAGGAAAGGTTCATGGTGCCCTCCACGATCAGCAGGATGCCGCAGAGCATCACCACGCTCACCGCCACATCGAAGGGCCGCCAGACCAGAAATACGCCCAGCGCAATGGACAGCAGGCCCAGCAGCACCAGCACCCACCAGCGGCGGGCGCGGCGCTTGGCGAGGGTCATGCCGGAGCTGATGCGGTTCAGGCCATCCACCGCGATGAACAGGCCAAACACCACCGGCAGAAAGCTGGCGACCACCGCGGGACGCAGCAGGGTGAACACACCCAACGCACCGGTGATGACGCCGCCGATGAGCAGGAACGGGGCTGCGAAGCCCTGCCCGCGGGTGCGGGTGTACTGCACCAGACACACGATGCCGGTGATGAGCACCACCGCGCCGAACGCGTAGCAGATCATCAGCAGACTGCGCTCCGGCACGATGAGCAGCATCAGGCCCAGCACAATGTAGGCGATGCTCAGAAGCATGGTCCCGGTTTTCATGTGACGCAGCATAATGGCGACCCTCCTATCAGTCCAGCAGCTCCACGGGCCGTGGTTCGCTCATGGGTTTCAGAATCTTTTTTTCACAGTTGACAAGGAAGGCGGCGCACAGAGAACCGGACACCACCTCCGCGATGGGGAAGGCCCACCACACGGCGTTCACATTGCCCAGCTGGGAAAGCAGGAAGGCGGCGGGGATGAGCACCACCAGCTGGCGGATGACCGACACCCACAGCGCCAGAACGCCCCGCCCCAGCGCCTGAAACAGCGAGGAGCAGACCACCGAGAACCCGGCAATGAGGAAATGCAGCGAGATAATGCGCAGAGCAGGCACGCCCATGGCCAGCATTTCGGGGCTTGCGTTGAAGATGCCCAGCAGCTTGTCCGGCAGCAGCTGGGCCACCGCAAAGCCTGCCAGCATGATGGAGACCGCGGCGGCCACCGCCAGCTTGACGGTGGCGCGGATGCGGTCCGGCTTGCGGGCGCCCAGATTGTAGCTGATGATGGGCACCATGCCGTTGTTGATGCCGAAGATGGGCATGAACACGAAGGACTGCATCTTGAAATAGACGCCGAAGACGGCCACTGCTGTGCTGGTGAAGCCGATGAGAATGGCGTTCATCATAAAGGTCATCACGCTGCCGATGGCCTGCATGGCAATGGAGGGGATGCCTACCATATAAATGCGCCGAATGGTGCGCCCGGAGGGGCGGAACCCCTGCAGGGACAGGTGGATGTCATGGTTTTTGGTGAGGTTGAGGAACAGCCCCACGCCCATGCCGATGAACTGTCCGCCCACCGTGGCCACCGCCGCGCCTGCCGCGCCCAGCCGGGGCAGACCGAACATGCCGAAGATAAAAATGGGATCCAGAATGATGTTGGCCACGGCGCCCGCCAGCTGGGACATCATGGCAAAGGAACTGCGTCCTGTGGCCACCAGCAGCTTTTCCAGCATGCACTGCCAGAAACAGCCGAAGCTGAAGATCAGCACGATGGACAGGTACGCTACGCCGTAATCCCGGATGAGGGGGTCATCGGTCTGGGCAAAAAAGAACGGCCTGACGGCGAAGAGCCCGAACAACAGGAATACCAGATAGGTAACCGTGGATAAAAACAAACCGTTGGCGGCGGCCCGGTCGGCCTCCTTCTGGTTGCCCTCGCCCAGACATTTGGATAGATGGGCATTGACGCCCACGCCGGTGCCCACCGCAAAGGCAATCAGCAGGTTTTGCACCGGGAAGGCCAGAGATACGGCGGACAGAGCCGCCTCGTCAATATAGGAAACAAATATGCTGTCCACAATATTGTACAGTGCCTGCACCAGCATGGAGATCATCATGGGGATGGCAAGGCTGAACAACAGCGGCGGGATGGGCGCAGTGCCCATCCGGGAGGCTGATCGGGAATCGCTTTGTTTCATAAATTATTTTGCACCCTCCATCATGGCCTGTGCGGCGCGCACGATCAGGTCGGCGCAGACCTCGTTGCCCATCTGGGTGTTCAGGCACAGATCGTAGTTTTTCGCTTCGCCCCAGCGATTCTCGGTGTAGTAATTGTAGTAGCTGGCGCGCTTTTTGTCGTTTTTGCTCAGGGTCTGCATGATGACCTTGTCGGGGTCGCTGCGCTCCCGCCCTTCCGGCGAGGCCTTGGCCACCTCCACGCGGTACTCGATGGGGGCGTACAGGAAGGTGCGCAGCACGTTGGGACGCTCCCGCAGCACATAGTCGCCGCAGCGGCCCATGATGACACAGGGTCCCTGCTCCGCCAGCTCCTTGATGACGTTGGACTGCAAAATATACACCTGATCCGCCAGCGGCAGCGTATTGCCCATGGTGTACAGGCTGTAAATCAGGCTGCCGCTGCGCTGATTCTCGCTGGCAGCAATGGCTTCCTCCGTCAGGCCGCTCTTTTTGGCGGCAATGGTGATCAGCTCTTTGTTGTACACAGGGATGTTCAGCTGCTCGGAGATCAGTTGGGCGATCTCCCGCCCGCCGGATGCGAATTCACGCGCGATCGTAATGACCATTGGTTCCATACTATTCACCTCACGAAACAATCAGGGAGTGCCGTCAAAGGGGCGGCACACTTCTCTAACATTTAGTATATCGGAAATTTGCACAAAATGCAAGAAAAAATGTGGGGAAAATCTTGCTCTCTCTGACGATATGCCCTATAATAGAAGAAAAAAGTCATACAAAGGAGACATTCTGTATGAGACTGGCAATCCTTTCCACCAGCCGTATCGTGGATGAATTCTTGCAGCACGCGGGGGAGATGCCCTCCATTCAGCTGGAGGCCATCTGCTGCCGTCCCCAGAGCGAGGCCAAAGCCCGCGCATGGGCGGCGCAGTACGGCATCCCCCGGGTCTATACCGATGAGGCCGCTCTGTACGCGGCGGGCGGCTTTGACGGGGTGTACATCGGCACCGCCAACCACCTGCATTATCCGGCTGCGAAGAGGGCGCTGGAGGCGGGGTTCCATGTGATGCTGGAAAAGCCCTTCACCTACACGCTGGCCGAGGCCGAGGAGCTGTACCGCCTTGCCGATGCAAAGGGCGTGCTGCTGCTGGAGGCCATCACCATCCCGTACCTGCCCGCATGGCGGTTTTTGCAGCAGGAGCTGCCCAAAATCGGCCCGGTGCGGGGCGCCATGGCCAGCTTTTGTGCCCGCAGCGCCCGGTATGACGATTACCTCAAGGGCATCTGGAACACCACCTTTGACCCGGCCTGTCAGGGCGGCGCGCTGGCGGATATGAACGTGTACAACCTGCACCTGTTCTGCGGCCTGCTGGGCGCGCCCAAGAGCTGTGAGTATCGTCCCAGCCGGGGCGCCAACGGCATCGACACGGCAGGACTGGCGCTGCTGGACTATGACGGGTTCACCGCCGCGGCGCTGTCCGCCAAGGATTCCAGCACCGAAAACGGCGCGTTTTTGCAGGGGCCGCAGGGGCGTCTGGTCATCCGGGGCGGCACCAACGCCCTGCCCGAGGTTTGCAGCATCATGGCCTGCGGCCGGCAGGATGAACCGCCTACGGTCTGTCCCAAGGCGGAAAAGCACCGCATGGTGTATGAATTTGAGGAATTCGCCCGCATTGCCGCCGAGCAGGACGCTGCCGCCGAGGCGGCAGCCCGCGCCCGCACCCTCACCGTCATGGCGGTGCTGGACGCGCTGCGCGCCAACAGCAAATAAAAATTTGCCGCCGCACATTTTGTGCGGCGGCCTTTCCCTGTTATACGGTCATTCTGGCTTTCAATGTGCGGTACACCCCCGCGCACACCACGGCGGTGTACAGGGCGATGAGGCCCTCGATGGCCCAAACGCTGTGCATCACCCCTGCCTGATACAATGCGGCGAACACATCCACCCCCGCGTGCAGTCCCACCGCCACAAAGTAGCCCCACTTGGGCAGGCGTTTGGTCACCACCATCCAGACGATCATGGACAGCGCAATGTGCAGGCAGACGGTCATCACGCGCTCCACGCCGCCCTGCAAAAAGTCCAGCGACGGTGCAGCCAGCAGGGCGTCCAGCTGCTGCCGAGCGACGGCGAGCTGCTCCCCGCTCAGGCCGGACAGCATGGAGGCGGTCTGGCCGCTTTTCATCATCAGCAGCGTGACCAGATTGCCGCTCAGTCCCACAATGCCGATGACCAGCGCTTCGATGCCGCCGTGGCCCACGCCGTAGGCAAAGCCGGTCAGCACACCCGGGTCTTTTTTGCACAAAAACCGCAGGCCAATAAGCCGGGCGGTCTCCTCGAAAAAGCCCGCCGCCAGCGCGGTGTAGACGGTGAACAGGACAGGCATTTGCTGTAAGTTGGGGACAAGGGTCATCATGAGCAGGTGCAGCAGCTGCTCCAGCACCAGTGCGCCCAGAACAAAGCAAAGCGCGCCGATGAGAACCGCCCGCAGCATCCCCCTGCGCCGTCGGGCGCACCAGATGGTCAGTGCGATGGGCAGCCCCACCGCCGCCGCCAGACTGAGGGCGGCGCATACGATGCTGAGTGTGGAAACGGATTGTTCCATAACTCGGAAACCTCCTTTGTTTTATGATATTTAGAAAATTATCTAAATATCTATCTACACTATACACCCAAACAGCCCCTGCGTCAAGGATTATTTTTCCAGCCGCCACACGCCGCCGCCAAAGCCGGGCAGTTCCACGGCGTCCCCAAACGGCGCGGCGGCAAATCCGGTGGTGAACACCGGCTCAGCGCGGGAAAATCCGTGCAGGTCGGGCTGCATCTGCACAGGAGAGGGCAGCGTGTTGAACAGGCACAAAAGCACTTCGCCCCCGGCGGCCCGCAGCCAGCCAAAGGCAGCATCTCCCCGCAGCGCCCACGCAAAGCACCGCTCGTCATATTCCTGCGCATACAGCGCCGGGTGGCCTTCGTACAGCGCCCCCAGCGACCGGTAGAATCCGTTCAGCGCGGCATAGTCCGCATCCCCCAGAATGGCCCAGTCCGGCTCCCTCCCGGCGTCAAAGCCGTGCCAGACGCCCGCCTCGCTGCCCATGAACACCAGCTTTTTCCCGGGGCGGGTGTACTGCATCAGCGCCAGAAGCCGGGCCTGTGCCAGCTTTTGGGCGGGACTGCCCCATAATCGGCCCACCAGCCCGGCCCAGTCATGGCTGAGGGCATTGATGGGCTTTTCCCGGAAAAAGATGTCCATGCAGCCGCACATCCGCCGAGCCAGTCCGGGCCGCTCTTCCGGCGCGGCGGACAGCAGCGCCACCGTGTCAAAGGCCCAGCCGGTGTCCCACACATAGGTAAAGCCCAGCCGCTCCCCGGCAAAATCCGTTTCCTCAGCGGCCAGCACCGTCTCGGGGAACCGTCGGCGCAGCCCCGCCGTCAGTCCCCGCAAAAACGGATCAGCCCCGGGCAGCTGCCGCAGTGCGCTGCCGGTGGCGTCCACCCGCAGGCCGTCACAGCCCGCCTCCAGCCAGAAGGCGGCGGCGCTCTGCAAAAAGCTGCGCACAGGGGCGCTGCTCCAGTTGAAATTCAGCCCGCCCCAGTCACTGGGACCACACTCAAACAGCGGTGTGCCGTCAAAATTTGCCAGAAAACCCTCATCCGGCGCAAAATGCAGCGGCACAAAGTCCATCAGCACGCCGATGCCGGCGGCGTGCAGCGCGTCCACCAGTGCCCGGAACCCGGCCAGCCCGCCCAGCCGGGCGGTGGGGGCAAAAAAGCCCACCCCGTGGTAGCCCCAGCTGCCGTCAAAGGGATGCTCTGCCAACGGCAGCAGCTCCACGTGGGTAAAGCGGTGGGCCTGCAGCCAGGGGATGAGCGCCGCAGCCAACTCCTGCCCGGAATAGTACCGCCCGTCCCAGTGCCGCCGCCAGCTGGCGGCGTGCAGTTCGTAGATGGCGGCGGGCCGGTCCTCCCGCACCGGGCAGCGAACCGGCGCAGCCGGACAGGGACGCGTCAGCCGACTGGCAGTGGCAGGGGGCAGTTCAAAGCCATGGGCAAAGGGGTCTGCCCGCAGCCGCCAGCTGCCGTCCGCGCACTGAATGTTGTACTTGTAGCACTGGCCCTCCCGGGCCTCGCGCACGCTGCCCCGCCACAGGCCGTCCTCACAGAAGGCCAGCTCGGCGGCGTGCCGCCAGCCGTTCCAGTCTCCCAGCACCTGCACACGGCGGGCATGGGGCGCCCAGACCGTAAACTGCCAGCCTTCCCCGGCGGGATGCGCTCCCAAAAAGCGGTGGCATCCAAAGGATGTCCCGCTGTAAAAATCCGCCACGTCAGGCCGCATCAAATCACCTCGGTTTCCATTATAGTAGCCCCTTTACAAAATGTCAAAAAATGGAGTATCATGGAACCAGACCGAAAGGGGGCACCCATGAAACACAAAACCGCTTTTTCGCTGCTGGCCGCGGGGCTGGCGGCGCTGGCACTGTTTTTTCTTCTGCGCGGCAATGCCGCCGCCATGAACTGGTGGGTGTGGCGGGTGTCCATGCCCGTCAAGCGGGCGCTGGGCGCGGTCACCGATTGTCTGCCATTCAGCGTCTGCGAGGCGGGGGCCACGCTGCTCATCCTGCTGGCGCTGGGGCTGCTGGTGCGCTGCGGAATATGCCGCCGGGGCCTTGGCGTGTGGGCACTGCATCTGGTCTGTCTGCTGGTGTGGGGCTACGCGGCGGTGTGCGGACTGTGGGGCACCCAGTATTACGCGGATTCTCTGGCCGGGCAGGCTCCCGCCGTCAGCGTGGAGCAGCTGGCGGCCGTGACGGACTATTTTGCCCGAAAGGCCAATGAGACCGCCTGTGAGATGCCCTCCAGACAGGACATTCTCACCCATTCCGCGGGGCTGTATGACCCGCTCACCGGCCGCTGGCCCCGGTTGGCCGGGCCGGAGCGCCGCGCCAAACCGGCCTTTTACTCCAAGCTGATGAGCGCCGCGGGCTTTACCGGGTATCTCTGCCCGCTCACCGGGGAGAGCACCCTCAATGTGGACTGCCCGGCGGCGTTCCTGCCGGTGACCGTGGCCCACGAATACGCCCACCAGCGGGGCGTGGCGGCGGAGCAGGAGGCCAATTATTTCGGAATTCTGGCGGCGCTGAACGGGGATGGAGCGTATCAGTATTCCGCGTGGCTGTTCGGGTATCTGCATCTCTCCAACGCGCTGTACAGTGCGGACCGGGAGCTGGCCGCCCAAAGCTGGCAGAGCCTGTGCGGCACCGCCCAACGGGACCTGCAGGACAACAATGCCTACTGGGCCGGCTGGGAAGGCCCGGCGAAGGAGGCAGGGGAGACCGTCTACGAGGCGTTTTTGCAGAGCTACGGCCAGGAGCTTGGCATGAAGAGCTACGGCGCCTGTGTGGATCTTTTGGTACAGGAATTTTTGCCTTATACAACCTGTAGTGTATCCTGAGCCGCCCGGCCACCACATACCGCCGCACTTGTGGCCGCTGCCGTGCCCACACACAAGATAACGCCCCGCCTTTCGCGGAGAAGCGGCAATATTTTACAGGAATTTGGGCGGTTCGCCTATTGAATTCGGGAAAGCCTTCGTGTATGATAGAATATACATAGTGTATTATTCTGTCGCTTTCTGGAGGCAAGGATGTCCAAAAGAGCCAATCCCATGAAATATTTTTCCGGCAACGCCTTTGCGCGTCTGCCGTTGTATAAGCTGCTGGCCGGCGGCATGGCGGGCGTGCTGTGCGCCGGGCTGGGCATCGGTGTGATGGCGGCCAGCTTCACCGCGCCGCAGGCCACGCCGGAGACCGCCGCCCTCGAGGCGACGCCGCTGCCCACCGTGGCCCCCAAAATCTTTGAGGCCGAGCCGGAGACCCCGGCCCCGGCCATCGAGGCGGAGGTTTCGGTCATTCAGCAGGATGTGGGCGTGATGCTCTACAAGCTGGTGTATCCCACGCTGCCCATTTTCACCGACCCGGAGCAGGAGGACGCCTACGTGCTGCACGCCGAGCGCGGCCCGCTGCTGGGGGTGCAGGCCACCGTCACCCTGACGGACAGCGAGGGCACCGCCACGGATTTCCCCCTTGACCCGGAGACCGGCACCGCGCTGGCGGAGGATGTGAAACCCGGCGACTACACCCTGACGGTGCAGCCCATCGAGGGGTACACGCTGCCGGCTGCCCAGACCGTCACCGTCAAGGAGAAAGTGGTCTACAAGGCGGATGTGGCAGCTGTCAAGGACAAAATCGTGCAGGCCAGTCAGGTCAATGAGAAGAAGGAGGACTCCGGCGCCAGCAGCGGCGGAAGCGCCCCCATTGCCGAGGAGGTCACCGACACCGTCGCCTACGCGGAGAGCAGCAGGGAGAGCGTTGGCAGCTCCGGCAAGACCTACACCGCCAAACTCAGTGACAGCGGGCATCTGCTGCTCAGCGATGGCACCGTGACCAACTATCTGCCGGTGTACGATGAGACCACCAAGGCGCTCACCGGCGCCATCCGGGATCCCAGCCGCAGCATGGCGTCGGGGGTCAGCGCCTCCTTTGAATCCATGGTGTATGATCTGGGCAGCGCGGCGCCTGCCGACGCCCGTGTCTACCTGCTGGAAGGAGAGAGCGAGGCCGCCGCGGTGAACGAGGTGCCCGCCGAAAATACCCCGGAGCCCATCGCGGATGCCACGCCGGAACCCACAGCCGAGCCTACGCCGGAGCCGACTCCCGAACCTACCGCGGAACCCACGCCGGAGCCTACCCCGGAACCCACCGCAGAACCTACGCCGGAACCCACCCCGGCGCCGACTGCCGAGCCGACGCCGGCTCCCACGCAGGACCCCACCGCGGGCTGGCCGGACAGCATTGCCGCCGCCGAGCTGGCAGGCTACGGGTTCGCCGTGACCGAGAGCGAGACCACCGAGTACATTTACACCGGCTGGCAGGAAATTGACGGCAATACCTATTATTACGACCCCGGCACCCATCAGCCGGTGACAGGTCAGCAGGTGATCCAAGGCAACGTGTACAGCTTTGGCGCGGACGGCGTGCTGAACCGCACCGCCCGCGGCGTGGACGTCTCCAAATTCCAGGGAACCATTGACTGGAACGCCGTCAAGGCGGACGGCATCGATTTTGCCATCATCCGCTGCGGCTACCGCGGCTACGGCAGCGGCAAGCTGGTGGAGGACTCCACTTTCCGGCAGAACATTCAGGGCGCCACCGCGGCGGGCCTCAAGGTGGGCGTGTATTTTTACAGTCAGGCCATCAATGAGGAGGAGGCCGTGGAGGAGGCCAGCATGGTGCTCAGCCTTGTGGGCGGCTACAGCCTGCCCATGGGCGTTTACTATGACACCGAGCAGGTGGGCACCGATGTGGGCCGCGCCGACGGCATCTCCGCCGCCCAGCGCACCGCCTGCGCCGTGGCCTTCTGCGAGACCATCCGCAACGCGGGCTACACCGCCGGCGTTTACTCCTACGCCAGCTGGTTCTACAATGCGCTGAACTTTGCCAACATCAGCAAGTACCGCATCTGGATCGCCCAGTATCGGGATACCCTGAGCTTCAGCTACCGCTACAACATCTGGCAGTACACCAGCAAGGGCAGCGTCAAGGGCATTTCCAAACCCGTGGATATGAACATCGGATAATCAGAAAAAGAGCGCCGGCACATTACTGTCCGGCGCTTTTTTATTGGTCTTTTTCCTGCCTGGAGGATTCGGGAATGGTCTTGACGGCGAAGGTGAAATACAGAACGTGAAAGACCCACACGCAGCCCAGCACGATGCGCCCCACGACCATGGTGATGCGGCGGAACCGTTCGGACTGCTCGTTCATCTCCCGGTTTTTGAACTCATCCGCCTGATAGATTTTCAGCGTGGTCAGCCCCTGGAGGTTTTCCAGAAAGGTGTCTCCCAGAGCGGTGTACTGGTCCCAGTATTTGCTCAGCAGCTTTTTGGCCCAGGTCTGCACCGCTGCGATGGCGATGGGGATGAGCGGAACGCAGACCAGCAGCACGATGGCGGAGGGAACGTTCACAAAGCACAGCACCGCAAACAGCGTCAGCGGCGCCGGCATGGCATAGAAAAACTGGGGCAGGTACGCGCCGAAATAGGTTTCCAGCTGGTCCACGCCCTCCACGGCCACCTGCACCACCTCGGAGGTCTGGACCTACTCTTTGTAAGCCGCGCCCAGCCGCAGCAGCTTACGGTAAATGCTCTGCCGCAGTGTCTTTTTCACCGCCTTGCTGGAAAGATACCCCATGCGCGCCGCGCCCACGTGGCAGAAAAACCGAACCGCCACTGCCAGCAGGGTCAGACTGGCGGTCAGCAGCAGGTCGCCTGCTCCGGCGCTGCCGGTGTACAGCCGCTCCAGCAGGCGGCAGATGCAGCCGATCATGACCATGCTGGCCGCCAGCGCACACCATTGCAGCGCGATATTTTTGGCGATGTACGGTTTGCTTTCGCTGACGGAACCGATCAGCCGTTTGTTGATCATCATGCCGTTTTCTCCGTTTCTATAAGTTAGTAGTTTCTAACTTCCTGACAAAACAGTAGCAACTGCTGGATTAGCAGTTGCTAACAGTAGAATCATACCATGAATTTTTCAAAGAGTCAACAGGTGCGGCATGCCATTTTTATCCATTCACCGCAGCGCCTTCTCAAGGGTATCGGCGGTGATTTGCAGCGCCTTGATGCGGGCGTATTTCTTGTCCACCGATTCCAGAATGTGCCACGGCGCGTTGGCGGTGCTGGTTTTTTGCAGCATCTCGTTGACCGCCGTCTCATAGACGTCCCATTTTTCCCGGTTGCGCCAGTCCTCCTCGGTGATCTTCCACTGCTTGGCCGGGTCGTTCTGGCGCTCGTTGAAACGGAGCAGCTGGGTCTGCTTGTCGATCTGCACCCAGAATTTGATGACCACCGCGCCCCAGTCGGTCAGCTCCCGCTCAAACTCGTTGATCTCATTGTAGGCCCGCTGCCAGTCATTCTCGGAGCAGAAGCCCTCCAGCCGCTCCACCATGACGCGGCCGTACCAGGTGCGGTCAAAAATGGCGATGTGACCGTCCTTGGGCAGTCTGGTCCAGAACCGCCACAGATAATGGCGGGCCTTTGCGTACGGCTCCGGGCTGGCGATGGGGTGCACCTCGTAGCCGCGGGGGTCCAGCGCCTCGGTCAGCCGCTTGATGTTGCCGCCCTTGCCTGCGGCGTCCCAGCCCTCGTAGGCGATCACTACCGGCACCCGGCGGCGGTACAGCCGGTTGTGCAGCTCGCCCAGCTGCTTTTGCAGGGCTTTCAGCTGACGGCGGTAGTCCTCCTCCTTCAGCGTTTTGCCCTCCAGCGTCACCTGAGACAGCAGCGGCATTGTCACCAGCGGGAAGGTGTTCGGCAGCAACGGCACCGACTTCGCCTGATTTTGCAGCGCCACATGGATACCCTGCACCAGCGTTTCCAGCGCCTGCAATTCCGTCCATTTCGGGTCGGAGGCGTCCAGAATGTACCAGGGCGCGGCGGGGGTGTTGGTCATGGCCAGCGCATGGTCGAACACCTTGCGGCATTTTTTGTAGTGGGTGTTCTGCCACAGGTCAAAGTCCGTTGCCCGCCACGCGGTATCCTTGTCGGCCCGCAGCGTGTCCAGACGGCGTTCCTGCTCCTCCCGGTCGATGTGCAGGAAAAACTTCATCACCAGATAGCCGTTGTCGGTGAGCTGGCGCTCAAAGCGCTGAATGCTCTCCAGACGGGCGGCATAGTCCTGCTCGTACAGCTGGCCGCGGAGAAATTCCGTGGCGGTCTGCTCGATCCAGCCGCCGTCGTAAAAGGCAAAGCTGCCGGCACCGGGAATGTCCTTCATAAAGCGGTACAAAAAGGGACGCCGCAGATCCTCCTCGGTGGGGCGGGCCATGGCCGCCACCCGGAAAAAGCGGGGATCGATGTTTTTGATGAGCCTCCCGATGACGCTGCCCTTGCCGGCGGCGCTCCAGCCCTCCAGCAGCACCAGAACGGGCAGCTTGGCCTCCTTGATTTTCAGCTGCAATTCGTACAGCCCGGTGCGGGCTTTGTCCAGCCGCGCATCCAGTACGGCTTTCTCGGGACGTTCAGAGGCCTGCCAGTGTTTCAGCATTGCGATCACTCCTTTTGTTTTGCAGGTTCCTGTGACTTATTATAACATATTCTCCGCGATTTTGTAATCGGTTTCTGAAAAAAGATAGATAAAACGTTGTTTTGTCTCTTTTTTGTCCCGGTTTGCCGACCGCGCAGCAATCGTTGACAAACGTCTTTGACCGTGCTATCATGCAGATGGCATCCGCATCAGAGGATGCCGGCTTTTTCGGCCTGACAGTTAGCATATTCCAACTTTAGAGCAAAGGAGACGGGAAGATGTACAAAACAACGATCAAAATTGACGGTATGGCCTGCGGCCCGCTCCAGTCCATGCAGCTGTACGCCATCGCCAGCGGCGGCTTTCTGGGCGGCGCGGCGTCCTCGACGCCCCGTGGTACGCTGCCAAGCAAGAAACATCGTTGTAAGGCCACCTTTTGCGGGCGGGACATGTCCCGCCCCTACGAATAATGGCAAGGTTCCTCGTGATGATTGACCTTTTTTGACAGTCTGAAAACCGCCTGCGGACCTGCCGCAGGCGGGTTGATTTTCAGCTTTCCTGCAAGGAACCGACCAGCTTTTGCAGCAGGCCGCGCAGGGCGTCCTGTTCCTGCTGTGTCAGACCGGCAAACAGGTCTTTCTGGCCGTGACCGCCGTGGTGCAGCGCGTGGCCGCAGCGGAGCAGCAGCCCCTCCAGACTGTCCGGCGCGGGCATCGAACCGCCGTGGGGGCCATGGCCGTGGCCGTGATGATGGCCGCCATGCTCCTGCCCGGCGGCGGGGGTTTCTCCGGCGGCCAGACGCTCGGCATACTCTCTGCCGCGTCCGCAGCTGGGAGCGCTCAGAGAGCATCCACGGGGGCAGCAGGGGCAGGTTTCGTTGGAATGAAGTGCATTGTCATTCATATTATCCCTCTTTTTTGTTGGAATTCACTTGCTATAAGGATAGTGTACCCCAAAGTCAGGCATTTGCCAAGGGCTTTCAGTTGGGTTTTTCCCTTGTCGGCATGGTGAAAATTCTGTGAAGTACCCACCTTTCTGTTTCCGAAACGATTCTCCAGCATGGCAGCAACACAATGTTGGTAGGGGCCGCGCGGAACAGCGCCGCCGCAAAAACCAGACAAACAGGGTGTTCGTGTCTGAATTTCAGACACGGGTACCCTGTTTGTCTGTTGCGTGAAAGAAAATCCCTTTTTATAATGTAGGAAAATCACCCGCATCCATGCCATCCGATGGGCCCCCGAAGGGATTGCGCCGCTCAGCCCAGCATGGCATTTTCTAAGTCCTGCAGCATGACGCGCAGCGCGGTGATGCCGCCCTCCGCGGTGTACCAGACGTTGGAATGTTCCAGCACCACCACGCGGCCGTTTTGTGCGGCGTCAGTTTTGTTGATCAGCTCGTTGTCCAGCACCTCTGCGGCCAGCTGGGCGCCCTGCGTGCCGATGGCAGCGTCCCGGTCCATGGCAAAGATGTAGTCGGGGTTTTTGTCCAGCACGAACTCAAAGGAGGCCTCGTTGCCGTGGGCGGAGGTATCGGTATCGGCGTCCACGCCCACGTTTTCAAAGCCGATCTCCCGGCCGATCAGCGAGCAGCGGCCATCGTTGCCCAGCAGGCTGAACCCGCCGGCGTTCACCATGCCCACAATGGCGGTCTTTCCCTCGGCCACCGCCTGCAATGCGGCGATGCGGTCGGCGTAATCGCTGACAAGCGCCTCGATCTGGCCCTGCTCGCCAAACAGCGAGGCGATGGCAAGGGCGTTTTCGGCGGTGCTCTGCACCAGACCGGCGCTCACATCGGTCTTGATCTGGTAGACCGGTGCGATTTTGGATAGCTCGTCATAAATGCTGCCCAGACGGCCGCCGATGAAGATGACGTCCGGCTCACATTCCATGACGGCCTCCATGTCCGCCTCCTTGACGGTGCCCATGATTCTGGGCAATCTGCTGCAGCAGTGCTACAACATTGCGGACACCATGATCGTGGGGCAGTGTTTGGGCAAACACGCGCTGGCGGCGGTGGGTTCCTCCTTTACGCTGATGACCTTTCTGACCTCCATTCTGCTGGGGCTTTGCATGGGCAGCGGCGCGCTGTTCTCCATCCGGTTCGGACAGGGGGACGAGGCCGGTCTGCGGGAAAGCGTCTGCGCGTCCTTTCTGCTCATTGCGGCGGCAACTCTTTTGCTCAACGGTCTGGCTTTCGCCTGTCTGGACGGCCTGCGGGTCTTTTTGCAGGTGCCGGCGGAGGTGTGGGGCCTGATGCGGGAGTATCTGGCCGTTATTTTCTGCGGCATCGCCGCCACCTTTTTGTACAACTATTTCGCCTCGTTTCTGCGGGCGGTGAGCAATTCGGTGGAGCCGCTGGTGTTTCTGGCGGTCTCTGCGGTGCTGAACATCGCGCTGGACCTGTGGTTCGTGATGGGGCTGCGTTGGGGCGTGCGCGGCGCGGCACAGGCAACGGTCATTGCCCAGTATGTCTCAGGCATCGGCATCGCTGTTTATGCGCTGCCGGCGGTGCCTGCCATCGGGGGGGGCATCTGGTGGTCGGTACCCATCGGGTGGTTCCTGGCGGACATCACAGGAATGCTCTATTATCTGCAGCAAAAAAAGCGACTGCTCTTTCGGGAAGAGCAGACGAGTTGAATCGTATCCGGGAGGTATCTGAACTATGAAAGCGGATACCAAGGGCATGATTGGCAGGGAACAGCTGTCCCTGATGAAAAGAGCGCCATCCTCATCAATACGGCCCGCAGCGGCGTGCTGGACTCCGTCACGCTGGCGGAGGCGCCGACCAAGGGGAATATCGCGGGCGCGGCCTGTGATGTGTTTGAGACGGAGCCGCCTCTGCCCGCCGACCATCCTTTGCTGCGCTGCCCCAACACCATTATCTGCGCCAGCACATCGGGCAGATGGCCAAGCGCTACGGCTTCATCTTCGTCAACAAGTCTGACGATGGCACCGGCGACCTCTCCCGCGAGCGTAAAGACAGCTTCTATTGGTATCAGAAGGTCATTGCCACCAACGGTGAGGACCTGCGGTAACAGCGACATACCGACAACCCCCCCCCGGAAACCATGCAGTGAACGTGGGATTTTTCTGCCGCTCTTGCATTTTCTGCGCGTCCGCCGTACAATACTGCTGTATCACGAACCAAAGGAGAACCCTTCTCATGCAGACTCAGCAATCCCGGCTGGACAGGCTGGCGGCGGATTCCGCCACCGTCTTCCTGTTGGCTGTATTGTGCGTTTATCCGCTGTATATCGATCAATTTTCCAATCTGGGCGTCACCAAATTCACCGGCGTGTTCACGCTGTTTCTGGGCTTTTGCCTGTGGCTGGCGGCCTGCGGAGCCATCGGTGCCCGCGGCGTGCCGGGACGCTGGCAAAAACGGGACGGCAGGACGCTGTCGCTGGCGGCGGTGGCTTTCACCACGGCGCTGTCCACCGTCTGCTCACTGTCTCCTGCTGCCTCGGTGTGGGGGCTGGGCGGCTACTATGGCGGGCTGATGATGGTTCTGTTCACCTCGCTGGGCTATCTGTGTGTGCGGGCCTTTGCCACCACAGGGGACTTTGACGGCATCGCGCTGGCGGTGGGGGTGACCTCGGCCATTGTCACGGTGCTGTATGTGCTGAACACCTTCAACATCGACCTCATCGGCACCTACGCCAACACCGCGGTGGTGGAGCGGGCACAGTTTTTTTCCACGCTAGGACAGAAAAATTTCAACGCAGGCTATCTGGCGGTGACACTGCCCATTGTGTTCTGGATGTTCCTCTCCGCCCGGGGGCCTCGTCGTACCGTTGCTTACGGCATACCCGCCTGCATGGGCGGCCTTGCGCTGGCGGTAGTGGACGCGGATGGTCTGCTGCTGGGGCTTGCTGCCGCCGCGGCGGTGCTGGTCTGCGGGAAGGACTTCACCACCCGAACCCTGCGCCGCATGATGTTTCTCGGCATGGCGTTCTTTTTCTGGGCGGGATTCATGCAGTATTGGCGGGAACATGTCTACACGCAGGGCGGTGCGCCGATGCTGGCAGCTCTGGGAAAAAACGCCCTCGCCGGTTTTTGCGTCTGTGCCGCAGTGTGGCTGGCCCTGCTGGCGCTGGAGAAGCGCTTTCACAAGGTTCTGCCGCTGTACCGCCCGGCCCGGGTGCTGACGGCGCTGGCGGCGGCTGTCCTGTTGCTGCTGCTGGCGTGGGCCAACTTCCTGCCCGGCTATCCCGGGCTTGGCGCGCTGGACGGTTTTCTCGTATTCAATGATGCATGGGGGACCTTCCGGGGCGTCGGATGGCGGGCGGCGTGGGGCGTCTGGGCGGACGGCAGTGTGTTCCGCAAGCTGGTGGGCGTTGGCCCCGGCATGATGCACCGTGCGGTGGTGCGCTGGGCAGGGGAGAGCCTTACCCCCCGCATGAACACCTTCTACGCTGCCCACAATGAATATCTGGAGCAGCTGCTCACCACCGGCGCGGCGGGGCTGGCGGCGTGGCTCTGGTTCCTTGTCAGCCATCTGAAAGCCGTGCGCGGCCGCTGGAACTGCCCCGGCGTTGCGCCTGTCACGCTGGCGCTGACAAGCTACCTCACGCAGGCGGTGGTCTCCATCCGGGTGTCCATGGTGTTCCCGGAGGTCATGCTGCTGTTCGCGCTGCTGGCAGCCTTTACGGCGCCCCGGCCCGCGGAACCTGTTCCCGCCAAAGCGAAAAAGCCCAAAGCGGCCGCCCGGCCGCCCCGCCCGTGGCGGCGCTGGCTGGCCCTCGGCGCGGCCGCGGCGGCGGCCATGGCGCTGGCGGGCGCACTGTCCAAAATTTTCTTTGGCTTTTTGTTTGGATAGGCGGAAAAAGTTGCGCCAGCATCTTGCAAAATCCACCCGCAGCGGGTATAATGAAGGTAGCTGTGAAAGGCTTAACAATATGCAAAGGAGAGAAAATTATGATCGAATACTCCGCACAGGTCGAGAATATGTGCCCGGTCACCAAGGGTCCTCACCACGGCCCGGCGCCCATCCCCGAAGAGGGCGAATGGGTCAAGGCGTATAAAATTGAGGACATCAGCGGCTATACCCACGGCGTGGGCTGGTGTGCTCCCCAGCAGGGCACCTGCAAGCTGAGCCTGAACATCAAGAACGGCATCATCGAGGAGGCGCTGGTGGAGACCATCGGCTGCTCCGGCATGACCCACTCCGCCGCCATGGCGGGCGAGATCCTGCCCGGCAAGACCATCCTCGAGGCTCTGAACACCGATCTGGTGTGCGATGCCATCAACGTTGCCATGCGTGAGCTGTTCCTGCAGATCGTGTACGGCCGCAGCCAGACCGCCTTCTCCGAGAACGGTCTGCCTGTTGGCGCAGGTCTGGATGACCTGGGCAAGGGCCTGCGTTCCATGACCGGTACCATCTTCTCCACCAAGGCCAAGGGCGTCCGCTATCTGGAGCTGACCGAGGGCTATATCACCAAGACCGCTCTGGACAAGGACAACCAGGTCATCGGCTATCAGTTTGTCCGTCTGGGCAAGATGATGGAAGCCATCCGCCACGGCACCGATCCCAAGGAAGCCTATGAGAAGAACATTGGCACCTACGGCCGCTTCAGCGCCGAGCAGGGCGCGGTGAAGTGGATCGACCCGCGCGAAGAATAAGAGAGGGAGGAATACTACTATGGCAACTTTTGAATCCCAAGAGCGCCGTATGCCCAAGATCGAGGCCTGCCTGAAGGCCAACGGTCTGGAGAGCCTGGATGCCTGCAACGAGATGCTGCTGGCCAAGGGCATCGACTGCGACAAGATCATCCGCGGCATTCAGCCCATCTGCTTTGATAACGCCGTCTGGGCCTACACCCTCGGCACCGCCATCGCCGTCAAGCGCGGTCTGAAGAACGCCGCTGACTGCGCCGCTGCCATCGGCGAGGGCCTGGAGGCCTTCACCATTCCCGGCTCTGTCGCTGAGCAGCGTCAGGTGGGTCTGGGCCACGGCAATCTGGGCGCCATGCTGCTGAGCGAGGACACCCACTGCTTCGCCTTCCTGGCCGGCCACGAGTCCTTCGCCGCCGCCGAGGGCGCCATCG
>CALZZE010000022.1 GCA_945830575.1 uncultured Subdoligranulum sp. | reverse complement strand
AGACCTGCTAACAAAAGTCAAGTAGAAATTTCAGAAATTTTAACAGCAAAAAATGAGCACACCAATCTAAGCCGCTTTGCGTTCCTTTTTTGAAACGGCGGCCAGCCAGTAAAGTATGTATGAAGGCTTACGTTGCTTCCAACGAGTCGAGGTAGGCTTTCACTGTGGCGTAATAGATGCGCAGAAACTTATTTGCGGAAGCCATCATGTAGACCCTGTAAGGCTTGCCCTCCGCTCGCTTTCTGTCCATGAACTGGTACACTGGTTCATTCACAGGAGCGTTCTGAAGATACACACCCATAACCAGGAACAATGTCCTGCGAAGTGCAGACGACCCGATTTTACTCATAGCCTTGTGGTTGCCGGCAATCTGTCCGGAATCATTTGGCGGGGCATCAATACCGGCAAAAGCAACCAGTGCTTTCTTTGAGTGGAATCGCCGCACATCGCCGATTTCAGCCATGAGTTGCGGCCCCAGCGTTGGTCCAGTGCCGTACATCCTCTGCACGATAGGATATTCCGGCAGAGACTCAGCCAAACGCAGCATCTCCTTCTTAAGCTCTGCCAGAGATGTAGAAGTAGCTATCAGCTGCGATACAGCCTGTGAAATCAGCAGATGTGTTGTTTCAGCTTTTGGCATCACACCGACAGTTCCACAGGCGGATGTATAGATTTCCAATGCCTTGGCTTCACGGAAGTGATAGCCGTGCTTCTGACACCATTTCTGGTATTTCTTTTCAAATGCCTTTTGAGACAGCCCACTGACGCATTCACAGTGCCAGAAAGTTTCAACAAAATCTACCCATTTCTCGCTGCCATCGGCTCGTACGGGGCTGGAAAACAGTCGATTTACTCCGGGGAACACGGTATCCAGCAGAGAAATTAAATTATTTCTCAGCATGGTCTGAACCTTGGAATACTGCTGATACTGCCGATAGCAGGTCTTTAACAGCATCCGAATTTCATCTTCAGGGGTGAATTTCGGAAGCGAAAGCCAGCGGTCAAGTCCGTAGTTTGCCAGTTTTATGGCATCCTTTTTATCGGTTTTGGCGCGACGTAATGTGTTGTTCCCGTAGTCATGCACCAGCATAGCGTTGACTACAGAAACATAGATCCCCGCTTTGTGGAGCACTATTGCGATGGGTAAATGGTAGTTACCTGTTGCCTCCATGACCACGCGGGTCTCGCCGTCCAGGCTTTTCAGCCGCCTTGCCAGCGCACTGAGTTCACTGGACGTGTGAGGCACCTCAAAGGGCGAGCAGACCACCTCTCCAAAGGGGCGCATGACCGCTATCATGCTCTTTCCTTTCGAGACATCAATGCCGACAGAGTTCATTCACATTCCTCCAATACAAATGATCCGCAACCGGAATCCATCTTTTTCTCATTGCCGATTCAATCTATTGGGTGACACGAACTCTATGGCTCAACCTGCTCAAATCGAACGCTGCAATAAGAGGATGGCTAACAGTCTTGATTACGGGCTTGAAATCCCAAGGGGCAAAAGGTTAGCCAGTTGCTCCTCTTATTGTAGCTTAGGCACGAGATGGAAAGGAAGCCGGACTGGCAGCCCGGCTTCCTTGTCCAAATATATTGTAATAGAAGGTGTTTTTGAAAGGTGTCTTTCTTCTCCAGTGAAAACTGTCGTATCTATAAAATTAGGAATAATCCATGAACATGACTTTAACTCTGGATTTTGTTTAATCAATGCATTATATACATCTGTAGAGCAACATCTAAATGCATCAACTTTTCCTATTTTTTTATAACTTCCCATTTGATTCTTTGGATATCGCTCCACACTGTAAATGGCCTTTTTATACCTTCCTGCAAAAAGCCGAATAAGAATGGGAGACCATTGAGAGTTAAGAATAAGGATATCCGTATCTTTAACAACACAAAGTGCCTTGAAAGAATACACAAAATCCAAAAGGAAGTCTTTCAACCAGCTTCCTGTACGCTCGTACCCCTTTATATAAATTCTCTTCGGGTCATTTGTTCCACTTTTAGGATTCTTACATATAAAGCGGACTTCTTCGCCCCGTTGCAGCCATGCATTTCCTACTGCATTCCACAGTTTTTCCACCGCTCCAATTGAATCCGGCGGAAGACACATAAACGGCCCAGTTATTATTGTAATTCTCACGATAATTTTCTCCCATTACTTCTTTTTCTCTAAACTTCCCGATTCTGTATATACAGTGCCAAGTTTTTTACTCTCAAAAATCTTCACATCCACCAGATACCTATACCAGTATGCTTGCAAAAATGCGTATATTTTCCCTTCTTTACCGTCCAAAAAGCCCAGTTTAAAATAATATCTGTAGAGATAATATATATGCGCCCTTACACCAAGTGGAAGTTTATAATAAAGGTTCATTTTTATCCATGTTTTTAAGTTTCTTTCTTCAAAGCCGCCAGAGTTTTTTTTCTTTGCCGCATAATCTGCAGCTTCCTTTGACGAATACCAATTATGCTTTGCTATCCAGGCTTCTATACTTTTGAAATCAAAATGAAGAGAATCATGTATCAGCTCAACAGTTCTTCCTTCAAATACAACAATGTGTTCATCCATTGCACGGTCTTCTATGTCACCTTTACCTGTTTTATAACAGATTAGTTTTTTCCAAGGATATACGCCGCCGTGATATAGATCCTTTCCAAGAAAATTCTTTTTGAAACGAACTATTATACCAGTAACATCAGATTCCATATTTTCATTACAGATATCCTCTAATTCCTTAGCTGACTGCGATGTCAACCGTTCATCTGCATCTATACGTAATATCCATTTTGTTTCTATGGCTGAATTTTCCACAGCGTATTTATACTGTCTAGCATGTGTTTCAAATTCATGGCTCAAGATTTCAGCTCCCATTTCTCTCGCTATTTCAACAGTTCGGTCTTTACTATAAGAATCAACAACTACAATTCTCTTAGCCACTGGAAATATAGACTCAATACATCCCCGTATGTTTATCTCTTCATCTTTTGTTAGAATAATCGCTGTCAGATCTGCTGCCATTTTTTACCTCTCATATTCCAATCCAATTTTCCGTATTCTCCTTTTCGTAACCGGATTGGCACCAGTTACTACTCCCTTCTAATCTGCTAATAATTATTTAGTTTACTACTAGCAAAACTTGCAATTTGATGAATAAGCCATGCCCCAAAAATACTTACTGTGACAAATATCAACATCCCTACGAATCCCTTTAGTGGGAGTTCAAGAAGCTGATAATGTACTAAATAGATTTCGTAAGAAATAAGTCCTAATACACTTATAAATCTGTTATTAAAAATCGATTTGATTTTATAGATTAATCCAATTGTCGCAAGGGCAATAGAAACTTTCATCACAAGCTGAATTTCCTTCCACACAGCAGTGTTTTCCATTGCACGAATTGCTGGCATCTGTTTGCATCCCAGTAGTACAATACCTATAATCAAAAGGACTGCAATCATTCGACTATCTGTGATTTTCTCCTTTGCTTTCTCATAGTTATCGGAAATCCACACTCCTATGAAAAAAGATACTGCTTGTTCAGCTCGGACGCCATTGTTAAAAGCACATCCCACAATAAATACCACTAAACTTGCAATTCCAAGAATTGAGTATCTGTGACTATACAAATTGGGAATTCTTATTACTACAAAAAAAACCAAATACCAGAGCAACATAAAATCCAAATACCAGTAATATGGAATTGCAACCTCATTCTGTGTTAAAACATCATAGGTAACTACCACAACACAAATCAATATATATGGGAGTAACACTCTAATAATTTTATGTTTCCAATACCCCCCCGATTCCTTTGTGCTTGAATGATTCGTTCAAGCCATAACCGGATAAGATAAGGAAAACCGCTACGCCGATTCCACCTAACGGCGTCAAATACCTTACACCAAACCGGCCTGCAACGTGCTGCAAAATGATTATGATTGCCGCAATGCCACGACAAATATTGGTGTGTGTGATTGACATAAAATCAAAATATTTATTGTCCTTTAGCGAAGTCAAAAATCCAATTACATAAATGGCAAACCATATAAACATAAAGATCAGCAGATTCTTCATTATTTACTCCTTTATAGCTTCAGAATCTCCTCGGCATACCTCTGAACGCTCACATCTCTGGTCAGTTTTTCTTCCAAATACTTGCGTCCGTTCATGCCCATCTGCTTTATTTCAGTACTATCGGCGTTCTCTATGTACCAACGGATAATATCCGCCACTTCAACATAATCTCCCGGCTCACAGCATCTACCGCAGCTGCACTCCTCGATCAATCCTCTGACCTCAGTTCCGCTTTCCAGAACACCAATGATTGCTTTCCCGGCTGCCATAATGCCGTATGCTTTCGATGGGCAAGAAACTCCTTTAATGCCCTTGGCATTGACACACCAGTGGACATCACCAGCGTTCAGACTATAGATAAGGTCTGCTTTGTCCTGATACGGAATAAACACAATGTTTTCAAAGTGGTGCTTTTTGCTGTACAACACCAGTTTATCCAGAACCGAACCAGCACCTACGAACGCAAATACAACCTCTCGCCCATCTTTGGTCTTGGGTCCTTCCTCATACACACCTGTGAGCGTGTAACCCTTGCGGAACTGCTTCATTACCTTGATGAGCTTTTCCAAGTCGTAATACAAACCGATGTTGCCGGAATACATGATGACGAACTTGCCATCCAGCCCATACTTCTTCTTGAACTCCAGCACCTTTTCATTGTCAGCATCAAGCGGATAGATTTCCTTTTCGTCGATCCAGTTGTTGATCATCACAGTCTTGGGAACCTTCTTGCCTGAAAAACGTTTCTCAACAGTCTCCACCAGATCGCGGCCAACCGTGATAATCAAGTCACTCCGCTTACAGCTGAACTTATCAAACCACATCATCACATCTGTGATGAGCTTGCTTTTACTGTATCCGACCGCAAGAACCTGCTCCGGGTTAAAGTCCTGGATATTGTAGATATACTTGGCGTGCTTCACCCATTTTCCCCATACACCAAGCAAGCCGCCTAATATGGGCGGCTGCGAAATTGAAAAAACATAATCCATCTTCCCAACCTTAAAAGTCGCCGCCATCGCTCCGAAGAAATAGGACACGATATTCTTAATGCGGCTCTTCTTATTGGTTTTGCTGAATTCCGGCACTCGGATGCGAAGCACCTTTACCCCGTTGATGTTTTCTTCGTAGTATTTTTGAGTTTTATATTTATCCTCAATGGTTCCAAGATAAGATGGAACCACGCAGATCACGGTAATATCAAACTTGTCCAGCATTCCTTCCGCAAGCTCACGGAGAATCTGACCAGTCGATGCAGTATCCGGTATGTAATAGTGTGCATATATGAGCAGTTTCTTCTTTTCCATCTCTGCATCTCCCCTCTGTGGTAATTTCATTTTCATGTCAGTCATACTGGTCAATCCCTGCCGAACAGGTCATGTACATAAACCTCTTCTTTTGCATAATCTAATGCTTTCTTTATCATGATATTATTCAATCTTGTACCTTCAAAAAACATCCTTGCCATTTTCCTTTCCCCGAACCACCGGTATTTAGCACCTTATCTTCAGCACTGTTGCATCCCCAATGACCAGACATCTTCCAATTCCAGCAGGCAAAAACATCGTTTCTCCCTTGCTGAATCTCATTGGTTTTTGCTCGGCATCCATCGTTTCTACCTGTCCGTAACCATCCAGACACATCAACACTTGGAAGGATTCCTCTCGGATCGAGAATGAAAATCCTTTACTCACTTGGATCCGCTCAGTTTCAAAGTACTTACAGCGGCACAGGAGTTCTCTCGAACATCCTGGATAATGCTTAATCAATCGAGGATTCTGCTTCACATCCGGTGCCACGTTCATGTCCATGACCTGAACGGCCTTATCGAAATTCAAATCTCTCTTCTTACCGTTCTTATCCACTCGGTCATAGTCATAAACACGATAGGTCACGTTGGAGCTTTCCTGGATTTCTGCAATTAAGATTCCCCTGCCTATACCGTGTATGGTTCCAGCTGGGACAAAATAAGTATCGCCCTTGTGAACTTCAGCTTTCTGCAAATGCTTGTCCAGTGTCCCAGTTTCAAGAGCACGACGAAGGATTTCTTCTGTCACCTTATGCTTGAAACCATAGATCAGACTTGCACCTTCCTCTGCATCAATGACATACCACATCTCGGTCTTGCCATTGTCGCCTTCGTGTTCTTGAGCGTATTCATCATCCGGGTGGACCTGAACGGAAAGATCCTGTTTTGCATCAATGAATTTTACCAGTACCGGAAGATCACAGTTTTGAACTTTCGTTCCCAAATACTCCGGGTGCCGCTTCAGAACTTCCGCCAGCGTCTGACCCTTGAACTCGCCGGTTGCGATCACGCTGGGGCCATCCGGATGAACGGAGCACTCCCAAGTTTCCGCCAGCGGCGTCAGGTCTATTCTCTTCCCATATTCATCCCGCAGCCGTGTGCCGCCCCAGAGATAATCTTTTCCGCAAGGTTGTAATTTCAATATCTCCATTGCTCTGCCACCGCTTAATCCAGCGGGAACCGGATTTCATCAGAAAATTTTATCTTGTCCGCCACGCTGATCTCATCGCCAAGCTGGACTTCAACGATATCCAGTGCCGTAATCGCCTCCACCGTGTGCTTGCAGCCAGCGGCTATCGTGATGACATCGCCGGTGCGGAGAATCTGCTCCATGCCGTCCACAACAGCCTTGCCTTTACCGGAAACGATGGTCCAGACTTCCTCGCGGTAGTTGTGCATATGGTAGGTCATGTGCTGGCCGGCTTTCATGGAAACCTTGACCGTTATAGAACCCGGCTGGACATCAATAACTGTGTATGTACCCCATGACTTCTCGACATACATGGCCTCGGTTTCAATCTTCTCGACGTAGGGCTTCATCTTGCCGCTGCGTTCCTTATCGGAAATCAGGATACCGTCACCACTGGCGGCAACGATGAGATCCTTGCAACCCATGCAGAGGATTGGGATGTTCAGCTCGTTGACCACGTTGGTATTCACGCAGGTCTCATCCATAATAGCCTTACCCTTGGTCTTATCTGCCATGACTTCGGCCATCATGTTCCAGGTACCGACATCTTTCCAGTCGCCGCTGTAGCGCAGCACCTGAATGCTCGGTTCCTTCTCGACGACCGCATAGTCAAAGCTAATCTTCTGCAGGGTGTCATATTTATTGAAAAGGTCACGGTAGTCCTCAAAGTCGATCATACTGTGAGCTTTATCCAGCAAATAGCCAAGCTTAAAAGCAAAGATGCCAGCGTTCCAAAGAGCACTCTGAGCAAGATACTTCTTAGCAGTCTCAGGATCCGGCTTTTCCTTGAATTCCTTCACTCTGCTAACGCTATCGCCACTCTCCGGAATGATGTAGCCATACTTCTCAGAGGGATATGTCGGCTCAATACCCATCAATGTAAGGTTCGCGCCACCCTGCGCTGCCAATTCTTGCAAAGTCATAACTGCTTCGTAGTAAGTGTTGTCCACATAAGGGTCAACCGGGCAAACTACAACAGCCTCATCTACTCCAACACCAAGCTCATCATGCAGATAAGTCGCAGCCAGAGCAATTGCCGGGAATGTGTCACGGCGACAAGGCTCTACACAGATAGAAGCTTTTTCGCCAAGCTGATTCTTGATGGCGCTCGCCTGCGATTTCGATGTGGCAATGGTGATCTTTGCGTTAGGATCTACCGTTGTAATCTGCCGATAGACACGCTGTACCATCGATTCGTAGTTCTCGCCATCCTTGAATAGCTTGATAAACTGTTTGCTACGCACATCATTCGAAAGAGGCCAAAGACGCTTGCCGCTTCCACCAGAAAGTAAAATGATATTCATTTGTCTTTGTCCTCCGTTATTTCAACCCAAGTTTTGTCTGAATCGTATCCTGAATCTCTACCAGTTTCTTTTCTGCTGTTGCCTTATCTGTACCCTTGATGCTGTAGTAAATCTTGATCTTCGGCTCTGTCCCGGACGGACGAACCGCGATCCAAGATCCATCATTCAGAACGTACTTCAAAACATTGGAAGTCGGCAGAGTTCCGAAGCCTTCCTCAGCATCCACAGGTTTGCTGTAGTCCGTCACGGACGCAGTATCCTCGAACGGTGAAACAGAAACCCGCAGTTCCGTCATCATGGAAGCGATTTTTTCCAGACCGTCCTTACCTTTTAAAGTAAAGCTATCCAGCGCATCACGGTAATAACCGTACTCGGCATAGATTGCATTCATCTCATCCAGAAGCGTCTTACCATTTGCCTTTGCTTCCGCCGCCATCTCGCAGATCAAAAGAGAACTCACCACAGCATCCTTATCGCGGGCATGAGTGCCAGCAAGATAGCCGTAGGACTCTTCATATCCGAACAGGAAATCGTAGTCCTGCTCTTTATTGCCATTCAGTTTTGCCTGTTCAAACTGAGTGATCTTCTCACCGATGAACTTGAAACCGGTCAGCGTGGAGAACACGGCGATACCATGTTTACGTGCAATGTCTGCTCCCAGCTCCGAAGTAACAACTGTCTTTACCACAGCCGGATGCTGATATTTGCTCATATCGGTGTGCGTCAGGATAAAGTTCATCAGCAGCGCACCAACCTGATTCCCGGTCATCAGCTGATAACTGTCATCTGTTCTAACCGCAATACCCACACGGTCGCTGTCCGGGTCTGTGCCCAGCACAATATCCCCGCCAGTACGTTTTGCCTGTGCAATACCAAGCTCCAGTGCGCGACGGTCTTCCGGATTCGGAGATACAACTGTCGGGAAATCACCATCCGGATTCACCTGGTCCGCAACAGCATCGATCTGTGTGAATCCATCCATTCGGAGTACCTTCTGGACAGGAACATTACCCGTGCCGTGGAGAGGCGTATATACAATCTTCAGATTCTGCTTGGCGGTGAGGTCAGCGTACCTGCTCTGCTTGAGAACAGCCATAACAAAGTTGTCCGTTACATCCGCCATGAAAATCAGCGAATCATCGCCAGTAAAGTTGATGGTGTGATAATCCGTGATGGCATCAACATAGCTTATAACTTGTTTCGCCTGCCTAGGAACGAGTTGGCAGCCAAACTCGTCATATACTTTGTAACCGTTATACTCTTTCGGATTGTGGCTGGCAGTCACAACAACACCCGCCAGCGCGTTCCAGAATTTCACTGAAAAAGAGAGTTGAGGAGTAGGACGGGCATGTGCGTGAAGATACACACGGATGCCCATACCGCTCAGTACATTCGCTGCTGTGCGGGAGAAGAATTCACTATTGTTCCGGGTGTCATATCCAATAACCACGCCACGGTTTTTGCAGGCTACTGCGCCATAGGTATGCAGCAGATATCTGCCAAGACCCATTGTCGCTTTACCTACGGTGTACTTGTTCATGCGGTTGGTACCAACTCCCATTACACCGCGCAGTCCACCCGTGCCAAACTCAAGGTCGCGATAGAATCGATCCTCGATTTCTTTTTCATCTTTAATGGCTTCAAGTTCCTTATGAGTTGCCTCATCGAAAAACTCATCATTCAGCCACTGTTCATATCTTTCTTTATAGTACATAAATCCAAACCTCTACCATTTTCCCAAACAGTGAATCTAATCACAAATCGTGTTTCAGTCCCTGCCGAACAGATCCCTTGTATAAACCTTCTCTTTCACATCATCCAGACACTCATCGTACCTGTTAGCAATAATCGCATCGCTCATGCTCTTGAACTTCTCCAGATCATTCACCACCAGACTGCCAAAGAAAGTCTCACCATTTTTCAGCGTCGGCTCATAGATGACCACAGTAGCGCCCTTCGCCTTGATGCGCTTCATGACACCCTGGATACTGCTCTGGCGGAAGTTATCGCTGTTGGACTTCATAGTTAGTCGGTAAACACCAACCGTCGCAGGCTTCTCTTTGCTCTTGCTGTACTGGTTATCTTCCTCGTACCCGTAGTACCCCGCCATTTTCAGAACTCGATCGGCGATAAAGTCTTTTCTCGTTCTATTGCTTTCTACAATAGCCTCAATCAGATTCTCCGGCACATCCTCGTAGTTGGCCAGCAGCTGCTTCGTGTCTTTGGGCAGGCAATAGCCGCCGTATCCGAAGGACGGATTATTATAGTGCGTACCAATGCGCGGATCGAGACACACGCCGTTGATAATCTGCTGGGTATTCAGTCCCTTCATTTCGGCATAGGTATCCAGCTCGTTGAAATAGGAGACACGCAGAGCCAGATATGTATTGGCGAACAGTTTCACTGCTTCTGCCTCAGTGAAGCCCATGTACAGCATGTCGATGTTCTCTTTAATTGCACCTTCCTGTAAGAGCGAAGCGAACTCATGCGCAGCTTTAACCAGGCGCTCATCCTCCATATCCGTGCCCACGATGATTCTGCTGGGATACAAGTTGTCATATAAAGCCTTGGACTCTCTTAAAAACTCAGGGCTGAAGATGATGTTCTTGCTGCCGGTCTTTTCCCGGATGCTCTTGGTATAGCCGACCGGAATGGTGGACTTAATGACCATAATCGCATTCGGGTTATATTCCATGACCAGTTTGATCACAGTCTCGACTGCGGATGTGTCAAAGAAGTTCTTCTGGCTGTCGTAATTCGTCGGAGCCGCAATAACAACAAAGTCCGCATTGCTGTAGGCGAGTTTGGCGTCCAGCGTTGCGGTCAGATCCAGCTCCTTTTCAGCCAGATACTTTTCAATATACTCATCCTGAATCGGAGACTTTCGGTTGTTTATCAACTCAACCTTCTCTGGGACAATATCCACAGCGTATACTTTATGGTGCTGAGACAGCAGTGTGGCAATACTCAAGCCAACATAGCCAGTACCGGCAACTGCAATCGTGTAATTCTTCATCATTCTTCTCCTTGTCTGTCCTAGCGTAACCGAGAGCATCGGTCAAACCGGGAATGTATTTATCTATGTTTAATCGCTGTGGTTATCATCTTGCCGATATGTTAACCAGAATGATTCTCACAGCGCGGAATCCACTAACTTTCTTGTGCCATCAATGTGTTTATCACTTCACGAAGTGTCCTTATCACTTGAAGGACAGGTCTATCCGAAAATGCTCATGTTCATTTCAGTTGGGCTTATCCGTATCTCCATAGGTCTATCCAAAACCCATCAATATAAATCAGCACCTGAAATGTTCATCTTTTCCCGAAAAACCATCAACTAAAGTTCATAGGGTAGACCCCTAGGTCTGTTTATCATTTATTGAAAACAACAATTCGGTTCTTCCATAGCTCTTAATCTGCTAATGAGCGTTTTCCGGGCTTCCATCCCTTTAATTCCTTACTATGATTCTTTAGGGTAGACCCCTTTCGCTCTCTATATCATCTATTGAAAATCCTTGATATTACGGCATTTTTCAAAACCGTTCTAAACTTATTGCAGCCCTATTTCACGTTCAGAATGTACTCATCACTTTTCACTCACCTCTACCCGAAACGAAAAATCCATGTTTTTCGCCTCACCTATTTCATGTCAAAATGCTCTCATACACTCCATAGCCCACGAGAAACCATTCTCCATTTCATTTGAAAATGTACTTATCACTATCCCAAGACCTGTACCCTAAAGCCTCATTTTTCGGCAATAACGGATGATTTTTCAGGTTATCATAGCCCACGAAAACTCGACTGAAAATTTAGGGTAGACATTGGTCGGAGCGGCAATGACAACATAATCAGCATCCTTGTATGCATTAGCTCCATCCGTTGTTGCTACTAAATCCAAGTCCTTCTCTGCCAAGTACTTTTCGATATACTCATCCTGAATTTGGCTCTTTCTCTTATTTATCAATTCCACCTTCTCATGCACAATATCTACCGCTACTACATGGTGGTTTTGAGCTAATAGGGTTGCAATAGAAAGGCCAACATAACCAGTACCAGCAACTACAATCTTTATTTCTTTCATCGTGCTTCTACTCCTCTATTCTTCTTCGTGGGTTTTCTCTTCCCCACTCTTTTACATATAAAACTCTTTATACCACTCAGCAAACTTCCGCAGACCCGTTCTCAAGTCCGTACTCGGCTTAAACCCAAAGTCCCTCTCTAATGCACTTGTGTCCGCATAGGTCACAGGAACATCACCAGGTTGCATTGGAACTAGCTTCTTGTGAGCTTCAAAATCGTAATCAGCAGGCAAGATGCCAGTTCTTACTAATTCCTCACTGAGTATTTGTACGAAATCCAGAAGGTTCTCTGGATTGTTATTGCTGATGTTGTAAACAGCATACGGCGGGATAGGAAGTCCATCCTCACCATTTTTCTTCTCAGGTGCACCCTGCATAACGCGGACTACACCTTCAACAATGTCATCGATGTATGTAAAATCCCTCTTGCAATTACCGTAGTTGAAGATTTGAATATCTTCACCAGCTCTTAACTTATTTGTGAAACCAAAATAAGCCATATCGGGCCTACCAGCTGGTCCATAAACAGTAAAAAAGCGCAAGCCAGTGGAAGGAATGTTATAAAGCTTTGAATCTGCATGTGCCATAAGCTCGTTAGATTTTTTGTAGCCGCGTAGAGGCTCACGGGATTGTCTACTTTATCGTCCGTGCTGTACGGAACCTTTTTATTGGAACCATAGACAGAAGAGGAAGAAGCATAAACCAAATGCTCAACCGGGTAATGCCTACATGCTTCCAAAATGTTATAGAAGCCTATCATGTTGGATTGGATATACGCATCAGGATTTGTGATGGAATAGCGCACTCCAGCTTGTGCTCCAAGATTGACCACAACCGCCGGGTTGTATTTCTCGAAGATTTCCTCGATGGTTCCCTTATCACTCAAGTCACCCTTGATGAAAGTAAACCTGTCATTCTTCAGCTGCTCTAGTCTCCACTCTTTGATGTTCACATCGTAATAGTCGTTCATGTTATCAAGCCCGACTACCTTACAGTCAAAGTCCTTTAATAGTCTTGCGGCGAGATTGGATCCAATGAACCCGGCCACACCAGTGACAAATATTGTTTTTCCCTGTAATTCAATGTGTTCCATTTTCTTCATCCCTCAATTTCTTCTTTTATTCCCCCACACCTTCACGGCGTGTCATCTTTTCTTCTTCGGTCCCTCTCCAAGGACCTTATATATTAAAAAAGCGTTCTCACCAGGAACGCCTAATTAAACTGTAACCTACTTCTACGACTCATTCGGATTTTTTCTCTATTTTCTGCGCTGTATCGCATTTTTCTGCTATTTTCTCTTATTTTTCTTCATTTTTGGCCTTATTTTCAGCCTCTTTTTTCTACATAACTACGTTCATTTCCTTTAAGTTCCTAATGAGACGAAGAGGAATGTTGTTATGTGATTGCATGAACCCCGAATCACTGCGCCTACGTCCAAAACAGACACTTCCGTTTGATATTCGGACGAACGTCATTTGCAAGTCTTAGTCAATAATGACAAGGATATTGGCTGCAACAAGTAAACACATTTTGTGCTAACGAATTCTAATAACCTACGCAATTCCCAACTCCATCAGTTTCATTTTCTGTGCTTCACTCAATTGCTGGCCGCGCTCTTTTCCTGCCAGCAATTTCTTTTGATGATACAGCCAATTCCCAAGCCAAATGCCATCGCTTGTTTTGTACTTGGCTGGGATGGTCAAGTCGCCGTGCTCCTCTTTGTACTGACGCGCCAGTTCAAAGCGGTATTCCCACGGATCTTGTTTCGTCCACACCATACCAATACTGTCCAGCAGTTTTTTTCGTTCAGGCGTCAATATATTGTTGGCTTTTTCCGGGCACTGAAAGGCGAACCTCTGTCGCTCCACCCATTTTCCTAATGGGTATCCGTCTGGCGTAATAAAAGTGGAAGATACGTTCAGGTCACCATACTGTCTGCGATAGGCTTTTGCCGCTTGAAAGCCTCGCTGCCATCCATAGTCAGAACGGGACCGCCACTGCATGCCAACGACCTCCAGCCGCTGGATTTGTGCCTCTGTCAGCTTGCCGCTTTCCTTCATTTTGCGCAGGCTGGCGACCCATGTTCCCAGCTTGATGCCTTCTTTGGTGACGTACTGGCTGGGCACAAGCAGATCGCCGTTGTCCTGATAATACTGGGCTGCCGCGAGGTAATTGCGTTCCCATTTCAGGTTGAGAACATCCCAGACCATGCCAATGGAATCCAGCCTTTCCACTCTCTCCCGATTCAAAAGCTGCTGACGTTCCCCATTGATGCGGTCGGTACGCTGGTTCGTAATCCAACTTCCCAGCTTGAACCCGTCCTCGCACTCGTACCGGGCAGGAACCTCCAGATTACCGTATTGCTCATAATAGGCTCTGGCATGTTCAAACCCGCGTTCCCATGCCAGTTCCAGCCGGTTTCCCCACACCATCCCAATGCTGTCCAATCGGGCAATCTGCTGTTCTGTAAGGCTGCCGGGAATCAGGCCGGAACGCACTCTGCGCTGCGTAGCGATCCACCGGCCAAGGCTCAGGCCTGTGGAGGTGGTGTAGCGCATGGGCACTTCCAGATTGTTGTGTTCCGCATAGTAGATGCTGGCCGCATGGAAATACTGATCCCATGTGCCGGACAGACTCTGATCCAACTGCTCAAACAGCTTGCGGCAGTCGCGGGCCTGCTCGATGACGGTAAAGTGGTCGGTGACGATTTTGTCCTGTTCCCCCAGACGCACCATGTTGCAAGCCGCCAGCGTCATCTCCTGCTGCAAGGTGGAAATGCTGCTCAGCCCCTCAAAGTTATTGACAATATCCAGAATCAGCGGCGTGCCGCCCTCCCCTGCCGTTAAGGCGCGGCCGATCTGCTGCTTATACACAATGGGGCTGACGGTGGGACGGAACAGAATCACGCCGGAAATTCCTTTAACATGGATCCCTTCGTTGAGCATGTCAATACAAAACAACAGCTTGAGTGCGCCGGAATCGTCTTTCTTGAACTTTGCAAAGGCTTTGCTGGTGGCGGGGTCGGAGGAATACGCCGAATAGGTGTGAATGGTTTCATTCACCGCACCAAACCACTCTTTGGTGTGACTGCGCATTTCCTTGAGATTTTCGTAGTCGGAACAGAAAACGATATACCTACCGCTTGTATTGGTGATGTATTTCTGAAAGACCACATCTAATCCTTCTGCCTGCTCCAGTGCGCGGCGCAAGGCATCCAGATACCGCTGGTTGATATCCTGAATGCCGGGGCTTTTCAGGCTGTCCACCCGCTTTTGGTATCTGGCCAGTTCGTTCTGGTAGCGGAACACGGTGGTCACGTAGGTCGGGGCAGGCAGAATGCCCCGGACGACTGCCTCGCCCAGGGTCATTTCGCTGGCAATGTTGCCTTCAAACAACTCGTCAGCCATATTGCGCTGGTTGTCCAGATACCGGATATGCGTGGCAGACAGCCCCAGCATCTTTGTGTCGGGGTATTGCGCCAGCAATCGCTTGAGACCATCGCCCCAGTGCTCTGCCCCGCAGCGATGAAATTCATCTATAATAAGGTAAGCGGGATGCAGCGAGGCGATTTCATCTTCGTCCATCTGCATGAGCCGGGCATAGGTCAGAAACGTCACATTTTGCAGAGGGAAGTCCGGGTTTTCTTTCCGCACGTTTTCGGTCTGGGTTTTGAAGATATATTCGCTGGGAGACAGCCAGACCACCCTCTCATCGGGATGATCCTCAATGAGTTTGAAGGCAATATAGCTTTTGCCGGTGCCGGTGGGATGGACAATGGCCGCTTTGCCGCAGTTCTCCAGCATAGCCATCGCCTGCCGGTATGCTTTTTCGTTGTGCGCAAACAATTGAATCGCCATGCTGTCCTCCCGTCCGCGGGTATCTTCCATAGGGAAAATGGAGGACGATTTGTGTTTTTCGTCGGCAATACAATTGTTTTTGTTATGCTTGTACCACTCAAAGACCCTCTATGCTGTTTGCTGGAAGGCGTTTGCATAGATGCGGTTGATTTCAAAGCGCATTCGTTCCAGGTCAGAATGCACATATCGCTGGAGTGTAATAGATGCATCCGCGTGGCCCATGATTTCGCTGATAGTCTTGATGTCGCAGCCCGCTTGCAGGCAGGTAGACGCAAAGGTGTGGCGCAGGGCATGGGGTCGGACAGAGCGCACCTGCGCCTGTTTCAGGTATGTATGCAGGCTCTTGCGGAAACAGCGCGGCTCCACCGGTTTTTCACTGCTCCCGGACAAAAACCAGGCATCATCGGTGGCCATCCCGCGCACTTGACGGAGCAGAACAAGAAGATTTTGGGGGATTGGGATTTGACGGGCGGACGTTCTGGTTTTGGGAGACTGAATAACGACCTTGGTATGCCCGTTGCCGCTGCTGATGCGCTGGACGGTTCTCTGAATCGTCAAAGTCCCTTGTGCCAAGTCAAAATCTCCCCACTGCAAGCCGCAGATTTCTCCAATACGAAGTCCCATCTGTACTGCCAGCAGCAAGCCGATTTTCCGTGGCGTGGGGTTCTCTGTGACAAAGGATACAACCTGTTCCTGCTCAGTTTTGGAGAGCGGCTCCGTCTGATTGACTGGAGGTTTCGGCAGAGTGATTTCAATTTCCATAGCCCGGATCAGCCGCAGATGGTGGGCGTATTTGCAAATACGGCGTATCATGGTCAGGCACTCCTTTGCGGCGGAGTGTCCCAACGGCTTGTGACTGCCGTCCACCGGGGAAACAATTTGCTGCAAGCCGGACTCCAAAATCTGCTCATTCAGAGATTTTACGTTGAGGCGCCCCAAAACTGGCAGAATATATCGCTCCAACGTATAGCGATAGTGTGAAACTGTGGATTCCTTGATGCCCGGTTTCACAGAGCAAAGCCACATTTGCGCAAGTTCCTCGAATGTGGGGTTGTCCACAGACAAAGAATAAAAAGCGCACTTTGCCTTGCGGCGGATGAGTTCCTGCTTTACCTCCTGATAGCTGTGTCCATACACATATCCCCAAACAGCCTTGCCATCTGCACGGCGGCCCTTGATATACCTCCCCTCCCAGCGTCCATCCCTGCGGCGGCGGATGTTCTCTCCCTTTTTTGCCATGGTAGCGTTCCTCCTTTATTTGACCCGTTTCCGACCACTTTTGTGTTATAGACTGATAAAATTCCCTTCAATAGCAGTCTTTTTTCATTGAATTAAGGGCTCCTGTTTTATCTTATCCGACAAATCCAGCTATTTTCAGATGATTTTCCATCACCCATGTTGAAAATAGACACTTGTCGTGCTATAATAATCATGAAAAGTTATATATAAAAAGCAAACTATTGGTATCCTCCATTTTCCCTATGGAGGATACTTTTTGTTCTACAATGTCTCCTCTACTATATATTTACATTCCCTGATGATGAAAAACCAAGACAAAACAAAAAAAGCCAGCGCAAATGCGCTGGGCAGCAATTCCTTATTCGATTTTTGCCGATGGTCTTACACAACAAAAAACGCCATTCAGTCTTCCACCCGGTGTTCCTAATAGGGCCGTTGTTTCTGAGCGTGAGTTCCGGGGCATCTGGCTGAAATCCAACATCCTCAACCCGCTTGACGGAATCACGATACCGTGATACTATATATACAGGAGGTGTTGTATATGCCTGTGTTGGCAAGGTTTTATGGAATCATCATTCGTATGTACTTTCTGCAAAGCGAACATAATCCGCCGCATATTCACGCCATTTACAACGATGATGTGGCAGCAATCGACTTTATGACCGGCGACGTGCTGGAAGGGTACCTTCCGCCCAAAGCGTTGGCATTGGTGAGAGAATGGATCGGGATGCACAGGGATACACTGCAGGAAATCTGGGAAACGAAGGAATTCCGAAAAATTCCGCCGTTGGAGTAAGGAGACTGTTATGTTTCACAAGATCAAATCTGTATCACCCCTGCCGGATTTCCGTCTCAGCGTACAATTCAGCGAAGGCGTTGTCAAACTCTACGATGTCAAGCCGTTATTTGAGAAACTCCCTGCCTTCTCCTATTTGCGTGACCACCCGGAAGAATTCGGCTGCGTCTGCGTAGATGTGGGCGGATATGGCATCGTCTGGAACGATGCGTTGGACCTATCCTGCGATGAGTTGTGGGAACACGGTGTCCGTGTCAGCACCGCGTTTGATGGCTTGATGGCGTTCAGTGATGCCACTGAGCTTTGGGATCTTAACGAAAGCACACTGCGCAAAGCGATTGCTTACGGCAAACTGGTCAATGGTGTGGATGTATGCAAATTTGGCAAGCAGTGGGTGGTATCCATGGATGCCATGAAACGGGAGTATGGCGACCCTGCATGAACTTCCGTGCCAATCCAACAAATTATTTTGCAGATCCTCTTGATGTACCATCGTTTGTGTGATATAATCACAATTAGAAGTGATAAGCTGACTGCAGATTTACAAATTGTTTTGTGTTTGAACCTTTGAACCCACGCATTGTGCGTGGGATGTGATGTGGCGTAGATGCTCGCCCGTCTGCATTTTGATGCGGACGGGTGTTTTATTTTGTCCGCGTTGATACTCAGCTTTCTGTACAATCTTTCAACAGAAAGGAAGTTTTGACAATGCAATCAAAGCATAAACGTTTGCGAATTCGCATGATCGAGATGGAGGTCACACAATTCGAGCTTGCCCGGCAGGCCGGATTGTCCGCCGCTGCCATGTCCGCGCGTATGAATGGTAAGAAGCCGTTTCATGCGGACGAGATGGAGACCATCGGGCAAATGCTGCATATCCCGCCAGAAGAATATTATCTGTACTTTTTCGATTTCGTCTCGATTTCGTCTGATGGCATCGCACAACAAAAACATCGGCCATCCCTCACAAGAGATGGCCGGTGATTCAACAAACGTGTGTTTCGTTTCTTTTTCTCTTTATTCTTTATTATCTTAGGCTGACAATCCGTTTTCACGAACCATGGTAAGTCCACAACTGTGAAACATGATGCCGTTCCAAGTTGCAGCCTGTGTACCCAAGTTTTTGCGCAAAATCAACGGGAGCAAGCACTGCCTCCCGCCAGTTGTGAAAACTGGCAGGAGGCGTTTCAGGGGCCAAGCCCCTATGACCCCAGCAGCTCTTTTTCGCAGGCATGACTGTGTGAATGTGTGAAAAAGAGTTGCGCAGGGCGCAATCGGCGTTGCCTCTATGATTGGGGCGGCGCCCCAAGGCCCTTATAAAAAGCCACCGCCACGTTGCGATGAATCAAAGATAGGAAATCCAATTCTTTGATTACAAGATACAGTTTCTCCAAAAATCAGCCTTTGATGTTTCTGCTTTATGGAGAATCCTATTCCGCCGATTCTTCCTTCCTCATTCTTTCATCGATTGCTTTTGTGATATATCCATTTAACGACTCACCTGTTCTTCCCGCAGCGGCCCGGACAAGTTCACGCTTACCTTTGGGCAATCGCAATAGGATTTTATCATAGTTTTTGGATTCATACTTCGATGTTGCCTTGATTGATGTGCAGCGCGACGGCCAACGGAGGAGCTTCTACTCCTCCGCGCCCGGCCGCAAGGGGCAGAGGGAGGCCAACAGCAAGGCTGACCAATGGTTGGAGGACGGTATTGAAACGACAACGCTCCGCGTGGAGGCTGTCTATCCTCAATGGCTGGAAACCGTTCGACTCACCACCAGCCTGCCAAACTACAACAAGGCGGAAAGTCAGTGGCGCATCTGGATTCAACCCATGATTGGCAAAAAGAGGTTGGTTGCCTTGAATGACCAGGACTTGCAGGACATCGTCAACAAAATGTACTCACAGGGACGCAGCCGCAAGACGCTTCAAAATCTTGCGTCCAATCTGAGGGCCTTCTGCAAATACTGCCGCAAACGCAAGTTGACGAGTTATGTCCCGGAGGACCTCACGATTCCCAGCGGTGCGCGTCTGGTTGGCAAAAAGATTTTGCAGCCCGATGAATTGGCAGTTCTCTTCCGCGAAAGCACTACCATGTGGCGCGGCAAAGAGGTGGAAGATGCGTACATCAATGCCTACCGGTTTCAGGTTCTGACGGGGCTCCGTCCGGGAGAATTGATTGGTCTTCGCTGGGGCGACATTCACGGGAACATTCTGTATATTCAACGCTCCGTCAACACGCTGGGGCAGGAAACCAGGGGCAAGAATCATAACGCGGTTCGCTCCTTTGTATTAACTCAGATGGCTCAACAAGTTTTGGAGGAGCAGCGGAAACTGACCGGCAAGGAAGACAGCGTATTCGGGATTCCGAAGGAAAGCAATTATTACTCTCGCTGGAAGGCCTACTGTAAGACTCACAATCTCACGCCCATCAGCCTGTATGAACTTCGCCACACCTTTGTTTCTGTCATCAAGACGCTGCCGGCTGGTACGGTCAAGCCGCTGGTAGGGCACAGTCAGGACATGGATACTTTTGGGGTCTACGCCCATGCGCTGGCCGGCGAAGGAGAACGCACCGCCAATGCAATCAACGATATTTTCCAAAAGCTGCTGGGCAATGAATAAGAGAGTACCGTGCGAAGCATCTTTGTACATCATCACAAAGTGCGGGAAACCATGCGGTAAAGGAAGGAAAAAGCACGAAGAAACAAACGTTTCTTCGTGCTTTTTGGTGGTGGAGATGAGGGGAATCGAACCCCTGTCCGAAAAGAAAGCGGTTAGAGTATCTCCGGGCGCAGTCAGTCTATTGGGATTCCCTCAGTGCGGGCGGACAGACACGCACTACACGTCGGTAGCTTCATCAATACCTGACGGGCTGCAAAGCTTAGGCCCGTGCATGTTCAGTACCTAATCGACGCTCTGGCCCCACTCGGTACTGTGGTGGGCAGAACGGTCGCGCCTAATCAGGCAGCGACGGCAACAGAATAATTGTTGTCAGTTCATTTTAAGTTGGCGCTTTTATCGTGGTGCACCGCCACGGCCCGCTGCTCACGCCTCTCTCCCCCCGTCGAAACCATTACATCCCCATGATTTCGCCGCATTGCTGCGGCGGGAAGGTTTGTGCGTCAGCGCTGTGATTTCATGGCGCGGTCAATGTCGCGCTTGGCGTCCCGCGCAGCGGCGGTGGCGCGCTTATCGTAGAGCTTTTTGCCCTTGCAAAGGCCCAATTCCACTTTAACACGTCCGTTTTTGAAATACAGCGACAGTGGAATGAGCGTGTACCCCTGCAGTTTGATCTGCTGGGCCAGACGGCGGATCTCGGCCTTGTGAGCCAGCAGCCGCCGGGGACGCACCGGGTCACGGTTGAAATAACCGCCGTGCTCATAAGGGCTGATGTGCATTCCCTTGGCGATGAGTTCGCCGTCATCCACATCCACCCATGCGTCCTTCAGGTTGACACCCCCTGCTCGTAGGCTTTTCACCTCGGTGCCCACCAGCTCGATGCCGGTCTCCAGCGCTTCGATGACAAAGTATTCGTGGCGGGCCTCACGGTTTTGGGCAATATACTTTTTTCCGCTTTTGTCCGCAGCCATCAGGCTCACCTCCTTTGCAGGGAATTGATTATACCGCGTTCCGATGCATTTGTCAAGAAAAACCTGTCACAGCTCTCCCCGGCCCTGCATGGCGCGGTACAGGGTGGTCTCATCGGCAAATTCCAGACTGGACCCCACCGGCAGACCATAGGCCAGCCGGGTGGTCTTGATGCCCATGGGCTTGATGAGCTTGGCCAGATACATCGCGGTGGCCTCCCCTTCCACGGTGGGACTGGTGGCCATGATGACCTCCTTGACCGTGTCGTTCAGACGGGCCAGCAGTTCCTTGACGCAGAGCTGCTCCGCGCCGATGCCGTCCATGGGAGAGATCAGGCCGTGCAGCACGTGGTACAGGCCGTGGTATTCGTGGGTGCGCTCGATGGCCTTGATGTCCCGCGGGCTTTCCACCACACAGATGACGCTGCGGTCCCGCTTGGCGGAGGCGCAGATCTTGCACACCTCGCCGGGGGTATAATCCTGGCACAAGCGGCAGCGGTGCAGGCCGGTCTTGGCTTGTTCGATGGCCTTGGACAGGGCCATCGCCTGCTCATTGGACATGCCCATGACCTCGTAGGCCATGCGGGTTGCCCCCTTGCGGCCCACGCCGGGGAAACGGGCAAACTGGTCGATGAGTTCTTCCAGCGGTTCAGCAATGTTCTGCGGCATGGTGTCCCCCGTTTCAGCCGATGCCGGGAATGTTCATGCCGCCGGTCATTCTGGCCATTTCCTCATCGGAGTCTTTATCCACCGCGGCCACGGCGCTGTTGACAGCAGCAGCGATGAGATCCTCCAGCATCTCGATGTCATCGGGGTCCACAGCCTCCGGCTTGATCTTCACAGAGGTGATGGCATGCTTGCCGGTCATGGTGACGGTGACCATCTCGCCGCTGGCGGTGCCGGTGTACTCACGGTTTTCCAGTTCCTCCTGCTTGGCGCGGATCTCCTCCTGCATTTTCTGGACCTGGCGCATCATAGCCTGCGGGTCGGGGCGGCCATAGCCTTTGGGCATTCTTGCTTTCATGGGTGTTCCTCCTTATTTTTCCGTAACGACGACATCCACACCAAGGGACTGCATGGCCTGCAGCGTTTCGTCCACCGAGACGGCGGACGCACCGCCGTCGGTTTTGGGCGCCTGATAGGGGCCGATGCCGCACTTGATTTTTGTTACCTTATAAATATAGTCCTTGATGGACTTGGCGGTTTCCTTGTTCTGGCGCATATAATCCCGGAAGGCGTCGCTGCACTCGATGAGCACACGCACGCCGTCATAGTACGCCTTGGAGCCCCGCAGAAAGGAGATCAGCATGGGATCCTGATTTTCGATCTCCGCCAACACGATGGGCCATTGGACGAAGGGCTGCACCGGGCCGGCAGTTTTGCGGGCCTGTGCGGCCGCGGGCTGCACAGGCCGGGAGACCTGCGGCGGTTCCGGCTGCGGAGCCGGTTCCGGCGGGGGCACGATGACGGGAGCAGACGCCACCGGGGGCGGCGCTGTGTACGCAGGCGGCGGCGCGGAATACACTGGAGCCGCTGCCGCAAAGGGCTGGGGCGCGGCCTGCACCGGTACGCTCTGCACCACTGCGGGCGCGGCCATGGGCTGGGTGAGAGCGAACACCGCCAGTTCCAGTTCAATGCGCTGATCGGTGCCGCGGCTCATTTTATCCAGTGCGGTGCCGAAGGCATCCACCGCACGGATGGCCTCCTGCTGGGGAAAATCCTTGCGGGCGGCGTAGGCGGCCTCCTCCTCCGGCGAGGTGCCGGTGAGCAGTGCCGTGCCGCCGGGCAGGCCGGACAGCATCAGGTTGCGGTAATGCCCTGCAAGCTCCATGCAAAGGCGGCGCATGTCCACAGATTTCTGGCGAAGCTCCGCGATTTTTTCCAGTGCCGTCACGGAATCCCGGGCAGCGATGGCATCGCTGATCTCAAAGAGATAGCCCCGGTCGGTGACGCCCGCCATGCGGCGGACAAGCGCCTCGTCCACCGTGTTGGAAACGCCCGCGCAGGTGTCCAGAATGGAAAGCGCATCGCGCATGGCGCCGTCCGCCAGCCGGCCGATGAGCTTGGCCGCGCCGGGGTCCAGTGCAATGCTCTCCTGCTCCGCCACGTAGGTCAGCCGGCCGGCGATATCCTCCGGCGTGATGCGGGTGAAATCGTAGCGCTGGCAGCGGCTCAGGATGGTGACGGGCACCTTTTGCACCTCGGTGGTGGCGAGGATGAAAATAACATGCTCCGGCGGCTCCTCCATGGTCTTGAGCAGGGCGTTGAACGCCTGATTGGACAGCATGTGAACCTCGTCGATGATATACACCTTATAGCGGCACACCGAGGGCAGATAGGCCACCTCGTCCCGCAGGTCACGGATATCGTCCACGCTGTTGTTGGAAGCGGCGTCCATCTCCACAATGTCCATGATGGCGCCGGAATCCAGCCCTTTGCAGACCTCACATTCGCCGCAGGGGTCGGGGCTGGCGGTGTCCAGACAGTTGACCGCTTTGGCAAAAATCTTGGCACAAGTGGTTTTGCCGGTGCCGCGGGTGCCGGTGAACAGGTAGGCGTGGCCGATGCGTCCCGCCGCGATCTGGTTTTGCAGCGCCGTGACGATGGCCGTCTGCCCCACCACGTCGGCAAACCGGCGCGGCCGCCATTTGCGGTACAGCGCACGGTACATGGCACACACCTCCCCTTTTTGCAGCAAAACGGACAGTGCGCTGCGCTGCTTTGCATACAGATGCAGGCTTGCCGCAGCACTGGGAAAACGCCGCTTAATGCTGCTCGGTTCCCCGCCTGACATGGTTCACGGGCTCCCCACGCACGGGGCCCACATCTGTATGCAAAACAGCGCAACAGGCATCTGTCCGTAGATAGTATTATACAATAGACGAAAGAAAAATGCAAGAGGGTAAAGGAAAATACAGGAGTTCCCCGTTATCCCAGCACTTCCTTGGCAATATCGGCGCTGGCCTTGGCGTCCTTTGCATAGAAATCCGCACCGATTTGTTTTGCGTAATTCGGTGTGAGCACCGCGCCGCCCACCATCACCTTGCAGGGCAGGCCCTCGGCGTGCAGCGCCTCGATGGTGGCCTGCATGGCGGGGACGGTGGTGGTCATCAGCGCGGACAGGCCCACCAGCCGTGCGCCGGTGGCGCGCACCGCCTCCACCACTTTTGCAGGGGGCACATCCCGGCCAAGGTCCAGCACATCATAACCGTAGTTTTCCAGAATGACCCGCACGATGTTCTTACCGATGTCGTGCACATCGCCCTCCACGGTGGCGATGACGATGCGGCCCTTGCCGCCGGAGGTCTGCCCGGTGCGGGCAATGGCGGCCTTGACCGCCTCAAACGCCGCCTGCGCGGCGGTGGCGGACTGCAGCAGCTGGGGCAGGAACACAGTGCCCTTTTCAAAGCCATCCCCCACCGCGTCCAGCGCGGGAATCAGCGAGGTGTTCACCACCTCCAGCGGTTCCCGGCTTTGCAGGGCGGCGTCAGCGGCGGCACGGGCCTCGGCTTTCAGGCCGCGGCGAACCGCCTCAAACAGCGCATCCCCGCTTTGCGTCACGGCGGCAGCCGCCGTGACTGTCTGGGTGGCCTGCAGCTGCACGTTGGCGTAGGCAGCCACATAATCGGCGCTCTGAACGTCCTGCGCGGTGAGCACCCGGAAGGCCCGCACCGCCGCCATCATTTCGGGGGTGTTGGGGTTCATAATGGCAAGGTCCAGTCCCGCCGCCATGGCCATCGTCAAAAAGGTGGTGTTGAGATAGCCCCGGCAGGGCAGGCCAAAGCTGATGTTGGACACGCCCAGCACGGTGCGCACCCCCAATTCCTGCTTGCAGCGGGAGAGCGCTTTCAGCGTTTCGGCGGCTCCCTCCTGCTGGGCGCTGGCCGTGAGAGTCAGGCAGTCAATGTACACATCTTCCCGGGGGATGCCGATGGCATCGGTGGCGGCCACGATGCGCTGCGCCACCGCAAAACGGCCCTCCGCTGTGGGCGGGATGCCGTTTTCGTCCAGCGCAAGGCCCACCACTGCCGCGCCGTACTTTTTGCACAGCGGCAGGATGGCGTCCAGCGTTTCCTGTTTGCCGTTCACCGAGTTGACGATGGGCTTTCCGTTATAAATGCGCAGGGCGCGTTCCAGCGCGGCGGCATCGGAGGAATCCAGCTGCAAAGGCAGATCGGTGACAGCCTGCAGTTCCCGCACCAGCGTTTCCAGCACGGCGGCCTCGTCAATGCCCGGCAGGCCGGCGTTCACATCCAGTACCTCGGCGCCGGCCTCCGCCTGAGACACCGCCTGCCCGCAGGGATAGGCGGTATCGCCCTGCCGCAGGGCCTCCTGCAGCCGCTTTTTGCCGGTGGGGTTGATGCGCTCGCCCACCACCGTGATGCCGTCAACCTCTACAAATCGGACAGGAGTACAAAGCGTACTGTGCCGCAGGGGCACCTTCTGCGCGGGAGTTTTTCCGGAAAATTCCTCGTGCAGGCGTTGGATATATTCCGGCGTGGTGCCGCAGCAGCCGCCTACCATGGAAATACCAATGCTCTGGTATTCTTTCATCTGCTCCACAAAGCCGGCAGCGTCCAGGCGGTAGGAGCCGTCCGGGTCGGGCAGGCCCGCGTTGGGCTTGACGAACACCGGCATACCGGCGGGCACGCTGCGGCAGAGCCGTCTGGCAAAGGGCAAAATCTCGGCGGGGCCGAGAGAGCAGTTGATGCCCACCGCGTCCGCGCCAAGGCCCGCCGCTGTGACGGCGTAGCTTTCCACCGTGCAGCCGGTGAAGGTGCGGCCCCGGGCCTCGAAGCTCATGGAGGTGAACACCGGCAGGGTGCAGTTTTCCTTGGCGGCCAGAATGGCGGCTTTCAGTTCATACAGGTCGGTCATGGTCTCCAGCATGACCAGATCAGCCCCCGCCGCCGCACCGGCCCGGATGATCTGTGCGAACTGGGTACAGGCATCCTCAAAGGCGAGAGTCCCCGCCGGGGCCAGCAGTTCTCCCAGAGGGCCGATGTCCAGCGCCACAAGCGCGCCCGTCTCAGCGGCGGCCTGCCGTGCACAGGCGATGGAGGCGGACACCACCTGTTCCAGCGAATATCCGGTGCGGGCCAGCTTTTTGGGGTTGGCCCCAAAGGTGTTGGCGTTCAAAATCTGCGCGCCTGCGCGCACATAATCCCGGTGGATGGCAGTGAGCGTTTCCGGCATGGTGAGTGCCGCCAGCTCCGGCATCTGGCCGGGACGCAGCCCCCGTTTTTGCAGCTCGGTGCCCATACCGCCGTCCAGAAAAACGTATTCTTTGCGCTGAAAAACAGTGTCAATCCGCACAGGTCATTCCCCTTTTTCGATAAATGCAGGTTTCCTTTAACAGACAGTGGGCGCAGCCCGCTCGCGCCCCGGTGACAGGGTGATCCGCCAGCCCCAGAATGGCGGTGGTGCTTTTGCGGGGCGTCAGAAGATGCTGGGGCGTTACCGCCAACCCGCAGCCCCGCACCGTGTCCAGCATCAGGCACAAATCCTCGTTGAGCGTCAACGGGCAGTCCCCGTAGCCGGGAGCGTAGCGGCTGGTGAGCCAGCGGTCTTTTTGACGGTAGTCCGCCCGCAATTGAGATTCCAACGTGTCGCAGACGGTTTCCAGCAGCACGGCGGCCATGGCGTCCGCCGCCGTGGCCAGCGCAATGTCAGACAGTTCCAGCCGACGCAGCAGGCTGTCCACACCGCTGCCCAGCGTGGCCGCCAGCAGCAGCATGGCATCGCAGCCCTGCAAATGGCGGGCCAGATCCTGCCCGGACTCTGCCAGCGGCAGCGCCTCCAAGGGCAGTTCCCGCCAGACGGCTCGGGGCTGGGCGCTGGCGCGCAGCAGCTCCTCGGCCTTTTGCAGCAGCGCCCGGGTGGCTCCGTCCGGCTGCCAGCCGGAGGCCCCCAGATAGCGCAGCGTTTCCTCATGGGAAATCGTATCAGGCAGCGGCAGGTTCATCATATGCCTCCTCATCGGGCAGGTGCAGCCCCTCAGCGTCCCACGTGATGGTAAAGGTTCCCAGCTGGTCGGTGCGGAACACCTGCGCGCCGACAGCCTCCAGAGTTTCCAGCGTTTCCCGGTGCGGATGGCCGTAATCGTTGCCGGCCCCGCAGCTGATGCCCACCGCCTGCGGCTGTACCGCTTGCAGCAGCGCCCGGCTGTTGGAGGTGCTGGAGCCATGGTGGCCCGCCTTCATCACGGTGGAGCGCAGCTGCTCCCCGTACAGCCGCACCAGCTCGGCCTCCGCCTTCTGTTCCGCATCGCCGGTATCCAGAAAGCTGAACGACCCGGCTGCAAACCGCAGACAGACCGAGCGGTCGTTGGTGCCGCCGCCAGACGGATAATCTGCCAGCAGAATGGTGATGGTGCCCTCCCCCAGCGGGAAGGTCTCCCCCGCCTGTACGGCGGTGACGGGAATGCCCTGACTTTGCGCCTCCCACAGGATATCGTCCTGCCAGCCGGAGGCCTCCGGGTCGATGTCGGCGGAGGAAACCAGAATCTCTCCCACAGGAAACTGCCGCAGCACCGACAGCGCGCCGCCGATATGGTCGGCATCCGGGTGGGTCAGCACCAGATAATCCAGCGCCTGTACGTCCTGTTGATGCATCTCCCGCAGCAGATCCTGCGCGGCGGTCACGTGCCCGGTATCCACCAGACAGCTCTGCCCGCCGCTTTGCAGCAGCACCGCATCCCCCTGCCCCACATCCAGAAAGGTCACGGCGGCGGAGGGCTCCTCCCCTGCGGGAAGGGCGGCGGTCTCCATGGGCAGGTCAAGCAGCCGGTGCAGGTCATCCCACGTCCACAGCGTTCCCGTCTGGGTGAACCAGCCCAGCCCCGCCAGCAGAGCCAGCAGCACCGCGGCGGCCATCCACGGACGGAATTTATGCTCAGTTTTCTTCATGGTTTGCACTCAGCTTGCGCTCCTGCCACTGGGACAGCGTCAGCAGCACGCTGCGGGGCTTAGCGCCCTCGTAGGGTCCGATGATCTTTTCCTGTTCCATCTGGTCCATGATACGGGCGGCACGGGCATAACCCAGCTTGCAGCGGCGCTGCAGCAGACTGGTGGACGCCTGTCCCGCCTCGATAACACATTCAACAGCCTGTTCAAACATGGGATCCAGCGTTCCGCCGGACTCCTCCTCATCGCCGCCCTTCTTGCTGCCCTTTTCGGCCACGGCACGGCGCTCCATCTCAGCGATCATCTCCTCATCATACTGGGCGTCCGAGGTGGATTTGATGAAGTCCAGCACCGCGCCGATCTCCTCATCGGTGACAAAGGTGCCCTGCACACGGGTGGGCTTGGCGGCCCCCACCGGCAGGAACAGCATATCGCCGTAGCCCAGCAGCTTTTCGGCGCCCGCTGTGTCCAGAATGGTGCGGGAGTCGATCTGGCTGGACACCGCAAAGGCGATGCGGCTGGGAATATTGGCCTTGATCAGGCCGGTGATAACATCCACGCTGGGACGCTGGGTGGCGACAATGAGGTGGATGCCTGCGGCACGGGCCTTCTGCGCAATGCGGCAGATGTAGTCCTCCACCTCCTTGCCGGCCACCATCATCAGGTCGGCCAGCTCATCAATAACGATGGCGATGTAGGGCATGTGCTCCAGCGCCGGGTTCTGGGCGGCCAGCTTGTTGTAGGCCTTGATCTCGCGGACGTTGTTCTCCGCAAACAGCTTGTAGCGGCGCTCCATCTCCGCCACCGAGGCTCCCAGCGCACCCGCGGCCTTGCGGGGTTCGGTGACCACCGGCATGAGCAGGTGCGGGATGCCGTTGTATTCCGCCAGCTCCACCACCTTGGGGTCGATGAGGATGAGCTTCACATCCTCGGGGCTGGAACGGAACAGGAAGCTGATGATGATGGAGTTGACGCACACCGACTTGCCGCTGCCGGTGGAGCCGGCGATGAGCAGGTGGGGCATCTTGCACAGGTCCGCCACCTGCGCCGCACCGGCAATGTCCTTGCCGAGAGCCATGGTGAGGGGCGAACGCATGTTGATGTAGTTCTGGGACTCGAACACATTGCGGATACTGACGGTGGAACGTATTTTATTGGGCACCTCGATGCCCACCGCGGGCTTGCCGGGGATGGGCGCCTCGATGCGAACACCGGCGGTGGCAAGGTTGAGGGCGATGTCATCCGCCAGCGAGGTGATGCGGCTGACCTTGATGCCCGCCTGCGGCTGCAGCTCATACCGGGTCACCGAGGGGCCGCGGCAGATGTCCAGAATTTTGGTCTTGACGCCAAAACTGTCCAGCGTGTTCACCAGAATGTCAGCGTTTTTCTTCATCTCCTTCACGGCCCCGGCCTCGTCCTCCGGGCGGGAGGCGTTGAACAGGTTCAGAGAAGGATAGCAGTAGGGCTTGGGCGGCGCTTTGAGGGCCGCGGCCAGCGCGGCGGCCTCGGCGCTCATTTTGGCGGCGCTGGGCGGGCTGGAAACGGGCGGCGCGGCGGAGTTGCCCACCTGGTCGCTCACCTGCAGGCGGGCGGCCTCCCCGCCGCGGGGCGGCGGGGCAAAGGGATCCTCCCGGCGCCGGGGCGCGGGGGCGGGCGTCCGGGCCGGAGCGGCGGGAGCCGCCATGCCGGACAGCACCGAGGCCATGGGCACACCGGCGTTCCATGCGGCCGCGGCGGGGTCAAAGTCCTCCTCGTCAAAGCTGCCGCCGATGGTGGGAATAGGCGCAGCGGCCTGCACTGCCTGCCGGGGAATGGCCACCGTGTCCCCGGGAATGCGGGTGTCAAAATCCGTCAGGGTGGGTTCCTCCGGCGGGACGGGGGTCAGCGGCGTGTCAAAGCCGTCCTCCTCCGGCAGCGCCAGCTGCACCTCGGAGGAAACCTCCTGCCGGGGATAATCGTACATGGCGCGGCCAATGAGCGCGTCCAGTTCGTCGGCATCCTCGGCCACCGGGTCCACCGACTCGATGTGCTGTTCAAATTCCTCTTTCGATGGAGCGGCGTAGGCCTGTTCCGCGGGGGCGGCCAGGTTTTTCAGCGGGTCCAGCCCGAAGGTGCCGCCGGGGCCGATGACCACCGGCTGCAGGGGGTCGTTCTGCACGGCCTCCTGCAGGGACTTATCCCCTGCCGTGGGGCCAAGGTCCACATCATAGGCAAAGCCGGAGCTGCGGCGGGGCGGTACCGGCGCGGCGGGAGCCGCCGCCGGAGCGGGGCGGGGAATCTCCTTTTCCACATCGTAGACCGGGTGCTGCTGGACAGGCAGCGCGCCGGTGAGATTTTCCAGGGGCTCCTCATCCGGCCCCGCCTGAAACAGCTGGGTATCGTAGGCGCGCTCCTCCTCCAGACGGGCTTCGCGGGCGTCCTTTGCCTGCTGCCAGTAATAGGAGGCAAACTGCACCACATCCGCCGGAGTGAGGGCAAAAAAGACCATCAGACCGGCGGCAAGGATCAGCAGCATGATGATGTTGGCCCCGGGACGGCCGCACAGCGCCAGCAGCGCGGCGCCCACCGGCGCACCGAGGACGCCGCCCTCCCAGAAATTCTGCTGGCCGCGGTTGAACAGCATTTTCACCACATCCCAGACGGTGCTGCCCTCCCCCAGCGTGACCTTGGAGAACACCACCGGCACACTGGCAATGAGGGTCGCCAGCAGCACTGTCTTGGCGGCGAACAATTCCACTTTATAGCCGGCAGCCAGCAGATAGGCCAGATACAGCAGGAACGGCCCAAGGAGATAGGTGATGATGCCGAACACACCGAACATCCATCCCCGCAGCGTGTGCCAGAAGGCCGCGCCGGGCACCAGCACCAGCGCCACGCAGAGCAGGCCAAGGGCGGTCAGCACCACGCTGGCTACCAGATTGTTGCTTTGTGCCCGCCGTCTTGCCCGGCCGGACATCTGTTTTTTGCTCCCGGAGGAGCCGGAGCGCCCCGAGGAGGACGCTCTGCTCCGGGATGCGGCGGTATTTTTTTTGCCGGTGTTTTTGGTGCTCCTGCTTTTGCCGGAGCCGCCGGAACGAGTTTGTGCCATGAATCCAATTCTCTCCCTTACCACATTTGAAAGTACACTCTATCACGAAAGGGGCTGGTGACCCTATTGTATCGTAGTTTCCTATTGTATCACGAAATGGCAGGCTTGTAAAATGGTTTTTGCAGATATAATCCGTTTTGTAATATTTACGTTTTGTATATTATACAGTTTGATGCGATATTACAGTTTGTTATTTCCCATTTTTTCGTTGTTTTTCTCCAAAAAATCAGGAGAGTGCGGCGCACTCCCCTGTGAAAGACTTCCTAAAATTATTTCCCTTCAATTTCTCCGTACAGATAGCTCAGCGCGTCCCCCAGACCGCCCAGCGTGTCGATCAGCCCCTCCTCCACGGCCTGTTTGCCGTCCAGAACCGTGCCCATGTCCATCACCAGCTCGCCGGTGTTGTGCATCAGCTGGGTGAACCGCCGGGGCGTGATGCGGGAATGACCCGCCACAAAATTCACGATGCGCTCCTGCATCTGTTCAAAGTACCGCAGCGTCTGGGGCACCCCCAGCACCATGCCGGAGTGCCGCACCGGATGCACCGTCATGGTGGCGGTGGGGACGATAAAGCTCCGCCGGGCGGACACCGCCAGCGGGATGCCGATGGAGTGTCCCCCGCCCAGCACCAGCGTGGCGGTGGGCTTGCTCACCCCCGCGATCAGCTCCGCCAGCGCCAGCCCGGCCTCCACATCGCCGCCCACCGTATTGAGAATGACCAGCAGACCTTCGATTTCCGGGTCTTCCTCGATGTCCACCAGCTGCGGAATGACATGCTCGTATTTGGTGGTCTTTTGGTTGTCCGGCGAAAGGGTGTGCCCCTCGATGGTGCCGATGACGGTGAGGCAGTGGATGGCATGCCGCCCTGTGGTGGCGGGCACGCTGCCCCGTTCGGTGATGCTCTCCTGCCGGAAGCGCTTTTCTTCCACATCCTCTTTTTTACGCTTTGACTCTGCCATTGCCGGTTCCTCCCCCGCCTATCCAGTTGTTTTTCGTCAGTTTGCCCGTGAAGAAAGTCAAATATTCGGCATTTTGACCGAAACTTGGATAAAAAATTGACAAACTGTGTGCAGGAAACTATAATAGAGACAAGATGTTAAGAAAATATCAAGACGACGGGGTTTCCGCCGTTGCAAGGGGAAGGTGTGATTTTCCTATGTCTGTCCAGGGAAAAGCGTCGCTGCCAGTCATCAAACGACTGCCCAAGTATTACCGGTACCTGGCAAATCTGTCTGCGGAAGGGCGGGACAAAGTCTCCTCCAGTGAGCTGGCCCACATGATGGGTACCACCGCCAGTCAGGTGCGGCAGGACTTCAACTGTTTCGGCGGGTTCGGTCAGCAGGGCATCGGCTACAAAGTGGAGGTGCTGCGCACCGAGATCGGCAAGCTGCTTTTCGGCGACGGTGAGCTGCTCCCCACCGTGCTCATCGGCGCGGGGCGTCTGGGCAGTGCGGTGTCCAGCTTCATCTGCCGGGACGCCAACGGCTACCGGCTCATCGGCGTGTTCGACATCGACCCGGCTCTGATGGGCCGTGAGATGGGCGGTGTGCCCATCCAGCCGCTGGAGGATCTGGCGGCGTTCTGCGCCGAGCATCAGCCGCAGGTGGCCGTGCTGTGCGTGCCCCGCCAGAGCGCCATTGATCTGGCGGGAGATCTGGTCAAGTACGGGTTCACCGGCGTGTGGAATTTCAGCCATTACGACCTGTCGGTGGAATATCCCGGCCTGACGGTGGAAAACGTACATTTGGGAGACAGCCTGATGAGTCTGGGCTACCGTCTGCGGAACAAGGAGTAAACGATCATGGCAAAGCTGTATTTCCGTTACGGCGCAATGAACAGCGGCAAGACCACGGCGCTGCTGCAGGTGGCCTTTAATTATAAGGAACGGGGGATGCGGGTGCTGCTGCTCAAGCCCTCCATTGACACCAAAGGGCAGGGCGAGGTGGTGTCCCGTCTGGGGGTGCGCCGCCCGGTGGATGTGCTGGTCGCCCCCGACATGGACGTGCTGGACATTGTGCGCCGGGACATGGCGGAGCACGGTGCGCCCGCCTGTGTGCTGTGCGACGAGAGCCAGTTTTTCACCCCCGAACAGGTGGATCAGCTGTTTCTTGTGACGGTGGATCTGGGCATCCCTGTGATCTGCTACGGCCTGCGGGCGGATTTTATGACGCGGGGATTCCCCGGCTCCACCCGCCTCTTGGAGCTGGCCCACACCATCGAGGAGATGAAGACCATCTGCGAGTGCGGGCGCAAGGCCACCTGCAACGGCCGCAAGGTGAACGGCGAATATGTGTTTGAGGGTGCACAGGTCGCCATCGACACGGTGGACGATGTGGAGTACCAGAGCCTGTGCCCCCAGTGCTGGTACCGGGAGTACCGGGCCTTTCTGGCACGGCACCCCAAGGTGAAGCCATGAAAACGCGTTTTGCGGCGCTGGCCGCCGCATTGCTGTGCGGCGGCCTTTTGGCCGGCTGCGGCGGGGCGGGCAGCACGCCTGCACAGCAGGAGACCGCCCCCGTGCAGGAGACCGTAAATCTGCGCGTCAGCTTTTACTTTCAGGAAGAGACCCGTATCAACTCCTGGCTTTCGGCATTGGACGGCTTTGCCGGGCAGGGGGCGGACTTCACGGTGACGCCCTATTACGGCGAGGAGCGGGGCTGGGCGGAGTGGACCACCGCCGCCCTCCCCTCCGGCAGCGCCGGGGACGTGGTGCAGCTGGACGGCAGCTGGGCGGTTCTGTACGCCGATTGGCTGATGGACCTGAACCAGTACAGCGAACTGCTGGGGCTGGACCGCTATCCGCAGGAGGCGCTGGACGCCTGCACCGTGGACGGCAGGCTGACCGCCGTGCCGCTGTCCCTTGGCGGGCGGGTCTGGCTGTGGGACGCCGAGGTCTGGCAGGCTGCCGGACTGGACATTCCGCAGACCGCCGATGACCTGCTGGCCGCCGGGCGGGTGTTCCGGGAGCGCTTCGGGGAGAAGGTCTATCCTCTGTCCCTCACCGCGGTCGAGCGGATGGAGCTGGTCATCTGCTGGCTGCAAAGCGTGTACGGACAGCCTTTTGCGGAAAACGGAACCGTAAACTGCACCGCCGGGCAGCTGGCCGAGGGACTGGCATTTCTGCGGCAGCTGGAGGAGGCCCACGTTATCGCGGACTACCCCGCGCTGGAAACCGCGGAACCGGACAGCCTGACCGCTGCGGGGCGCTGGGTTCTTGAAACCGATTTGGTTTGCTATGAGGAATCCGTCTGGCAGGCCGGCCCCTGCCTGCAATTCGGGGAGGCCGCTCTGGGCGGCTCCACGAGAGTGCTGCTGGCACTGGGCATTCCCGCCGTCAGCCCCCACCCGGACGAGGCCGCTCAGGTGCTGGCGTGGCTGACCAACGGGGACGGCGCAGCGCTGCTGGGCGGCGCCTGCGGTGTGCCGGTGCTGCCCGCCGGGGATTTTTCCGGCAGTGCCCGCCTGCTGGCCGCCCATGAGACTGCCGCCGGTTTTGCGGACTTTCCTTGGGAGCCCCGCCTGCTGCATCCTGATCTGACCGGCACCGGCGGCACCTTCGAGCAGCTGCTCAGCGGCATCGACTACGGGGAATACTCCCTCCCGGAGGCGGCGGAGTGGCTTCTCACCGATATCCAACGGGCCATCGGCGGAGCCTGATGGGCCTTCCTTCCGTGCGGTATGACTTTGCGGGCTTTGCGCCCACTTCCAGGTCATACCGCACTGTTTTTATGCGTTTTCGTGTTTTTTCGCAATAAATATGCGTTTCAACGTCCTCTCAGCTACCCGATTTTGCGCAAATCTTGTCAACAGATTGCGATTATGCACATTTTTTGCAATGTGGCATGGTTTTGTGTGCTATTTGCCGGTTTTCTTTGAATTTTGGAGAAAGTTTTTGGAAAGTTTGTCGTTTTTGGTTTTTAGCGGGCAAAAATCCGCTTTTTCGAATCTGTCAGATTGCACAACTTCAACTGTCTATTATCAGTAATTCTGACGATGCCGTCAATTTGCTTCCTAAAAGCAAGGCAAAAAATGCACGTTATTTTCAAAATCGAACAGTTTTTACTGTTTATTTATTGTTCATAATTTGTTAGAATAGTAGGGAAAGGAAAGGCGTGTGTCTTTCAATATTCTGTACATTTAGGAGGACAAAAACCATGAAAAAGCAAATTGCTCTTGCTCTGGCTGCTGCGATGAGCGTTGGCATGCTTGCTGGCTGCGGCGGCGGTGCCGCGTCCAGCACGGCCGGTGCCGCCAGCGAGGCCGCCAGCACCGGTTCTTCCGGCGGTTCCGGCAGCCTGACCATCAGCTGGTGGGGCGGTGACTCCCGCCACGCCGCTTATCAGGAGGCCATCAAGGCTTTCACTGAGGAGACCGGTGTCACTGTGGAACCCAGCTACGGCGCATGGTCCGGCTGGGAAGAGGCCAAGAGCACTGCTCTGGCTGCCGGTCAGGGCGAAGACGTGATGCAGGTCAACTGGAACTGGCTGTACCAGTATTCCGGTGAGGGCCAGAGCTTTGCCGACCTGAACGAGTTCGCCGATATCATTGACCTGTCCCAGTTCCCCCAGAGCGCTCTGGACGCCTGCACCGTTGCCGGTGAGCTTCAGGCCATCCCCGTCGCCATGACCGGCCGTACCTTCTACTGGAACATGAACACCTACAAGGCCGCCGGCATCGAGACCGCTCCCGCTTCCTATGAAGATCTGATCGCCGCCGGCAAGGCCTTCCAGGAGAAGCTGGGCGATGAGTACTACCCCCTGTGCGTTGGTCCCTACGACCGCATGATCATGATGACCTTCTGGCTGGAGTCCAACTACGGCAAGGCGTGGGTCGAGAACAAGACCTGCAACTACACCGTTGAGGAAATCACCGAGGGCATGAACTTCATCAAGTCTCTCGAGGACAACCACGTCATCCCCACCATGGAGAACTACTACGGCGCGGGCTTTGACTCCATCGACAAGTCCACCCAGTGGATCGACGGCCAGTACGCCGGCATCTTCGAGTGGGATTCTTCCGCCAACAAGTACAACGACGCTCTGGCTGACAACTCCGGCTTCACCGTGGGCGAGGAAATCAAGTGGGGCGACAAGGCCAACGGCGGTTTTGCCAAGGTTTCCATGGGTCTGGCCATCACCGAGACCTGCAAGGACAAGGAGTCCGCTGCCAAGCTCATCAACTTCCTGCTGAATGAGGAAAAGGGCGCCTCCATCATGGGCACCGAGTGCGGCATGGTTTCTTCCGCCGCCGGCCAGGCTGCCGCTGAGGCTGCCGGCAAGGTCAAGCCGCTGGTCAAGCAGGCCAACGACATCGTCATGGGCTTTGTGGACTTCCAGCTGGATCCCGACTACGAGAGCAGCAAGCTGAAGGGCTCTGACGGCATCTACACCGACGCGTTCGACGGCTTCAGCTACGGCGACTACACCGCCGAGGAGGCTGCCGAGATCCTGCTGGATGGCGTGAACGGCGTTCTGGCTTCCGCCTGATCCCGTCTCCTTCCCCGTATCCCTGCAAATAGCAGCGAGGGCCGGCCCAAGCCGGGTCGGCCCTCTTTCTTTTTGAGAAACCATTTCGCAAGGAGGTTATTGGATGAGTGCTCCTGCCAAATCGCAGCCGGTCACCCGCACCCCTTTTAAAAGATGGTGCGATGAAAACACCGGTCTGTTCTTCCTGATCCCGTGGATCATCGGTTTCCTTGTTTTTAAGGCGTATCCGTTCGCCAGCTCGCTGTTCTACAGCTTCACGGATATGAACTTCTTCAAGGGCATCCATCAGTACGGCATTATGAACTATATTTCCATCTTCACCGATCGGAAAACCACCACCGCACTGATGATCACCTTTAAGTACGCCTTCATCACCGTTCCACTGAAGTTGGTTTTCGCGCTGTTCATCGCCTACATCCTCAACTTCAAGATCAAGTTCGTCAACCTGTTCCGTACCGTCTACTACATCCCGTCCATTCTGGGCGGTTCCGTGGCCATCGCCGTTCTGTGGCGCGCCCTGTTCAAGGACACCGGCATCATCAACACCCTGCTCGGTTTCTTTGGCATTCAGGGCCCCAACTGGCTGGCTGACCGCAACTGGGCGCTGTTCGTCATCTGCCTGCTCCGTGTGTGGCAGTTCGGCTCCGCCATGGTGCTGTTCCTGGCCGCTCTGAAGGGCGTTCCCGCCGACCTGTATGAGGCCGCCACCATCGACGGCGCCTCCAAGACCAAGCAGTTCTTCTCCATCACCGTCCCGATGATCACCCCCGTTATTTTCTACAACCTGGTTACTCAGATTGCCCAGGCTTTCCAGGAATTCAACGGCCCCTACATCATCACCCAGGGCGGTCCCCGTAATGCCACCACTCTGGTCGCTCTGCTGGTTTACAACTACGCCTTCCAGTCCAACGAAATGGGCATGGCGTGTGCGCTGGCGTGGGTCATGTTCGTCATCGTGATGATCCTGACCATCATCGCTTTCACCAGCCAGAAGCACTGGGTCTACTATTCGGATTAAGGAGGAGGAAGAGCTATGAAAATGTCAACTGCCAACAAGATCGGCAAATTCCTCCAGTATTTCGTGCTGATCGCCGTCGGCATCATCATGATCTATCCCCTGATCTGGATGATCGGCGCTACCTTCAAGAACAATGCCGAGGTGTTCTCCGGCATTGGCTTCATCCCCATGCATCCCACGCTGGAAGGCTACAAGGCCGCTGTCACCCAGAACTACGGCGGCAACATCAACATCTGGCGTGCGTTTATCAACACCTACAGCTACGTGATCCCCAAGGTCATCTTCACGGTGATCTCCTCGGTGGTCGCCGCTTACGGGTTCAGCCGGTTCAAATTCAAGGGCCGTGATCTGATGTTCAGCATCATGATCTCCACCCTGTTCCTGCCCCAGGTCGTTCTGAACGTTCCCCAGTACCTGATGTACAACACCTTCGGCTGGATCAACAGCCCCCTGTACCTGCCCCTGTGGGTACCCACCCTGTTCGGCACCGAGACCTACTTCGTCTACCAGCTAGTGCAGTTCATGCGTTCCATCCCCAAAGATCTGGACGAGGCGGCCGCCATCGACGGCTGCGGCCCGTTCAAGATCCTGTACAAGATCATCTGCCCCATGCTGAGCCCCTCTCTGGTGGCTGTCGCGCTGTTCCAGTTCATGTGGAGCTGCAACGACTTCATGGGCCCGTTGCTCTACGTGCAGACCCCCTCCAAGTACCCCATGGCCATCTTCGTCAAGCTGTCCATGGACGCAGACGCCGGCTTCAGCTGGAACCGCATTCTGGCTCTGTCCCTGATTTCCATCATCCCGCAGCTGATCGTTTTCTTCTGCGCGCAGGATTCCTTCATTGACGGCATCGCCGCCGGTGCTGTGAAGGGCTGATGCCTTTTCCTTATTTTATATAAGGTAGCTTTCCCAAAAACAGCTGCCCCGTACCGCCGGATCACGGGGTACGGGGCAGCTTTCCTTTTGAAAACAACAGCTGAAACAGCTTTTTGATACATTCACTTATTGACCCGCTTGAAATACTGGCGGTACTGCTGGGGAGACAGGCCGGTGGCATCCTTGAACACGCGACGGAAATGGGCGGTGGTCATAAATCCGGTCTTTTCCGCCACCTCCGAGATGCTGTCGTTGGTCTTTTCGATGAGGTTCTGCGCCGCCTTGATGCGCACGCCGTTGATGTACTCGATGAGGCTCAGATTGATGGATTTCTTGAACAGCCGGCTGAGATAGTACGGGCTGATATAGAAATGGTTGGCGATGTCGGTGAGGGTGAGCTTTTCCGCGTAATGCTCCGAGATATACGCCTGGATCTGGTCCACGATGCGGTTGGTGACGCGGCCGTTTTCGCCGCCCAGACGGCGCTGGTCCTCGCACATCCGTTTCAGGTCCAGCAGCAGCGTGGCCAGCAGCATCTTGCAGGCGGCCTCTCTCTCAGGGGACTGCTCCTCCTGCAGGGCAAGGATCTGCTGCAGCACCGACTGGATGTGGTTTTGCTGCTTGACGCTCAGGCCGGACAGCAGGTGGTTATCCTCCTCATTGAGGAAGGTGCAGAAATCCAGCTCCGGGAACGCCTTGCTGATCTCATCCAGATACTCGTGGCTGAAATTCACCACGATGCGGCTGGAAGGGCCGTCCCCCACCGCGTTGGTCTTGTGGATCTGGTTTTCTCCGATGAGCACCACATTGCCCGCATTGACAATGTAGGCGGCGTCCTCGATAAAATACCGCCGTGTCCCCTCCACCTCATAATAAATCTCAAATTTATGATGAATGTGGAAGGTATCCATATTGTACGCGTTCTGACGGTCCACCTTTTCGATGTAAAAATCCACATGGGATGAATAGGTATATTCCCGCACCACAAACTCCACTCCTTTTTCTGAAATGATTCTCTTTGTTCCTCACAGAGATAATATTTTGTCATGTAAATAAGAATAGCACATTTTTTGTCAAATATCAAACCTTTTTTGAACTTTTGGAGGAATTTCGTATGAAAATTTTGCTGTTGCGCGCCATGACACGCAGCGCGGTGTTTGAGCTGCAAAATGACAGCTGCTACCGCGCTCCCGCCGTCTACACGCTGGAGCTGGATGGTCGTCCTTTGCGGCAGGGCGATACCAACGTGTTCTCCCTGTTCGGACTGGAACCGCACCGTCATTACTGCCTGACCGTGCGCGCCGGAGAGGACGTGGGCGATCTGGATTTCACCACGCCGGAGGAGACCGCCTTTGTGGATGCCTCCCGGTATGGTCTGGTGGCGGACGGCGAGACCGACAACACGCCCCAGCTGCAGGCGGCGCTGTCCACCTGCCCTCCGGGCGGCACCGTTTATGTGCCGGCGGGCACCTACCGCACCCAGAGCCTGTTTTTACAGTCCAACACCACGCTGTATCTGGAAAAGGGCTGCACCCTGCTGGGCGGCACCGACCGCAAACGCTACCCCATCCTGCCCGGTGTGCTCCCCTGCCATGACGAGGTGCATGAGACCTATCTGGCCGGCTGGGAGGGCAACCCGCTGGACAGCTTTGCGGCGCTGCTCAACGTGATTCACAGCGAGAACGTCACCATCACCGGCGAGGGCATCGTGGACGCCAACGCCCAGAACGGCGACTGGTATGTGAACGCCAAAAAGAAAAACATTGCCTGGCGGCCCCGGCTGTTCTTCACCGCCAACGCCAAAAATGTGGTGCTCCACGGCGTTTCGGTGTGCAACAGCTATTCCTGGACGATCCACCCCACCTACTCGGAAAACGTGGATATCCTAAACATTCGCATCCGCAACGATTCCCACAGCCCCAACACCGACGGCATCGACCCGGAGAGCTGCAAGAACGTGAACATCATCGGCGACCACATTCATGTGGGCGATGACTGCATCGCGCTGAAATCCGGCAAGCTGTTTTTGGGCACCTTTATGCACACCCCCTGCGAGAATGTGGTCATCCGCAACTGCTGCCTGAGCCGCGGCCACGGCGGTCTGGTCATCGGCAGCGAAATGAGCGGCGGCGTGCGTAACGTGACGGTGACCCAATGCCTGATGGACCACACCGACCGCGGCCTGCGGGTCAAGACCCGCCGCGGGCGCGGCAAAAACGCCATCATTGACGGGCTGGTGTTCCGCAATGTGACGATGGACGGCGTACTGACCCCCTTCGTCATCAATATGTTCTATTTCTGCGACCCGGACGGCAAGAGCGACTACGTGCAGACCCACGACCCGCTGCCGGTGGACGACATGACCCCCACGCTGGGCAGTCTGGAGATGGAGCACATCACTGCCGCCAACGCCCAGTATGCGGGCTGCTGGTTCAGCGGCCTGCCGGAGCAGCCCATCGGCCGCATCTGCATGCGGGATGTGCAGATTGCCTTTGACCCGGACGCCAAACCCGGCGAGGCCGCCATGATGCGCGGTGCCGAGCAGAGCTGCAAGCGGGGCATCTGGGCGGAGAACGTGCGCCGCATCGAGCTGCACGATGTCAAGATCACCGGCTATGAGGGCGAACGCCTGCAATTTATCAACGTGACGGATTTTGAGGAGGACTGAACCATGACCCATGACGAGATTCTCTCCACGCTGGGCAGCTATGTGGACTACCTTATTAAAGGCAGCACCGCCGAGGCGCCGCTCTGGAACATCGAGAAAGTGCGCAGCGGCAAGCCCAACAAATGGAACTACATTGACGGCTGCATGATCACCGCCTGCCTGAGCCTGTACCAGACCACCGGGGACGAGAAATACCTGACCTTCTCCCGGGAGTTTCTGGACTACTTTGTGAAGGACGGCGGCGTTATCGAAACCTACGACCCCGCCGAGTACAATCTGGACAACGTGAATCAGGGCAAAAACCTGTTCATTCTGTATGACCTCACCGGCGAACAGCGGTACCGGGACGCCATCGAGACCGTCCGCGGCCAGCTGGAGACCCATCCCCGCACCAAGGAGGGCAATTTCTGGCACAAAAAAATCTATCCGTGGCAAGTCTGGCTGGATGGAACCTACATGGCACAGCCCTTCTACATGGAATACGAGACCCGCTACAACGGCATGAAGGGCTGCATCGACAGTTACAAGCAGTTCATGAACATCCAGAAGTACATGAAGGACCCTGCCACCGGGCTGTATTATCACGGCTACGATGAGAGCCGGGAGATGTACTGGGCCGACCCCGCCACCGGATGCAGCGCCAACTTCTGGCTGCGGGCCATGGGCTGGTTCCTTGTGGCCATGGTGGACGTGCTGGAGCGCATGGATGAGCAGCTGTATTTTGAGTACCGCGCCATCCAGAAGATGCTCAAGGACGCCGTGGATGCCATGATCCGGTTCCAGGACGAGGAAAGCGGCATGTTCTGGCAGGTCATCGACAAGGCAGGTGTGCCCGGCAACTATCTGGAGACCTCCGGTTCCGCCCTGTTCGCCTACGCGGTGCTCAAAGGCGTGCGGCTGGGATACCTGCCCAAGCGCTACGCCGCCTATGGCGAAAAGGCGTTCTACGGCACCTGCGAGCGGCATCTGGGCGTGGGTGCGGACGGCGCTTTGCAGCTGTCCGGCATCTGTCTGGTGGCGGGACTCGGCGGTGCGACCCGCCGGGACGGCAGTCTGGAATACTATTTCAGCGAGCCCATTGTGGAAAATGATGCCAAGGGCGTAGGCCCCCTGCTGCTGGCCTACACCGAGATTCTCGCGGCTCAGAAAGCGGAGGGCTGAGATGGCACAGTTTATTCTGGGTGCGCGGATGCACGATTACGGCAAGGGCACTCCCGATGAAATGTTCGGCAAACTGGCGGCGGACGGCTGGAAATGTACTCAGCTGGCCTACAAAAAAAGCATTGCAGGCATCAAAAGCTACGCCGACGTGACCGATGCGGTGGTGGCCGACACGGTGGCCGCCATCCAAAAGCATCAGGTGTCGGTGGCGGTGCTGGGCACCTATGTGGAGCTTGCCATTGACGATGACAGCCGCCTTGCCAACGCGGCGGATTTCAAGAGCCAGCTGGCCGTGTGCAAGGCGCTGGGCGCCGGATGCATGGGCACCGAGACCACCAGCATGGCCAAACAACCCGCCGGTACCAGCCGGGAGCGGGCGCAGTACCTCCTTTGCAAAAGTCTGGAGACCGTCCTGCCCGAGGCGGAGCGGCTGGGCGTGACGGTGGCCATCGAGCCGGTGACCTACCACAGCATGAACAGCCCCGAGGCGGCACGGCGGATTTTAGACACAATGCAAAGCCCGAACCTGAAAGTCATCATTGACATGAGCAATCTGGTAGATGCGGGAAACGTGGACCGACAGGCGGAAATCTGGGACAAGGTCGGCTCCCTGCTGGGGCCGGACATCGCGGCATTGCATTTCAAGGGGCAGTCCTTCCGGGAGGACGGTTCTCTGCTGTCCACCTCGCTGGAGGATTCCCGTACCGACTACGCCGGTGCTTTCGCCATGCTGCGCTCGCTGCCCCAGACGCTGCCGGTGTTGCGTGAGGAAGCGGTCCCTTCCCGTGCGGCGTCGGATCAGGCGTTTATGAGAGGATTTTTTGCGTGAAAACACTGGTAATTGCCAAGGACGGCAGCGGGGATTTCCCTTCGCTGACCGCCGCCGTGGCCGCCTGCGCCGCCTGCCCGGAGGAGCCTGTCCGGTTTTATCTGCGCAAGGGCGTCTATGAGGAGCGGCCCTTTCTGGAGTTGGAGGAGTATCTCATCGAGGGCGAGAGCCGCGAGGAGACCATCCTCACCGCCGCCGTGGGCGGCCGCGACCCGTGGCCCGGCGAGGCCAAAACCGGGACTTTCCGCACTGCCACGCTGTTTTTGGGGGGCAGGCTGGCGCGGGTGCAGAATCTGACGGTGCGCAACACCGCCGGGGACGGCGCGGACGCGGGACAGGCATTGGCCGTTTATGCCGATGCAGCGCGGGTGTGTATGCGCGGTGTGAACCTGTATGGCAATCAGGACACGCTGTTCACCGCTCCCCTGCCCCTGCGGGAGCGGGAAAAAAACGGGTTCCGAGGCCCGCGGGAGAATGCGCCTCGCCTGGACACCCGGCAATACTATCAGGACTGCACCATTGCAGGCAACATTGATTTTATTTTTGGCGGCGCCAATGCGGTGTTTGATGGATGCCGCATTGTGCCGGTGCGGCATCGCAGCGGTGTCAGCTACATTACCGCCGCCAACACGCCCGCCGGCAAGCCCGGGTATCTGTTTGCAGACTGCACGGTACAGGGCGACTGCCCCGCAGGCAGCGTCTATCTGGGGCGGCCATGGCGTGCGAATGCCAGCGTATTCTGGCTGGACTGTGCCCTGAGTGGGGAAATCTCCCCCGCCGGCTGGGACAACTGGAACGATGCCGCCAACGAGCGTACCGCCCGCTTTGGTGAGGCAGGCTCTCACGGCCCCGGAGCGGCCCCGCAGCGGACTTTTGGAGCCGTAGACGATGCCGTGCAGGCCGAGGCTGCCCGCGCCATGCTGGCGGCTTTCCGGGCCGAATTCGAGGGATTATAAGAGCGCAACAGCCGCCAGATACATTCGTATCCGGCGGCTCAGCTTGTCAAAAAACCTATTCAAACGCCCCCGATTCCTGTATAATAGAGGAA
>CALZZE010000021.1 GCA_945830575.1 uncultured Subdoligranulum sp. | reverse complement strand
CTGTATGAGGACACCCGCCGGGAAGTGGAGCACGAGCGCCTGCAAGCACAGCTCGCCGCCGCTCTGGATCAGCTGGGAGGTGCAGGACAATGAACCACGCACAGCTGCATGATGTTCGACTGCTACAACGCGGGACGCATTTACGGCATCCGTCAGGAACGTGCCAGCCGGAAAGGACGAATTGAAAATGAACATTTTTGAAATCGCATCGAAAAGACCGCTGTGCTTCCATGATGCCGAGGCGCAGGAGTTTGTCGGCCATGTGGAGGAATCTTATGAAAAGCACGGAGGTTTCTTTAGTGCCCTGTATCTGTGCATCTCATACGGCGAGATTCGCGGCATCCGTCAGGAACGTGCCCGGCGGAAAGGCGGTGTCGCACATGAATGAGATTGAGCGCACCTGTTACGCTGCAGCCATACTCCAGGCTGTGCACTCTATGGAGGTTGTCGTTCTTATACCGCCGGGCATGAGCTACAAACAGGTGGCCATGCAGGCCGCCGCGCTGAAGAGGGGGTAGTTTCATTGAAAATCAAGATAACCTATACGCAAGCCGAAAGGTCGCTGTTTGATTGCGCCCGGCAGAAGCTGCTTCAAACCACAGCAGGCGGACGGGAGCACGTTGGCACAGCACCCGGCGGGGTGCAAATCTGGTATTTTTCCACTTGCAATAAAGTGAAATCTGTGGTAAAATGAGTATGTTACAGAGTACCGCCGCAAGGTAAGCCACACAGGCGCAGGGAAAGGTTAAAGCCTTTTCTTGCGCCTGTTTTTTTGTGCGGTTAAATTCTCCTTAACCTCTAACAAAATAAGCGCTTCGGGCGGCGCTTACTTCCTCCTTACGGTTTCGGGCGTTCTTTGGGCTTTAATCTTTCCCTGTGTTTATGTGCCTTTATGCCCACAAAATGTCTTGTTTTTATGCAAAAAGCGGCCGTTTTTGGCGGTATCTGCACCACTGGGGGGGGAGTCCCCCGGGGCCAGGGCAGGCGAGCTCTGCGCCGTCCAGCGCCGATTTACACACAGGGAGTATTTAAACAGAGGGTAGAAAGCGGCAAAGACTGCTTTTTACATAGATTACGCTACGGCAGCGGTAAAGCCGGGAAAGGATAACACTACATGGGAGAGGATAAAAGCGCACTTTCTACGGAGGTTCATATTATTTGCGGACCGCCTGGTTCAGGCAAAACCACTTTTGTACAGAAACACATGCAGCCAGGCGATTTAATCCTTGATATGGACGCAATCGTGGCCGCATTAACTGGCAACAAAAGCACACACCCGGACTATTCAAATGTTATGAACACAGCGTTGGCTGTAAGGGAAACCATATACAAATCTATTGAATCTGGCAAGGCAGGAAAACGGGCTTTTGTCATCACTGCTACTTCGGACAAGCAACAGGTCGAGAATCTATCCCGGCGGCTTCACGGATCTATGCACTATATGGATACGCCAGAAGCAGAGTGCATCAAACGAATTTGCAATGACCCTACCAGACCAGATAAAGAAAAGGACCGCGCACTTGTAAAGCGTTGGTTTTCCGTTAGTAAGTCAACCGAGAAAGGAATCCCCATGAACGAAACTGTAAACCAGGAAACTAACGGCACTGCTGCCGCACAGCAGGAACCCCGCACGTTCACCCAGGACGAGGTCAACGCTATCGTGGCCGACCGCCTGAACCGTGAGCGCGCAAAGTATGCTGATTATGACGATCTGAAAGGCAAGGCAGGCCGCGCCGATGAAGCAGACAGCCGCGCCGCTGCATTGCAGCAGCAGCTTGATGCCATGAAAGCCGACAACGACCGCCGCGAGATGAAACAGCGCGTTTCGGCTGCTACTGGCGTACCGGCGGCTCTGCTGACCGGCGAGACCGAAGAAGCCTGCACAGCCCAGGCGCAGGCGATCTTGAAATTTTCCGCGCCTGCATACCCTAATGTACGGGACGGTGGAACCGATGGCGCTTTTGGAAATATTCCGACTTCGCAGCTTTATGCGCCGGATCTGGCCCACGCGTTTAGTCGTGGTAATAAGCATACACCCAAAAAACCACAAATTTTCCGTAGTTACTAAACGAGGTTATATATATGTCTGTTGAACTTACCACTAAATTTGCACCCCAAACTGACGAACTTTTTAAAGCCGAAAGCAAGACCTTTCTGCTGACAAACACCGATTACGATTGGACGGGCGCGCACGCTATCAAGCTGTACAAGATCAGCACCACGCCAATGAACGACTACGCCCGCAACCGCAGTGCAGCCCCGGAGGATAGTAGCGAATCGCTTTCCCGCTATGGTCAGCTGCTTGACCTGTCTGCTACCACCGAGGAGCTGCTGCTGAAGCATGACCGCTCTTTCATCTTCAACGTGGATCGCTTGGACGCGGACGAGACCCAAGGCCAGCTTGAAGCAGGCACCGCCCTGGCCCGTGAACTGCGCGAGGTGGTCGTACCGGAAGTTGACACAAACGTGTATAAGGTCATGACCGACGGCGCAGGCACCAAGCCCGCCGCCGCTGCGCTGACCAAGTCGAACATTTACGCGGCAGTGCTGGCAGCTTCCCAGGCGCTGGACGATGCGGAAGTGCCCGAGACAGACCGCGTACTGATCGTCACCCCGGCCACCTATGCGCTGTTGAAACAGGCCGTTGAATTTGACCACACTGAGATTGGCGCAGATATGCGCGCCCGTGGCGTTGTGGCCATGCTGGACGGCGCTTCTGTGGTCAAGGTGCCCGCTGTGCGCCTTCCTGCCAAGTTTGGCTTTATGCTGGCACACCCGTCCGCCACCGTGGCCCCGGTCAAGCTGGAAGATTTCGGCATTCACAACGACACTCCGCTGTCCAGCGGTACGATCGTGACCGGCCGCGTCTGCTATGACGCGTTTGTGCTGGACAACAAAAAGACCGGCATTTATTACCAGGCTACCACCTGATTGTGCAAAGTGCCTGTTTGCGTGGCCTGATCCACGCCGGGCCGTGCCCGATTCAATAGCAAAATGCACAAAAAGCGCGCGGGTTTACAGCCTGCACGCTTTTCTTGTTTATAGGGGGGATTCTATGGAGACGGCAACCAAAACCAGCGACCAGCAGGCAACAAACGCTGCACTTGCTGCCCTGGCCGCCACCGGCAACAGCTACGCCCTTGGCCAGCTGTGGGAGCTGAACAAGGGCTTGCTGCGCTCTATGTTCTGGAAGTGGTACCCAGCACACAAAGCCAAGGCAGATGCCCACGGCCTGACCGTGGACGATTTTGAGCAAGAAGGCTTTTTTGCTGTCCAGCACGCCGCCCAGACCTACGACCCCGCACAGGGAGCCTTTACAACCTGGCTGACTGCCGCCATGCAGCGCCAGATCCGGCGCACCCTTACCAACGGCCACGCCCGCAACGTGACCGGCGAGGACGGCAAACTGCACACCACCAGCGCCGACCCGCTGAACCACTGCACCAGCCTGGACGTGCCCCTGGACGATGAGGACGGCGGCAGCGCTCCACTGGGCTACCTACAGGAAGACCCGGCAGCAGCGGCCGAGCTGGACGCGGTAGAAGATGAAGTATTCCGGGAGCAGCTGCACAGCGCCATGGAAGAAGCCCTTGCGAAGCTGACAGACCGGGAAGCCGACATACTGCGCCGCCGGTATTACCAGCAGCAACGCTTTAGGGAAATAGGGGCCGCGCATGATGTGTCCGCGTCCCGCGCTGCACAGATTGAACACGCTGCACTGCGCAAGCTGAACCGAAACCCGAAATTGTGCCACTTCCATGATGAAGTTGTACAGCACCACGCATACAGGGGCACCGGCTTTTCTTCCTGGTCAGCGTCCGGAAGCGTTGAGGAACGCACAGTGGAATTCATGGACAGTCACGGCGCATATCTGTACGATATGCGGTAAAAAGTGCGGTACAGCAAAACAAAAGAGCGCTGAAACCTTACGTTTCAACGCTCTTTTTGTTGGTGCGGAAGATGGGACTTGAACCCACACGTCATGGACACACGCACCTCAAACGTGCCTGTCTGCCGATTCCAGCACTTCCGCATAACAGTACCTGACTGCAAGGGATATTTTAGCACATCCCGGCAGGGAAAGTCAAGAGTTTTTTTGGCATTTTTCCTGCCTTGGGCGAAAATGCTGTGCAAATGCGGATTTTGCGGTTGCATTTTTACGCCGGAATGGTATAATGACCTTAATACTATCTTAACGATTGCCGCGTATGCGGCAGGATAAGGAAAGCACGAGCATGAAAATCGTCATCGTAGGTCTGGGCAAGGTGGGCAAGGCGCTCACCCGGCAACTGGCGGGGGACGGGCACGATATTGTCGTGATCGACCCCCATCAGGAGGTCGTGGACACCATCATCAACATTTATGATGTGCGCGGCGTTGCGGGCAACGGCGGCTGCTACGATGTGCAGGCGCAGGCGTTTGAAAACGGCGCAGACCTTCTCATTGCGGCCACGTCCAGCGACGAGATCAACATTCTGGCCTGCCTTGTGGCCAAAAAGATCGGCACCCGGCACACCATTGCCCGCATCCGCAACCCGGAATACGAAAAACAGCTGCGCTTTATGCGGGCGGAGCTGGGCCTTTCCATGGTGGTTAACCCGGAAAAAGCCACCGCAAGGGAGATCGCCCGCATCCTGCGGTTCCCCAATGCCATCAAGCTGGAGCAGTTCTCCAAGCAGCGCATCGAGCTGGCCGAGTACCGCGTGGGCGAGAAAAACCCGCTGCGCGGTCTGGCGCTGGCGGACTTGTATGCCAGTTTGCGCGTCAAGGTGCTGGTGTGCGCCGTGGCCCGCGGCAAGGAGCTTTTCATCCCCTCGGGCAACTTTGTCATCCGGCAGGGGGACAAAATCTACATTACCGCCACGCCCGGCGAACTGGAGCAGTTTTTCCGCAAGCTGGGACTGTTCAAGTCCCGCGCAGGCAGCGTGATGGTGGTGGGCGCCAGCCGCATTGCCTATTATCTTGCCAACGAGCTGGCGGAAACCAACACCCGTGTCACCATTCTGGACAACAACCTTGCCCGCTGTCAGGAAATGAGCGAGCGGCTGCCCGGTGCGCTCATCATCCACGGGGACGCCTCGGACAGCGACCTGCTGGACGAAGAGGGCATTGCGCAGATGGACGCCTTCGTGGCGCTCACCGGCCTTGACGAGACCAACATCATTTTGTCCATGTACGCCTCCCAGTTTGATGACTGCAAGGTGGTGGCTAAAATCAACCGCCCCAATTTTGCCCAGCTGGTGGAATCCAAGGGCATGGTGGACAGCGTGGTGGCCACCGGCACCGTCACCACCGAGGCCATTCTGCAATACGTGCGCGCCATGCAGAACAGCCTCGGCTCCAACATCAAAACGCTGCACCGCATCGTGGACGGCCGGGTGGAGGCGCTGGAATTCGGTGTGACGGCCAGCTTCCCCTATGTGGGGCGCACCCTCAAAGACATCCAGCTGCGGGACGGCCTGCTGATCGCGGGCATCGTGCATCCTAACGGCGATACCGTGATTCCCTCCGGCAAGGACGTTTTGCAGGTGGGTGACGATGTGATCATCGTCACCACCAAAACCGATCTGACCGACCTGCGGGACATTGTGAAGGAGTAAGCGACACGCATGAATTACCGAATGATCGCCTATGTGCTGGGGCGCATCGGCCTGATCGAGGCCGCATTGCTGGCGGTTCCGCTGGTGGTGGCCCTGCTGTACGGGGAGACCGCGCTGCTGACGGCGTGGCTGGTGCCCATCGCCGTGCTCATCCTGCTGGGACTGGCGGTGGGCCTGCGCACCCCAAAAGATACCGCCATCTATGCCCGGGAAGGTCTTGTGGTGGTGGCCGCCGCATGGGTGCTGCTGTCCGTGTTCGGGGCGGTGCCCTTCGTGCTGTCAGGGGATATCCCCTCCTGTGTGGACGCCTTTTTTGAAACGGTTTCCGGCTTTACCACCACAGGTTCCAGCATCCTCACCGATGTGGAGGCGCTGCACCGTTCCACCGCGTTCTGGCGCAGTTTTACCCACTGGGTGGGCGGCATGGGCGTGCTGGTGTTTGCCATGGCGGTGCTGCCCATGGGGGATGGCCGTGCCATGCATCTGATGCGCGCCGAGGTGCCCGGCCCCACGGTGGACAAAATTTCCAGCAAGCTGCGGGATACCGCCAAGATTCTGTACGGCATTTATTTTGTGATGACGGTGGCGGAAACGCTCCTGCTGCTGGCGGGCGGTATGCCGCTGTATGACGCGCTCATCAACGCCTTTGGCTCGGCGGGCACCGGCGGCTTCAGCCATCTGGGCGCCAGCATCGGCCAGTACAATAACCTGTATTATGAAATGGTCATCGGCGTGTTCATCCTGCTGTTCGGCATCAACTTCAATATTTATTATCTGCTGCTGCTCCGCCATGTGAAGGACGCCTTCCGGTCGGAGGAGCTGCGGGTGTATCTGGGAATTGTGGCCGCCTCGGTGGTGGCCATCGCACTGAACATCAGCAGGCTGTACGGCGGCTTTGTCCATGCACTGCGGTATTCCTTCTTTCAGGTGGCCTCCATCATCACCACCACTGGTTTCGGCACGGCGGATTTCGACCAATGGCCGACCTTTTCCCGCACGGTGCTGGTTATGCTCATGTTCTGCGGCGCCTGCGCCGGCTCCACCGGCGGCGGGTTCAAAGTCTCCCGGCTTATCATCCTGCTCAAATCCTCTTTCCGGGATATCCAGCGGATGCTGCACCCCCACGCCGTTACCACAGTGCGGTTTGAGGGAAAGCCGCTGGACGACAAAACCGTGCGCGGCACCAGCATCTACCTGACCTTTTATATGATGGTGTTCACTGCCTCGGTGCTGCTGCTGTCGCTGGACCATTTTGATCTGGTGACCACCTTCACCGCGGTCACGGCCTGCTTTAACAACATCGGCCCCGGCCTGAGCGTGGTTGGCCCCATGGGGAATTTCTCGCAGTTTTCCGACCCGGCCAAGCTGCTTCTTTCCTTTGATATGCTGGCAGGCCGTTTGGAACTGTACCCCATGCTGGTGCTGTTTGCGCCCACGTTGTGGTTCAAGCGCCGCCGCCCCAGAAAACTGTAAAAGAAACCTTTGCCCGCCGCTGTGCGGGCTTTTTTCATGTTTCGATCGCCCTGTGCATACACATGAAGGACAGGGGAGGGGTGTGCTGTGCGGCGAGACAGATTCCACGGACAACATCAGGAATGGGGCGGTATCGGGCTTTTTCTGGCGGGGCTGTGCGTTCTGGCAGCGCTGCTGGCCCATGCGCTGTATCATGTGCAGTGGGATGATACGGACATCCCCAACGACTGGTTTGCGCTGCCTGCCGCCGCCATGGACGAGGAAGCGAAAGAGGCGATGATGCTGAAGATCGCCTGCCTGACCTTTGACGACGGCCCCAGCGGCCATACGGAAGAAATTCTGAGTATCTTACAGGAATATGACGTGCCTGCCACCTTTTTTGTGACGGCACAGGGCGTGAATGAACCCTACCTGCCCTTGGTGAAAACCATCGCGGAGCAGGGCCACCAGATCGCCCTGCACAGCGCCAGCCATGAGTACAACCAGATTTATCAAAGCACCGAGGCTTTCTGGCTGGACATCAAGGCGCTGCGGCAGGCGCTTTCGCCTTATGTGGATGTGGAATCCATCCGGTGGCTGCGGTTCCCCGGCGGCAGCACCAACACGGTCAGCCACCGCTATGGAGGCAAGGGCATTATGAAACAGCTCATCCAGCAGGCGGAGGAAAAGGGCTACGAGTGGATCGACTGGAATGTCTGCGCCGAGGACGCCACCGCCAGCCACCCCAACGCCGGCCGCATTTTGAAGAACATCCAGCGGGACGCAAAAGGCCGTGACCTGTGCGTGGTGCTGCTCCATGACACCAAGGCCACCGGGCAGACCGTCAAGGCGCTGCCGGATATTATTGAATGGTTCCAGTCGGAGGGCTATCATTTTACCACGGTGGAGGAAATGGCCGCCGCCCGCGGATTGCAAAATGGTACAAAATAGGGTATAATAAGACGGTCAAAACAAAGGAGCAAATCCATGAGAAAGACCGAAAGTCAGAAAATCGCGTTGTGTGGTGTTTTGGGGGCGTTGTCCGTCACGCTGCTGCTGGCGGGCAACCTTCTGCAGAGCGGCACCTACGCCGCGCCCATGCTGGCGGCGTTCCTGCTGGTGCCGGTTTTGGAGGAATACGGCCGCAAATATGCGCTGCTGCTCTATGCGGCCACCTCGGTGCTGGCGGTGCTGCTGGTGCCGGACAAGGAACTGGCGCTGTTTTATGTGCTGGTGCTGGGGTATTATCCGGTACTCAAACGGGGACTGGATATACTCCGCCCGGCGCCGCTGCGCTGGGCGGCCAAGCTGGCAGTGTTCAACCTTGCCACCGTGGCCATGTACGGCCTGCTGATGCTGCTCATCGGCCCGGCGGTGGCACAGGAACTGCTCTCCGACGGCCCGCTGTGGCTGGCGGCATTTCTGGCCATGGGCAATCTGGCATTTGCGCTGTGCGACGCGGCGCTGGCCAACATCACCCGGCTGTATCATCTGAAACTGCGGAAAAAGCTCCATAAAATACTGTGAGAGAGGTCAAAACTATGTGGTTCGACAATGCGGTCATTTACCAGATTTATCCGTTGGGGCTGTGCGGCGCGCCCCGGCAAAACGATGGGGTGCAGGCGCATCGCATCCTGCGCGTGAAGGAGTGGGCGGCGCATATCCGGGAACTGGGCGCCACTTGCGTCCTGTTCAATCCTGTGTTTGAGAGCGACGCCCACGGCTATGACACCCGGGACTACAACCGTCTGGACTGCCGCCTTGGCACCAAGGAGGATTTTCAGCAGGTCTGCGCCGCACTGCATGAGGCGGGACTGAAGGTGATGCTGGACGGCGTGCTTAACCACGTGGGCCGCGGCTTTTGGGCCTTCCGGGATGTGCAGGAGAAAAAATGGGACAGCCCTTACAAGGACTGGTTCCACATCAGCTTTGACGGCGACACCGGCTACCATGACGGTTTCTGGTATGAGGCGTGGGAGGGCTGCTACGAGCTGGTCAAGCTGAACCTCAAAAACCAAGCGGTGCGGGAGCACCTGTTTGACGCCATCCGCGGCTGGGTGCGGGATTACGACATTGACGGTCTGCGTCTGGATGTGGCCTACTGTCTGGATCTGGACTTTCTGGCGGCGCTGCGGGAGCTGGCCAACACCGTCAAGCCGGAATTTGTGCTGATGGGGGAGACGCTGCACGGCGATTACAACCGCTGGATGAACGACCGAGCCTGCCATGCCGTCACCAACTACGAGTGCTACAAGGGACTGTATTCCAGCTTCAACACCGGTAACATGCATGAAATTGCGTACAGCCTCAACCGGCAGTTCGGCAATGAGCAATGGTGCCTGTACACCGGAAAGCATCCCATGAGCTTTCTGGACAACCATGACGTGACCCGCATCGCCAGCATCCTCACCGACAAAAACTGCCTGAAACCCGCCTATGGCCTGCTGTTCGGCATGCCCGGCGTTCCGGCGGTGTATTACGGCAGCGAGTGGGGCATCGAGGGCGAGAAAAAGAGCGGAGATGACGCGCTGCGTCCCGCCATCGAAACGCCGGAGCATAACGAGCTGACCGACTGGATCACCGCGCTGGCAGGCGCACGCACGGAAAGCCCGGCGCTGTGCAGCGGCAGCTACCGCAACATTCTGGTACAGCCCAAGCAGCTGATTTTTGAGCGCCGCTGCGGGGACGACCGGGTGCTGGTGGCCATCAACGCGGACAGCCAGCCCTACCACGCCCATTTTGACGCACAGGCGGGCATGGCGGTGGACATCATCACCGGCGACGCCCACGATTTTGGCGGCGGCAGCGAGCTGGAGCCTTATTCCTGTCATTTCTGGAAAACGGAATAACATACAAGGAGGATACACTCATGAGCGCAAAGGTATTTTTTACTCGCACCATCACACCGGAAAAGGTGCTGGAGCTGTACCGGCTCACCGGCAAAGAGCTGAGCGGCAATGTGGCCATCAAGCTGCATTCCGGTGAGGTGGGCAACCAGAACTTCCTGCGCCCGGAATTCTGGAAACCCACCATTGAGGCGGTGGGCGGCACCGTGGTGGAGTGCAACACCGCCTATGACGGCGAGCGCAACACCACCGATAAGCACTGGAAGACCCTGTCCGCCCACGGCTGGAGCCACTGGTTCAAGGTGGACCTGCTGGACGCGGAAGGCCCGGATATGGAGCTGCCCATCCCGGACGGCAAGGTCATTCAGAAGGATTTTGTGGGCAAAAATCTGGCGAAGTACGATTCCATGCTGGTGCTGTCCCATTTCAAGGGGCACCCCATGGGCGGCTACGGCGGCGCACTGAAACAGCTGTCCATCGGTGTGGCCTCCAGCTACGGCAAGGCGTATATCCACGGCGCGGGTGAGGTGGAGAAAATCTGGACCGCCGACCACGACCGGTTCCTGGAAGCCATGGCGGACGCGGCCAAGGCGGTGCATGAGTATTTCGGCGGCAGCACGGTGTACATCAACGTGATGAAAAACATGAGCGTGGACTGTGACTGCTGTGCTGTGGCCGAGGACCCCTGCATGAAGGACATCGGCATACTCGCCTCGCAGGATCCCATCGCCATCGATCAGGCCTGTCTGGATCTGGTATATGCCGCCACGGATGACCCCGGCCAGAAGCATCTGCTGGAGCGCATCGAGAGCCGCAACGGCGGACACAGCATCGAGGCCGCCGCAGCCCTTGGCTTTGGCAGCCGGCAATTTGAAGTTGTGCAAGTCTGAGCAACCAAAACCCCCCCGCGGCAACGCTGACCGCGTGCCGGCGGGGCTGTCTCATACCTTGATTTTTTTCCAATATGCCAGCTTGGGCAGGCTCTCCGCAAAGTAGGCGCGGGCCTGTTCCGGCGGCCAGTTTTCGTTGGACATGTGTTCCACCAGAAAATCTGTCAGCTGTTCCAAATCGGTGTACACAAATTTTCCGTCAGCATAGCACCATTGGCAGTACTCCTCATTGAAGGAGCCGTCCGGCTCCTTACTGAGGAAGGCGTCCTCCAGCGGCATGCCGCAGCACTGGCAGACCAGCTTGCGGGGAGCGCCCAGCAGCGTGTTGATGGAGACATTGAACAGCTTGGACAGCAGTTTCAGCGTTTCGGTGCCGGGCACCGTCTCGCCGTTCTCCCAGCGGGAAACCGCCTGCCGGGTGACAAACACCTGTTCCGCCAGTTCATCCTGCGAGTACCCCTTTTGGGTGCGCAGCTGTAAAAGTATGTCCTTGGTTTCCATAAAACCATCACCTCCTGCATCCACTATACCATATCCGCGCCCGTCTGCCAAGCAACCGGCGGTTGCGCACAAAATATCCCGCCGGAGCGGCTCCGGCGGGAAAGGTGATTTACAGGTTGGTGTAGCCCATCAGGCTTTCATCCACCACGGCGGCGGTATCCCGACCCTCCCGCAGTGCCCACACCACAAGGCTCTGGCCGCGGCGCATATCGCCGCACACAAACACCTTGGGCTGGTTGGTGGCGTAGTGGTCGTCCGCCACGTTGCCCCGGCTGGTCATTTCCACGCCGAAGGCCTCTGCCACATACGGCTCGCAGCCGGTAAAGCCCGCCGCGATGAGCGCCAGTTCACAGGGAATGTCGTATTCCTCCCCGGTGGGCACCATGGCACGGCGGCCATCCACCAGCTGGCTTTCCAGCTTTGCGATGCGGGCGCCGCACAGCTGCCCGGCCTCGTTTTTGTAGAATTCCTTCACGGTGGTCTGGTACACCCGGGGGTCGCTGCCAAACCGGGCGATGGCCTCCTGCTGGCCATAGTCGGTTTTCAGCACCCGGGGCCACTCCGGCCACTCGTTGCCGGGGGTGCGTTCCACGGGCGGGCAGGGCATCATTTCCAGCTGGATCACGCTCTGGCAGCCCTGCCGGATGGCGGTTCCCACGCAGTCGTTGCCGGTGTCGCCGCCGCCAATGACCAGCACGTTTTTACCCACGGCGGAGACTGCCTTGCCGTCCGTCAGCCCCGAATCCAGCAGGCTGCGGGTGACGCTGGTGAGATAATCCACCGCAAAGTACACCCCGTCGGCCTCCCGGCCGGGTACGGTCAGGTCACGGGCCTGCTTGGCGCCGCAGCAGAGCACCACGGCGTCATACCGGGCGGCCAGCTCCTCTGCGGTGATGTCCACGCCCACGTTGCAGCCGGTCACAAACTCGATGCCCTCCTCTTTCAGGATGTCCACACGACGGTCAATGACCCATTTTTCCAGCTTCATGTTGGGGATGCCGTACATGAGCAGGCCGCCCACCCGGTCGTCCCGCTCGTACAGCGTTACCTTGTGGCCGCGCTTGTTGAGCAGATCGGCCACGCTCAGGCCCGCAGGCCCCGCGCCCACGACTGCCACCGTCTTGCCGGTGCGGGCCGGGGGCGGCACCGCGTGGATGACGCCGTTTTCATAACCGTATTCCACGATGGCGCGCTCGTTTTCCTTGACCGTCACCGCGTCGCCGGTGGTCATGCCGCAGGTGCAGGCGGCTTCGCACAGGGCAGGGCACACCCGGGAGGTGAACTCCGGATAGCGGTTGGTGGCGATGAGCCGTTTGACCGCAAGATCCCACTGTCCCTGATACACCAGATCATTCCACTCTGGGATAAGGTTGTTCAGCGGACAGCCGCTGGCCATGCCGCCCAGCATCATGCCGCTCTGGCAGAAGGGCACACCGCAGTCCATGCAGCGGGCACCCTGTGCCTGCTGTTCGTCCTTGTGCAGCGGCAGATGAAATTCGTTAAAGTTGGCGATGCGTTCCTCCGGCGGCAGCTCGGTGCTGGTCCGCCGTGCGATCTCCATAAATCCAGTCGGTTTTCCCATTGCAGACACCCTCCTTACTGCGCGTTTTTCATGGCGTAGAACGCCTCGATCTGAGCCTGCTCGCTGTCCTCGCCCTTTTCTTCCATCTGAGCGATAAGGCGCAGCATCTTGTCATAGTCGTGGGGCAGGACCTTCTTGAATCTGGGCAGATACTCACCGAAGTTGTCGAGAATCTCTTTGCCGCGGGGGGAGCCGGTCAGTTCCACATGCTCGCGGATGAGGTCTTTCAGCAGCGACACATCGTACTTGTGCTCCACCGGCTCCAGACTCACCATGTCCTTGTTGACGCGCTGGTAAAAGTCCCAGTCCTCGTCCAGCACATAGGCGATGCCGCCGGACATGCCCGCCGCAAAGTTTTTGCCGGTTTTGCCCAGCACCACCACGGTTCCGCCGGTCATATACTCACAGCCGTGGTCGCCCACGCCCTCCACAACGGCCACTGCGCCGGAGTTGCGCACACAGAACCGCTCGCCGGCCACGCCGTTGATGAACGCCTTGCCGCCGGTGGCGCCGTACAAAGCTACGTTGCCGATGACGATGTTGTTGCCCCGGTCATAGGTGACTTCCTCAGGCGGGTAGACAATGAGCCGTCCGCCGGACAGGCCCTTGCCCATATAGTCGTTGGAATCACCGATGAGTTCCAGCGTCAGGCCCTTGGGCAGAAATGCGCCGAAGCTCTGGCCGCCGTAGCCGGTGCAGACCACATGGAAGGTATCGTCCGGCAGCGTGTTGCCGAATTTGGCGGTGATCTCGCTGCCAAAGATGGTGCCAAAGGCCCGGTCGGTGTTGCCGACCTCAAGCTTGACGGTCATGGGCTTGGGTTCCGCCATGTCGAAGCTCTTTTTGAACTTCTTCATGAGCACTTTCATGTCGGGGGTCTTTTCCAGCTCGAAGTCGTAGGCGTCCTGCGCCATAAAATGCACGTTGCTGTTGTCCACCAGCGGATTCTTCAGCAGGGCGGACAGGTCCATTTCGCTCTCCCGGGAGCCGGGGGCGGCGGGGCGGAGCTTCAGCAGGTCGGTACGGCCCACCAGTTCCTCCACGGTGCGCGCACCCAGCTTTGCCATATATTCCCGCAGCTCGGCAGCCATGAACCGCATAAAGTTCATCACGTATTCCGGCTTACCCTTAAAGTTTTTGCGCAGCTCGGGATTCTGGGTGCAGATGCCCATGGGGCAGGTATCCAGATTGCACACCCGCATCATCACGCAGCCCATGGCCACCAGAGGCCCGGTGCCGAAGCCGAATTCCTCCGCGCCCATCAGCGCGGCGATGGCGATATCCCGGCCGCTCATCAGCTTGCTGTCCGCCTCGATGCGCACGCGGCTGCGCAGACCGTTCATGATAAGGCACTGATGGGCCTCAGCGATGCCCAGCTCCCAGGGCAGACCCGCGTTGCGGATGGAGTTGCGGGGCGCCGCGCCGGTGCCGCCGTCAAAGCCTGCAATGTGGATGACCTCCGCGCCTGCTTTGGCCACGCCGGCGGCGATGGTGCCCACGCCGGCCTCGCTCACCAGCTTGACGTTGATGGCCGCCTTGCGGTTGGCGCATTTCAGGTCGTAGATCAGCTGGGCCAGATCCTCGATGGAGTAAATGTCGTGGTGGGGCGGGGGAGAGATGAGCCCCACGCCGGTGGTGGAGTTGCGGCACTTAGCCACCCAGGGGTAGACCTTGGCACCGGGCAGCTGGCCGCCCTCGCCGGGCTTGGCGCCCTGTGCCATCTTGATTTGGATTTCTTTGGCGGAAACCAGATACTTGCTGGTAACGCCGAACCGGGCGGAGGCCACCTGCTTGATGGCGGAGTTGCGCTCGGTGCCGTAGCGGTCTTCGGCCTCGCCGCCCTCGCCGGTGTTGCTCTTGCCGCCCAGACGGTTCATGGCGATGGCCATGCACTCGTGGGCCTCCTCGGACAGCGCACCGTAGCTCATGGCGGCGGTCTTGAATCGCTTGACGATGGAGTCCACGCTCTCCACTTCCTCCAGCGGTACGCCGGATTCGGGATAGTTGAAGTCCAGCAGGCTGCGCAGATGCATGGCGTCGCCGCCCTCGTTGGCCACGGCGGCGGTGTACTGCTTGAACTTGCCGTAATCGCCGGTCATGCAGGCCTGCTGCAACAGGTGGATGGTCAGGGGATTGTACAGATGCTGCTCCGCCTCAGGCCCGCTGCGGAACTTGTGGGAGCCGATGCTGGGCAGATCCATATAGATGTCCAGACCCAGCGGGTCAAAGGCCTGCTGGTGGCGGGCCTCCAGATCAGACTGGATGTCCTTGATGGTGATGCCGCCCACGCGGGTGACGGTGTTGGTGAAGTATTTGTCCACCACCTCGGGGCTGATGCCCAGAGCCTCGAAAATCTGGCTGCCCTGATAGGACTGGATGGTGGAAATACCCATCTTGGAGGCGATTTTCACGATTCCCGCCAGCACGGCCTTGTTGTAATCTTGCACGGCGGCGTAGTAGTCCTTGTCCAGACGGCCTGCGGCAATGAGAGAGCCGATGGATTCCTGCGCCAGATAGGGGTTGATGGCGCAGGCACCGTAGCCCAGCAGCGTGGCAAAATCGTGCACCAGACGGGGCTCGCCGCTCTCCAGAATCAGCGCCATGGCGGTGCGCTTGCGGGTACGCACCAGATACTTGCTGACAGCGCCCACCGCCAGCAGGCTGGGAATGGCCACATGGTACTCGTCAATATCCCGGTCGGACAGGATCAGGATGTTGGCACCGTCACGGTAGGCCCGATCCACGTCCACAAACAGACGGTCGATGGCCTTTTCCAGATCGGTGTTCTTGTAGTAGCAGATGGAGATGGTTTCCACCTTGAAGCCGGGCACCTTCATGGCCTTGATCTTCAAAAGGTCAGTCTCGGTGAGGATGGGGTTGTCGATTTTCAGTACCTTGCAGTTGTCGGCGTCCTCCTCCAGCAGATTGCCCTGCGCGCCCACGTACACCGTGGTGGAGGTGACCACCTTTTCCCGCAGTGCGTCGATGGGCGGGTTGGTGACCTGAGCAAACATCTGTTTGAAATAGTCGAACAGCGGGGGACGGGTATGGCTCAGCACCGCGAGCGGGGTGTCGCTGCCCATGGCGCCGGCCGGCTCACCGCCGTTTTCCGCCATTTGCAGCATGATGCTGGACACATCCTCGTACCGGTAGCCAAACGCCTTTTGCAGCCGCACCAGTTCCTCCGGAGTATGGGAGGGGACTTTCTGGTTGGGAACTTTCAGATCACACAGATTCACCAGATTGCGGTCCAGCCACTCGCCGTAGGGCTGGCGGCTGGCGTAGTCCATTTTCAGACGCTCATCGTCCACCAATCTGCCCTTGACGGTGTCCACCAGCAGCATTTTGCCGGGACGCAGACGGTCCTTGCAGACGATGTGCTTGGGGTCGATGTCCAGCACGCCCACCTCGCTGGAGAGAATGAGCCGGTCGTCATCGGTGATATAGTAGCGGCTGGGGCGCAGACCGTTGCGGTCCAGCACCGCGCCCATCACGTCGCCGTCGCTGAACAGGATGGAGGCGGGGCCGTCCCACGGCTCCAGCATGGTGGCGTAATACTGGTAGAAATCCCGCTTTTTGGGGTCCATGTTTTTGTTGTTGCTCCACGGTTCCGGGATGGTCACCATCACGGCCAGCGGCAGATCCATGCCGTTCATCACCATGAATTCCAGCGTGTTGTCCAGCATGGCGGAGTCCGAGCCGTCCTGATTGACGATGGGCAGCACCTTGGTCATGTCGTCCTTCAGATAGCGGCTGCCCATGGTCTCCTCGCGGGCCAGCATGGTGTCCACGTTGCCGCGGATGGTGTTGATCTCGCCGTTGTGCAGGATGAACCGGTTGGGATGCGCCCGGTTCCAGCTGGGCTGGGTGTTGGTGGAGAACCGGCTGTGCACCATGCCGATGGCGGATTCATAGTCGGTGTCCTGCAAATCGGGGTAGAACAGCCGCAGCTCCGTGACAAGGAACATGCCCTTGTAGACGATGGTACGGCTGGACAGGCTGCACACATAGGTCTCGGAGCTGGACTGCTCAAATACCCGGCGCACCACATACAGGCGGCGGTCAAAGTCGATGCCGGCGTTCAGGCGGGCGGGCTTGCCCACAAAGCCCTGCCAGATGCTGGGCATGCAGGCGCGGGCCTTGTGGCCCAGCACCTCGGGGCAGACAGGTACCTCCCGCCAGCCCAGAAAGGGCAGGCCCTCTTTTTTGCAGATGATCTCAAACAGCTTTTTGGCCTGGTTGCGGCGCAGCTCCTCCTGCGGGAAAAAGAACATGCCGATGCCGTATTCCCGCTCATTGCCCAGCGCGATGCCGCTGGCATTGGCGGCTTTCTGGAAGAACTTGTGGCTGATTTGCAGCAAAATGCCCACGCCATCGCCGGTCTTGCCCTCGGCGTCCTTGCCGGCTCGATGCTCCAGATGCTCCACAATCTGCAAAGCATCATCCAGCGTCTGGTGGCTCTTGCGGCCCTTGATGTCCACCACCGCGCCGATGCCGCAGTTGTCGTGCTCAAAGCGGGGATCGTACAGCCCGGCGGGGGATGTGCGCTCGGTAAAGTTACTCATGGCTCCCTCTCCTCTGTTGGCCGGGGCAAAGCTGCCCCGGAATATGAAAAAAGCGTTCCCATTTCCGGACGCACTTGTCCGAATGGGAACGCCTTTGTTCTTGACGCTATCATACCATAGAATTCAGCACTTTGCAACGCGAAAGCAAAAGAATTTTATGAAATGAAGGTGAGAACTTGTCTTTTGACGAAAATTAGGTCGGAAACTTAATTTTCTTCTGTTCAGTCGGCAGGCTCCTCGGTCATCAGCTGGTTTTGGGTTTTTAATTCCTGCAGGATGGCCGCCAGCAGTTCCTCCTGTGTGGGGGCGGCAGGGGCGGCCGGAGCAGCCGGTTCCTCCTCCTTTTTGCTGAGGTTCATCATGCGGTGTACCAGCTTGAGCAGACAGAACAGCACAAATGCCATGATGACGAAGTTGATGACCGCCGACACAAACGCGCCGAACCCGAAAAACACGGTCTTTTCGCCAAAATACACCGTCAGTCCCACGCCGTCCAGATTCATCTGGAACAACAGGCCGATGAGGGGATTGATGAGATTCTCCGTCAAGGCGGTGACGATGGACTGGAATGCGCCGCCGATCATGACGCCGATGGCCAGATCCATCACATTGCCCTTGAGGGCGAAGGCCTTAAACTCATTAAGAAAGCGCTTCATGGAGCCTTTCAGCGGCTTTTCAGCCTCTTTCAGCTGCTGACCGGCTTTTTTCAGCTGTTCTCCGGCAAGCTTCAGCTGATGGCCTGCCTTTTCCTGAAATTCCTGACTGGCCGTCTTGAGATGCTCTCCCGCAGCCTTCAACTGCTGTCCGGTCTTTTCCTGGAGCTCATGACCGGCCGTTTTGAGATGTTCTCCGGCGGCTTTTGACTTCTCCTGAAAATCGTGGCCGGCAGCTTTCAGCGCCTGTTCCGCGTGATGCAGTTGCTGCTCTGCTTTTTCCCGCAACTGCTCCATCTGCCGGTCGCCTTTGTTGTGTTCCATGGGTTCCTCTTTCTTCTGGGGATCATTTCAGCAGCGCGGCAACTGCTTTGGCCGCGCCGTCCAGATAGTCTCCGGCAAAGGTCTCGATCATGCCGTGGTCGGCCTGCCGGGCAAGCTCCGGGTCGATGGGCATCTTGGCCAGCACAGGCAAACCGTATTTGGCGCCGGTCTCGTCCACGTGGCTGTCACCAAACACGCTGATGTGTTTACCGCAGTCCGGGCAGACCGCATAGCTCATGTTCTCCACAATGCCGAGAATGGGCACGTTCATCATTTTGGCCATCTGGACAGCCTTGCCCACGATCATGCCCACCAGTTCCTGCGGGCTGGACACGATGACGATGCCGTCCACCGGCAGGGTCTGAAAAACGGTCAGCGGCACATCGCCGGTTCCCGGAGGCATGTCCACGAACATGAAGTCCACGTCATCCCACAGGACTTCCTGCCAGAACTGCTTGACCGCTCCGGCAATGACGGGGCCGCGCCACACCACGGGGGCCTCCTCGTCCTCCAGCAGCAGGTTGATGGACATAAGCTTGATGCCGGTGCGGCTCTCCACAGGATTGATGGCGTTTTCGGTGCCGGTGGCCGGGCCATGAACACCGAACAGCTTGGGGATGGAAGGGCCGGTGATGTCGGCGTCCAGCACGGCGGTTTTGTAACCCATACGGCGCATCGAAACGGCCAGCATGGCGCTGGTCATGCTTTTGCCGACGCCGCCCTTGCCGGATACAACGCCGATTACTTTTTTGATGTGGCTGCCCGGATGGGGCGCCTCGTGCTGCGGCTGGCGGCTTTCGCAGTTGGCCGTGCAGCTGCTGCAATCGTGGGTGCATTGTTCACTCATAAGATGAAAACTCCTTTGAAAAAATTCCTGGAAACGCTACCAGTATACCACGCTCTGTGTCATTGCGCAAGCAAAGTTTGCCGCACATAAAAAGAAAAGCGGCGCATAAGCTGTACGGGGGTGAAGTCATGCGCGGCAAACTGTACATGAAAAACGCGGCGGTGCTCACGCTGTCCGGCTTTGCGCTGCGTGTGCTGGGCATGGTCTTCCGGGTCCTCATCGCGGGGACGCTGGGCGGCGAGGGCATGGGTCTGTACCAGCTGATTCTGGCGCTGTATCTGTTTTTTACGGCGCTGGCCTCCTCCGGAATCAATGTGGCGTCCACCCGTCTGGCGGCACAGAGTCTGGCGCGGGGCAGCGGCATGGCCGCCACGCTGAAAAGTCTGTGCACCACGGCGGCAGCCCTTGGCACCGGGGCGATGCTGCTGCAGGCTGTGCTGGCAGGCCCCGCATCCCGGATGCTGCTCCACGATGCCAGAGCCGAACTGCCCCTGCTGGTGCTGGCGCCCAGTCTGCCCTTTATTGCGGTGGCGGGCGCGCTGCGGGGCTGCTTTCTGGCAAAGCGGAATGTGCGGCCCGGTGTGGTGTCCCAGCTTATTGAGCAGCTGGTGCGCATGGCGGTGGCCGCGGCGGCGCTGCGTGTGCTGGCCCGATGGGGCGCGGCCTACGGCTGCGCGGCTGTACTGCTGGGCAATACCGTCAGCGAGGCGGTATCCTGCCTGCTGATGGCGGCGTTTGCGGTGCGGGAGCCGGAGTTCCGCCCGACCGCCAGCGAACCGCTGCATCCCTACACAAAACAAGAGCTGTGGGACATCGTTCTGCCGGTGGAAGGCAGCCGTCTGCTGGCCAGCGCATTGCAAGCCGCCGAGAGCAGCCTGATTCCGTACTGTCTTACGCTGTATCTGGGTGACCGCACTGCCGCCATGACCCAATATGGAAATTTGAAAGGAATGGCGCTGCCGCTGCTGTTCTTTCCATTTTCGGTGCTGTCGGCGCTGTCCAGCCTGCTCATGCCGGAGGTCACCCGCGCCCACACCCGGGGCGACAGCGCCGGAAAGCGCCGCATCATCGGCCTGATGATGCTGCTCACCGGCGGGTTTTCTCTGCTGGCGGGGGCGGGCTTTGTGCTGTTCGGCAAGCCGCTGGCGGTACTGCTGTACCATGAGGAAGCTGTGGGGGAGTATGTGCATATTCTGGGCTTTGTGGCCCCGTTCATGTATTTTGAGAGCATGGTGGACGGCGTTTTGAAGGGATTGGGGGAGCAGCTGGCCATGTTTCGGTATTCACTGGCGGATTCCGCCCTGCGCATCGCGGGGATTTGGCTGCTGCTGCCCCGGTACGGCATGACGGGCTTTCTGGCAGTGATGATCGCCTCCAACCTGTTCACCTGCACCATGAACACCGCCCGGATGCTGAAAGTGGCAAAAGCAGAGAGATAACAGCGAACCCCCTGCCGGAATGCGGCAGGGGGCTTTTGGTGGACCTGGAGGGATTCGAACCTGTAAATAAATATAACCTGATAATTACAACCGGAAATAATCTACGGAATTACGTTGAATTATAAGAACTGTGCATATGTTAGAATGACATTCCATTGAATGAACTGCAAAAATGTGGGTTCAAAAATGGGTTCAAATTTACCCAAGAAGATTGTCAAACAATCCGGAAAGGTCATCCGCAATCATTTGGTCATACGTCTTGATATGGTGACCATAGGTCCCGAAGGTATCCATGCTGCGGCTGTGCCCAACAAGCATCTTGACTTCACCGGCTGGCAGCAGGCTGGCAATGCTTACGAAGGTGTGGCGCAGTTCATACAGGGTGACAGACGGAATCGCGTTAGCCCTGCAGTACCGTTTCCATGTGTCCCGCAGTGTTGGCTCTGTGATCTCCCTGAAAACAGGTTCCTGTGCCGTCACGCTGCCGCATTCCTCGATCGCAAGGGAGCGCTGCGCACGAATCATTTCCTGCGCGTATTCACTTAATGGGATGGAGCGAACCGCATTTTGGTTCTTTCCCTGCGTTTCTTCGCCAAACACATTGATGGCGCGACGAATCTGCAAGTGTGTCTCATTTGGCGTGACATCGCCCCAACGCAGTCCGAGCAGCTCACCGGGGCGCAGGCCGGTAAGGACGGCAAGACGATACGCATAGATCATATCATCCTTTTGAGGCTTTCCACGCCATGTGGTCATATCGCTGGAAAACAACGTTTTCAGATGGTCCGGCTGTAAAATGGATTTTCCGTCAAGACGGGCACCGGCTGGAACACGAAGGGTCTCTGGTATCATTGTGGTGGCTTTCGCGGTAACACGACAGTATTTCATGAAGTTCTTGAGCGTGGCCACAATGTTGTTCAGCGTTTTTCTGCTCAGCGTCTCTCCCGGTTTCAGGGAGGACTTGTGCTTTTGCTTGCTGTTGAAGGAACCGTGCTTGTACGCTTTGTTGACAAGGCTTTGCAAGTCTCCCTCTGTCAGATCGCATACTTTTTTGTTTCCGAGAAGCGGCAGAACGTAAGAATCCCCGATGGTGCAGATCTGTCTGTAATTGGAAAAGCTACTTCTTGCCTCCACATCCGCCAGATAGTCTTTCCATATATCCCGGACACGGCATTTTGCGTCCACGATCTCGCCGTCAAGCCACGCATCCGCTTTGGCGTTGGCCTCCTGCTGTCCCTTCTTGCCGGGCTTGGAACTGTAAAACGCTTTGCGCACGCCGTTCTTTTGAACCTTCACGACCCACCTTCCATTGATAAGGGCCGCTGTGTTTGTTCTCGATGACATAAAAAATACACCTCCGTTTTTTGGGTATAGCTTGCAAAGCCTGCCCGGAGGTGGTACAATTACAGATACGGGTCGTGTAATTGTCCTTCGGGCAAGCCGATCTATTCAAAACGCTCTCGGTGTTGGCGCACCGGGGGCGATTTTTTGCTTTGTGACTGGGTGGTGATTCGCCACCCACTTTTTATCCTTCTGGAAAGGGTGTAACATTCGGTTACTCCCTTATGGGGTAACGATTCGCGACCCCACCCGCCGGGTATGAGTCCTTGTTTTTGGGGGGGCATCGTTTCGGTGCCCCCTTCCCGGTAACGAATCGTTATTGAGTGTCCGCCTGGAATAGGTGGTCGCAATTTGCGAAAAGCAAAACTGCCAAAATGACAGTTTACAAGAATCCGCCGGGAAGGGGGGGTGAGAATTTCACTCACCCCTGTATCATCCGCCTGTAGAGGTGTGAACAAAACGTTCACTCCTTTTCAAACCATTCAGAAACCGATACCCCGAAACAGGGGGAGCTTCAAAGCTCCCCAAATGGGAGTTTTGGAAACTATCTCACTATCTTGAGACACCTGACCCGTAAAAACTACGTGACAGCCCGTGACAAACTCTGTGCCATTTTGTCGTTGTGTTTTCAAAGGTGGTAATTTGCCACCTTTGCCGGCGAAACGCCGACCCAGCTTTGCAGCGTGTATCACGACCTGACAGAACGAACCGTTCACCCAGATGAAGTGATGGGGTCGGTATTTCACATACCCCTTTGTCATCATTGTACACATGACGGGTTACATCTCGACTACCGTTTTGGTACCCCAGCCGCTCGGCCATGTTCTTTGAATTGCGATTCAGGTCGTAAGCGCTACCCCAAAACAGGGTAGTGGTACATAATTTTGAAGTTCCTGACTCGGCAAAACGCCGGGGCAGATCGTGACAAACTCGGCTGCGTTTTGTCGTTGAGTTTTCTAAGGTCGTGATTTCCGACCTTAGGATATGTCATCGTTATGGAAGAAGGGGGCGTCCATCACTTGTTAGATAAGCCTGTGTGCAGCTACGATGTCATTTATTTCTTGGTGGTATCTATCTGAATGTACGTGTTGTGGCTTATTATTTGTAAAGAATGGATGCAATGCACATCTGGTTGGATTCTGCGGTGACTTTCACATCAAGAATCTCATACCCGTCTTTTTGCATTCGTTGAAGAACGTCTTCCAACGGAGCGGTCGCCTTTTCGTCAAAACGGTTTGTCCCCATCAGAAGGCCGGAAACAGTATAGATTGACAAATGGGTATGACCATCCTTTTCAGCCATATCGGAGCGGTTGTACATCGTTTTCTCTGATTTGGAAAATAAAGCCATAATCGTTTTCACTCTCTTTTTGATGATAAGAACATCTTCAGGTGACGTATCTTTGTCTGCTTTACATGACAATGTGCTGGTAGAACACAATACGGACTGGTCACGCTGGATTGTCCTCCGTATTCTTGTTGAAGTCAATGCCCTTGCACTCTGTCCAGTAATGCAGAGCTTTCTGTATGGTCTTTTCTGGCAGGTCGAAATACTCTGCCAGCTGCCAGATTTGTGTGTATCCGTTTCGCATTGCCTCGGAAATTTCGTTCGAGGTCAGGAATCTCTGAAAACTGTATGCATCCGCCCTGTGTTCTGCCTGCGCTACGATCTGATAGGGACTGTCAACTTTGTGCAGACATCCCGTTTGCAGATGTCCGTCCTCATGCATGGCTGCGCCGCGCAATTCTCTGGTGGTTTTCAGCTTGGTGCAGTCAAATGCAATGCAGGTACATTCTCCGTCACGAATCGTGGCGGCAGGGGCAGGCATTCCGGGCCAAATCATGATAAAGGCATCGGAATTGTCACAGTCATCATAAAGGTCGTGCAATTCAAACAAATTCGTTATTCCTCCGCCTTTCTGCTCCTGGCACGCATCGCCTTGACCATATCTCGAAGAATCGCCTTGTCATGCTCATCCAACTGTTTATAATCTCCATAGAATGCGACATCAACGGAATCCAATGGATCCTGCTCTGCGGTCAGCTCGGACATTGTGATGCCAAAACGGTCTGCGAGGCGCTGCATTTTATCTACGCGTGGATATTTGTTTCCGTTGCACCAGTCACTGACGGTGGAACCGGAACAACCCATATACTCAGCAATATCCTGCTGGGTCATTCCTCTCTCTTTCATATAACGTCTCAAATTCTGCGCAAATATCTGCTTGGCGTTATCGCTCATAGGTACCACTCCTTATAGCTATAGTATAAGCTAAAAGCGATAGAAATTCAAGAATTTTTTGAAAATATTTCGCTTTTAGCTTGACATTTCGCTTTAAGCGAGTATACTTAGAGGTGCAGGCGGAATGATCATGAATCGTTCCGGACAGAAAAACACAAAAATGGAGGAGATAAAATTTGGTTCTTGAACAGAAATTTCCCCGGATCACATTGGAGGCTGCACGTGTCAATGCGCACCTGAGCCAGAAAGATGCCGCAAGGATGCTTGGAATCAACCCGGCCACGCTGGCAAACTATGAATCCGGAAAGACGATTCCGCAGTGGGACATGGTACATAAGATGGAGAAAGTCTACGGCTTTCCGGCAGACTTTATTATTTTGTCCAGAGATTCGCTTTAAGCGAATTATTGAGCCACAAAGGAGGCACCAAGATGGCAGCAAAACGTCCGCGCCATCCGCGCAAGTATCGCCCCATCGTCCGTCTGGCAGAGGATATGGGCTTTGATACGCAGGCGGAACTGGCGGAAACACTCGGTTGGCACCGCAACAGCCTGAACGACCGCCTGATGGAAAAGGTGGAATGGACAGGGAAGGACATCCGGAAAATGTGCGAGGTTCTGAGAATCCCTCAGGAGCGCATCGGCGCACTGTTCTTCCCCGACGTTCCCTGCATGGAAGGGGAGGGAAACCGCCGCGATCCGGGGCCGATTTGAAAGGAGGTGAACATCGTGGAGAAGGACATCTGGAAGTTGCAGAAGGACGGAAAGTTCAATGTGTTTGTCCACTGCAGCAACGGAATGGAGGAATAGGATAATGGTCAAGGCAAACAAAAATGCCGCCCGGTGCTGGCACACCACGGCGGCGGACAAAAAGCGGGAAATTGGCAAAACCTGCTTTTGTGTTATTGTACATCTTTTCCGCGAGTTCGTCAAGGGCGCGGCGTTTCTGCTGGCGATGCTGGCCATGTTCGCGCTCTGCGAGGCGCTGGCGGGTGGCGGCGTACTCTGCTGGCTGTTCTGTCTGGTCTGCCTGCTGTCCTGCAACTGGTGCTGCGGTGTCATGCAGAAACTTCCCAGCAGGAAAGGAGGTGCAGGACAATGAACCACGCACAGCGCCCCACTGTGGCGGAGGCTATCCGCATCGGTGAAAGGTCTTGTGAATTCCAACCTGCTTACAACTTTTTGCGTGACATGATGAATGTTTACCAGTGCCACCCGATTGACAGTGACAATGAATGGAATCTTGTGTGTATGCTGTTCAACATCTACAACGCCGGGCGCATTTACGGCATCCGTCAGGAACGTGCCAGCCGGAAAGGACGAATTGAAAATGAACATTTTTGAAATCGCATCGAAAAGACCGCTGTGCTTCCATGATGCCGAGGCGCAGGAGTTTGTCGGCCATGTGGAGGAATCTTATGAAAAGCACGGAGGTTTCTTTAGTGCCCTGTATCTGTGCATCTCATACGGCGAGATTCGCGGCATCCGTCAGGAGCGCGCCCGGCGGAAAGTACGTTTCAAAGGGGACAAATCAGGCGGACAAATTGATTCTTTTTCCGCCGATGAGTTGGAAAAGGGCCTGCAGTTTCTCTATAAGATTTCTGAAATCCGTTTTCGGGAAACGCTTGACGCGAAACACCAATGCATGGCAGATGCATACAGAATTGCCATGGACCTTGTGGAAAGCGCGAGGAACGGCGAGATTGGAAGATATGATTTGACAAAACACGGGATAGGATGTTCCGATGCGTAAAAAACCATTTCGACCGAGAATGCCTTTGAACAGGCGCCACGCGCCATCTGAGCAGCACCGCGGCCTGCCGCCGGAGGTGTTCACCCGCATTGTGGAGCGCGTCCCCATGACGGATGCGGCCGCCCGGTACGGGCTGATTCTGGACCGACACGGCACCTGCTGCTGCCCGTTTCACAGCGAGAAAACGCCCAGCTTCAAGGTGTACCCCGGCGCCGGCGGGTTCTACTGCTTTGGCTGCGGGGCGGGCGGCGATGTGGTGACCTTCGTGGAAAAGCTGTTCGGGCTTTCCCCGGCGCAGGCCGCAAAACGTCTGGACGCGGACTTTTCCCTCGGCCTGTTTGACAGCCCGGCCACGCCGGATGACAGCTGGAAACAGCGCAAGGCCCAGCGGGAGCAGGCCGCCCGTGACAGGGAGGAAAAGGACTGGCAGCTGGTTCTGGAGCTGCGCAGACTGCACCGCATCCCGCCGCCCCCTGTCACCGACCCGGAAACCTACGCCAAATGCAAGGCGCTGGAAGAATATCTGGAATATGTGAAAGAGTGCCGCGCACTCGAAAAGTAAAGGAGAATACGATGTTTTACATGAAACACAAAGGAAACAAACTGCCGATTCGTGATGACAATGTCTATACCAAGTGTCCGGAATGCGGAAGGGAGCATCACGTGGACCTTCAGGAAATTCTTTCGACGGGAAATGCTGACCTCTACAGCACCCGTGTGCTCTGCAGAGCCTGTTCGGAACGGGTCCTCGTGAAAAAGGAGGGCCGGTAAGATGGCAAATGCAAGACAGGAACCCTGCTACCTTGACCGGATGCTTTTTGATCTCTGCATGAACGGCGTCATCAGATCCATGGAACAGGCCAATGACCTTCTTGGCATTGTGATGACAGACTATTTTGAAGATGCTGACCAAAAGCCGATCTCTGCGTATGATGCGTCACGACTTTGCACGCTGCTGCACTCCGTTCAGACGGAACTCACGAATGCAATCGCCGAGTACAGCTTGACTGCGGTTCGGGAGAATACGTATTTTGAAAAACGCCTGTTTGAAGTTGCACAGAATGCTGTTATTGCCAAAGAGGTGGACGATCTGATGGAAAAGGCGGACGCCGAAACCCGGAACGCGCTGCGCATTCTTCCGGACGCCGATGCGTTGGAGATGCTGCGCAGGAAATTCCATGAATAAAGGAGGCTGTATGGCGGAATCCGAAGAAACGAGATCCATCTCTGAACAGGAAGAGGGAAATGGCCCCGCGCAGGACGTACCTTCCTATACGCTGGAGCAGTATCTGAACAGCGATGAACCCTATCTGGAGCTTTACCGGTGCAGAGCGGACCCGTTCCTGCACCGGCAGCTTGTGGAAAAAGCCGCGATCAAAGCCAAAGAGGCGGGCTTGAAAGGGTTTAAGGAGCTTTACAAGAGCTTCTGCGAAAAACAGGACCAGAAAAAGCCTGTTGTCGTGGTGCAGAACATCACAAATTACAATGGGCAGATGGCGGCGCTTGACTGCGGAAACTGGACATGCGACCAATATGGCGTAAGAAGGCTCACGCCGTATGGAGAGGAGGTCGCGTGTCAGATACCGATCACGATGAAACACCGGTATAAAAACATTGACGATGGGACCGAAAAGGTGAAACTTGCCTTTTACATGTCGAACCAGTGGAATGAAATCATCATTCCGTGCAGCCAGTACGCCACCCCCAGAGAGCTGGTCAGGCTGTCCGACACGGGCCTGCCTGTCAACCTGCGGTCGGCGCATGTACTCAGCGACTTTTTGCTTGACCTTTACGCGCTGAATTATCACCGCATTCCTGTAAGCAGGTCGGTGGGCAGAATGGGATGGGTTGGCAATCGTCAGTTTTCCCCCTTTGTTGATGGGCTGTTCTTCGATGGACGCGCCGAGTACGCCCCGGTGTTTGACGCCACCGCGCCACGTGGCAGCTTGGAGGACTGGCTGACAGCGGCGCGGGCCTTCCGCAAAGAAAGCACCGCCGCCCGCATCGTGCTGGCCGCCAGCTTTGCCAGCGTGCTCATCAAACCGCTGGGGGCGCTGCCCTTCTTCGTGCATCTGTGGGGAGTGGACTCCTCCACCGGCAAAACCGTGGCGCTGATGGCCGCCGCCAGCGTCTGGGCCAGCCCCGAAATGGGCAAGTATGTCAAGACCTTCGACGGCACCGATGTGGGCTACGAGCGCACGGCGGCGTTCCTCAACAGCCTGCCCATGTGCATTGACGAATTGCAGCTGTCCCGCACGCAGCGGGGAAAGGTGGTGTTCAACGTCTACCGGCTGACGCAGGGCGCGGGCCGCACCCGCGGCAACAAGGGCGGCGGCGTGGACGTGACCCCCACCTGGGCCAACGCCATCCTCACCACCGGCGAGACCCCCATCAACGGCACGGGAGCCGGCGCGGGCGCGGTGAACCGGGTCATTGAAATCGAATGCACCAGCGCCCACAAGGTAGTGGCGGACGGGCGCGGCACCGTCAAAGCGTTCCGCAAAAGCTACGGCCACGCAGGGCGGGCCTTTGTGCAAACGCTGCTGGAGCCGGGCAACTTGCAGCGGGCGCGGGACATCTACGAAAGCTGCTTTGCCATGCTGAACAGCAGCGCCACCACCGACAAGCAGGCCATGGCGGCGGCGCTCATCGTGACGGCGGACATTCTGGCCACGCTGTGGATTTTCAAGGACGGCAGCGGTCTGACCTGCGAGGAGCTGGCAAAGTTTCTGGCAAGCAAGGAATCCGTCAGTCTGGGCGTGCGCGGCTACGAGTATCTCTGCGACTGGGTTGCCCAGAACGCCAACCGGATGAGGCTTGATGTGGACCAGGGCGATATTTACGGCATCCTTGACGGAGACTGGGCCTATATCATCAATTCTGTGTTCAAGAGGGCGGCAGAGGATGCCGGGTATAATCCGCAGGCCCTCATCAGCTATCTCAGAGGTTCCCATCTCATCAAGGTTTCCGCAGACGGCAAAAGTACCGTCCTGAAAAGCATCCGGGGGAGAAAGATACGCTGTGTCTGCCTGAGAGTTTCCCCGGAGAACTATGTGGAGGACCCGTTCAATGGAGAGATTGTTGAAAACATGGATTCTTATGATGGAACATGAATCCATTGTGTTTTTCGATGCTGCGATGATTTGTTGAAAAGCGGTAACACAGTAACACCGGTAACATGCAAAAAAAACATCCCTTATATTATAGAAAAAAAATACGGCAAATGAATCCATGTTAAAAATTCTATAGTATGCTTGGTTTTCTACTGGTGTTACCGTGTTACCGTACCTTTTTTTGAGGATAAAGCGATGTTTTTTGAGTTTCACAATACGTGTTACTTCTGTGTAACGTGTATTACCGTACGGTAAGGGAGGATACCATGAAGGAAAAAAATCTTTGCCCGCTCAGAGGCTTTGCGCCTTGCAGTGAATCGTGCGCGTGGTGGATCAAGCCGATGGGACATGAGGAATCCATGTGTGCAATGGTTATTACGACTTGTGCCGCCGCAGAGGTCTGGGATATCCTGTACGACAAATATGTGGATCCTGATTGAAAATCTGTCACGGTCCGATTGATGAAAATGGGAGGTGATACAGTCACATGACAAACCGAACGACAAAACCATGCGGGCAGTGCGGGAAAACGATGCGCGGGGTCTCCCCGCAGAGGAAATATTGCACGGAGTGCATGAGAGACCGTGCAAAAACAAGAAAGAATCAACCCGATAAGAAGAGAAAAGGACATGCCGGAAAAACCGGTTGTCGCCAAAGCATTGTCGGAATTGAAAGGCCGCTTTCCATCGAGGAAATCGTCATGGCTGCAGAGAATGAAGGCCTGAGCTATGGACAGTACGTATTAAAGTACGGATTGTGAGGTGCAAAATGGACTACCAGGAAAAAATTGAATTTCTGCGGCAGTATTCCATCTCTCTCAGACGGCAAAAGATGCTGGAGGAGGAGATCAGGCAGCTGCGCAGTGAGGCAGAAAGCGTGAGTACCGCGCTGTCCGGGATGCCGGTGGGAAAATCCGTTGGCAGTAACAAAATTCCTGTTTCCGTGGAAAAAATCATGGAAGTGCAGACGCAGCTGGAGGAACAGGCGGCGGCGTGTCTCGCCATCCGATGTGATGTCATGAAGGCCATCGCGTCGGTGCCCGTTGAGCAGCAGATGGAGGTCTTGCGCAGACGGTACATTTTGGGACAAAACTTTAGTGAGATCGCAGATGCTGTTCATGTTGTGGTGCGCCGTGTCTACCAGCTGCACAGACAAGGGGTGGATAGCCTGAAGCTGTGAAAAGAGTTCAAAACATTTCGGTGGATTTCATATCATTTCAAACGTTTTACGTGTAAAATGGTATTGATAAGGTCGGCCATAGTTTCCTACTCCTTTTCACACATGGACCCGGCGCCGCAAGGCGCAGAGCGTATACATGTGCGACGATGTTCCCGACACTAATGTCGGTAACATCTGCGGTAGACAAGCATTTACGGTGATGCAGCTGTTTTGTAAGCAGCAGAACAGGGTTCAAATCCTTGGTTTACCTCCCGATCGGCACCACACAGGCCGTCATCAGCTGTGTGGGGTTGACTTACCGACAGTCTAAGGCGCTGCTGTCCGTTGCGCCTTATTTTTGTACCAATTTCACGAAAGGCGGCAACTCTACGTTTATGGAAAGAACGAATAGCCTTTCAGAAGATAAAACCGACCGTCAAGCTGTCAATGCCGCTCTGGCCGAAAGGGTGCAGGCCGGTGACAATGCCGCTCTGGGCGAGCTGTGGCAGGCAAACCGCGCTCTGCTGGGGCAGTTTTTCCTTCAGTGGCATCTTTCCCACAGAAAAATCGCCGCCTCGCACGGCATCACGCTGGAGGACATGGAGCAGGACGGTTACTTTGCCACCCTGTACGCCGCCAAAAGCTATGACCCGGCGGCCGGCGCGTTCTCCACATGGCTGATGATATATGCAAAAAGACAGATCATGATGACACTGTCAAACGGGCGCAGACGCTATGTTAAGGGGAAGGATGGCAGGAGGCATACGCTGGCCGCAGACCCTCTGAACAACTGCACCAGTCTTGACCTGCTGCTTGATGAAAGCAATGACAGCGGCGCGACACTGGGAGACCAGCAGCCGGACCCATCGGCAGAGATTCCCTTCCGGCAGGCGGAGGACGCCATCTTCACAAGCGAGCTGCACGCAGCCATTGAGGAGGCATTCCAAAAGCTGACGGAAAAAGAAGTGTACGCGATCCGCGCCACGTTCTTTGAAGGCTGTACGCTTAAAGCCGCTGCTGAAATCACCGGGATAAGCTGGCAGCGTGTGCAGCAGAACCAGCGCAGCGGGCTGAACAAGATGCGCCGCAATCCGGCCATCCTTCGGTTCCGTGATGAGGTCATCCAGAGCCACGCATGGAATGGCACCGGGTTTACATCATGGTATGAGCGCGGCAGCGTCGAAGAACGCACAGTAGAATGGTTGGAGGAAAAAGGATTCTATGGTGAATCAGAAGGCACCTGACAGGGTGCCTTATTTTATTTTGCAAGAGAGGTGGTGACGTGCCGAATGAGAAAAATCTTGTGCCAATGGACCAGCGAAGCGAGAGCGAAGCCAGAGAATTTGGACAGAAAGGCGGCATCGCCTCCGGCGTGGCAAGACGTCGAAAGAGAGCGCTGAAAGAGGCGGCTGATGTCTATTTGTCCCTGCCGGTGTCTGACCGCCGCAGCTGGAATAAACTCTCCCGGCGCGGGCTTGACCCGGATGACATCGACAACCAGATGGCCATGATCGTCGGCCTGACTGATGCGGCCGCAAATGGCGATGCACGGGCGGGACGGCTCATTGCGGACATTCTGGGAGAGGACGCAAAAGCGGATCCATCCGAGGGGGTGACCATTCTTGACGACCTGTAAGCTGTCTGAGGTGGTGGCGCAGCCGTTCCACAGCGTTCACCGGGCCATCAAGGCGGGGGAGGTGCAGGAGGTCATCGCCAAGGGCGGGCGCGGCTCTGCCAAGAGCAGCTACCTGTCCATCGAGCTGGTCCTGCAGCTGCTGCGCCATCCGTCCTGTCATGCGGTGGTGCTGCGCAAGGTGGCCAACACTCTGCGCACCAGCGTCTATGCGCAGGTGGTGTGGGCCATCGGGGTGCTGGGGCTGGCCGGGCGGTTCAAATGCACCGTCAGCCCCATGGAATGCATCTACCTGCCCACCGGGCAGAAAATTCTCTTTTTCGGTCTGGACGACCCCGGAAAGCTCAAATCCATCAAGGTGCCCTTCGGGTCCATCGGCGTTGCCTGGTTCGAGGAGCTGGACCAGTTTGCCGGGCCGGAGGAGGTGCGCAGCGTGGAGCAGAGCATGTTTCGCGGCGGCGACTACTCCCTGACGTTGAAAAGCTTTAACCCGCCGGCCATGGCCCGCAGCTGGGCGAACCGCTACGCGTTGGAAACGCGCCCCGGCAAGCTGGTGCATCATTCCACCTATCTGGAAGTGCCGCCGCAGTGGCTGGGGGCGCGGTTTCTGGACGATGCCGTGCATCTGAAGGAGACCAACCCCACCGCCTACCTCCACGAGTATATGGGGGAGGTGGTGGGCAGCGGTACCGCCGTGTTTGAAAATTTGCAGTTGACTGCCATGTCGGAGGAGCGCATCGCCGCCTTTGACCGAACCGCGCACGGTGTGGACTGGGGCTGGTACCCCGACCCGTGGGCCTACAACGCCGTCAGCTACGACGCGGCCCGCCGTACGCTGTACATCTTTGACGAGCTGACCCGCACCCGCACCACCAACCGGGACACAGCGGCTCTGCTGATCGCGCGAGGCGTGAAGGACGGCGACCATCTGACGGCGGATTCCGCCGAGCCGAAGTCCTGCGATGACTACCGCGCATCCGGTCTGCCCTGCCGACCGGCCGTGAAAGGCCCCGGCAGCCTTGTGCGCAGCATGAAGTGGCTGCAAAGCCTTGCGGCCATCGTCATTGATCCGGCCCGCTGCCCCGACACGGCGCGGGAATTTTCCGAGTACGAATATGAGCGCGACAAGCGCAGCGGTGAGGTGCTGCCCGGCTACCCCGATGTGAACAACCACCACATTGACGCGGTGCGCTACGCCACCGAGCGGATCTGGAAAAGGAGAGACAACACATGAAACTGTTTCACAAGCTGCGCAAGGCGTTCTGGGAGCGCTTTCTGCCGGAATACTGCCGTCAGACCATGCTGGAGCGCAATTTGCAGCTGGAATATCAGGTGATGGAGCTGAAACGGCAGAACGAGCTGCTGCGCGCCCGTCTGGATGCCACCGAGCACGCCATGCGGGTGCTGCGCCGTCCGGCCTGCATCACGGTGGAGGGAAAGTAAATGGCGTTGATGGAGGCACTGTTTGGCATGAACCAGACCCGCGCCCTGTCGCAGGCATGGCCCGGCACGCGGGACATCACAACGCCCGCCATGCAGCAGGCAATCTCGGACTGGTACGCGCTGTATTATGACCGGGTTTTGGACAATAAGCGCGAGGAGGACCCTTGCCAGCGCATTCCCTGCACCATCGTGGCCAAGCTGCAGAAGGCCTGTTTCTCCGAGTATGAGGCGGAGGTGAACGGGCAGAGCGCGAAGGCGGAGTTTCTGTCCGGATGCCAGCGCGCGCTGGACAAAGCCCGCAAGAAAGCGATGCAGCACGCCATGATCGGCGGCGAGGCGTGGCTGAAACCCGTCCCCACCGCCGCAGGCTTTGCCATCTCGGTGGTGCGCCGGGACAGCGTGGCGGTGCTGGCCCGCAACCCGCAGGACGAAGTGACCGACATGATCCTGGCGGAGCACACCGCCGCCGGCGGGCAGTGGTATCATCTGCTGGAGCGCCGCACGGTGGACGAAAACGGGCTGCTGACCATTCAGAACAGGCTGTACCGCTCCGGCGACAGGAGCACCATCGGCGTGGCGGTGCCGCTTTCCAGCCTGCCGCAGTATGCCGCGCTGGAGCCGGAGTACAGCTTCCCGCAGCCGGTGGGAAGCATCGGGCTGGCCCCGGTGCGGATGCCCATGGAAAACTGTGTGGACGGCAGCGCCGATGCGGTGTCTGTCTATGCGGCGGCGGAGGGCATCATCCACGCCATCAACCACAACGAATATCTGCTTTCGCAGGAGTTCGACAACGGCCGCATCCGTGTGCTGGCCTCGGAGGACCTTCTGCACCGGGAGCGTGACGCGGACGGCAATGTGACCCGGAAATATTTCCCCGGCGGGCTGTTCACGGGTCTGGACGGCAGCGAGGAGCAGGTGGGCATCACGGTGTTCAACCCGTCCCTGCGGGACCAGAGTTTTCTGGCCCGCAAGACCGAGTACCTGCGCAATGTGGAGAATGTCATCGGTCTGAAACGCGGCCTGCTGTCGGATGTGGAGGCAGCCCAGCGCACGGCAAAGGAGATCACCAGCAGCGAGGGCGACTACAACCTGACCATTCAGGAGCTTTGGCAGGTATGGGACGCCGCCGACCGGGAGGCGCTGCGCCTGTGCGATGTGCTGGGCCAGATGTACCGCCTGTGCGACGCCGCAGCCTTTGACCCGCTGGAGGATGTGTCCATCAGCTGGGGCAACGGCGTGCTGTATGACGCGGATAAGGTGTGGACCGAGACCATGGGCATGGTGGCCGCCGGGCTGCTGAAACCGGAGCTGGCGCTGGCATGGAAGTACGACCTGCCATGCGACACCCCGGCAGACCTTTCGGCCATCCGGGAGAAGTATATGCCGGAGATGGAGCAGCTGTTGGAGGGGTAAACCATGGCGCTGACGCCGGAACAGGTGACGGGCCTGCGGGATGCCATGGGACAGGTCACTGCCGACATGACGGAGTATCTGCTGCGTGACGCGGCCCGGCGCATTGCAGAGGCGGGAAAAATGACCAGTTCCGCCGCCTATGAGCTGTACCGCAGTCAGGCGCTGGGCGTGGGGCATCGGGCCTTGAAAAAGGAGCTGAAACGGCTCTTGGGTCTATCGTGGCAGAAAATCTGGCAGCTGTTTGAAGATGCCGCTGTATTCAGCCATCAAAATGATACCGGTCTTGTCGGCGTGTGGGCGTCCGACGCGCAGTCTGAAATTCTGGAGCGCATGACGTTGGCGGCGGTCCGTCTGGCGGAAAAGGACTTCACCAATCTGACCCAGACGCTGGGCATGGTGGCCCCGGACGGCAAAGCCTACCCGCTGCGGACATTTTACCGCAAGACCATGGACTTCGCCTTTGAGCAGGTGTTTACCGGCGCGGCGGACTACCAGACCGCCATCCGGCAGGCCACCGCCAAAATGGCCGGGCAGGGCGTTGTGACCATCGACTACGAGAGCGGGGTGCACACCAGTCTGGAGGCGGCCGTGCGGCGCAGCATGATGGGCGGCATGGGCCTTCTGGATGAGCAGATCACAAAGGCCGACCATGACGAATTCGGCTGCAACGGCTGGGAAATCTCCGCTCATGCGGCCAGCGCGCCGGACCATGAGCCGTATCAGGGCCGCCAGTATTCCGATGCGCAGTACGAGGCGCTGAATGCAGGCCTTGCCCGCCGCATCGGCACGCTGAACTGCGGCCACGTGGCGTTTCCCATCCTTCTTGGTGTGAATGAACCCCAGTACAGCGAGGCAGAGCTGGAGGAGCTGCGGCAGGACAACGCCCGCGGCATCACCTACGAGGGGCGGCACTACACAAAGTACGAGGCCACCCAGAAACAGCGCCAGCTGGAACGCGCCCAGCGCCTGCAAAAGCGCCGCTATCTGGCCGCCGACGCGGCAGGCGATACCGAGGCCGCCCGGACTGCCGCCGTCCGCTTGCAGGCCCTGCGCGGCCAGTACGCACGCTTTTCCAAGGCGGCGGGACTGCGCACCCAGGCAGAGCGCATCGAGGTGAGCGGCTTTGGCCGAAAGCAGGCGGCAGGGGCGGTGCAGGAGGCGAAAAAGGCGGATGCTGCCGCAGCGGAATACCAATACCGAAAGACAAGAAATACCGGCGCGTTTTCAGAATTTGAGGAACAAATGAGCCTGAAACATGTACGCGGCATTGTGAAGGATATGGGAATCCAGTTTCCTGACACAAAGCTGGTCATTGTTCGTGACAAGGAACTCATTGGTCGGAGAGAATTTATGGGATACACATTCCCGGATGGTTCGATGATCCATTTGTATCCGGCGGCATTTTCTGACCGAGAGCAGCTGGTAAAAACGCTTGGGCATGAGTATATCCACTTGAAACAGGCGCAAGAACGTGGTATGATTACCTCAGTGGAAGAGCTGATGGAACGGGAGCGTGAGGCCTATGGTTCAGAACAGGGATGGTGGGATGACTACTGCAAAAAGACTGGACTTGGCAAATGACCTGTCCATCTGGCAGAATGCCGCACAAGCACTTCTGTCTGGTGACGCCGCGAAATGCCCTTTGTGCGGTGCTGTACTCGAAAGCGAATCCAGATGCGGTCCCGACAGGGTCGGTTTTCTTCTGCTGACCTGCCCGTCCTGCGGGAAAAGTGCCAATTTTTCGAGGATACGGTTTCCATCGAATATCTCTGTGAAAGAGTTCTGACAATCGAACATCAAAACCACGATGCGCACAGCACCGTGGTTTTTTCATGCCTGTTCCGGCTGCATGAGGCCGGGGCGGGCACAATTTTTGCCACGGGCAAGGCGAAAAACTGCGACCGCCGCAGGTGGATGCGACCCACGGAAAAAAGCGTCAGCGGTGAAAGGAATCGACCATGAAACGTGAGGAAGTCAAGGCAAAAATTCCCGGCATCAGCGAGGAGCAGCTGCAATGGCTGATGGACGAAAACGGCGCGGACGTCAACCGGGAGATTAAGCGCGCCAATGACCTGCAGCAGGAACTGGACAGCTCCAAAAAGCTGCTCAAGACCGCGCAGGACGGCCTGAAGGCCTTCGATGGGGTGGATGTGGCCGACCTGAAAGGCCAAATTACCACCCTGCAAGCCAAGCTCACCGAGCAGGCCGATGCCCACAAGCGGGAGCTGGCCGAGCGTGACTTTGCGGCCAAGCTGGACACGGCCATTCTGGCAAAGCACGGCCGCAGCGGAAAGGCCATCCGCGCCATGCTGGATGTGGACGCGCTGAAGGCAAGCAAGGACCAGGATGCCGACATCGGCGCGGCGCTGGACGCGCTGGCAAAGGACAGCGCCTGGCTGTTCGACACCGGCGCAACGCCGCCTCCCTTTGCCGCAGGCACCGGCACTCATCCGGGCACGCCCGGCGCCAGCGCATCGCTGCGCGCAGCCATGGGCCTGCCCGCCGAACCCAAACAATAAAACAGAAATGAGGTAACGTACTATGCCCAATACCATTGAACTGGCAAAGACCTATGTCCCTCTTCTGGATGAGGTCTACAAGAACGAATCCCTGACCGCCGTGCTGGACGGCGACAACACGCTGGTACGGCAGGGCGCCAACGCCGGCGAGCTGATCATCCCCAAGATGGACATGTCCGGTCTTGGCGAGTACAGCCGTTCCAGCGGCTACGTGGACGGTGATGTGTCCCTCACCAATGAGACCGTCCAGTGCAACTTCGACCGTGGCCGCCGCTTCACGGTGGATTCCATGGATGATATGGAGACCGCCGGCATCGCCTTCGGCCGCCTGTCCGGCGAGTTCATCCGTACCAAGGTGGTGCCCGAACTGGACGCCTTCCGTTTCGCCGCCTACTGCAAGGCCGTCGGCTCTTCCGGCTGCACCGCTGAGACGCTGACCACCGGCCCGGAGGTCATTGCCGCCATCCGCCGCCTGACCACCAAGATGGATGAGGCGGAGGTGCCCGCCAACGACCGCTACCTGTTCATCACCCCCACGCTGCTGGGTCTGGTGCAGGACATGGAGACCAACAAGAGCCGCGAGGTGCTGGACAACTTCGCCGCCGTCATCAAGGTGCCGCAGGGCCGTTTCTACACCGCCATCAAGCAGCTCACCGGCAAGGACGGCGAGAGCAAGGGCGGCTACGCCAAGGCCGAGGGCGCGGCGGACATCAACCTGATGGCCGTCCACAAGGGCGCTCTCATCCAGTTCGAGAAGCACGCCGCACCCAAGATCATCACCCCGGACAACAACCCCAACAGCGACGGCTACCTGTTCGGCTACCGGCTTTTGACCATCGCGGAGGTCTACGAGAACAAGCTTGCCGGCATCGAAGTGAGCCACAAGCCCGCTGTCTGACAGGAGGTGACAGGAATGGCAAAAATCGTTGGCTATATCCCGCCGAAGAAGAAGGCTGAAAAGCCCGCCGCCCAAAAGGATGAGCAGAAGTGACGCCGGATTACAGCTTTTACCGGGAAACGTATCTGGGCGAATCCATCGATGAGCTTTCGTGGCCATTCTACGTCGCCCGCGCCTCGGAGGAGCTGGGGCGGCTGAGCGGGTATCTGACGCTGACCCCGCGCACCGACAACGCCGGGGGCATGACGGTGTGCGCCATGGCGGACGCGCTGTATTATTTTGATACGGCGGTCAACCAGCGCAAAGCCACCGCTGTGACCATCGGTGCGGTGAGCGCCCAGACCTCCGCGCCGGCGGTGGACATTTCCCCCAAAGCCCAGCAGGCGGAGCTGATGCGCTGCCTGCGCCGCTTTTACGATGTGGAACGGTGGTGCGGATGCTGAGAGTATTGCCGGACGCTGCCCCGCTGGACTATCGCCTGTGCGACCAGACGGTGACGCTGTACCACCTGAGTGGAAAAATGAGTGATTTCCGCTGTACGTGCACGGTGTTCCACGGCGCGTATCTGGAATCCGAACAGACCGGAGGCGTGGAAAAAACAGGGGAGACCGGAAAACACAGCTTTCTTCTGGTGCTGCCCAGCGGCAACGGTCATCCGGTATGGGGGGAGGATTACACGCTCCGCCGGGGGGACAAGGTGCTCATGGGAGAGGGCGGCATCCTCCAGAACGGCGCAGACTGGCAGGCCCTCCAGCCTGCGTCCCGGAATGACCTGTTTGTGGTGCGGAGCATTGCGGTACGGTCATGGGACGGCAAAATCTGCCATGTGGAGGTGCGCGGATGAGCAGACAGCAGCTGTTCCGGCTGCCGGACGGCACGGTGGCCTATCTGGAGATGCACAGCGTCGCCCAGATCCTGAAGGACAAGGGCCTTGACCCCGCCGGGGACGCGCAGGCCTTCCACACCAGGAACGTGCTGCGGCGCATCGTCAAGTATATGCCCTTTCGCAGCGGCATGACCATCAAGGTGACGGTGGCCCAGACCGACCCGCGAAAGCCGGAGATCGTCACCAACACGCCCTACGCCCGGTTTTTGTTCCACGGCCGCCTGATGGTGGGGGATGAGACCGGCAGCCCCTGGGCGCGCAGGGGCGAGACCAAGCATGTTGTGGACAAGGCCCTGTCCTTCGACCGCACGAAGAATCCCAAGGCAGGCCCCCGGTGGGACAGGGCTGTCTCTGCCGCCGAGGGCCGCGCCATGGCGGCAGACCTTCAGCGGTATTTGAACAGAAAGAGGTAACACTGTGACCGATTTGGAAAAATTGCAGGCGTGGATGAAAACCTATCCCGGCGCAGACCGGATGCCCACGATGCAGGTGGACTACACCGACCATCTGCCGGGGCAGTTCGGCGTGTTCCCGGCGGGCCTTGTGGAAGTCAGCCGCAGGGAGGACCTTCTGGGCGGCGTGACCGTCACCAACCAGTACAACTTCGCGCTGTATCTGGTGATGGCAAAGGAACCCGGCGATGATGTGGCCGCCGCCGTCAATGAGGATTGGGTGATGGACTTCCAGCGCTGGGTGCAGGCCCAGAGCGTGACCCACCGCGCACCCACCTTCGGCAGCAGGGATACCGACCGGGAGACCATCAGCGCCCAGAACGGCACGCTTTACACCGCCGATGATGAGGGCCTTGCCATGTACATGGTGCAGCTCATCGCGGTGTTTACCGATTACTTTGAATGAGGTGAAACATGAAAATTCAGCGCAAATACATGGCCCATTTTCTCAACGCCGGGTTTTCCGGCGAGGCCAACTATGTGCGGATCGGCGCCGATCTGGAGGAGTATTCCCCGGAGCTGTCCGCCAACGTGGAGAAAAAATCCAACATCCTTGGCCAGACCTCGGTGGTCATCGACAGCTACCAGAAACAGGCCGAGGTCAGCCCCTACTACGCCGACAAGGGCGACCCTCTGTTTGAAAAGCTGCAGGCCATCATTGACGGCGACCAGGTGCTGGATGACCTCAAGACCGACATGGTGGAGGTCAAGCTGTGGGAGCAGGCTGCCGAGAACGCCTATCCCGCCGTGAAGGAGGAGGTCTACATCGAGGTCATCAGCTACGGCGGCGACACCACCGGCTACCAGATCCCCTTCAACGTCCACTATACCGGCGTCAAGACCAAGGGCACCTTCAACGTGCAGACCCGCGCCTTCACGGCGGCGTAATATCGAAACGACCAACAGCCTTGCCCCTGACCGGGCAGGGCTTTTTTATGAAGAAAGGCAGAAATCATGGAACTGAAAATCGACAGAGGTCTGAAAACCTACGAGATCAAGGACATTGACGGCACACTGGTCGGCACCATCCGGTTCAACCCTGCGGACCTTGGCATGGCCGGCCGCGCCGAGAACGCCAAAAAGGCACTGACGGAACTTGGGGCCTCCATCCCGGAAAATGCAGGCCCCGAAGTGGTCAACAACATGGATGCCGCCATCCGTCAGCAGTTCGACAACATTTTCGGCACGAAGGTTTCGGAGGTCCTGTTCAAGGATGTGTCCGCCCTCGCGCTGTGCGAGGACGGGCGCTTTTTGTATGAGGCGGTTCTGGATGCACTCGCACCCATCCTTCAGCAGGCGCAGGAATCCGCCGCAAAGAAGGCCGTTGCCCGTGTGGAGAGCCACACCGGCAAGTACCGGGACAGCGCGGCAGGGCTGGCGCCCGGCCAGAAGGTGGAATGAGCCGCTGGGACCTGCCCACCGAAGTGGAGGTATGCGGCCAGCGCTTTGCCATACGCAGCGACTTCCGGGCGGTGCTGGATGCGCTGGCGGTATTCAGTGACCCGGAACTGACCGAACAGCAGCAGGCGGCCGCCTGTCTGCAGATCCTGTTCCCCAAGTGGGAGCGCCTGCCGGATGCAAACGCCGCCTTTGCCGCAGCCATGCAGTTTGTCAACGGCGGAGAGCCTGTCCCGGAGCGCTCCCCGGTCAGGCCGCGCCTGATGGACTGGCAGCAGGACGCCGCACTCATTGCGCCGGCGGTGGATAAGATTCTTGGATACAGCTGCCGCAGATGCGAATACCTGCATTGGTGGGAATTTCTCGGCGCATTCCAGAGCATTGGGCGCGGTCTGTTTGCCGAGGTCGTGAACATCCGCGCCAAGCGCGCACGCGGCAAAAAGCTGGATCAGCAGGAGCAGGAGTTTGCCAGGGAGCATGATGACCTGATCTGGCTCAGAGCGCCTGTGAGCGCCGAAGAAGAAGCGGAAAAACAGCGTCTTTTGGCGCTGCTGGATGGAAACGGAGGTGAACTGCCATGCCAGACGGTGCCGTCATCATCGACACAAGACTGAACAACAAAGAGGCCATTGCCGGGCTGAAATCCCTGCGCAGTCAGGCCAGCGATACTTTCAAGCAGGTGGGTGCGCTGGAGAAAAAGCTGGAATCCCTGAAAGGAAGCAAGCTGGCGGATGAGCTGAAACAGGCACAGGAAGAGGCGGCCGCTACGGCAAAAGAACTGGAGCGGGTCAATGATGCTCTGTATCAGGCCCAGAAGGCAAACTTCCAGACCTTGAAACAGCAGGCGCCCTCCTTGTCGGATGCGGAAATTTCCGCGATGGCGGCCAAAAGGACGGAAAACGCCAACGCGGAGGACATCCGCCGCAGCGACCAGCTGGCCGCGCAGCTGTCCAAACAGGAACAGGCCGTTGCCAGACTGAGTGAACAGTATCGCAGTCAGCAGGCCGAAGTGGAGGCTCTGAACGGACAGCGGGCGGAGCTTGTACGGCAGCTTGAGCAGGAGCAGCAGGCTGTGGAGGATGCCGTGGTTTCCAATGCGGCGCAGCAAAAGGCAATGGCGGCGCTGAACGGCGCCGGAGCGCTTGCCGGAAGAACCGCGTCCCATTTCGGAAAGCTGTCCAGGCTGGCCTTCACGGCGGCACAAAAGCCGCTGCGCACCTTACAGGCACGCATCGCACAGGCGACAGACGGCCTGCACCGTTTTACCAAACGTCTGGCCGGAATTGTGTCCGGCGCACTGGTGTTCAATCTGATTTCCGCCGGTCTGCGCAGTCTGACAGGCTCTATGGGAGATGCGTTTCTGGCGTCCGGCGAACTGCAGCAGGCGCTTGCAAATCTGAAAGGGGCAGTCGCCACCGCCGCCGCTCCCATTGTAAAGCTCCTCACGCCGGCACTCACAGCGCTGGCCAACGCAGCCGCTGCGGTATTCGGCTATCTGGCAAGGCTGACTGCCTTCTTTACAGGCACAACACTGTCTGCCTCCAAGGCCGCCGCAAAGGGGATGTCCGGCGTGGGGGCTGCCGCATCCGGTACGGCAGATGATGTGAAAAAGGCAGCGAAAAGCCTTGCCTCCTTTGATGAAATCAACCGCCTTTCCGAAAACAAGGAGGATGGCGGGGGAGGTGCTGCCGGTTCTGGGGTTGTGCCAGACTTCGACTTTGAAGGAAAAAGCCCGTTTCTGGATTCTCTGGCTGCGGCCATCGAGGCGGGGGACTGGTACGGCGCCGGAAGGTTGATCGGAGAAAAGCTGCGGGACAGCCTGAACGCGATCCCGTGGCCGGATATACAGGGAAAAGCAACGGCATGGGCCGCCAATATCGCGCAGACCATCAATGGTGCCGTATCGGCGCAGGGACTGTTTGCGTCGGTCGGGCACACGATCGCGCAGGGCCTGAACACGATCACCGGCTTCCTCGATACGTTCTGGCAGGGTGTAAACTGGGCGACCATCGGCCGGGGCCTTGCGGAAGGACTGACCACCCTTGTTCGGGAGGTGGACTGGCCCGCCCTCGGCCGGACGCTGACGGACGGATTCCGCGCCGCACTGCTGACGCTGCATGGTTTCGTGACGTCGTATGATGGATGGTCTGACCTTGGGAAAAGCATCGCGCAAATGGTGGGGGCTGCCCTCACAAACATCGACTGGGTGCAGGCCGCCGGGGATTTGAGCCGTCTGGCCATCGGCATTCTGACGGCCATCAACACGGCGCTGTCGCAAATCGACTGGGCACAGGTGGGGCAGACGCTCCTGCAGATGCTGTGCGCCATCGACTGGCCGGGACTGCTTTTGCAGCTTGCGCAGCTCATCGGGAACCTGATGCCGGTCATCATGCCCGCCATGATCCTGTCTGGCGTTTCCGCTCTGGCGGGGCTTGTGATGGAAGGCGCGAAAGCGGCCGCGATCAAAAGCATTTCGGAACTTTTTGCATCAACGATACTGCCCAAACTGTCCACGGCGTTTGCAGGGCTGTGCAGCCTGATCGCGGCAAACTGGCCGGTACTTCTTGTGGCGGCTCTGGCCATCCTTGCGGCAGCCGTCATCGGATACCTTGTCACCCATTGGGATGAGATCAAAGGGAAGGTATCGGAGCTTTGGGACTGGGTGCAGGACAAGTTCCAGAAAGCAGGGGATGCCCTCAAGCAGGTGTGGAACACCATCTGGACGGACATTTCCGCCGCAGTATCCAGTATTTTTGAGGGCATCAAAGCAACCGTCAGGGGCGCGATCAATGCCATCATCGGCTTTATCAACAGGATGATCTCCGGCATTTGCAGCGGATTGAATTCCGTGATCGGACTTTTGAACGGTTTGCAGTTTGACGTTCCGGATTGGGTGCCGGGGCTTGGCGGGAAAAACTTTGGGTTCCACATCGGAACGGTGACGGCCCCGCAGATCCCGCTGTTGGCGAAGGGGGCTGTCATTCCGCCGAACAGAGAGTTTCTTGCCGTTTTGGGCGACCAGCGCAGCGGCACCAACATCGAGGCGCCGCTGGACACCATCGTGCAGGCGTTCCGCACCGCGCTTGGGGAATTCTCCGGCGGCGGGGACGGTCAGCCCATCAACATCTACATCGGTGAGGAGCTGCTGGACAGCGTGATCGCTGGCAGCCAGAGCCGCAGGCTGCTTCGCAGCGGCGGGAGGTGAGTATGGATATTCTCAGAATCGGAGGCGTGGTCCTGCCCGCGCCCCATGAGTATCAGGTGACGCTGTCGGACTTGGACAGCGAGGGAACCGGCCGCACCGAGGACGGCGTTCTGGTACGGGAGCGTGTGCGCGGCGGTGTTGCGAAAATCTCCGTGCGGTGGTATGCGCTCTCCACCGAGGAATGCGCTGTTGTCCTCAACGCCACAGCGCCGGACAGCTTTTCTGTGGAATACTTCTTCGGCTCGACCTGCACCGCCACGATGTACGCCGGAGACCGCTCTGTGACCCTGCGGGCTGTCCGGGAAGGGCAGGCTGTATGGGAGGTCAGCGTCAACCTTGTGGAGTATTAAGGAGGCATTGAGTGAGACCTAAAAACGCAGAGGTGCTGTTCGCGTGGCCGCTGGCGCAGCACCTCATCACAGCGGGCTGGACGTACAATGACGGCAGCGCCCACAGCGCCATCGACCTGCGGGCGGCCATCGAAACACCCGTGTACGCGGCCGAGGACGGCACGGTGGACTGGACGCAGGACTGGGACGAGCGCACCACCACCGGCATGATGAGCTACGGCACCGGCGTGCGCATCCGGCACACGGATTATGCGGGCGGTATCCTGCAAACCCGGTATGCCCATCTCAAAACCCGCCTTGTCAAAACCGGAGAGACCGTCAAGGAGGGCCAGCTCATCGGCTACAGCGGCCAGACGGGCCACTGCCGGGGCGCGCACCTGCACTTTGAAGTCATTTGGAAAGGCGTGCGCCGCAACCCGCTGGCGTGGCTGGACGGGGACTTCACCTGCAGGGAGAGCAAGGTGGCCGCGCATCTGGGTACATACACCAGTGTTGTGCAGCCCGCCGTTCCCGCCATCGACTGGGACTGCGACCGGTTCACTGTCACGGCCACCGGCGCGGATAAAGCCCGCCTGCGGGCGCTGGTGGAGGAGCTGTCCCTGCCCTGCGAATCTCTGAAAGGAGCGTGAACCGATGGAATGGACTGTCGTGACGGTCATCGTGGCGCTGGTGGGTCTGTTCGTGACGGTGGGCAAGCCCATCATCAGTCTGAACAACAACCTTGTTAAACTGAACCTGACCCTTGACCACCTCAAAGAGGACCTGGACGCGCAGAAAAAAGCCCTGGCCGACCAGCAGGCCTCCGCCCACAACAGCCATAAGCGGCTGTGGGAACACAACGAGGCACAGGACAAAATCCTCAACGACCATGAGACCCGCATTTCTCACCTTGAGCATCAATAAGGAGTAATACATATGAGCATCAAATGGATGAAGGCCGCCGCCATCCGAGCCGGCAAGACCATGGCCCAGACCGCCATCGCCACCATCGGCACCGCCACACTGATGAGTTCCGTTGACTGGCGCATGGTCGCCAGCGCCTCCCTGCTGGCCGGCGCGCTGAGCCTGCTGACCAGCCTTGCCGGCCTTCCGGAAGTAAAAGAGTAAACACACCGCGGCGGGACACCCCTCACAGGGCATCCCGCCGCCTTTTCTGTCTCATTTTGAAAGTGGGTTCAAATGTGGGTTCACACAAAGAAAAAACACGCCTGATTATATCAATCAGACGTGCTTTTTACTGGTGGACCTGGAGGGATTCGAACCCTTGACCTCTCGGATGCGAACCGAACGCT
>CALZZE010000020.1 GCA_945830575.1 uncultured Subdoligranulum sp. | reverse complement strand
CTACGAAGTAGATTTTGAGTCCGTCTCGTCTGCCAATTCCAACACACCGGCATGTGGAACTGTTTTATTATACAATAAACAAACCTAAAAATCAAGTACAATGCGAAGAAAAAGCGCGTTCGTTTTTGCTCTTCTCAAACCCATTGTCCAAAGCGATACCGTGGCTGAACGGGTTCCTCTGGAATAAGCGGCCTGCCCCAGAAAACCGCCTCGCCGTTCTGCTTGAAGCGGAGGGAAGACGCTTCGGGCAGGGCCTCGTGCGCCTGCCGGAGATTTGGCTGGCGTGTATGCATATTGTGAGCATCGGAACACAAAAGATGTACCAGATTCCACTGAATATACTTGTTCAGCAATTTCGCCGTATGGCCGCCCCGGATCAGACCTGAGCTGTTAATTTGCGCAATCGCACCCGAGGAAACCCAGTTGTACAGCAGTGTCGGCTCCTCGGTGACATAGGGGTAGCGCTCCACATGGGCCAGAATGGGAGTGTAACCCTGCTGCTGGATGGCATACAGCACATCCTCGATGCCGGCGGGGTGATAGGTGGTGGGCAGTTCTATGAGAAGGTACCGCGTGCCCGCAAAAGCCAGCACACTCAGATCCAGCGTGGGCAGCGCAGGCGTGAAAAAGACCTCCGCCCCAAGGAGTGCCGCCACCTGAAGACCGGACTTCCGGCAGGCGCCGGCGGTCTGGCGGTACGCCTTTGCACGGTTGGCGGCAAAGTCTTCCAACGACATTCGCTCATAGTAAAAGTGCGGCGTGAACACTACGGCATCCACACCGTCCTCCTGCTCCTTGCGAAGCATCGTCATTGTCATATCCAAGTCCTTGGCACCGTCATCGATGCCGGGCAGCAGATGGCAGTGCAGATCTATCAGCAGCGGGGGCATGGTATCCTCTTATGCTTTCTTTTCTTTTGGGGGTTGGTTCTCATCTTCGTTGTTATAGTAATCGTTATAGGAATAGGAATAATAATAACCGTCCTTGTGGGCACTCTTTTTGACATCAAAACCGTTGACAACAACGCCAAGGATGGTTGCCCCCACTGCCTCCAGATTTTTCTTGGTCAGCTGCGCGCTCTGGATCAGCGTCACACCGGGACGCACCACCAGAATCACGCCATCTGAAAAACCGCTCACGACTGCGGCGTCGGTGACCACCGGCACCGGAGGCGTATCGATGATGATATAATCCGCATAGCCGCGCAGCTCCTCGAACATTGCTTTCATGCGCTTGGAGGACAGCATTTCGGACGGGTTGGGCGGCAACGGGCCGGTGGGCAGCACCAGCAGGCTGCTCTTGTTGTAGTGTATCAGCGCGTCGTTCCATTCCGCCTGCCCGGTAAACTTGTTGGTCAGGCCCGGATGATTGCGCGGAATATGCAGATACCGGCTCAGCATTCCCTTGCGCAGGTCGCCGTCCACCAAAATCACCCGCTTGCCGTTGGCGGCCAGCGTCTGGGCCAGATTGATGGCCACGTTGCTTTTTCCTTCCTCCGGCATGGAAGAGGTAACAAGGATCACCTTGAGGTTGGAGGTTGCGGAAAGAAATTCCAGATTGGTTCTCAGAGACTTGTACGCCTCGTTGAACTGAAAAGGCGCATTGGAACCAACCATCAGCAGCTTACGCGTGGATTGCTTTTGTTTCTTCGCCATCTTATTTGTCTCCTTCATACGCGGGGATCACACCCAGCACCGGCAGGTCAAGATACTTCTGCACGTCAGCGTCGCTGTTGATCTTGTTGTTCAGCAGCATTCTGATCACCAGTACGCCCACACAGGCGACCAGGCCGGCCATGGCGCCAATGGCGGTGTTTTTCATGGTGCTGGGAGAAACAGGCCGCAAAGGGGTAGAAGCCTCGGAGATGAGCTTGACGGAGCCAGCCTCCACCGCGTCCTTGATGAGATCGGGGCAGACCTGCGTGATTTTCTGGCAAATGATCTGTGCCGCAGCGGGATCGGCGTCCTGCACCGAGATCTGCATGACCTGAGTGGAGTTCACCGAGCTGACAGTCACCTTCTCTTTCAGTTCCCCGTAATTCAGATTCAGCCCCAGCTCATTGATGACGCGGCTGAGCACCGTGTCACTTTTCACAATGATGCTGTAGGTTTCCACCAGCTTGGTGGCGGAATTGATCTGGTCACTGGTCACGTTGGCGTTCACGTCCTGCCGGGTGTTGACGATCATCATTGCGGAGGACTGATACTGCGGCACCATGAGAAATTTGGTGACGCCGAAGGCGATCGCCGCACCGACCACCGTGCAAATGAGGATTTGGAAGATATGCTGCCAGAGCATACCAAACAATTCCAGAAGGTCGATGGTTTCCTCATCCTGAAATTCTTTTCCCATAAGATTCCGTCCTTTTCCAGTTAGTATTCAGCAGATTCCTTCTTGTGTTTGCGGGGGCGGAGCAGCAGCCCAAGTACCACAGAAACCGCAAAATAGATGGCGGCAAACACGGTGAACCGGCCGAAAATGCCCTCCACATAGCAGACCACCAGATTTTTCAGCGACGCAGGCTCCAACGACAGGCGCTGCAGATCCATCATGGGGTTGACCGCCAGTCCGATCACAAGGCAGACCAGCGCCGCACCGGCCAGCGCAAACACCAGACTGCGGCAGGCCATACGGGGATCCCGCCGGGTGACGCGCAGCAGCACCAGCACGGAAGCCGCCGCCAGCAGCGCACAGCCCGCCGCCAAGATCCAGACCAGTTTCTGCACCTTTTTGATGAGGGTGCCCAACTGGACGCGCAGGGGCAGCGTGGTGTAGTTCACATATTCCTGACGCACCGCCTCGGCCACGATTTCCACCGCATCCTTCGTGCCCCCTTCCAGCGTGACACCTTTGGCAGCGGCCTCCTGCTCCATGGCGGCATAAGTGGTCTCGGCAATGGCGTTTTGCTCGTGGGCGGCCAAGTTGCCTTCGTAAATGCGGTGAATGGAATCCACCATATCCTGCTCCACCTGTTCAGGAGAAAGGGCAGCGGTCATGGTTTCGGCACTGAATCCGGCGCCCGCGCCAAAGCTGATGAAGTCCTGTTCCATCACACCACAGGCGGTCTGACCGAAATTGCTTTTGCGCACGGCACTTTCCATGTAGGAGCCGGTGCCCAGTGTGCTGAACAGCACAAGCCCCACCGCCAGAACCACCAGCAGAAGACTGGTGATCCAGCCCAGCAGCAAGGCCCACTGGGTGTTGCCAAAATGAAATTTTCCCTGTTTTTTCATAGCTGCCCCCTCACTGATCCTGTTCCAGCACGGGGCCGGAGGTGTAACTGGCGTACACAAAGTAGCGCTCCGGGGTGAAGCCCAGCGCGTCAAAGGGATAGCAGGTGTACATGATGAGGTTTTCATCCGTGCGGGTGAAATCATAGCTGGTGGTGTCACGGTAATCATAGACGCCGCTCAGCTTGACGGTGTAGGTGTATACGCCATAGTAGGTTTCTATGGTGACGACAGCGCCTTCCTTGATGCTTTGCAGGTCATTGAAGAAGGTGTTGTTGTGACCCGCCAGCAGGATGGTTTTGCCCTCGCCGGGGATCCCCACACCATAGCTGTCCTTATACGTGCCCACGCCCTGATTGAGAATGGTGCTGTTGTCGCCGTAATACACTGGAGCATCCACCGTGGTGCCGGAGATGGTGATGTGCCCGTAGCGGTCCCCCTCCGAGGGGTAGGTGATGCTGCTCAGTGGGATGGAATCGCCGTCCTTGACATGTTCCATCAGTTCGGAGGCCTGCGCCATCAGATCCTGCGGCTGGGTGGAGACAGCGCTGTTGGACATGAACCAGGACGCAAGCCCCAAATAAGGGCCTGCGATGGTCTTGACCATAAGCGCCAGAACGCCCAGACTGAGCACTGCAAACACCAGCGGCACGGCCAGATATGCCAGCGGGCTGGAGCGCAGGAAATATTTTCGTTTCATAATAAAAGTACCTCTGGGGGAATCCGGGGAAAAGCTCTGACAGAAGAAGTTTCCCCACTGGCATGATAAAAAACTCGCCGCAGGCGGGCCGCAGCGAGTTTTGTCATGTGTAATGTGCTTTTAATCAAGCCTCAGCATCGCTCTTGCGGACGGCCAGACCCAGCACGCCAACGATCGCCAGCGCACCCATCATCAGCACAACGGCGGTGTTGTCGCCAGTGGCCTTGATGACAGCGGAAGGAGCGGAAACGGTGGCAGAAGCGGCAGTAGCCTTCTTCTCGTCAACGCCCCAGGTGCCGTTCTTGATGGCCTCGCCGATCTCGGGGTGCTCACTGGCAGCCACAACAGTAGCAGAAACGGTCTTGGCCTGATTGTAAACAGGAGAGTCCGCATCCGTGTTGACGACCTTGGCAGAGACAGAAACAGAGCCATCAGCAGCCGTGTTCACCGTAACGTCAGAAACCACGAGATTGGGAATGGTAGAAACAGCCCGCTGAACAATGGCGTTGGCATTAGAGGGATTGGCCTTCACCTCTGCCAGCGTCGCATCTGCCTTGGCGGTAGCCTGCTCAAAGGTATTGCTGTTGCTCACAGCCTGAACCTGAGCATCAGTCAAGCCATTGATGACGTCAGCGTAAGCGGAATACCGTGCAGCAACCTTGGCACGCATTTCGTCATAGGTAGCCGCAAACGCGCTGGTGGCAAACACGCACACCATAACGACAGAAGCGGCAGCGGCGATGATTTTCTTCAGTTTCATCATGATACATCTTCTTTCTCAATATTTTTTCGATGATTCCCGCTGCCCTGAAAATCAACGGTGGTCATCAACTTGTGTATTATTATACTTCCCCTACCGGATTTTGTCAAGATATAGTAGTCCTATTTGTGGTGTCATTTTGACGAAAATCGGCAGGCATTTTCCCACATTTTTACCACATTTGTGCACACAAAAAAGCCTTTTGCTATATTTTAAGCGATTTCCCGGTGTCCATGGTCTTTTATGCCATGGAATGGACTCCTCGCCCTCTCCCGGAGAGCCGCCGCACCATAGATAACTATATCAGCTTGTCGAAAAACCTGCATTTGCACTTGTAGGGGGCGGCGTCCTCGACGTCCCGCGGTACGTTGCCATACAATAAACATCGTTGTAAGGCCGCCTTTCGCGGGCGGGACATGTCCCGCCCCTACGAATGTTGGCAAGGTTTCTCGTGATGATTGACCTTTTTTGACAGTCTGAACTATATATAAGGAAGTTTCCTCAATGCTCCCGGCGAACCAGCGTGGGGACACGCCCGGGCTCCTCCGGTTCATCGCCGCGGATCTCGCCCGCTTTGGTCAGCGCCCATTTGGTGAGGGTGGGGCCGAGCAGCTCGTACACCAGCACACTGAACAGCACCACGTTGCGCACCGTTGCGCCATCCGACAGGTTGGCCGCCGTCAGCGCCATGCCGAGGGCCACGCCCGCCTGCGGCAGCAGCGTGATGCCCAGATAATTCCGGATGTGTTTGCTGCATCCGGTGGCGGCGCAGCTCACAAACGCGCCGGAGAACTTGCCCGTGGAACGGGCAAGAATATACGCCACACCGATGAACAGCACCAGAGGATTGCGGAGAATTTCCAAATCCAGCTCCGCGCCGGACAGCACAAAGAACAGGATGGACAGCGGCGTGGTCCAGCGGTCCAGACGCTCGATCAGTTCATCGCTGGTCTTGCACACGTTGCAGAACACCGTGCCGGTCATCATGCAGACCAGCAGCAGCGAAAAGCCGCAATGCACCGGGCCGACATCAAATTCCACCATGGACAGGCCCACCGTCAGCAGCACAAAGGCGATGGTGACGGACATCCGGTTGCCGCGGGAATGGAAATACCGCTCGCTCCAGTCCAGCACAAAGCCCGCCGTCAGACCCAGCAGCACCGAGAGCAGAATTTCCACCACCGGCTCCACCACCACGGTCAGCACACTGATGGTGCCGCTTTCCAGCGCCATGGCCACGCCAAAGGAGGCCGAAAACAGCACCAGACCCACCGCGTCGTCGATGGCCACCACCATGAGCAGCAGCCGGGTGAGCGGGCCGTCCGCTTTGTACTGGCGCACCACCATCAGCGTGGCGGCGGGGGCGGTGGCTGCTGCGATGGCGCCCAGCGTGATGGCGGAGGACACCGACAGCGCCTGCGGCGCGGCAAAATGCAGCGCCACCAGCACCAGATCCACCACCGCCGTGGTGAACACCGCCTGCACGATGCCCACCGTCACCGCCTGTTTGCCCATGGCTTTCAGGTCGTGGATGCGGAACTCGTTGCCGATGGTGAAGGCGATGAATCCCAGCGCCATATCCGAAATGATGTGGAAAAGCTCCACCTGTTCCAGACTGTTGAAGCCCAGCCCCACCACGCCGAGCCGCCCCACGCAGAACGGCCCCAGCAGCAGTCCGGTGACCAGATACGCCGTGACGGCGGGCAGATTCACCAGCTTGGCCAGCCGGTTCATCATCAGCCCTGCAATGAGGGCAACGGACATACAAAGCAACTCTTCCTGCATACAACTCTCCTCCTCGTTTGGCCTGCGACAGGCCCATTGCAGCGTTTTGCTGCATCCTGTCCGATTGTACAACCGGCTCCGGGCTTTGTCAAGTTTTCCCCTGCCAAGGTTTTTACAGATTTTCCACCACTTTTTGTTGCGTTCATGCTATACTATTAAAAAATGTACAGGGAGGCTCAAAAGGAATTGACCCTGGTCCTTCTGGCCGCCGCGCTGGTGTTGTTTGCCAGCGTGGTGTGCAACAGGCTGTCCGCCCGCGTGGGAATGCCGGTGCTGCTGGCTTTTATCTTTCTGGGCATGATTTTCGGCGTGGACGGGCCTGTGGGCATTGCCTTTGACAACTACGCCGTCACCGAGCGGGTCGCCACGGTGGCGCTGCTGTTCATTATGTTCTACGGCGGTTTCGGCACCAACTGGCGGGCCGCCCGGCCGGTGGCGGCGCCGTCCATCCTGCTGTCCACGGCAGGCGTGGCGGCCACCGCGCTTCTGACTGGCGTCTTCTGCCGGTTTGCGCTGGGCATGAGGATGACCGAAGGGCTGCTGGTGGGTGCGGTGCTCGGTTCCACCGACGCGGCCTCGGTGTTTTCCATCCTGCGCGCCCGCCGTCTGGCACTGAAAGAGAACACCGCCTCCATGCTGGAGATCGAGAGCGGCTCCAACGACCCCTGCGCTTACATGATGACCGCGCTGGTACTCAGCGCCATGCAGGGCGGGTTTTCGGTGGGCGGGGCGCTGTTTCTGCTGCTCCGTCAGGTGGGTCTGGGGCTGGCGCTGGGCGCGGGCATCGGGCTGGCCGCCATCCGGCTGCTGCGCAGACTGGGGACCGACTCCGGCGGGTTTGACATGGTGTTTGTGGTGGCCACCGCCGTGCTGGCCTACGCACTGCCCGCCGCGCTGGGCGGCAACGGGTATCTGAGCGTGTATCTGGCGGGAATTCTGCTGGGCAACTCCGACATCCGCAACAAAAAACAGCTTGTCCCGTTTTTTGACGGTGTGACGAGCCTTTGTCAGCTGGTTCTGTTCTTTTTGCTGGGACTGCTCTGCACGCCCCACCGTCTGCCCGCCATCGCCGGACAGGCCCTCGCCATCTCGCTGTTTCTGCTGCTGGCTGCCCGCCCTGCGGCGGTCTTCCTGCTGCTGGCTCCCTTCAAGGCCAGCACCGGGCAGAAGCTGCTGGTAAGCTGGTCCGGTCTGCGGGGCGCGGCGTCCATCGTGTTTGCGGTGATGTGCGGCGCGGGGGTGATGGACCGGGACCTGTTCCACATCACCTTCTTTGTGGTGTTGGTGTCCATCAGTTTGCAGGGCACGCTGCTGCCATGGGCGGCGAAAAAGCTGGATATGATCGACACCGATGCGGATGCGGACGCCTTGCGGGTGTTCACCGACTATACCGAGAACGTGCCGGTGCAGTTTATCCAGTTCACCATGACGCTGGAGCATCCCTGGAGCGGCCGGGCGCTGCGGGAGGTAGTTCTGCCGCCGGGAACCATTCTGGTGAGCCTGCGCCGCGGGGAGCGTACCCTTGTGCCGGACGGCAGCACGGTACTGCGCCGGGGCGATGAGCTGATTCTGTGTGCCCACGCCCCCGCCCAGACCGAGGGGCTGCATCTGGTGGAGCATCGGGTGCGCCGCCGGGAGCTGGAGCAGGGTGCGCGGGTGTGCGACCTGCCGCGGCGGCCCGGCACCGTCATCATGCTGGTGCAGCGGGGGGAGGATATCCTGATTCCCGATGGCAGCACGGTGCTGCGCCCCGGCGATGTGCTGGTATTGCATGAGGAGACATAGCAAAACGGCAGGAGGCAAAACTCCCGCCGTTTTTGATTTTCTTTACAGCAGACCCAGCACAAACACCACCACAATGAGCACCGGCAGCACAAAGGTCATGTAGGGACGCATCCAGCGAACCACCCTGAGGCCGCGGCCGGTGTTGGCCTCCGACACGAAATTGTCCCAGCCCCAGCCGCCGCGGAGGGTGCAGAACAGCACGAACGCCAGCGAGCCAATGGGCAGCAGCAGGTTGCTGACCAGAAAATCCTCCAGATCCAGCACCGTACTGCCCGCGCCCAAAGGCTGAAAGCCGCTGAGCAGATTGAAGCCCAGCGCGCAGGGCAGCGACAGCACCGCCATCAGCACCCCGTTGAGCAGGCACGCTTTGCGCCGCTGCCAGCCGGTGAGGTCGATGGTGCAGGCCACCAGATTTTCAAACACCGCCAGCACGGTGGAGAACGCCGCAAAGCTCATAAACACAAAGAACAGACTGCCCCAGAACCGCCCGCCGGGCAGATGGTTGAAAATGTTGGGCAGCGTGATAAAGATGAGCTGCGGGCCGCTGTCCACCTCCACGCCATAGGCAAAGCAGGCGGGGAAAATGATGAGGCCGGAGGTGAGCGCCACAAAGGTGTCCAGCACCGCCACGTTGACGCTCTCGCCCAGCAGCGCCCGGTCCTTGCCGATGTAGCTGCCGAAAATCGCCATGGCGCCGATGCCCAGCGACAGCGTGAAAAACGCCTGATTCATGGCGGCCAGCACCACCTTGCCAAGTCCCAGCTGGCTGGCGCGGGCGAAGTCCGGTTTCAGGTAAAAGGCCACGCCCTCCGCCGCGCCGGGCAGAAACAGACTGTGTACCGCCAGCGCCACCATGATGAGCAGCAGCGCCGTCATCATGGCTTTGGTCACCCGTTCCAGACCGTTTTGCAGTCCCAGCGCGCACACCGCAAAGCCCGCCGCCACCACGGCCAGCATATAGCCCACGTTGCCGGCGGCGCTGCCCAGCACGCCGCCAAAGGCAGCGCTCACGCCTGCGGCGTCAAGGCCCTCAAAATGCCCCGCGGCGGACAAAACAAAGTAGCGCAGCATCCAGCCCGCCACCGTGGTGTAGAACATCATCAGCAGATAATTGCCCGCCATGGCCACATAGCCGTGCAGGTGCCACTTGCTGCCCGCCGGTTCCAGCTGCTGATACAGCCGCACCGGGCTTTTCTGGGCGGCGCGGCCCATGGCGAATTCCATCGTCATCACCGGGATGCCCAGCAGCACCAGACAGGCCAGATACAGCAGCACAAAAACGCCGCCGCCGTTTTCCCCCGCCACATAGGGGAATTTCCACACATTGCCGATGCCGATGGCGCACCCTGCCGACAGCAGAATGAACCCCAGCCGGCTTTTCAAATGTTCACGTTCCATGATTCCTTCCTTTACCGCGTTTTTACCCCATAACGCAGAATATTATAGCATACCGCCGCCTGTATGGCAAGACGCGGCTTTACAAATCCCGCGCTTGTTGGTATACTGGTAGGGTGTGTACTGGTAGGGTATCGACTTCAAAGGAGCTTGCAATGGAACGGGAACGACTGGGCAGCCGTATGGGCTTTATCATGCTGTCAGCAGGATGCGCCATCGGCTGCGGCAACGTATGGAAATTTCCATGGATGTGCGGCCAGAACGGCGGCGGCAGCTTTCTGCTGGTGTATTTTCTCTGTCTGGCGGTGCTGGGCCTGCCCGCCATGGTGATGGAGTTCGCGATGGGCCGTGCGGCACAGACCAGCCCCATCTCGATGTACCGCCGTCTGCAAAAGCCTGGCGGCCGTTGGGGCGTGTTCGGGCTGCTGTGCCTTGTGGGCAACGTGGCGCTGATGGCCTTTTATGCGGTGGTGGCCGGGTGGCTCATCTATTATCTGGTGCGGTTTGTCACCGGGCAGTACATGGACCTGGGCTTTGGGACGATGATCGGTGATCCTGTTGTCAACGTGGCGTTTTTGCTGGTGACGGTGGTGCTCGCCTTCTCGGTGCTTTGCTTTGATCTGACCGGCGGTCTGGAACGGGTCACCAAATGGATGATGTCGGTGCTGCTGGTGCTGATGCTGGTGCTGGCGGTGCGCAGCGTCACCCTGTCCGGCGCTGCCGAGGGGCTGTCCTTTTACCTCAGGCCGGACCTGTCCGCGCTGTCGGGACAGGTGGTGGTGAACGCCATGAATCAGGCGTTTTTCACGCTGTCCACCGGCATGGGCGGCATGGCGATTTTCGGCAGCTACATCGGCAAGGAGCGCTCGCTGCTGGGGGAATCCGTCAATGTCATCCTGCTGGACACCTTCGTGGCGATCATTGCGGGCATCATCATCTTCCCTGCCTGTTTCACCTACGGACTGGAGGTCACTGCCGGGCCGAGCCTGCTGTTTGACACCATGGCTACCGTGTTCGCCAACATGGCGGGCGGACGGCTGTGGGGCGCACTGTTCTTCCTGTTCATGGTGTTTGCGGCGCTGTCCACCGTGCTGGGCGTCTGCGAGAACATCCTCGCCATGGTGCGGGAGCTGACCGGCTGGTCGCGGCCCAAGGGATGCCTTGTGTGCGGCGCGGGCATCTTTGCGCTGGGGCTGACCACCGCGCTGGGGTTCAGCGTGCTGCGCTTTCAGCCCTTTGCGGCGGGCACCACCTGGCTGGACTTCTGGGATTTTGTGGTGTCCACCAACATTCTTCCCCTCGGTTCGCTGGTGCAGGCGCTGTTCTGCTGCCACGCCTTCGGCTGGGGGTGGGACCATTTCGTGGCGGAGGCCAACACCGGCCGCGGCCTCAAGGTGCAGCCATGGATGAAACCGCTGTTCTGCTGCATCGTGCCGGCGGTCATCCTGTTCATTTATGGATACGGTTTGTTCACCTTCCCCTGGCGATGAAATTCTGACACAGCAAGGCCCTCCCGGCTGACCGGGAGGGCCTTTTCTTATCCCTGAAGGATGGTCACATAGTCGGTGGGTTCCGCAAACTGCTGGGACTTGGCAAGAGCATCCCGGATGCAGTCCTGACTGGTGTAGTCATCCACAATGTAGTCCTCCCGCTTGGCCTTGAGGTCCTCCGGCATGGGGCAGTTGCAGAAGGTGGGGTGCTCCAGATAGGTGTCCGCGCCCACCATCAGCACGGTGTAGACGGCGTCATCCTCCAGCGGCTTGCCGTCCACCGTGATGTCGCCCAGCGTGAACTTACCGCGCTCCGTCTCGGTGACGGTGTATTCCATGCCGCTGGTGACGGGCATCTGGTTGCGGTGGTGGATGGGGTTGGAGCCGTCCTCCTTCACATTCACCAGCCAGTCCATGATGCGGCGGATCTCCGCACCGGTGTACTCGCCCCGATAAAGGGCGTTGCGGAAGGTCATGATCCACTTGACCTGCTGCATGGTGTATTCCCCGGCATAAACGGGAGAGCTTGCCACACTGGCGTAGCCGACGGCAATCTGGTCACCGGTCTCCCCGCGCAGTGTGTTCATCAGCGCGGAGGCCGCCTGACTGCCGTGCTCCCCAAAGTCGTTGGAATAGGCGGTCTGCTGTGTGAACAGCACCGCTTCCGCCTCGGGGTTTTTGAAATCGGTGATCTGGGCGTTGAACGCCTCCCAAGCGCCCTGCGCGTCCAGCTCGCCGGTCATCATCCGATGCCCCACATCCTGCGAGACGGCAAACACCTCGGTGGAGGCCAGACGCATGTACAGATGGTTTCTCTCGATGCAGTCCTGCACGTATTCCAGCGCGGGGGTCGGCTCAATGTTCACTTCCTTATTATAAGAAAGCACCGAGGTGCCGGCCGCCACGCTTTTCTGGCCTTCCTGGCTGAAAATCGCCAGCAGGACCTTCATGATGGCCGCCTTTTTGGCCCCGTCCTTTTCCACCTCTTTGGACACTGCCAGCTGGCACATGGGATAGGTCAGCACCCAGTTGTCCTGCGACGTTTCCCCGAAATAGGGCAGGATGACGCTGTTGATGCCCCGTTCCTCCCGGATGGTGTCCGCCAGCGCGGCGGTATTGCGGATCATGGCGGTCTTGCCCTCATAATAGGGCTGGATCGTTTCGGTGAACCGCAGCTCCTCATCGCCGGGCTGGAACCGGACATCTTTCAGAAACTGCTCGTATTTCCGGAACACCTGCGGCCAGACAACGTTGTCCAGACCCACTTGATTTTCCTCGGTCTCGCTCTCGTACTCCATGCGCCATTTGGTTCCCTCCAGGCTCATCAGCTCGGGGATGGCGCAGCCCTGCATGGTTTCCAGACAGGAATAGTCATAGTCCCAGTCGGTCTGGAATCCCTTGATGCCCACTTCCTCAAAGGCATCGATGGCCGACACAAATTCCGCGTAGTTGGTGGGCAGCGGAATGTTGTACTGGTCAAACAGATCCTTGTTGGCCATGATGCTGTCCACTTCGGCGCACATGGGCAGCCAGCGGATGGCGCCGCCGGTCTCCCGGTTGACCTCCAGATAGCTGCTGTAGAAGGTGCCCGCCACCTCGGTCTGGCTTAAATCCATCAGGTAATCCGCCAGCGGAGCCGCATCGTTCAGAGAAAACCGGCGGCAGGTGATGATGTCGGGAACGGGGTCGCCCCGGGCAATGAGGTCCTTGTAATATTCCATCGTGTTGTAGCTCTGCACGAAGGTGAACTCAATGTCGGGGAACTGCTGCTCCAGCCAGGGGGTGAATTCCTTGAACATGGACCTGTCCCACAGATACATGCTGATGGAGATCTTCTCCCCGTCCGTGCCCTGCACCGTGCTACCCGCTTTGGCGCCGCAGCCGGTCAGCATGGCCGCCGTCAGGAGGACGGCAAGCAGCAGACTCGCAATTCTTTTCTTCATTCAATTTCTCCTTTTTCGTTTCTTTCCATCGCAGCCGACATCTTGCCCCACAGCCAAAACGCAGGCATACAGGTAATTATACAGGTTTTCCGGTAGATTGCAAGGTTTTTTCCGCTTTCTTTCGACAAATCACCGCAAAAGCAGAAAAAAATTGCCGGTTGGTGCTGCGGCGGGGTTCCCCGCAGCAAAAACGGACACGCCGCAGCGTGCCCGTTCGGAAAGAGTTATTACGGTTTCTTTCGGATGGGAACCTGAATTTCTGACAGCCACTCGCTTTCATCGTCCTTGTTCCAGACCCCGTCAATGTAGCTTTCCCGGATCTCTCCGGCGATCTCATACCCGTTTTCCTCGATGTATTTCAGCACGGTCTCATAGGATTCCGAGAAGGTGCGGTAGGAGCCTTTGTGAAACACGCAGGCCGCCTGCACGGCGGGAAGCGTCCGAAACCGAAGGCCGCCGATTTCCTGTTTTGCCTCCTCCACGGACTCGCACAACTCCACCAGAATGTCCCCGTCCTTGTATCCCGGCTCCAGATAGTTGGTAAAGCAGTAGGCCGGCAGCGCGCAGGTGCAGCCCGCTTTCTCCATCAGGACGCCCATTTCCGGCATCCGGTCAAACAGGCAGTCGTAGGTCTCCAGCCGGGTGCGCAGACAGGCCACAGTGGTTTCCGGAATGGTTTTGATGAGCACTGGAGCCGACAGCCGGGTTTTCTTCTGGGACAGGTAGCCGTCCACCACGGCGATCTGTCTGGTAAGCTCCGCAATTTTTGCGAGCAGCTCGGATTTTTTCTTCAAAAGCAGCGTTTCCTCATCGGCGCCCCTGTTGAGGAGGGCGATCTCCTCCAGAGTGAATCCCGCCAGCTTCAACGCGGTGATCTGGTGCAGCACCGCCATCTGGGACAGCGTGTAATATCGGTACCCGGTCTCCGGATGGATGAGCGCCGGGGTCAGCAGTCCCTGTTCCTCGTAGAAACGCAGGGTTTTGACGGTGACATAATTCATCGCGGCAAACATCCCGATTTTGTAGAGCGCGCCGTTTTCCTTGACCTCGCAGGGCTTGTGTTCCTGTCTCATTTTCATCGTCTTACTCCCATCTGAACGTTTTGACGGCCACGGCGCCGCAGAAAACCGTGATGGCAGTCAGCGTGAACACCGGCACCGCCATTTTATCATAACACCCCATGGACACAGATTTCAACAGATCAATGCCGACGCCGAGGGGCATCCACCGGGCAACGGCCCGGAACCCTGCCGGGAACACCTCCGCGGGGATGGTGGCTCCCGAGAACAGCAGCATGGGGAAATAAAGGACGGTGGTGGCCACGTTCATGGATTTTGTGGTGCGGCACAGGCTGGCCACCATCAGCCCGATGGAAAACATGGAGGCCATGGTCAGCAGCCACACACCGATGTACACCAGCACGCTGCCCTGCATCCGGTACCCGAACACCCCCACCGCAGCAACGGTCAGGATGAAGGTGGACAGCACCGCCATCACGCCGCTGGCGATGGTATCGCAGGCCAGCAGCCTTGCCGGCGAACAGGGGCTGCAATACATTCTGCGCAGAATCCCCTGTGACCGGCTCTCCACAATGGTGATGGGGATGCTCATAAACGCGCTGCAGCAGATGCCCACCGTGGACAGCGATACATAGGCGCTTTGCAGATAGGTCAGGCCGGAATCCGCGGCGTCCTTGCCGCCTGCGATCATGGTGATGATGAGAAACGTCACCAGAGGCATCATCAGGTTGAAAATCAGCACATCCGGGGTGCGCAAAAACAGCTTCTGCTCCACCCGGTACATCGTCAAAAATCGTTTCACAACAGTTCCTCCTCTCCCATGAAGCACAGATAGGCCTCCTCCAGACTGCTCTTTCCCGAGGCGGTGATCACTTCCTCCAGCGTACCTTCCACGACCTTTTTCCCCGACCGGATGATGCACACCCTGTCACAGAGGGCCTCCGCCTCCTCCATATAGTGGGTGGTCAGAAAGATGGTCATTCCCTGCTCTTTCAGCTGTTTCAGGGTGCGCCAGACCTCGCGCCGCGCCACCACATCCAGGCCGGTGGTCAGCTCGTCCAGAAAGACCAGCTCCGGGTTGCCAATGAGCGCCAGCACCACCGACAGCTTTTGCCGTTCCCCACCGGAGAGCTTGGACACAAAGCTCTTTTGTAGCGCACCAAGGCCAAAATCCTTCAGCAGCCGGTGATAATCCGCCGGGTGGGCATAGAGCGACGCGTACTCCATGCACGCCTCCTCCACCGTGATGTTGGCCTGATACCGGGTGCTCTGAAGCTGTACCCCCACCCGCTCAAACACCTGTTTCCGGTTTTTGGCAGCCTCCATGCCCAGAATGGTCGCCGTGCCCCCATCGGGCGCTTTCAGGCCGAGAATCAGGTCGATGGTGGTGCTTTTTCCCGCTCCGTTGTGCCCCACAGCAGGGCAAAGACCTCTCCCCTTTTCACCGTAAAGGAGAGCGCGTCCACCACCCTGCGGCTGCCAAACGATTTTGTCAGATTGCTGACACTGACAGACAGTTCTTCCATACAGAAAATCCTCCTTGCATTTCGTTGCAAGAAGGATCATAGCACCTCCCCTAAGGGGGAGAGTCAAGTATTTTTTTGCGGTCAGGATGCACCTTTTCACAAAATCCAAATCATCACGCCGCCAAGGAGCGTGCCAACCAGATTCAGCCCCACATCGAACCACGAGAAATGCCGCCCCTGTATCCACGGCTTGGTGGCCTCGTCCACATAGCTCCACACGGCTGCCACCAGAAGCCACCCAAGCGGCAGCCCGCCAAGGCGCAGCGTCAATCCCAACAACAGCGTAAACACCGCAAACACCACAATATGCGCTGCCCGCCGCAGCTTTCCGTTCAGGTCATTCATGTCCGCGTCCAGAAATCGAAGATGCTCTGCCAGTTCCAGGCTCACCCGCCCCGTGTGCTCCCCATCCTGATGGGAAAGATACGTCATAAAAAGAAACCAGAGAATCGTCAAGAACAAACATCCGTAAAAAGCCATGTGCATACCTCCGTCTGACAGTATCATTCTACCATAAAATAATGCAAATGGCCAGCATCCAATGATTTCCGGCGGTACTGATACGCTTTTCTCATAGGGCAGAGAGACTGGCGGCCTTTTCAATCGTGAGATACCACGAGCCCCAAATAAACCAGTTGATAGCAAAATCTCCTGTGTATATACTGGTAATACACATTAAAGAAATGATGATATGGGGTATTTCCTCTGATACGAAGGTGAATGCGGTGAATCAAACAAAACATGCAGAATCAGCCAAAAGCGGCTGTAAAAATCGCGGATTTACGCTCGTTGAACTGATTGTTGTACTCACAATTCTTGCCATATTGGCCGCTATGCTGGTACCTGCGCTCACGGGCTATATCGATCAGGCAAAAGACAGCCGGATTGTGTCAAAAGCAAGAAGTCTGCTTGCTTCCTCATAAACCGTGGTATCATCGAATTATGCAAACCCTGGCCTTCTGATTCGCAGATGCCTGTTATAGTTATTTTAATACTTTTTGAGTTTTATCTTGCGAAGCAATTTCACGTAGTTACATCCAAAATTCGATATTCGAAAAATTTTTTCATATAATCAAAAACACATTCTTGATCAAATAACGATCAAATAACGAACAACATCAAGGATTATTATTACGGACAACCACGGTGATCCTCTGTAAACACCCCTGTGCATACATATACATCCCACTTGTCTTTTTTCATGGGATAGCCTGCAACTTTTGTCCTGTAGACTCCGTTGTTCAAATCAACAGTGTACACTATTTACTTCTGTACTTTTGACAGCAATTGTCATGGATAAACAAGCATTGGCTGACTATGACTTTATCATGAACGTATCATTGCCTGACGTGGGCGAGCAACACATGCTCCGTGTAAAAAATGGTGTAATACTGGTATATGCGGATACGCTGTCCGATGCAGCAGATATATCCATCACCTGTCCGAAGAACGCTCTCTTTGCCATCCTGACCAATAATCAGCAGACGGTCGCTCAAGCCGTCAAGGTAGAGGGGAAAGCTGAACTGCTCACACTGATGATGGAAAATATGAACCAGTTCCCTATCGCCGGAACCAATCCGTTCAACATCATCGAGCCGTGACATTTTGACCGATAGAACACAACTGCTCAATAACTTACCGCCTGGCGCGGTGAGTTATTGAGCAGTTACATTTTATAAAACTTTATCCCAATATTAGTTTATCAGACGAACATTGGTTATAGCCGGAACCACAACATAGTGTACACCCTTATAGGCTGTTCTCATTATAACTCAGATTAGGCTATCTGTATATAAGAATGTAAAAATCATTGAAAATAAAGGATTTGAGGAGTAGGGACAACAGCCTACTTTGCATTGGTTGGTACACCCATTATACCACACCTTTCAGTCAATAAAAAGGACTCCAGCTGCGGGCATCCGGATTTTCCCCGGCAGAGGCTTGTTTCGTTGGGCAGGCCCTGCCGCTTGCAATGGAAACGGTTCCCGCTATTTTGAGAAACGTTTCCATTTTGTAACCTTTTCTCCTTGAACACAAGAGGCGGTGCGTGGCCAATAAAAGGATACACAATGCACAAAATCGGCCCAGTGTATCTGGTGATAGCGCCAAAGTTTTCAGAATTTTCCAAAAAGGGGTTGCTTTTTTATGCAAAACAGACTATGATTGACTCGTAATCAGATTGGAAACGTTGCCAATCACAAAAACGCAAAAATCCAAGAAGAACACTGCAACCCATTTTTTAAGGAGGAAAACAACCATGAATGCAAAGAAGATTCTTTCGTTGAGCATGGCGTCCGCCATGGCCGCCGCGCTGCTGGCTGGCTGCGGCTCCACCGCCGCTGCTTCCAGCACGGCCGAATCCACCGGCACCGCCGCTGCTTCCAGCACGGCCGAATCCACCGGCACCGCCGCCGCTGCCGCCGGCAAGGTCTACTACCTGAACTTCAAGCCTGAGCAGGACGAGGACTGGAAGGCACTGGCCGCCAAATACACCGAGCAGACCGGCGTCCCCGTGGAGGTCGTGACCGCCGCCTCCGGCCAGTATGAGACCACCCTGATGAGCGAGATGGCCAAGAGCGATGCGCCCACCCTGTTCCAGGTCAACGGCCCTGTGGGTCTGGCCAACTGGAAGGACTACTGCTACGACCTGACCGGCACCCCCGTGGCCGGTGAGCTGACCAGCGATGCCTACGCCCTGAAGGACGGTGACGCCACACTGGGCATCGCCTACGTCATTGAGAGCTACGGCATCATCACCAACAAGACCCTGCTGGAGAAGGCCGGTTACACTGTGGACGACATCCAGAGCTTTGCGGACCTGAAGAAGGTTGCCGAGGACATCACCGCCCGCAAGGACGAGCTGGGCTTTGACGCCTTCACCTCCGCCGGTATGGACGGCTCCTCTGACTGGCGCTTCAAGACCCATCTGGCCAACCTGCCCATCTACTTTGAGTATCAGGAGGACGGCATTTCCTCCACCGACGCCATCAAGGGCAGCTATCTGGACAACTACAAGAACATCTTCGATCTGTACATCAACAACGCCACCTGCGATCCCAAGGAGCTGGCCGGCAAGACCGGCGACGACAGCCGCAACGAGTTCCTGGCCGGTGAGGCCGTGTTCTTCCAGAATGGTTCCTGGGAGTACAACAACCTGGTGGGCGACGGCAAGTTCTCCGATGACGATGTGACCATGATTCCCATCTACGTGGGCGCTGGCGACGAGGCCAATCAGGGCCTGTGCACCGGCACCGAGAACTTCTGGTGTGTCAACAAGGAAGCTCCCGAGGAGGATATCCAGGCCACGCTGGACTTCATCTACTGGTGCGTCAGCTCTGAGGAAGGCACCAAGGCCATGGCCGACATGGGCTTCGTGATTCCCTTCAAGGCCGCGCAGGAATCCAACAACGTTTTCGTCAAGGCGGACACCGAGCTGACCGCCGCCGGCAAGACCCCTGTGTCCTGGAACTTCACCACCATGCCCTCTGAGGAGTGGAAGAACGGTGTCGGCTCCGCGCTGACCGCCTACGCCGCCGGTACCGGCGACTGGAACGGTGTGGTCACCGCCTTCGTGGACGGCTGGGCCACCGAGGCCGCGCTGAACGCCGCTTGATCCTAATAGCAGCTGACCCATGGTAATCGGGAGGGGCAGGCGATGCACTCGCCCGCCCCTCCCTTTCTGTTTGGAAATCGGGGGAATCAAAATGGAAAAAGCCATTAAAAAATACTGGCCGGTGTTTGTCCTGCCCACGCTGGCGGCCTTCCTCATTGGCTTCATCTGGCCATTCATCTGGGGCATCGGGCTGTCCTTCTGCAAGTTCACCACCGTGAAAAACGTGGAATTTGTAGGCCTGTCCAACTATCTCAACGTCTGGAAGGACGCCACCTTCCTGCACGCCTTCGGCTTTACCACGGTGTTCACCATCGTGTCAACCGTGCTCATCAATGTGCTGGCCTTCCTGCTGGCCATGCTGCTCACCCGCCACATGCGGGGCACCAACGTGTTCCGCACCGTCTTTTTCATGCCCAACCTGATCGGCGGCGTGGTGCTGGGCTATATCTGGCAGATTCTGCTCAACGGCGTTCTTTCCCTGCTGGAAAAGCCGCTGCTGTCCCTCAACGCAACCTACGGCTTCTGGGGCATCGTCATTCTGATGTGCTGGCAGCAGATCGGCTATATGATGATTATCTACATCGCCGGTTTGCAGAACGTCCCGCCGGACCTCATCGAGGCCGCCCGCATCGACGGCGCCTCCAACAGCCAGATTCTCTTCAAAATCAAGATTCCCATGGTCATGCCCAGCATCACCATCTGCACCTTCCTGACGCTGACCAACTCCTTCAAGCTGTACGACCAGAACCTGTCCCTGACCAACGGCGAGCCCGCCAAGGCCACCCAGATGCTGGCGCTGAACATCACTGACACCTTCTACGCCCGCTCCGGCGCCCAGTGGAAGGGCATCGGCCAGGCCAAGGCCGTGGTGTTCTTCCTGGCTGTCATTGCGCTGGCTCTGGTCCAGCTCCGCTTCACCCGCTCCAAGGAGGTACAGGCATAATGGAAAACTCTGCGAAAACCAAGCGCGTCAATGCAGTCCTCTCGGTGCTTCTGGGTGTGCTGTGCGTGGCATGGCTGTATCCGGTAGCGCTGATTCTGTTCAACTCTTTCAAGACCGAGCGTGCCATCACCACTACCCGCGTGTTTGAGCTGCCCACTGCACAGACCTTCGTGGGCCTGCAAAACTACATCTACGGCGTCACCTCCATGGACTTCCTCCGGTCCTTCTGGTACAGCCTGTTCATCTCGGTTTCCTCGGTGTTTCTGATTCTGCTGTGCTGCTCCATGACGGCGTGGTACATCACCCGCGTCAAGGGCGCACTGTCCAGCGTGATGTACTATCTGTGCGTATTCAGCATGGTGGTGCCCTTCCAGATGGTCATGTTCACGCTGGCCAAAACGGCGGACACCCTCCAGCTCAACAACCCCTACAACATCTGCATCATCTATCTGGGCTTCGGCGCGGGCCTTGCGGTGTTCATGTTCACCGGCTTTATGAAGTCCATGCCTCTGGAAATCGAGGAGGCGGCCATGATTGACGGCTGCAATCCGCTGCAGATTTTCTTCAAGGTCGTCTGCCCCATTCTGAAGCCCACCATGATCTCCACCGCCATTCTGGAAACCATGTGGGTCTGGAACGACTATCTGCTGCCCACGCTGGTGCTGGACATCAAAAAGTTCCGCACCATTCCCATGGCCATTCAGTATTTCCGCGGCAGCTACGGCAAGGTGGAAATGGCGCCCATGATGGCCTGCATTATGATTACCGTTCTGCCAGTCATCATCATGTACCTGTTCTGTCAGAAATATATTATCGAAGGCGTGGTTGCAGGCGCGGTGAAAGGCTGATATAATAGGACAAGACAGGGACTGCGCCGCTGTACCGTGCAAAACGGTGCGGTGCTCTCCCCTGTGATCGTTTACTTTTCGGGGGCTGCCTATGACCATCAAAGACATTGCGCGCGAATCCGGCTACGCGGTGGGCACGGTGTCCCGTGTCATCAACAACAATCCCAACGTGAGCGACGCCGCCCGTGCGCGGATCATGGAGGTCATCGAGAGATACAACTTTCAGCCCAATTCCAACGCCAAGCATCTGAAACAGCAGGGCAGCCACGGCGTGGCCATGATCGTCAAGGGCACCAGCAACCTGCTGCTGGCCTCCATTCTGGAACGGGCGCAGGCACTGTGCGACGAGGCGGGCTATCCCAGCAGCATCTACTACATCGACGAAGATGACAACGAGGTGAGCCGGGCCCGGCAGATCTGCCGGGAACACAAGCCCAACGGCATTCTGTTCTTCGGCTCGGACACCCACAACTTTGAGGGGGATCTGAGCGAGCTGGACATTCCCTGCCTGCTGATGACCAACATGGCGGCGGACAGCCGGGCGGCCAATCTGTCCAGCGTGACGGTGGACGATTCCGGTGCGGCCTCCCGCATGATTGACTACCTGTACGCCAAGGGCCACCGCACCATCGGCCTGATCGGCGGCGTGCTGCGGTGTTCCCACCCCAGCGGAGCGCGTCTGGCGGGATGCCTGAGCAGCTTTACCCGGCTGGGCCTGCCCTTTGAGGCTGCCCGCCAGTATGCGGCCACCCGCTACACGCTGGAGGGCGGCTACCGGGGCATGGAACAGCTGCTGAAAAGCTGCCCCGGCCTGACCGCGGTATTCGCCTATTCCGACATCATGGCGGTGGGGGCCATCCGGGCGCTGCGGGACCACGGCCTGCGGGTGCCGGAGGACGTGTCGGTGGTGGGCTTCGATGGTCTGGAGCTGACGGAGTACCTCTCCCCCCGTCTCACCACCATCCGCCAGCCGGTGGACCGGCTGGCGGAGCGCGGCGTCAATATTCTCATTCACTGCATCGAGCAGAACCCGGGCGCTGTGCACGAAATCGTCCCCTTCGAGTTTCTGGAACGGGACAGCGTGCGGGATCTGACGCAGTCCTAAGGCTTCATTACTTTGAAAGGAGCTTTCCCCATGCGTGAAAGCGGCATCCTTCTTCATCTGTCCAGCCTGCCCTCCCCCCATGGCATCGGGGCCATGGGCGCGGCGGCGCGGGAATTTGTGGACTTTCTTGCCGCGGCGGGGCAGCGGTACTGGCAGCTTTTGCCCATCTGCCCCACCAGCTATGGCGACAGTCCCTACCAATCCTTTTCCACCTACGCGGGCAATCCGTATTTTATCGATTTGGATTTGCTGGCCGGCGAGGGCCTTCTGCGCCCCGAAGAATATGAGGGCATCGACTGGGAATCCACCCCGGACCGGGTGAATTACGGCGCTCTGTACCGCAAGCGCCTGCCGGTGCTGCGTCTGGCGGCCCAGCGGCTTCTGGCCGACCCGCCGCCCCCCTACTTTGCCTTCTGCAAGTCCAACGAGTTCTGGCTGCCGGACTATGCGCTGTTCATGGCGCTCAAGGACGCCCATGGCGGCCGGGCATGGAGCGAATGGGAGCTTCCCCTGCGCCACCGCGAGCCGGCCGCGCTGGAGCAGGCCCGCCGTGACCATCGCAGCGAGGTGGATTTCTGGCAGGCGGTGCAGTTTTTGTTCTTTACCCAATGGCGGGCGCTGAAAGGCTATGCCAACGAAAAGGGCGTGCGCATCATCGGCGATTTGCCCATCTACGTTTCCGCCGACAGCGTGGACGTGTGGAGCAGCCCGCAGCTGTTCCAGCTGGACGGGGATTTGCAGCCCATCGAGGTGGCGGGCTGTCCTCCGGACGGTTTTTCCGCCACCGGCCAGCTTTGGGGCAACCCGCTGTATGACTGGGACGCCATGGCCGCCGACGGCTACCGCTGGTGGGTGCGCCGGTTCGAGGTGCTTTGCAACACCTACGATGTGCTGCGCATCGACCATTTTCGCGGCTTTGCCGGGTATTACGCCATTCCTTTCGGCAGCACCACCGCCGCAGGCGGCCGCTGGCGCAAGGGCCCCGGCATGGAGCTGTTCCGCGCCGTGAATCAGGCGCTGGGTCCCCGGAAAATCATTGCGGAGGATCTGGGCTTTTTGACCGATGACGTGCGCCAGCTTCTGGCGGAAAGCGGCTATCCGGGCATGAAGGTGATGGAATTTGCCTTCGACAGCCGGGAAAGCGGCAACTATCTGCCCCACACCTACCCGCACAGCTGCGTGGTGTACACCGGCACCCATGACAATATGCCGCTGATGGGCTGGTTTGCCGACGCGTCCCCCGCCGACGTGCAGAGCGCCGTGGAGTATTTGAACCTCACCGAGGAGGAAGGCTACCACTGGGGCATGATGCGCGCCGCGTGGAGCAGCGTGGCGGATCTGGCCGTGGTGCAGGCTCAGGATCTTCTGGGCCTTGGGGCCGAAGGCCGCATGAACGCACCGTCCACGCTGGGCGGCAACTGGAGCTGGCGCGCCTTGCCCGGCAGCTTTGACGCCGCGCTGGCCAAAAAGCTGCGCCGCAAAATGGAACTGTACGGCCGCCTTCCCTGATTTTCCCTTACATCACCAAACTGAGCGCAGCACAGTCTTTTCTTGCAAAAGACTGTGCTGCGCTCTTTTTGAACCCCTTCTGCTGCGCCCAATTCCCATTGGGAGGAATCAGAATACGGCGGGGACATACGCCTGCCGCTCCACATCAAACACGCCGCGGGTGGTCAGCGCCCGACAGCACAAGGATGCCACCGACCTGATAATGGATGTGGCCGGATTGTACTGCCGGAATGCCTGTGAGAACGGCTCCAGGGCTTCCCGGACGGCTGGACGGACATCCCCGGCGCCTCTGACTCTGCACGGTACAAGGCGCTGGGCAACAGTATCGCCATTCCCTGTGTGGACGATGTTCTGCAGGGCATCGCTCTCGTGCTTCGAGCCGGATAAAAGCAAACAGCCCTCTCCCCAATTGGGGAAAGGACTGTCCAAAGCAATCTCTTGTCTTATTGGTCGGTACCGAGCAGCCAGTCAGACAGATTCTTCACAAGGATGCCGTTATAGTTTCCGACTGTCAGATGGTCTGCGGTCAGCACGATCTTCTCGTAATTGTCACGGATAAGCGTCAGTGGTCGCATTTCCCGTTCAAAGGTTTCCTCCGCTGTCATGTCCGCAGTTACCTGAAAATACGTGTAAGCGCCCTGCTTTTCAGCAACGAAATCTACCTCCGTATTGCCGACCTTGCCGATCATCACCTTATAGCCACGGCGAAGCAGTTCAAAGTAGACCATGTTTTCCAGAGAGAAACCCAGGTCGTAATTTCTGCGCGGCAGGATGTGATTTCTAAGACCAAGGTCAACGATATACATCTTTTTATTCACCTTCAGGAGCTGTTTGCCGACAATGTCAAACCGCTCCGCAGGATAAAAGATGAAGGACTCCGTCAGCACTTCAACGTAGTTATCGACCGTGTTGGGAGATACTTTTCTGCCGCTGGAAATCAGATACTCTGTAATGCCCCTGATCGATATGGGACTGCCGACTACACTCGCCAGGTATTTTGCAATGGTTTTCAGGAGCGTAATATCAGTGACTTTCCGCTTGGATGGGTCGCTTTCCTTGCGTGCCTGACGATCTTCGATATCCCTGACGATGACGGTATTGTAAATACCCTCCAAATAGGTCTCAACCTTTTGGGGAGTACGGTCCATCACAGCAAGATAAGGAAGTCCGCCAGTACGCAGATACTCCGCAAAGCCACGATCCTGATCCAGCTTCGTCACGGCAAGAAACTCCCGGAACGAGAGAGGGAGCATCCTGAGCTCCACGTATCGTCCGGTCAGGAGCGTTGCAAGATCACCTGAGAGCATATACGCATTGGAGCCTGTGATGTAGATATCAACATCAGGCTTCACATAAAGACTGTCTACGACCTTTTCGAAAGCAGCGACCTTCTGGATCTCATCAAGGAAAATGTAGGTCTTTGCCCCGGAAACCAGACGGGCCTTCAAATATGCGTACAGTTTCTTATAGTCCAGCAGTTCCTCGTATTCCAACTCTTCAAAGTTGATCGATACGATCTGCTCCCCGGAAATGCCGCTTCCTTTCAACCAATCCTGATACTGCGTAAGAAGCGTAGATTTACCGCACCGGCGGATACCTGTCACAACTTTAATGACCTGCTCATCCTTCCACTGGATCAGCTGATCAAGATATTCTTTTCGTTCAACCATAGGACTTCATCTCCACTTTGAAGTATTCCCATTATAGAACAGAATACTCAAAAAGTCAAATCAATATTCCCGTTTCGGAATATTCTTTATAGTTCGGCGTAACAAATTCCGAATAGGATGGAGGTTGGTTGACAAAATGGTTTTCCGGCGAAAGCTGTTGATGCTGACAGCAGGGGTGTGCTCAGCCCCGGCGCGGGTCGCTTTTTCCTGCCCGGTAGCCTTTTGGGGTGATGCCGTAACGGCGCTTGAACTGCCGGTTGAAATAGCTCAGATTATCAAAGCCGCAGTCCCCTGCTATTTTCAGAATCGTATCATCACTGCGGCGCAGCCGTTCCGCAGCGGCACACAGGCGGCGCTCATTGACAAAGGCGATGAAACTTTTCCCTGTCATTTTCTTGAACCAGCGCATAAAATGGCTGGGGCTCAGCCCGCAGCAGGCTGCCGCCTCCGCCACCGAAACCGCAGCGGCAGGGTCCTGTTCCAGCAGCGCGAGCACCTTTTTCAGCCGCCGTGTGTCCGCCGTGTCTGTGGCAAGGGTCCCGGTCTGATCCTGCATCAGCAGGGACAAAAATACCGACAGCGCGCCGCGGATCGCAAGCTCAAAGCCGGGCGCACGCCGGCGGCTGGCGGATTCGGCGGCATACAGGCAGGCGGCGGCCTCGTCATAGTGGTCATGGCCGGGACGCAGCAGCACCGGCAAGGGCAGCCGCCCCGACTGCAGCGGCAGCAGGATGGACTCGGCGCACAGGTCCTCCGGCCCGCCCAGCACCTCCATGGAAAAAATGATGTTTTCATACTGCATTGAACTGCCGGGCACGCTGTACAGCGCGTGGAGCGTCCCCGGCATAAAAATAAAAATATCCCGCGCCCGCGCCTCGTACAGCGTCACACCGGCCTGCACACGGCCTGTCCCCTGCTTGACGAACACCAGCTCCATGCTGTCCTGCCAATGCAGGCCCACCTGCGGGAAATCCTGCGGGATGGTGCAGGGATACAGATTGAAGGGAAACCGCGCGTCCCCATGGCGCTTGGTTTCCCGATAGGAATGTTCCGTCATGGTTCTCCCCTCCGTGATAGGATTGTACCATAAAATGCGCCTATTCTGCAAGAGAAATGCTCGTTTTGTGTGGTATACTGCCCCCAGAACCACAGGAAAGGAGTTTTTTCCATGAACGTGACGAAAGAACTGAACCGTCTTGCCGGCAAACCACTGGCGGACTGCACCAACCAGGAGCTGTACCTTGCCCTTCTCGAACTGGTGAAACAGCAAAGTGCCGACCGGGTGCAGCCTGTCACCGGCCGCAAGCTGTACTATATTTCCGCCGAATTTCTCATTGGCAAGCTGCTGTCCAACAACCTCATCAATCTCGGTCTGTATGAGGAAGTGCGGGACGTTCTGGCGCAGGCCGGCAAGAGCCTTGCCGAAATCGAGGAGGTGGAACCGGAACCCAGCCTCGGCAACGGCGGTCTGGGGCGTCTGGCCGCCTGTTTTCTGGATTCCCTCGCCACGCTGAACCTGCCCGGAGACGGCATCGGCCTGCGGTACCATCTGGGTCTGTTCCACCAGAATCTGAAGGACGGCTCCCAGTCCGAACAGCCTGACCCGTGGCTGACCGCCCACAGCTGGGCGGAGCGCACCGACGTCACCTATCCGGTGACGCTGGCGGGCAAAACGGTGCAGGCGCGGCTGTACAGGCTGGCCGTCACCGGCTACGAGGGCCGCACCAACACGCTGAACCTGTTTGATCTGGACACCGTGAACGAGGGCATCGTAAAGGACGGCATCTGCTTTGACAAGACCGACATTGACGAAAACCTGACGCTGTTTCTGTACCCCGACGACTCCGATGAGGCGGGCCGCCGCCTGCGCATCTATCAGCAGTATCTCATGGTGTCTGCCGGTGCGCAGCTGATTCTGTCGGAGTGTGCCGCCCGCGGCTGCAATTACCATGATCTGGCGGACTACGCGGCCATCCAGATCAACGACACCCACCCCAGCATGGTACTTCCCGAACTGATCCGGCTGCTGGAGGAACAGGGCATCGAATTTGACGAGGCGGTGGACATTGTCACCCACACCTGTGCCTACACCAACCACACCATTCTGGCCGAGGCGCTGGAAACATGGCCCCACGCCTATCTGGATGACGTGGTTCCCCAGCTGATGCCCATTATCGAGCAGCTGGACGCCGCCGCCCGCACCCGCACCGAAAACCCGGCGCTGGCCATTCTCGACGGGGAAAATCGGGTCCACATGGCGCACATGGACATCCACTTCACCCACTCCACCAACGGCGTGGCGGCACTGCACACGGAAATTCTGAAAAACGCCGAGCTGCACGGCTTCTACGAGCTGTACCCCGAAAAGTTCAACAACAAAACCAACGGCATCACCTTCCGCCGGTGGCTGCTGGCCTGCGACCCGGCGCTGACCGACCTGATTGAAAGCCTGATCGGCCCCGGATTCCGCAAAAACGCCGACGAGCTGGAAAAGCTGCTGGCCTTCCGGGATGACGAGGCCGTTCTGGAACGGCTGGGCATGGTCAAGGCTGCCAACAAGCAGGCACTGGCGGACTGGCTGCTGCACACGCAGGGCGTCCGGGTGAACCCCCGCGCCATGTTTGCCATTCAGTCCAAGCGTCTGCATGAGTACAAGCGCCAGCAGCTGAATCTGCTGTATCTGATTCACCAGTATTTTGAAATCAAGGCGGGGCACCTGCCGCCGGTGCTGCTGGTGTGCATCTTCGGCGCCAAAGCGGCCCCGGCCTACACCACCGCCAAGGACATCATCCACGCGCTGCTGACGCTGTCCAAGGTCATTGCGGCAGACCCGCAGGTCTGCCCCTGGCTGCAGATCGTCTTTGTGGAGAACTACAATGTCACCGCTGCGGAGAAGATGATTCCCGCATGCGACCTGTCGGAGCAGATCTCGCTGGCCTCCAAGGAAGCCAGCGGCACCGGCAACATGAAGTTCATGCTCAACGGCGCGGTGACGCTGGGCACCATGGACGGCGCCAATGTGGAAATTGCCGAGCGGGTGGGCAGCGATAACATTTATATTTTCGGGCAAAGCTCCGATCAGGTCATTCACCGGTACGCGGCGGGCGATTATCAGGCGCACCAGTGGTACCAAGCGGACCCCAATCTTCGCCGTGCGCTGGACTTCCTCACCTCGGAGCCCATGCGCGCCGCCGGTGACGCCGAGCGGCTGAACCGCCTGCACCATGAGCTGACCACCAAGGACTGGTTCCAGACTCTGCCGGATTTCAACGCCTACGTGGTACGCAAGGGGCAGGCGCTGGCGGATTACGCCGCCGATGAAACGGCATGGCAGCGCAAATGCCTGACGAACATTGCCAAAGCCGGGTTCTTCTCCTCCGACCGCACCATTGCGGAATACGACCGGGAGATCTGGCATCTGGGCTGAGAACGGGTTCGGGAGCCATCTTTGCACAAACAACAGCAGAATCACGTTTTTCTACGGCGGCGATGCGCAGCATCAGCCGCCGTTTTCTGAAGTCATTCCATGTTTCCCAAATCCACAGGGATGTCATACGATTCGTCGATCAGCACATCGTTCACCCCGTACTGTCTGGCCAGTGCCAGAACGCGCGCATTCTCTTCCAGAACATGGTCCATCGTACACCATGTACCAGTCGCTAGCCAAGCCCCTGCCCTCCATCCTCGTCACGCTGCCGCGGCAGATCGTGTTCCTCATCCCGTTCATCTATCTCTTCCCGCTGGTTTGGGGCGTCAACGGCATCTTTCTGGCCCAGCCCGTCAGCGACGCGCTGGCACTGGTCATCTGCATTGCGCTCATCGTCCGTGAACACAAGCTGCTGGTGTTCAGGGAAGCGCTGCCGGCCTGCTGAACGCCCCCGAAATAGGAAATGCGGGAGGGCGATTTCGGCGAGCGATACAGCGTGAACCAACACATGGGAGCTGAAAGGCCAGACGCTGGCCTGCCGGCTTGACGATCGAGGAATGATGATCCTATCATAATCTTTTTCTGAAGTATCCATAATGTCCGTCATGGTCAGGCCCTCCTTGTTTTGATTTCGAGAACAGTCTATCACAAAGGCGAACGGCTATGGTCGCCGGACAGGCGAATTCATCCGTTACTGTGATGTTGCGTAAATCTGCTCCCTTGGTCTTTCAACAGCTGAGAGTCAAATACGTTTCCCAAATCAGTATTGGCCTGAAGAAAATCTGGTCATGATTCCTTGACAAACTTCCCTATCTCTTTGAAAATGATGGCCGCTGTATCCTGATCGAGAAAATCCGAACTGTTTTCGGCCCCTTCAAGGTTCTTTACATATGCTGCTTCCGGATGGAACTGGAAACCGAACACAAAATCCTTATCAGCTCTTTCTAGGATTTCAACTGTCTCAAGCCCGTTGACATCGGTATATCCTGCCAGAACAAGCTCCGTGTCTTCAAGACCTGTCAATGCCTGATGATGCCAGGACGGAACATTTTCAAGGGTATCCGTATCAAAGATTTCCCTTACCTTTGTTCCTTCGGTCAGTGTCACATCATGCGGCGCATAGTCCCTGTAGGAATCAGGAGAAGCCTTTTCATTTCTATGCTCGTAGTTATACGAGACACCCTGCTCTTCAAAGTATACAGGCAGATCCTGAATGATATCCGCTCCCGATACCACACCCAGCATCTGGGATCCTCTGCAGAAGCCTATCACCGGAATATCATGATCGATGCAATAGGTCATGAGAAGATAATCAGACACATCTCTGGTTGCATTATAATCCTTTTCCTCTTCAATACCGTGCCACGGCTCCGGGTCCTTGAGCAGCGTCGGCGCAATGTCCTCGCCGCCCGTAAAAATCACAGCTCTGTAATCTCTTGCCTTCATTACCTCTTCAACATTAGAGTCTGTATACAGCTCCTTTTTGACTGATTCCGCAAAGTCTGGCAGCAGAATATCATTTTCATCCGTACACGACGCTGCTATGCTGCCGTTCTCGTATGGCAGCGATTGATCCAACACCTGATCTACCATTGCATAAGGAATTCCAAGGTCATCCAGGGTCTTTGTGATATTTGTATAAAACTCAGAATCCGTGTCACTTCTCCATGCGATTCCGACAACACCTGCTGTATCCGGCTTTTTCGCTGAGGTACACGATACAAGAATAAATGCTGTGATGAGCAGTAACAGTACTCGCTTTTTTATATTTGCCATAATCATTTACCTCTCCATACGGTTCTTATTGTAGCCATACCATTTCCGGATTTCTTCCGGAATCCATCTCATCTTCGATAGGATGGCATTCAAAATCGATTTTTCCCCATGAAGAATCGATGCGCTGAATATCCTTCAAGGCAACGCCTGCGGCCTGGCGGTCAGTTATCCTCCATGTAGATTGAAAAAGGCAGCTTATAATCCTCGGTCGGTGCTCGTGTGCGTCGTGCCTCCGCAGCATCCTTCGGTGGCTCTGGCGGTTCGTCTACATAGGCGTGGAACACTTTTCCATAATCCATCAGCCTTGCAATTGTCTCGTTCTTGAAGCGCGTCACATATCCCAATTCCCGGTTATCTGTTGTGCAAACCGTTATGGCCCACTGGTCATGCTCGTTATCTGTGTCCCGGAACAGATGCAGCTGTGTCCCCGGTGTGAGGGCTTCGAGCAAGGCGTGTCCTTCATCGCTGTTGTCATCCACATGGAAACAGAGCCCCGCAACGGCTGTTTTCAACACAAGGAGGGAGCGGTTCTTTTGTCGAAAAGCATCCCTGTCAAAGAATCCAGACCGCAGGGGCTTTCCAGACTCTTGTATTTGGTAATCAGCCATTTGCAGCCTCCTCTACAAGCATCGAAATTTGACGTTCTATCTCTTCTTTTTCAATCTCACAGCGTTTTGCCCGGACGCGGAGCTCCTCCAGGTATTCTTCTGTCCTGGCCCTGTCGTTGAGCGTAGAGACGGCATTGAACGGGAAGCCTGCCTGGATGCTGGCGATCTCCTCCTCGACTGCCCTGCGCTGCGCATCATAGGTGTCCAATGACGAACGGATGACAGCGTCTTCTTCCAACGGCATGAAAAACGGGTAAAGCTGCTTTGCAAGTTTGTAGTCCGTAGAAAGGGCCGATGCCATTTCGCGATATTCCTCTCGGCGTTCTGCAGCGTTATATGGCACCTGGTCTATTGACAAACGATCGGCTGACACGTCCACCGGAGCGAACAGCATATCATAAATGAGCTTCATCGCCTCAACGTCCTGATGCCGATAGGCGTCCTGGGCCTTTTCATAAAGCTCTTTCTGGGCTTCCGTAAGATCAGGATTCATAGCAGGATGAAATGCTGCTGTGATTTCATGGTGCTGCCTTTGAAGAGTGTGTTCCTCCTGTTCAGAGAGCTGCGGCAGCTCATGCAGCGTTCTATCCGCAGCCTCGACATCGGAAACAATCTGAGCCTTTTCTGCTTCTATGGCAGCATCAATCGTTTTCAAGTCTACAGGCTCCCGACGATTTATGGCGATTTGAATCATCTCCGCTTTTCGTCGAAGCATGGAGACTTCAAGCTCGGCGGCCAGCACACTTTCTTCGTAAACGCCGATTGTTTCCATGTAGCGCTGGCGCAGGGGCGGTGCTTCCACATAGAGTAGCTTGTCCTTTTTCTCATACAAGCCGACCAAAGCCATGCGGCTGGTGGTGATTTCACGCGTCAGCCAGTCGTAGAATGTTTGGTTCCTCATTGGGCAGCACCTCCTATTGCGGTGCTGATGTCCGCAGTTGTGATCAGCTCCAGGTCAGAATCAGAGATATTCTGAAGGTTTGCAATCCGGTCAGCCTGCGCATTGATTGCCTTTTCAAAGATGTTACGCGCCGTGCGGGCATTGCCGAAATGCTCATCCCGTCTTTCAAAAAGCCGTTCAAAGTTTGCTTTGAGCATGGCAGTTGCATTCTCGTCGAGTGCGTACCCGTTTTTCGCACAGAACCCCTCGAAGATGGAGAGCAGTTCCTCTCCTGAGTAATCCGGAAATTCAATGTATTTACTGAAGCGAGACGAGAGACCCGGATTTGACTCGATAAACTTATGCATCAGTTCGGTGTAGCCCGCAACGATGACTACCAGCTCATCACGATGGTCTTCCATCGCCTTCAGGATGGTCTCGATGGCTTCCTGCCCGTAGCTGTCATCTGTTTCTCCCGCAAGGGAATACGCTTCATCGATAAACAGAACGCCGCCCATTGCCTGCTGGATGACCTTCTGCGTTTTCATTGCGGTCTGACCGAGATATCCTGCCACAAGACTACTGCGGTCAGTTTCCACGAGCTGGCCCTGAGGAAGGATCCCCATCTGGTAGTATAGCTTAGCGACCAGACGCGCCACGGTAGTCTTACCGGTTCCGGGATTCCCTGTAAACACAAGGTGATAGGAAATCGTCGGGACACGCATCCCGCGCTGTTCCCGGATTTTTGTCACCTTGATGAAATTCATCAGGCTATGGACATCCTGCTTGACTCCACTGAGCCCTACAAGGTCATCAAGCTCGGCCAGAAGGGATTCCAGCGTTTCTCCGTCCTTTCCCTGTGGAACCTGTGTCATGGTTGGCGTCTCCTCCGGCGATGCCGCCTGCGTGTCGACAGATTGGGCTGTACTGCCCTCCGACGCGGTCAAATTCACATGGATTGTCACGGGAATTGTGACATCACCGGAAGGAGCTTCTTGCGGCTCATCGTTCTTTTGAGCCGTGTGTTTTCGTGCGGCTTTTACCAGTGCGTCATTTTGGAGATAGCTGCTCTCGTTCTTTTCGGTAATCTTCGCGTGGTAATCCAGGGGCTCGTCAACCGTGACACCTGCGGCCAGCGCATAGCGGGATAGCCCTGACATAATTTCCGAGAGGCAATTGGCTTCTTCAACCGTAAAATCACCGTTTATCATGGCTGTGGATACCAGAAGCGCGTTCAGCTTTTCTACGCACGCCTGTGCTAAATTCCCGCCCGTCTGTTTATCGCGTTCCACCAGTTTCTCAAAGAACTCCGGCACCATGAGTTTGCGCTCTGTATCGCTGCAGCAGCTCATGGCGGTGACGACCTGCTCTATTGTGTAGCTGGTATCTGCAACGCAAGAAAGAAGGGTGCCATAGTCCGGCGAATAGAGGACATTGCTTCCCCATATTTTCAAGGCTGCCGAGATATAGTACAGCGTGGGTGCGTCGCCGAATTCGCTCTCCGGGATTGCATCACGCAAGAAGGATGTAAAATTGTTGAGTTCCGCCTTGATTTCTGTATATTTCTCCATTTGGTCACCTCATTGCTAATACTACAGGCCATACAGTTCTATCACATGGAAACACCTCGATTTTTCAAGAGGGTTTCAACATCGTGAAGGACACAAGCGTATCCATTGAGATGGAGAATATCGTAGCACTCTGAAATAAATCCGAAAATACCGTATTTTTTGAAGAGTGCGGAACTATCGGCGGCGGTCATACCCCACTTTGACTGAGCCATACGAAAAACCCAGCACTGCATATCAGCAATGTCAATTTGGTGTTCACTCATAGCGCATTCTCCTCGGGGATAATCTTTCATTTTAAGTATAGCTTCTTTTTTCGGAATTATCAACGGGCATTTTGTGAACGAGCGCAGTAGGTCTCTGGCCTATCTGCATATGAATGGATGGGCTTTTTCAAGCACAAAGGAGGTGGTCAGAACCTGGTATCCATAATCCATAGAATTGCGGCAGAGATTGGCAGCAGTACCATAAAACTGTCGGCTTGTGGATTCAAAATGGAAACAACTTGGATCCAGAATGGATCCTCAGATCAGATTAGATCAGAATAGTATACTACGTGCCGATACGGCAATCGAGGTGCGCCAGCTGCTAAGCAAAAAGCGCAGATAATACTTTGTGTATTATCGAGCATTTTTGCAACGCAGATGGTGTGCCGCAGCCGCCAGAGCTTTGGGTTTTGGCGCGTGGGGCCCATTTGAGCGCAAGCGAAAATGGGGAACGCCAAATGCAAGCCGCGCGCGGCTTGCAACCAAACGAGCATGCCAGCTTTGCTGGCTGGCGGGCGTTAAGCCCGCCAAGCGGTGCGTAAGGCGTTAGCCGTGAATTATGCGATATTGCCTATAGATTATTGCACAGATATCCCTGTCACAGCCTGACCAAGCCATGAAAACTGTGTCCTTTTCTTTCTTCTGAGAGTCAATCGTCCCAAAACAATTCGTATTCCATCCCTAAAGGGAAAGTATATCCCGGTGAAAACGCATTTGTCCCTTGCTCACCGTATCTGAACCTGTTATGATTGACGCAGACATCGCAAATCATATGTTCAGTGTTTCCCGCAGTAGTTCAGAATCAACTCCGCCACCTTAGTCTTGTGGACAATGTAGCTTGCGTGGCCCTCGCCCTCCAGAATTTTGAGCGTGGCGTTCGGGATATGCTCCGCAATGAAACGGGTATCCGCCTCCACGACCAGATCCTTGCTGCCCGCCAGCACCAGCGTGGGCGTGGTGATGGCCTGCAACTGTTCGCTGCTGATGTGCGGCTCTGTCAGCATCAGGGTAAACAGCGAATTTTTGTGGATGCGGTTGACGATTCCGAATACCGCCCTCAGCCATTTGTGCACCGCGTCGGGGCGGGTGTTGGCGCCGCTGACGATCATTTTGTCCAGCAGACCGGGGTGCCGGCTGGCCAGCAGCAGCCCGATGATGCCGCCATCGCTGAAACCGTAATAGGTCACCCGCTCCAATCCCAGCACCCGGATGAACTGGTACACATCCTCCGCCATATCATCGTAGTGGTATTCTGTGACCTGCTGGCTCTGCCCGTGCCCGCGGCTGTCCAGCAGGTAGCAGGTAAAGTGCGACGACAGCAATTCCACCGCCTTATCAAAAATCGTGTGGTCCTCGCCGTTGCCGTGCACCATCACCAGCGGGTCGCCGCTGCCCACCACCTCATAAAACAGTTCCACCTGATTCACTGTGATTTTCATAAAATCCCCTCCTGCGCTTTTTCTGGATTATACCACGCGCTGCGCAGCGCCGCAAGCAAAAGGGACTGGATGTCCATTTTATCGTACATTCCATCCCCGTCGGCATCTTGTTTTTCCTGTCGAAATATGGCACTATGGTAAACAACGCCGGTCGTTGTTCTGTTCCCGGCAGCCAGCTGCTCTGCCCCGACGGCAGAGCGTTTTTTAAAGGGGGTTCTATGTCTGCCTATGATTTTGAAACAGCCTTTTTTGCCAGGCTGAAACAGCCACCCGGCAATTACATCTGCGCGAAGTTGAAATCCGGCACCAATTTGGAAACGGCGCGCTATGTGTTCGATGTTGTCTCTGCTGCTATCGCGCAGGAGTATGGCTGTCAGCCGGTTCCCTTTGACTTCTATTATCCGAAAGGAGCATCCCCCGTGAGCAAAATCCCCCATTACAACAAGCTGGTCCGCGACCGCATCCCCGACATCATCGAGGGTTCCGGCAAGCACTGCACTGTGGAAGTCCTCGACGAGAAAGCCTATCTGGATGCGCTGGACGCCAAATTGCAGGAGGAGCTGAATGAGTATCAGGAGAGCCACTTTCTGGAAGAGCTGGCCGACCTGCTGGAAGTGATGGGCGCGGTGGTGAAAGCCCGTGGATACACGTGGGATGACCTCACCCGTGTGCGCAAAGCCAAACGGGCAAAGCGCGGCGGGTTTGACCGCCGGCTGCTTTTGAAAGATGTCACCGGGGAATGAGGGAACGCCATGTCTGTCTACCATGCCGCATCGGGCAGCGCCGCCGAGGATCTGTTCATCGAGCTGTTCAGTGACGCCTTCGGCGCTGAGAAGGCGGGGTATCTGTACTCCCAATATCATTTTTACGACATCTATCAGAACAGCCGCTACGCAGACTTCATGATAGAAAACGGCGGCCGACGGGTAGCCATCGAAATCGATGACGAGGCCAGCCACAACCGGCAGCTGGTGTCCTCCGGGAAATTTTATGATGACCTGCTGAAGCAAAACAGCATGGTGCATCTGGGCTGGGATGTGTACCGCTGGGCGGTGCGTCAGCTGCAGACCCAGCCGGAACTGGTCAAGGATGAACTGAAGGTGTTTCTGGGCGGGCATCCCCGGCTCCGGGAAATTGAGGACTACCTGCCCTCTCAACGGGGAAAGGCACTGGATGCCGGACATCTGGAACTGAAAGAACACCAGAGGGCCGCATTGGACGCGTTGGCGGAAATGCGCGCCAGGGCCGAGACCATCGCGCTCTTGTACCATGCCACCGGCACCGGCAAAACCGTGACCGCCGTGATGGATGCCAAACGCTGCTGCGGGCGGGTTCTGTTCATCGCCCACACGCAGGAGCTGCTGCAGCAGGCCGCGCAGACCTTCTCTGCCCTGTGGCCGGAGGTCTCCGTCGGATTCTTCTGCGAATCCGCGAAACAGCCGGATACCCACGTGGTATGCGGCAGCGTGCAGAGCGTGGCACTGCATCTGGATGAGTTCGCGGAGGACGCCTTCGACTATTTTATTGTGGATGAGGCCCACCACGCGGCGGCGGAAACCTATCAAAAGGCGCTGGCCTATTTCAAGCCCAAATTCACGCTGGGGCTGACCGCCACGCCGGAACGTGCCGATGACAAAAGCATTCTGGACATTTTCAAGCACATCGCCCACAAGCTGGATATTCAGACCGCCGTGGAAATCGGGGAACTGGTACCGGTGCGGTGCATCCGCATCCACACCAACATTGACCTGACGAAGGTTCGTTTCAACAGCGTGCGGTACAACATCCGGGATTTGGAAAGCAGGCTTTACGTGCCCGAGCGAAACCGCCTGATCGTGGACACCTGGCTGCGGTATGTGCACGGCAAACGGACGGTGATATTCTGCGTTTCGGTGAAGCACGCGGAACAGATCACCCGGCTGTTTCTGGAAAAGGGAGTTCCGGCGCAGGCAGTCTCCGGCAGCATGAAGCCCGCCGACCGCCGGGAGTTTCAGGAAAAGTTTGTCAGCGGCACGCTTCCCGTGCTGTGCGCCTGCGATCTGCTGAACGAGGGCTGGGACTGCCCTGAAACCGAAGTGCTGTTCATGGCGCGTCCCACCATGTCGAAAGTGTTGTACACCCAGCAACTGGGCCGGGGCATGCGCCTTGCCAAAGGCAAGGAAAGCCTGATGGTGTTCGACTTTGTGGACAACGCCAGCCAATATAACACCCCCTACTCCCTGCACCGGCTGTTCCGGTTGAAAGACTACCGCCCCGGTCAGTTGGCAGCGGTGCCTCACAGTCAGAAAGCCGCGGAGGAGGAGCTGTACAATCGGGGCGAAAAGCCCGAAGCTCTGCTGGACTGGCCGGTGGACGCCACTGACTATGAGCTGGTGGACCTGTTCAACTGGCAGGAGGAGGCCGCCGGTATGATTTCCCAGATGGAGTTTGTCCGTCGGGTAGATGTACAGACTGAAACCATTGAACGATATGTCCGGGAAGGCAAACTGAAGCCTGACCTTGTGGTGCCCATGAGCGAGCGTCGCACCTTCAAGTATTTCAAGGAGGAAACGCTGAAAAGCTGCGCGGAGCAGTTCGGCTGGCGGCTCATTGACGACGGCAACCGCAAGGAGCTGTTTCTGGAGATGGTGCGCCAAATGGACATGAGCTATTCCTACAAGCCGGTTCTCATCAAGGCCATCCTGCAGCATGCCGACAAAAAGGGCCGGGCTCGGCTGGACGAGATCGTCGCCTATTTCCGGGCCTATTATGAAGCCCGCCGGGCCGCGGGCCTGCCGGTGGAGAAGCCCAACAGCCTCTTTGCCAAAGGCGGTTATACCGACCGGGAAGCCACTCGCAACATCCTGATGAACCCGTTCAAGCGGTTTGAGGATATGCAGATGCTGCGCCACACCAAAACGCTGGGCATCATTCAGGTGGAGGAGACCGTCTGGAAGCCTCTGACCGAGGCCGAAAAGCAGGAGATCCAGCGTATCTGTGAGGAAAAGCTGGAACAGTATTACGCGAGAATGAAATAGTTCGAAGTACGGTAATAGAGGAGTTCCCCCAAGCACCATCTCCGAATCACCCGTCTGCATTTCGATGCGGACGGGTGTTTTATTTTGTCCGCGTTGATACTCAGCTTTCTGTTTACAAACCGGTTCGACAGAAAGGGTGTTTGACAGTGAAGGCAAAGTATAAACGATTGCGAATACGAATGATTGAGATGGAAATCACACAAAGCGAGCTTGCCCGGCAGACGGGATTGTCTGCCGCTGCCATGTCCGCGCGTATGAATGGTAAGCAGCCGTTTCATGCGGACGAAATGCAGGCCATCGGGCAAATACTGCGCATTCCCCCTGAAGAATATCATCTGCACTTTTTCGATTTCGGCTGATTGCATTGTCCAACAAAAATACACCGGGCATCCTCCCGCAAGAGAGATACCCGGTGTATTTGTAAATGTCTATGCCGTTTCTACATTTTTCTTAGGCAGACAATCTGCTTTTTCACAAACCGTGTAAAGTACATAGCCGTGAAAAATGAATCACTCCAGATTTGCAGCCTGCACACCCAAACATGAACGCAAAATCAACGGGAGCAAGCACTGCCTCCCGCCAGTTGTGAAAACTGGCAGGAGGCGTTTCAGAGGCAAGCCCCTATGACCCCAGTTACTCTTTTTCACAAGCATGACTGTGTGAATGTGTGAAAAAGAGTTGCGCAGGGCGCAATCGGCGGAGCCTCTATGATTGGGGCGCAGCCCCAAAGCCCCTGCCGTAGTCTGCATTGCCAAAACGCTCGTTTCTTTATCCCGAAACGCTCTTGTTTCCAAACAAGTCCTGCATGACCGCAGCAGACTTTGCGGTAGCCCGCTGAATGGCGTGGGCGTAGATGGTGGTCGTGGTCGCGGGGGTAGCGTGGCCCAGCGTACCGGCCACAGCGGTGATGGGGCAGTTTCCGTCAATCAGCAGGGTGGCGGCGGTGTGGCGCAAACTGTGCAGGTGAATGTCCGGCAAATCATTGCGGCGCACAAAGTCCTTGAACCATGCAGTCAGGGTGCACGCTGCCGGAATGTCCCCCTGCAAATTGCCGAAAATGTAATCGTTCTTGCTCCACTCATACCCCTGCTGCGCCATCAGTTTTTGCTTGTGCTCCATGTAAATGCGCAGGCAGTCCATGACCACCGGGGCCGCCTTGACAATGCGGCGGGACTACCGGGTCTTGGTATCTCCCTCCACATTGCCCTGACCGCCCACATACTGCACCGCTTTTTCAATGGCAATCAGTTGATTCTCGTAGTCCAGATTGCGCCAATGGAGCCCCAAGAGTTCCTCCCGCCGCATGCCGGTCATCAGCAGGACCGTCACCGCCGTGCGGTAGTGGATGGGTTCCTTGTCGAGGAGCTCCAACATATACTGAGCCTCCTCCACTGTCAGCACGGGCTGTTCCTGACTGCCCTTTTTGGGCAGACCCACGCGCGCAGCCGGATTGCTGTCGATGTACTGCCACTCCACGGCCTTGGTAAAAACAGAGGACACCAGACGCATATAGTGGCGTACCGTGTTGCCGGAGCGGGGCTTTCCTTCCTTTTTCACAAACACATCGGACAGGTTCATCCCCATGGCGTCCGCGATTTTCTGCGCGGTATCCCTGGATACCTTGGATTTTTTCGTGGCACGGCTGATGGTGTCCTCGCAAAGTCCCGTGGCTTGCTGTAACGCCACATAGGTATTCAGTCCGCATTTCTTCAGCATTCCTTTCAGGCTGCTGCGAACAACGTACATGGTTTCCGCAGGCGTATTGGCAATAGCCTCCCGCATCTGAATCAGATGTTTGGGACGTATATCGTCCAAATAGAGATGACCGATATAGGCATTGATGGACGGGAGCAGCTTGCGATAATCGTACACCGTTTTTGGGGCAAGCTCCACCTCCGCGTAGTCCTTCAGCCACTGCTCCGCAAATTTTTCAAATTTGATGCGCTTCCCATCGCATTCCCCCGCCTTGACGGATTCCTCAAACAGCACCGCCTGACGCTGTACTTCTTTTTTGATTTTTGCCGGTGTCATCCCCGGTTCCGGACGGTAAGTCATCGATTTGGTAATTTGCTTGCCGTCCACGGAATATCCCGCATAGCACCGTATGAGATACGATTTTCCGCGCTTGGTAATGGTCGCCATGCGTTCTTTCCCTCCTCATGTCCCGTTTTGAATATTGTAACATCAGAGGAGCAGTCTGTCAACCAGAAAATCATCATAACTCCATTTCCAAGTTAAATGGAAACGCTATACCGCATTGCGGTATAGCGTTCTTTTCAAAATCACAGTACAATTATTTCAATGAATATCTCGATTCTATATGTTCTTTTTGTCCATATCAGAAGTTGACAAACCCGTTTTAATAATGCAACTTCATTCGCTGTATTTGCATATACATTCATTCTCTGAAAACGGTCTTCCACAGAAACTCCGATCTTCCACTCGCAGTTTCCTGATGGAAAATCGGAACACCGAGTTCCGTAACGAACAAATAACGAACAAACCTGTGCAAAGCAAAAAAAGAAACCGCACTGCTTACCAAAATTTGGCGTTGCAATGCGGTTTCTTTGGTGCGCTGAAAGGGACTCGAACCCCTGGCCTTCTGATTCGTAGCGCCATATCACATATTCATCGGTTCTTCAAAAATCATCGTTTTTACGATAATTTTATTCTTTACAGCAAGAAATAATGGTTGCATGAAATGTCCAATCCCCCCTCTCCCCTCATTTTTCACCCCTGTTTTGCATACCAACACAAGGACGCTTCGTGCAATATCCGTGTGATTCCGTGTTCCCCGTGAACGCAGATTCTTAACTTCCCTACCAAATACAGTTCATCAGGACTTGGTTTGAGAACCCAATTTCCGCAGAACTGGCAATATTACTTTGTATGCCCTTTCAAGCGGAGCTTTGCTTGAAAGGGCTTTCACTTTTTAGAGGAGGTTTCGCCATGTCGCAAATCATTGCCATTGCCAACCAAAAGGGCGGCACAGGCAAAACGACTACCACCGTTAACCTTGGCATAGGGCTGGCGCAGGCAGGCAAAAAAGTTCTGCTTGTGGACGCTGACCCACAGGGCGATTTAACTGCGTCCCTCGGCTGGACCGACCGTGACGCACTCGACAACTCGCTGTCCACCCTTATGGAGCGCGCCATCTTTGACCAACCAGTTCATTACCGCGAATGCGTCCTTTCTCATAAGGAGGGCGTGGACATCATTCCTTCCAATATTGAGCTGTCCTCCATGGAAATCTCACTGGTCAATGCCATGAGCCGTGAGTTTGTCCTGCGCTCTGTGTTGGAGGAAGCCCGAAAGGACTATAACTACATTTTAATCGACTGTATGCCTTCGCTGGGCATGATCACCATTAACGCCCTGACCGCCGCCGACAGCGTGATTATTCCGGTACAGGCGCATTATCTGCCCGCCAAAGGGATGGCGCAACTCATGCGCACCATTTCCAAGGTACAGCGCCAAATCAACCCCAAATTGCGCATCGACGGAGTGGTTCTGACGCTGGCCAATATGCGTACCAATCTTGGCCGCCAGACCGCCCAGACCATTCAGCAGACTTACGGCAGCAGGGTGCGCGTGTTTCATTCCATTATACCCTATGCCATTACCACTGCCGAATGTCCCACAAGCGGGAAAAGTATCTACCAATATAATAAGGACAGCGCCAGCGCCGCAGCGTATGGCGCATTGACAAAGGAGGTGTTGGGTCTTGGCAAGCAAATCCTTCGCGATGAACCTTCCGACGCTCGATGATATTTTCTCTACGCAGGAGGAACGGGACCTCAAAGCCATGACCGCTGGCCGGGTACTGGAGGTCCCGCTGGACCAGATTGACGATTTTCCCGACCACCCGTTTCAGGTCCGTCTGGATGAGGATATGGATTTACTGGTGGAAAGCATCAAGGAAAATGGACTGCTGACACCGGTGAAGCTGCGCAAGAAGGAAGATGGCCGGTATGAAATCATTTCAGGCCATCGCCGCCGCAAGGCGTGTGAGCTGGCAGGGAGGGATACGCTGACCGCCGAGGTGCTGGAAGTGGACCGGGATACCGCTGTTATAATGATGGTGGATTCCAACTTGCAGCGGAGCAACATTCTGCCCAGCGAAAAGGCGAAGTCTTATAAAATGAAGATGGATGCGTTGAAACGTCAAGGGCAACGTACCGATTTAACTTTGTCCCAAGTTGGGACAAAGTTCCATAGCGATAACATCATCGCAACAGAAAGTGGTGACAGCCGAAACCAAGTTTGGAGATATATCCGTCTTAATGAACTTACGCCCAGCCTTTTACAAATGGTAGATGACCGCAAAATCGCGTTTACTCCCGCCGTAGAACTGACCTACCTCACCGCAGAACAGCAGCAGACATTGTGCGAATCCATCGAATCGCAGGCTTGCACTCCCTCACTGTCTCAGGCGCAGAAGATGAAGCGCTTTGCGCAGGAGGGTAAGTTGGACGCCAACGTCATCGAATCCATCATGGCGGAGGAAAAGCCAAACCAGCGGGAGAAAATCTCCGTGCCGATGGCCCGTCTGCAAGGCGTCATACCGCGTGACTTATCGCCTGCCAAAGCTCAGGACTACATCGTCCGGGCGGTGACGTACTATGCCCAGCACCTTGCCCGGCATGACAAAGACAGTGAGCGCTGATTCTTTGCGGCGCGGACCACGCGCTCCCCCCTCTCATACTCTCCCCCCTGTAATATACCTACCGGGAAAAAGAGAAACTATATCCCGGTAATCTGCGAAAGGAGATTTGCATGAAAACACAGATTTTGCGGCGGTTCACCAGTGCAGTTCTGGCGGCGGTACTCTGTTTCAGCAGCTTGTCTACGCCAGTGTACGCGCAGGAGACTGCTGCCGCTGATTCTTTTTCCGGCCCGGTACAGGAACTTCCCGCCGACACGGAAGAACCCCCGGCAGAAGCCTCTGACCCTAAACCGGACGCAGGACAAGCGTTCGTTGACGCGGTAAACGCCCTTGACCGGGACGCCATCATCAACGCATCCAACGCATGGGGGCTTGCCAGTCAGGCGTGGCAGGCAGACCCCGAAAATGAGGAACTGGCCGCCGCGCTGGATGAGGCCATCGCCGCACAGGACGAAGCCGCCGCATCGCTGTATGCGGCAGAGGATCTGTATTACCTGCTCAACGAGGAAGAACAGCAGCGCGAGGATGTACAAACCGCCTACTCCGCTTTGTGCAGTCTGTACACCGCCATGTGCAGCGCCATGGATAACCCCGTTTCTCCCGGAACAGGCACAGAGGATCCGCCGGAGGATGCGCTGTCCGTGCTGTACGGGGATTTGCCGGACGCACCCACCGGCAGCTACATGGGCAGCGCCGGATTGCCCATCGCAACCGGCGAAACCAAAATCAGCATTTCCGGTTGGACCGAGGACTTGTCCGCCAGCGGATACCTGAATGCGGAGGCGCTCAATGCAGACAATTTCACGCTGACCGCTGGTTTGGAGGACGGCGAAGATTTCGCCATTGTTCCCATTCTGACACAGGTGGAATACCCTGCCAACAACAGCGTGTCGTATATCACCTTGCCGGAAGATGTGACGCTGCTGGGATATGATTTCACCCCGGCAGAGGATTCCGCCAAGCTGCTGGAGCAGACCTACACGGAAACCTCCGCTGCGGTGTCCGGCATTTATGTCAAAAGCGACCAAGATTTTACCGCCCTGTTCACCTATGTGGCTGGGGACGGCACCAAGCTGGAAAAGACGCTGAATGTAGAAGTTCGGGCGGATGCCGATCCCATCCCCACGCTGTATTCCACAATCAGCGCAGCCACCTACTCGCGTCCCACCCCGAGTGTGACCAGCGGCAAAATCACCAGCATCCAGCAGGTCAGCGGCACATGGCTGATCTGGTTCAACGGTGAAGATGCCTACTGCTGTGACAACGGCAAGAATGGCCGCCCTGCGGGCTGTCCCACCTACAACTACACGCACACATCGACCGTGGATGCCAGCCAGTATGTACCGGGAGATCATTACGGAAATCAGGTGCGCATCTGGGGCGGCCTTGACCAGCTCTCTATGGGCCTGCTGACCGTCCGCGAATCGGATGCTTCTTCCGCAGAGTTTTGTGCGCGAAATTCCTCCACCTATTCGGCGTCAGACGCCGCCGTACTGGAATACGCCGCCCGCATCTACAACGAACAGCAGCTCTATATCATTGAGCATTACCCCAGCAGTCAGGCGGCGCAGATCTATCTGTCCTCCGCCCGTGCGGCCATGGGACTGTCCACTGGCGCTTCCACTTATGACATCGCGGGCTACTACACCTACATCTACGACAGCGGTGACAGCGGTTGGCAGCGGGTGGCTCTTGTGGGCGAGTCCTTCTCCGAGGGCGAGGACGAAGGCGGCGAGGAAGGCCCTCCCCCGACCTATGACGCTAACTGGAGCGTGGACGTCACCGAAAATGCCAGCGCCAGCTTTTCCGCCAGCATGACTGTCAAAGTGGACAAGACCGCCAACATCACCCACGAGCGGCTGAACGATGCGGAGATCACGGTTTCCGGCAGCCCGGCCAATGGCAGTCTGGACGGGGGCAGTTGGTCACTGACCCCCAGCCCGCAGGTTATCCGCACAGTAAACGGCGACGGTTCTGTCACGTTCACATACCAAGGCAGCGTTACTAAATCCGCCTCCCGTTCCGCCAGCGGCAGCGTCACCGGCAAATCGTCGCAGAGTGAGGCCGACAGCGAGGCGGCAAGCCAGCGGGCCGCCGCCGAAAGCAGCCTGCGCGGCGAGGCGAGAGCCGCCGCACAGAATCAGGCCAACGCCATTGCCAACGCCGCCGCCCGGCAGGCGCGGGCGTTTCTGGTCAGGGAAACCGGTATTCCCCATGGCTTTGACGCTACCGCCAGCAGCGAACAGGGCCAGACGGTTCAGCCCGACGGCAGTTCCACTGCGGTGATTTACAACCAGCCGTGGCAGTGCAGCGTCAAATGGGAAAAGCTGGACAACATCACTGGCGGTCGGCTGACCGAGGATACCCGGTTCACATTCTATGAGTGGAACACGAGCGCAAACGATTACGAGGTCAGCCCCAACTATCGGGTCGTTCGCCTTGCGGACGGCACTTATACCGTTCGCTGCACCAACTCTGGCTATACCGACTGGCAGGAAGGATTTGTCTACTACACGCAGACCAACCTCGGCCGGTTCAAGATCATGGAAACCACCGCCGCCTACGGTTACAATTACAACCCGTGGTCGGTGGAGTTCACCATCTCCAGACAGAACGACACTGCCCATTATCTTGGCTCCAATGCTGACAAAAACCAGCCCTGGGGCAACAAACTCATCATCCACAAGACCGACAGCGAAACCGGTAACGAGATTGCCAGTGACGCTGTCTTTTCTTTGTATGAGTGGAACGCCCAGCGAGGACTGTATGAGATCAGCACCAACTATGCCCTTGTCCGGGATGCGGACGGCAGTTACACGGTGAAGTGTCTGCATCCCGATTGGACGCAGGCGCAGTACGGCAATCTCTATTTTGAGGATACTCTGTGCGATGTTCGTGGAGATACTTCTCACCATGACGGCACCGCCAGCGCTCACCCGGTTTACTACACCGATTACGATATGACCGGCTACCCCAACAGCCGGGCCTTCACCAACGATGGCCAATTCCTTGTTGTTGAACACAAGGCCCCCAGCGGATACTACGGCGACTGGACAGATGTGCAGGATCCCGGCACCGCTGGCTCTGACCTTGGCAAACGCGCTTACTACATCCGCCTGACCGGGGACGGCAGCACCATCACTCTCGGAAATGCCGATTACAACGCTGACATTCTGACTGAAAACGCAGGCGGCATTTTGGTGGAAACGGCAGATAGTACTGTGACCGTGCAAATCTATCCCACCGCCAAACCCGCCGAACGAACCTATATCACCGACCCCACCGGCCTTGCCGCCAACGAGGACAGCTACACCATGCAGCCACAGGACGGAGTGTTCCAGAATGACCGAACTCTGGGTGAGATCGTGCTGAGCAAGACCGATCTGGATGCCGCCAAATATCTGGCAAGCGGCAGTCACGGCACCGCCACACTGGACGGCGCGGTATATGACCTTTACTGCACTGAGGACATTCAGCACCCGGACGGCGTCACCGGCGTGGTGGATTATTCCCAAATCACCCGCGACGGCAGTCCCATCTGGCACACCACCATCCTCACCAACAGCGGATGGAAATCCAACCACTTACCTATTTTGGCAAAAGACAATCTGGTCGCCAGTGCCGCCATTCAGAACGGCAAGCTGGTGTTCGCCAACCTGTACCCCGGCAGATACTATGTGGTGGAGCGCGGCACCGGCGTGAAAATTCCGGTGGACAGCGAAGGCCAGTATTATGTGTCCGGCAGCTACCCGCTGCTGAACGCCAGACTGGAGCGCACCGGCCGCACTGCCCGGCTCACCCAGCAGGACGGCAAGTACACAG
>CALZZE010000019.1 GCA_945830575.1 uncultured Subdoligranulum sp. | reverse complement strand
GTCCGCGGGGGTTTTGTTTTGCCCCGCTGCGGCATACCTTGTTCCATGGGAGGTGTGTTGTATGCCAACTGCGCTGTTGTTCACGGTTCTGGCGGGGCTGTCCACCGGTCTGGGCGGGCTGATCGCCGCGCTGTTTCCGCCCTCGCCCCGGCTGCTGGCGGCCAGCGCCGGGTTCGCGGGGAGCGTCATGCTCACCGTCAGTCTGGCCGACCTGACCCCGGAGGCGCTGTCCTGTTATGCCGCCGGGCTGTCCCCGCTGGGCAGCGGACTGGCGCTGTCCAGCCAGCTGGCGGCGGGCATGGTCATTGCCGCGCTGCTGGGCAGGCTGCTGCCGGAGGAATCCGCTCTGGCCGCACGGTTTGGCCATGCCGGCCGGGCCGGGGCGCTGCGCACCGCGCTGGTGACGGGGGCGGCGCTGGTGCTGCACAACCTGCCGGAGGGCGTGCTGACCCTCTTTGCCGGGGTGGCCGACCCGGCGCTGGGGATGCGCACCGCGATGGCCATCGCGCTGCACAACATCCCGGAGGGCCTCGCCGTGGCAGTGCCCTTCGCCTATGCACTGCGCAGCCGGGCCAAGGGCGCAGGGGCGGCGCTGCTGTCCGGTCTGGCGGAGCCGCTGGGCGCGGTGCTGGCATGGACGTTCCTGCGCGGTTTTTTGACCCCCGGCCTGCTCAACGGCGTCACCGTGGTGGTGGCGGGCATCATGCTGTGGGTCAGCTGGGATCAGCTGCTGCCGCAGGCAAAGGGACGGGCGGGACTGCTGGGCACCGGGGCCGGGTGTCTGCTGATGGTGTTGGGCATTGCGGCTTTGCAATAAATGTGGTATAATATCCTTATCTATACGAAAGGGGGCTGCGCCATGAAAGGAACCATCGCCGCGCTGCTGTGTGCCATGGCGCTGCTGACGGGCTGTGCCGCCAGCGCGGGCGAGGTGGAAAACCTGCTCCGTGCGCCGCAGCTGTCCGGCCAGACCAGAGCCATCCAGAAGGCGCTGAACAGCTATCTGGGCGCAGGCTCCACCGCCACCCTCAAATACCCGGCCAGCGGCGATTTCTTGTCCCCCTTCCTGTTCGGGGACTGGGACGGCGACGGCGTGCAGGAGGCGGCGGTGCTGTACACCGCCGAAACAGCCGGCACCAACGTCTGGCTGGCGGTGCTGGAATCCACCGACAACGGCTGGCGGGTGGTGCAGACCGCCGAGGGCTTGTCCGGCGAAATTGAGAGCGTCACCACCGCCCGGCTGCGGGACACGGAATCCAGCCAGATTCTGGTGGGCTACGGCAGCGGGCAGGATGACCGGTATCTGGTGGTCTATCTGTACAGCGAGGAAATTTTGCAGCCCGTCATCAAGCGGGCCTACACCGATATGGTCATTGGCGACATGACCGGCAACGAGGCCACCGAGGACCTTGTGCTGGCGCTGCCCACCGAGACAGAAAGCGGCGGCGTGAATCTGGAGCTGCTCACCTACATCGAGGGAGAATTCCGGGCCAAGCAGACGCTGGCGGTGGGCGCGGGCAGCTACAACGGCTGCGCAGCGCTGCACGCGGGGCAGGGGCTGGACGGCAAGCCGTGGCTGGTGCTGGACGGCTGGGCAGGCTCCGGCGGGACGAGCCTTTCCTCCAATATTGTGCGCTATGACGAGGAAACCGGGTTTTTGCAGCTGTACACACCCCCCGGCGTGTGGGACATGTACGGCGTGAGCCAGCGCTACGACACCAGCCTGCTGAGCATGGACGTGGACGGCAACGGCACCATCGACATTCCCAGCGAGGTGGGCGACGGCGGCGAGCTGCGCTCGCCTTTGGACAAGCGCCTGAAATTTTTGCTGTGGCGGGACTACGCCACCCCCTCCGGCGGGCACGAGAGCTTTGGCGTGTATGACAGCGAATACCGCTTTTTCGTGCCGCTGCCCAGCGGCCTGCACGGGCGCATCCTGCTGCGCAGCAACGCGGGCAGCACCGGCTGGCTGGTGTGCAGCGAGGACGGGGAGACGGTCTATCTGGAGATCCGGGTGGTGGATGCGGAGCCGTCCCAGAACAGGGACACCGACTACACCCGCATCGCCAACATCGGGGACCAGCAGCTGCAGGCCCGGCTGGTGGAGCCGTATTTCGGCCTGAGCATGGATAAACTCACCGCAGGAACGGTGATGATCGGATAATTCTGGAGGTGGACTATGAAACGAGTGTTACTGGTGGAGGACGAGGACAGCATCCGGGAAATGGTGGCCCTCAACCTGAAAATGGCCGGCTGGGAGGTGCTGGAGGCCCCCAGCGCCGAGCGTGCGCTGGAGCTGATGCACCAGAGCCAGCCCTGTGATGCGGCGCTGCTGGACATCATGCTGCCCGGCATGGACGGCCTGAGCCTGTGCGAGACCATCCGGCGGGACAACAGCGCCATCGGCATCATCATGGTGTCCGCCAAGGGGCAGGAGGAGGACAAGATCCGCGGCCTGTCCATCGGCGCGGACGACTATATCACCAAGCCCTTCTCGGTGTCCGAACTGATCGCCCGGCTGGAGGCGCTGGCCCGGCGTGTGCGCCGCACCGCCGCCGCCGAGGGCAAGGCGGTGGAGGAGCCGGATCAGCTGGTCAGCGGCCCCTTTGTGCTGGACGAAAAGAGCCGTGTGCTGTACAAATCCGGCAAGCCCATCGACCTGACGCAGGTGGAGTTCCAGATCATGGAGCTGTTCTTCAAGAACCCGGCCACCGCGCTGGTACGCGAAAAAATTCTGGAAGGCGTGTGGGGCGCGGGGTATTACGGCGATGTGAAGATCGTGGATGTGAACATCCGCCGCCTGCGCATGAAAATTGAGGACGAGCCCAGCAATCCCCAGCACATCCTGACGGTGTGGGGATACGGGTATCGCTGGAACGCATGAAATCCAACAACATCACAGCCCGCTGGCTGCGGGGCAGTCTGCTCATCACGGCGCTGGTGCTGGCGGTGGCGGAGGGGCTGTTCCTCTACTCCACCTACCAGAATCTGTACGGCGGCGTGCAGCGGGCCATGCTCAACCGGTTCACCGCCATCGACGGCCGCTTGCAGGCCACCGGTACCGCCGGCGACGCCCGGGACACCGCCGCCGCCCGCGGGCAGGCTTTGCGGCGCATCGTGGAGCAGTTTGACGAAAAGGACAAGCTGGAGCTGATGCTGCTGGATTCCGGCGGCACCGTGCTGGCCACCAGCAGCGGTGTGGTCAACCGGGGTCTGATGCGGGGGGAGGACTTTGGCACCGCCCTTACCAGCGACAGCGGAGTGGGCACCGCCATTTTCCGCACCGATACCAGCGAGCGGGTCATGGCCGTCACATCGCTGGTGCCCTACGCGGCGGGCGGCATCGCCGCCATGCGGCTCATCACCAGCCTGTCGCTGGTGGACCGGCAGTGGCAGCAGGTGCTGCTGACCTCCATGGGCGTGGCGGTGGCGGTGCTGGGCTTTACCATTATGAGCGGCCTGTTTTTTGTGCGCTCCATCGTGCGTCCGCTGGGCGAGGTGGAGGCCACCGCCACCCGCATCGCCCACGGCGATCTGGCCGCCCGCCTGCCGGACACCCGGTACGAGGACGAGGTGGGCCGCCTGTGCCGCACCATCAACCGCATGGCGGAGGAGCTGGCCAAGACCGACCGGATGAAAAACGACTTTATCTCCTCGGTGAGTCACGAGCTGCGCACGCCGCTCACCTCCATCAAGGGCTGGGTGGAGACCATCAGCAACATCAAGGACCCGGACGACGCCAACTATCGCCGGGGTCTGGCGGTCATCACCGCCGAGACCGACCGGCTGTACACCATGGTGGAGGAGCTGCTGGATTTTTCCCGGCTGCAAAACGGCATCAAGCTCAACTGTCAGGTGCTGGATCTGGTGGCGGAGGCCACCGACGCCGCCCTGTTTGTGGAGCCGCGCATCCGGCAGGAGGGCCTGCATCTGGCCTATGAGGAGCCTCCCGACCCCTACCCGGTGTGGGCGGACCCGGCCCGGCTGCGGCAGGTGTTCGTGAACATTCTGGACAACGCCGTGAAATACTCCACCCCCGGCGGCTCCATCTTCATCACCCTCACCCGCACCGGGGAGACTGCCTCGGTGACGGTGCGGGATCAGGGACGGGGCATCTCGCCGGAGGATCTGGAAAATGTCAGGGTAAAGTTTTATAAAGGCAAAAACGCGGTGCGGGGTTCCGGCATCGGTCTGGCGGTGGTGGACGAGATCGTCACCGCGCTGGGCGGCACGCTGGACATCGCCAGCACGCTGGGACAGGGCACCGCCGTCACCGTCACGCTGCCTGTCTACCATCCCGGGCAGGAGCATCTGCATGAGCAGATATGAACCTTGTAGGCAAAACAAAAAACATCCCGGTGGGCTGCGCCCCACCCTGTAATAGGAGTTACTATGGCAAACAACCCCCAAGCGGAACGTTTTCGCACCTCTGTGGGCGGGCAGGCCCTCATGGAGGGCATCATGATGCGCGGCCCCCAGAAAATCTGCTGCGCGGTGCGCCGCCCGGACGGCGAAATCGACCTGTCCTACGACGCGGTCACCACCCACTGGTACAACAGGGTGCCCCTTGTGCGGGGCATCTGCAACATGGCCGAGAACCTGTACAGCGGCTACAAGTACCTGATGCACAGCGCGGATATCTCCCTCACCGAGGAGGAAAAGGAGGCCGACCAGTCCAAATTTGACAAGTGGCTGGACGAGCACACCACCCCCGCCGTGCAGAATGTGCTGATGACCTGCGCCGCCTTTGCGGGGGTGCTGCTGGCGCTGTTTCTGTTCACCTTTCTGCCCACCTTCCTCACGGGGGCGGTGGGGCAGGTGGTGACGCTGTCCCGCTGGCCTAAGGTGCTGCTGGAGGGGCTGTTCAAGCTGGTCGTTTTTCTGGCGTACATGTTCCTCTGCACCCGCATGAAGGAAATCCACCGCATGTTCGAGTACCACGGCGCCGAGCACAAGACCATCGCCTGCTACGAGGCGGGCCTGCCCCTGACGGTGGAAAACATCCGGGGCTGTTCCCGGTTCCATCCCCGCTGCGGCACCAGCTTTCTGATTCTGACGCTCATCATCAGCATTTTCCTCTACGCGGTGCTGCCGTGGAGCTCCACCGCGCTGCGGGTGGTGTACAAGCTGGCGCTGTTCCCGCTGCTGGTGGGTATTTCCTATGAGATTCTCAAATGGTCGGGTCGCTCCCACGGCGCACTGGCCAAGGCCATCGCCACGCCGGGGCTGTGGCTGCAGCGGCTCACCACCTTTGAGCCGGAGGATTCCATGATCGAGGTGGCCATCGCGGCGGTGACGCCGGTGCTGCCCGAAAAGGCGGAGGACGGCCTGTGGTAAGCCGCTGGGAAGACACGCTGCGGCAGGCAGGCTGTCCCGACGCGGACTTTGACGCCCGGGAACTCTACCGTTTTGTGACGGGCCGGGACCCCCGCTTTGATGACGGCCCCACCCCCGCCGAGGCCGCCCGGCTGGACGAACTGACCGCCCGCCGCGCTGCCCGGGAGCCGCTGCAATATATTTTGGGGGAATGGGAGTTCATGGGCATCCCGCTGACCGTCGGCCCCGGGGTGCTGTGCCCCCGCCCGGACAGCGAGGTGGTCTGTGAGACCGCCATCGAACTGCTGGCGGGCGTGCCGTCCCCCGCGGTGCTGGACTTGTGCGCCGGAACCGGCTGTCTGGGGCTGGGTGTGTGCCGCTTTGTGCCGGGCGCGCAGGTGACCTGTGTGGAGAAAAGCCCCGCCGCCCTTGGCTATCTGCGCCGGAATGTGCAGGGACGCGGCGTGCAGGCGGTGGAGGCGGATGCCTTCGGGTATTACCGCCAGCTGCCCGCCAACTCGCTGGATGTGCTCATTTCCAACCCGCCCTATCTGACGGCGGCGGAGATGGGGGCGCTGATGCCGGAAACGGCGAAGGAGCCAGCCATGGCGCTGGACGGCGGCAAGGACGGGCTGGCTTTTTATCGCCTTATCACAGAAAAATACCGGGACGCGGTGCGCCCCGGCGGCTGGCTGGTGCTGGAGATCGGCTGTGCGCAGGCCGCGCAGGTGCTGGCGCTGGGCAAGGCCAACGGCTGGCGGAACGGCCAGTGCCGCAAGGACTACGGCGGCAATGACCGGGTGGTTTTCTTTCAAAAATGAGGCATCGGGAGCGCCCCCTGCGGGCGCTCCCGATGCTCAGACTGTCAAAAAGGTCAATCATCACGAGAAACCTTGCCATCATTTGTAGGGGCGGGACAGCCCGTAAGGGTGCCCTGCAGTCCCGCCCGCAAAAGGTTGCCTTACAACGATGTTTCTTGCTTGGCAGCGTACCGCGGGGCGTCGAGGACGCCGCCCCCTACAAACGAAAATTGAGGTTTTTCGATAAGCTGATCGGAAGCGCCCGCAGGGGGCGCTCCCGATGCTGTTTCTATTGTTTAATCACTTTGCACTTTGAAGGAATACGGCAACAAAAGCTTTCTGATCTCCGGCAACTGTACGTTCTGGTATTTGTCGGCCCACCGGAGCAGTGCTGCCAGAGACCGCAGGCTTTCCTTTTTCCCTTTTTCCAATCCAAGCTTTCGTCTGAAAAACCGGCGCAGGATGCGGGTCCTGTATCGGTAGCGGGGAACTTCCAGCAGATAGATTCTGTCGGCATCCGCAAAGCACTGCCCGCACCATTTGTGGTAAACGCCCTCGATGATCCAATCCTCCTGCTGCAAAATCTGACGCAGCAGCGCATCCCGTTCCTGCGGCTCCCGTTTGGTGCCGTAGCCGGCGGCATTGTCCCACTGCAAATCATCTAAATCATAATGGGGGATTCCCAGCTGCCGGGAGAGTCTGTCGGCAAGGAAGGTCTTTCCGCTCCCCGGCCCTCCGATGATATGGATTTTCATGGCGGTTGCTCACCAGATCCCGGACAAGTCCGTCAGAAGATCGTGGGGCAGCATGGTGGCCTCGCTCAGGCGGCGGGCGCAGCGGTCGGCGGCCGCACCGTGCAGCCACGCCGCACAGCAGGCGGCGTCCTGCGGGGTCAGCCCCTGCGCCAGCAGTGCCGCCAGCATCCCCGCCAGCACATCGCCGCTGCCGCCCCGGGCCAGCCCCGGATTGCCGGTGGTGTTGCGGAACAGCGCTCCCTCCGCCGTGGCGATGAGGGTGCCCGCACCCTTCAAAACCACCGTACAGCCGTATTTTTTCGCCAGCTGCACGGCCGCACTCTCCCGGTCAGCCTGCACCTGTGCGGTGGATATGTTCAGCAGCCGGGCGGCCTCGCCGGGATGGGGCGTCAGCACCGCAAAGGGCGGCACTTTGCCCCGCACCTGCCCCGCCGCCAGCGCGTTCAGCGCGTCCGCGTCCAGCACCATGCCCTGCCAGTCACCTTTCAGCAGCTCGCTCACCACCGCGCCCGCGCCGTCGCCCAGCCCCGGCCCCGCCAGCAGCACAGGATGCTTATCAGCAAGCCAGTCCCGCAGCGCGGCGGCGTCCCTGGGGTGGATACACCCGTCCGCCCCGGTGCGGCAGCCACAGGCACAGCATTCCGGCGTGCGGGTCAGCACCAGCTGGATGACCGGCTCCACGCTGGCCAGATACACCAGCCCCGCACCGCTGCGCAGCGCACCCTCCACGCACAGCGCCGCCGCGCCCCGGTAGGCAAGGCTGCCCGCCGCCACCGCCACCGCGCCGAAGCTGCCCTTGTGGGCGTTGGCGGCGCGGGTGGGCAGGCGGTCAAAAATAAAGTCTCTGGTCAGGTCGGTCATGGTCTTTTCAACTCCGCTCAAAAGGTTTATAATACAATTATAATAAAATTCCGGCAAGGGGGCAAGACCATGATCGAGGCATTGGAAAAAATTTTGCAGCATAGTCGAAATCTGGTATTTTTCGGCGGCGCGGGCGTCTCCACCGAGAGCGGCATCCCGGATTTCCGCTCGGTGGACGGGCTGTACCACCAGAAATTCAAGTACCCGCCGGAGACCATGCTTTCCCACACCTTTTATGAGACCCATACCGCAGAGTTTTTTGCGTTCTACCGGGAAAAACTCATTGTTCACGGGGCGAAGCCCAACCCGGCGCACCTGCGCCTTGCCAAATTGGAGCAGCAGGGCAAATGCCGCGCCGTGGTGACCCAGAACATTGATGGGCTGCATCAGGCGGCGGGCAGCAAAACCGTGTACGAGCTGCACGGCTCGACCTTGCGCAATTACTGCACCCACTGCGGCAAATTCTTCCCGGTGGAATTCATCGAGGAGGCGGGCAAAACCGGGGACGGCATCCCCCGCTGCACCGCCTGCGGCGGAATCGTCAAGCCGGACGTGGTGCTGTATGAGGAGGGGCTGGACGAACAGACCATCGAAAACGCCGTGAACGCCATCCGTCAGGCCGACACCCTCATCATCGGCGGCACCAGTCTGGCGGTGTACCCGGCGGCGGGACTCATCCGCTATTTCCGCGGCGACGACCTTGTCATTATCAACAAACAGCCCACCCCGGCGGACGCGACCGCCACGCTGCTCATCAACCAGCCCATCGGGCAGGCGTTGAGCGAAACGTAAAATTTGTAATTTTTGCCAAAATCGCTTGCATTGAATTGGTAAAATCTGCTATCATAAAAGGGTAGTATGAGAGGGGGAATCGCTGTGGGCAACGCATTGGCAGATTTCCGCAAGCGGCGGGAATTTCTGGTCTGCATGGATTCGGACGGCTGCGTCATGGACGCGGTGCGCATCAAGCACTGCATGGTGTTCTGTCCGGAACTGATCCGCGTGTTTGCGCTGGACAGCGAGGCGGATTTCATCACCGCCGCGTGGGAGGAGATCAACCTGCACACCATCACCCGGGGCATTTCCCGATTCGAGAGCGTGGTGCTGCTGTTTGACCGGCTGAAAAACCGGGGCGTGGACATCCCCGGCAGCGAGGACATCGCCGCATGGGTGGCTACCGCGTCGGAGCTTTCCACCGCCAGTTTGCAGATGGAGCTGCACCGCACCGGCAGCCTTGCACTGCGCCGCCTGCAGGAGTGGAACAGCGCTTGCAACCGCCGGATTCAGGCGCTGGAACCCACCTTCCAGCCCTTCCCCGGCGTGGAGCAGAGCCTGCGCCAGCTGCATGCCGTGGCGGATGTGGCGGTGGTTTCCGCCGCCAACGAGAGCGCCATCGAGAACGAGTGGACCCGCTACGGCCTTTCCCGCCACGCGGACGTCATTTTCGGGCAGGAGGTGGGCAGCAAGGCCAACTCCATCGCCTCCATGCTGGCCTGCGGCTATGAGAGCCGCAAGGTGGTCATGGTGGGGGATTCCATGGGCGATGCCCAGGCCGCCGCGGCCAACGGGGTGTCCTTTGTGCCCATCGTGCCGGGCCGGGAGACCGAAAGCTGGCGCCGTTTGCAGGAGGAGGCCCTGCCCAAGCTGCTGCACGGCACCTTTGGTCCCGCCTATCAGGCTGAGCTGCTGGCCGCCCTGCGCAGCGCCCTCCACGGTTGACGATACACGCTATGCCGTCCCTTTTTTGGGACGGCATTTTTTGTGCTTTCCTCTTGTGGAAAAGACCCATTTATGGTATACTTACTCTGTATCACTGGGAAAAGGGGTATGGTATGGACGAGTTACAGCAGGCGCGACAGAAAATCGACGCCATCGACGCGCAGATGGCCGCGCTGTTTGAACAGCGCATGGAGGCGGTGGCGCAGGTGGCGCTGTACAAGGCGCAGACCGGCAAGCCGGTCTTTGACGCGGCGCGGGAGCAGGTGGTGTTGGACAACAACACCGCCCGGCTGCAAAAGGAAGAATTGCGGCCCTATTACCGGGAATTTTTGCAGCAGGCCATGGAGGTGTCCAAGGCGTACCAGCGGGCCATGCTGGGGCGGGACGCTGCGGCCTATCAGGGGGTGGAGGGCGCGTGGAGCCACATTGCGCTGCGGCGGCTGTTCCCCTTTGCCCGCAGCAAGGCGTTTTCCACCTGGGCGGAGGTGTGCGAGGCGGTCTGCCGGGGCGAGACCCAGTTCGGCGTGCTTCCCTTTGAGAACTCCAACGCCGGGGACGTGTCCGCTGTGCTGGATCTTTTGTACGCCCACCCGGAGCTGACCGTCACCGGCATGTGCGACCTGCCCATCCGGCAGGACCTGCTGGGATTGCCCGGGGCCACGCTGGCGGACATCAAAACGGTGGTGAGCCACCAGCAGGCGCTGGCCCAGAGCAGCCTGTTTCTGCGTGCCCACGGCGCGCAGACCGTGGTGTGGGGCAACACCGCCGATGCCGCCCGCCATGTGGCGGAGCTGGGGGACAAGAGTGTGGCGGCCATCGCCAGCGCCGAGACGGCGAAGCTGTACGGGCTGGAGATTCTGGCGCAGGGCGTCAACGAGGACGGGGACAACACCACCCGGTTTCTGGTGGTGGAAAAGGGGGACACGCCCCCTGCGCCCCGGGCCGGGCAGCGGATGGCGCTGCTGTTCACGGTGGACCACAAGCCCGGCAAGCTGGCGCAGGTCATCGAGCTGATCGGCCGGCAGGGACTGAACATGGAATGCATCAAAAGCCGCCCGCTGCCCCATGTGCAGTTTGAATACTATTTCTATGTGCAGCTCATCTGTCCGGACGATGCTGCCTGCGAAACGCTGCTGCAGGTGCTGGACGGGGTCTGCCGCACGGTGCGGCTGCTGGGCATCTTCGATCTGAAAACATTGTGATGTGGGGGTACTTTTTATGAAACTGACGATGAAACTGAACCGGTCCGGCTATGACATCATCCTCAAGCGGGGATGCCTGCGCAATCTGCACCAGTTCACCAACGTGCAGAACCGCAAGGTCTTTGTGCTGACCGACAGCGGCGTGCCCGCCCAGTATGCTCAGACGGTGGCCGACCAGTGCCCCGACAGCACGGTGTACACGGTGCCGCAGGGCGAGGGCAGCAAGAGCTTGAAGGTCTACGGGCAGGTTTTGCAGGCCATGCTGGAGTTCGGCATGACCCGCAAGGATCTGCTGGTGGCCGTGGGCGGCGGCGTTGTGGGGGATCTGGGCGGATTCTGCGCCGCCACCTTCATGCGGGGCATCGAGTTTGCCCAGTGCCCCACCACCACGTTGTCCCAGGTGGATTCCTCCATCGGCGGCAAGACCGCGGTGGATCTGGGCGAGACCAAGAACATCGTGGGGGCCTTCTGGCAGCCCTGTGTGGTGCTCATCGATCCCGACACGCTGGACACGCTGCCCCGCCGCCAGTACGTGAACGGTCTGGCGGAGGCCCTCAAAGCGGGCATCATTGCCGACCCGGAGCTGTTCGCGCTGTTTGAGAAGGGCCCTGTGGAGGACAACATCGAGGAGATCATCTACCGCAGCTTACAGGTGAAAAAGCGGGTGGTGGAGCAGGACGAGCGGGAGAACGGCATGCGGGCCTGCCTCAACTTCGGCCACACCATCGGCCACGGTATCGAGGCGGTGAAGGGCATCCGGGGCCGGCGCACCAACGGCCTGTACCATGGCGAGTGCGTGGCGCTGGGCATGCTGCCCATGATCGAGGACAAGCAGCTGGTCAAGCGCACCCGCGCCGTCATGCGGACGCTGGGCCTGCCGGTGCGCACCGGCGTGGACAAGCACAAGGTGCTGGGCTACATGCAGCACGACAAAAAGAGCCGCGGTGACAGCATCACCGTCATCAGGGTGCCGGGGCTGGGCTGCTGGCGGGCGGATAAGATCGCCATCAGTGAGCTGGGCGGCCTGCTGGGCATCACAGAAGAGGAATAACGGGGGGATTTTCTTGAAAAACACCTACGGAAATGCCGTCAGCATGACGATTTTTGGCGAAAGCCACGGTGCGGCGGTGGGCGCGGTGCTGGACGGGCTGGCCGCCGGACTGCCGGTGGACGCCGCCGCCATCGCCGCCGCCATGGACCGCCGCCGCGCCCGCGGGGACGGGCTTTCCACCTCCCGCACCGAGCCGGACGAGGTGGAGTTCCTCTCCGGCGTGGTGAACGGCCATACCACCGGCACTGCCATCACGCTGATGGTGCGCAACACCAACACCCGCAGCGGCGATTACGCCAAGACTGCCGACCTTTTGCGTCCCGGCCACGCGGACTACACCGCCTACGCCAAGTACCACGGCTTTCAGGACGCACGCGGCGGGGGACACTTCTCCGGCCGCATCACCGCCGCGTCGGTGGCCGCGGGGGCGGTCTGCCAGGGCGTGCTGGAAACGCTGGGCATCCGGGTATACACCCACATCGCCCAGTGCGCCGGCGTCAAGGACGCGCCGCTGTCCAGCGCGGCGGGACTGGTGCTGCCCGAGCCGGAGCCGGGACATTTCGCGCTGCTGGACCCGTCCAAAGAAATCCCCATGCAGGAGGCCATCCGGGCTGCCGCCAAGGACGCGGACAGCGTGGGCGGCATCCTCGAGACCGTCATCACCGGCCTGCCCGCGGGACTGGGCGAGCCGTGGTTTGACAGCATGGAGAGCCAGCTGGCCCATCTGCTGTTCGCCATTCCCGCCTGCAAGGGCGTGGAGTTCGGCGCGGGCTTTGCCTTCGCCGGGATGCGGGGCAGCGAGGCCAACGACCCCTTCCGGATGCGGGAGGGCAAGGTGGTCACCGCCACCAACAAAAACGGCGGCATCAACGGCGGCATCACCAACGGGATGCCGGTGGTGTTCCGCACCGTGCTGAAACCCACCCCCAGCATCTACAAACAGCAGGACACCGTGGATTATACCCACCTGGAAAACGCATCCATCACCATTCAGGGGCGTCACGACCCCTGCATCGTGCCCCGGGCCGCCATCGTGCAGACCACGCTGACCGCTTTCGGGGTGCTGGACCTGTACACACAGCGCTTTGGCACAGAAGGACAAACAAAGAGGTAGTACAAATGGAATACGGTCTGATCGGCTCCGTGCTGGGGCACAGCTTTTCCAAGCCCATCCATGAGGCGGTGGGCGGCTATACCTATGAACTGCACCCGCTGCCCACCGAGGAGGAGGCCCGGGCGTTTCTGGAATCCCGGGATTTCAGGGCCATCAACGTGACCATCCCCTACAAGCAGCTGGTCATTCCCTACTGCGACGTGGTGGACCCGTTGGCGGAGAAGATCGGCGCGGTGAACACGGTGGTGAACCGGGGCGGCAGGCTCTACGGCTACAACACCGACTACGCGGGCTTCTCCTATCTGGCGGCCCACCACGGCATCCGCTTCCGGGGCCGCACCGTGCTGATTTTAGGCAGCGGCGGCACCCACAACACGGTGTCCGCCGTGTGTGCCGACGGCGGCGCGGCGAACATTCTCACCGCCAGCCGCAGCGGCAAAAACGGCACGCTCACCTACGCGCAGGCCGCCGCCCACAAGGAGGTGGACATCCTCATCAACACCACCCCGGTGGGGATGTACCCCCGCAACGGGGACTGCGCGGTGGATTTGGACGCCTTCCCCCGCCTGAAAGCGGTGCTGGATGTGGTGTACAATCCCTTCTGCACCGAGCTGGTGCTCAGCGCCCGGGAGCGGGGCATCCCCGCCTTCGGCGGTCTGGAAATGCTGGTGGCGCAGGCGGTGTATGCCTCGGAACATTTTACCGGCAAGCTGCTGGATGAAAAGGTGGTCATCCGCAAAACGTTTCTGGATTTGCAGGCCCGGCAGGCCAACGTATCCCTCATCGGGATGCCGGGCAGCGGCAAGACCACCATCGGCCGGGGACTTGCCAAGGCGCTGGGCAAGCAGTTCGTGGATCTGGACGAGGTCATTGAACAGAAGGCGGGCTGCACCATCCCGGACATCTTCGCCCGTGACGGCGAGGCAGCCTTCCGCGCCATCGAGGCGCAGGCGGCCGCCGAGGTGGGCCGGGGCAGCGGGCAGGTCATTGCCTGCGGCGGCGGCATCATCAAAACGCCGGGCAACGTCCACGCGCTGCGGCAGAATGGCCCGGTGCTGTGGGTGCAGCGCCCCGTCAACCGCCTTGCCACGGCGGGCCGGCCGCTGTCCAAGGGTCGGGAGGCGCTGCTGGAAATGGAAAAGGAGCGGTTCCCGCTGTACGAGCGGGCCGCTGACCTGATCGTGGAAAACACCGCGGCCTTTGACGCGGCGGTGCAGACCGCATTGCAGAAAACAAAGGAATATTTTGAGGGGAAGTAAAAGGGAGGACCTGATTTATGATTATATCCACCAAAAAAGGCACACCGCAGGTGGAGCTTGACCGCATCATCGACAATTTTGAGAAGCAGGGCCTGTCGGTCACGCTCATCCGCGGCACCGACTACAACGTGTTCGGTCTGGTGGGCGACACCACCAAGATCGCCGAAAAGGACGTGCTGGCAAACCCGTGGGTGGAGAACGTCACCCGTGTGTCGGCGCCCTACAAGCGGGCCAACCGGTTGTTCCACCCGGCGGACACCGTCATTGATGTGCGCGGCGTGAAAATCGGCGCGGGCGCGCCGCTGGCCATCATGGCAGGACCCTGCAGCATCGAGGGCGCGGAGCATACCCTGCGCATGGCCCAGCTGGTCAAGGCGGGCGGCGCCAACTTTCTGCGCGGCGGCGCCTACAAACCCCGTACCAGCCCGTACAGCTTTCAGGGTCTTGGCACCGAAGGCGTGCTGGACATGGTGAAGGCCCGCGAGGCCACCGGTCTGCCCATCGTCAGCGAGCTGATGGACGAGGCTCACATCGACGAGTTCGAGGAATACGTGGATGTGGTGCAGGTGGGCGCACGGAATATGCAGAACTTCCAGCTGCTCAAGGCCATCGGCAAAATGCACAAGCCGGTGCTGCTCAAGCGCGGCCTTGCCAACACCATCGAGGAATGGATCATGTCCGCCGAGTACATCATGGCCGGCGGCAACGAGCAGGTCATTTTGTGCGAGCGTGGCATCCGCACCTTCGAGACCGCCACCCGCAATACGCTGGACCTGTCCGCCATTCCGGTCATCAAGGAAAAGACCCATCTGCCCATCATCATCGACCCCAGCCACGCCACCGGCAACTACAAGTACGTGGAGAGCATGGCCATCGCCGCGGTGGCCGCCGGTGCGGACGGTCTGGAGATCGAGGTTCACGACAATCCCCAGTGCGCCTGGAGCGACGGCGCCCAGTGCCTGAAACCCGACAAGTTCGCCGAGACCATTGAAAAATGCCGCGTGGTAGCCAAGGCCGTGGGACGCGAGATCGAATAAGGAACGAACGATGGACGCAAAACTTTACGTCAGCCGTCTGGGCGGCGCCGCTGCGGTGCCGCCCAGCAAATCGGCAGCCAACCGCACCGTGCTGTGTGCGGGGCTGAGTCAGGGCGTCAGCCGGCTGGACAATCTGGAATACAGCGCCGACATCTCGGTGATGCTGGACGCCATCACCCAGCTGGGCGCAAGGGTGCAGAAAGAGGAACACGCCGTCACCATTCAGGGGCGGGGCGTCAGCGGCGGCTTTGTCACGGTCACCCGGCCGGTGTGGTGCGGGGAGAGCGGCTCCGCGCTGCGGTTCCTGCTGCCCACCTTCAGCCTCACCGGCCAGAAGGTGCGCTTTGAGGGCGCGGGCCGCCTCATGGACCGCCCGCAGGAGGTCTACCGGATGCTGTTCCACCAGCAGGGGCTGCGCTTTGAGCAGGACCGCAGCGGCATCACGGTGTTCGGGCGGCTGCAGCCGGGCACTTTCCGCATGCCGGGGGATGTGTCCAGCCAGTTCATCAGCGGCCTGCTGTTTGCCGCGCCGCTGATGGAGGACAGCTGCACCATCGAGGTCTCGCCGCCCTTTGAGAGCCGCTCTTACGTGGGCCTAACGCTGGACGCCATGCAGCGGTTCGGCGTCAAGGTGAGCAGCCGCACCCGCAAGGACGGCACGGTGGTGTTCCGCATCCCCGCGCCGCAGACTTACAGGGCCTGCGACCTCGCCATCGAGGGGGATTACAGTCAGGCGGCGTTTCTGGCGGTGCTGGGCAGTCTGGTGGGGGGCATCACCGTCACCGGCCTTGCGGAGGACACCCATCAGGGCGACAAGGCCATTCTGGACATTTTACAGCGCTGCGGCGCGAAATTTCACAACGAATCCGACGGGCTGCACTTTGAGCGCAGCCTGATGTGGGCCACCGAGATCGATCTGGCGGACTGCCCGGACCTTGGCCCGGTGCTGTTCACGCTGGCCACCTTCTGCGGCGGGGCCACCGTCATCCGCAACGCGGGGCGGCTGCGTCTCAAGGAATCCGACCGCATCGAGGCGATGGCGCAGGAACTGGCCAAAATGGGGGCGCGGGTGCAGGTGGACGGGGACACCGTCACCATCCCGCAGACGGCGCTGCACACGCCCGGCGTGCCGCTGTACGGCCACAACGACCACCGCATCGTCATGGCGCTGGCGGTGGCGGCCTACGGCGCGGGCATCCCGGTCACCATTCTGGGGGCGGAGGCCGTCAACAAAAGCTGGCCGGGATTTTTCGAGGTGCTGCAAAGCCTCGGGGCCAAAATCGAGCTGATCTGAGGGAGCGCGAAAGAGATGCAACTGGATACAACGAAAACCTACCTCATCGTAGGGTTGGGCCTGCTGGGCGGCAAGTACGCCCAGGTGCTCAGTCAAAAAGGGTTCACCGTCACCGGCATCACCCACAGCGACGCCACGCTGCAATACGCGCTGGAAAACGGCTATATCTGCCGCGGCGCGACCCGGGATTTTGAGGAGCTGGTGCGGCAGGCGGACTGTCTTATTTTCGGTCTGTACCCCACCACACTGCTGGACTGGGTGCAGGAATACGGCGCGCTCATCAAGCCGGGGGCGTTCATCACCGATGTGTCCGGCGTCAAGCGGGGCGTGGTGGAGCCGGTGCAGGCGGCGGTGCCGCAGGCGGAATTCATCGCCAGCCATCCCATGGCCGGGCGGGAGACCAGCGGAATTTCCCACAGTGCCGAGGTGAACTTTGCCCCTGCCAACTTCATCATCACCCCCACCGACCGCAACACGCCGGAGGGCATCGAATGGTGCCATGCGCTGGCCGAAACGCTGGGCTTTGCCCGCATCACCCAGCTGACCCCCGCCGAGCATGACCGCATGATCGGCTACGTGAGCCAGCTGTGCCACGCCATCGCGGTGTGCCTGATGTGCGCCTCGGACAACACCGAGCTTGCCTGCTATACCGGGGACTCCTTCCGGGATTTGACCAGAATCGCACGCATCAACGATAAAATGTGGGCGGAGCTGTTTTTGTGGAACAAGGATAATCTGATTTCCGAGATCGATATGTTCACCGAATCCCTGCTGAACATGCGGGAAAAGCTGGTGCAGGATGACCGGGAGGGACTGGAGGAAATGTTCCGCCTGTCCACAGCCCGCCGCGCCGCCTTTGACAAAAAATGACCGAAAGGGGAGATGACCGCGATGCCGCGTAAAGAAGGACAAAAACGCAAGCTGCTGGTCCTGCTGGACATTCTGGCCCACGAAACCGATGAAAACCACACCCTGACGGTGCCCCGTATGGTGGAGCTTTTGCAGGAACGGGGCGTGGACGCCGAGCGCAAAAGCGTCTACGATGACATCCAGACCCTCAACGAGCTGCCCGGCTCCCCGCTGGAGATCGTGCAGCAGCGGGGCCGGGGCGGCGGCTATTATCTGGCGGACTGCCCCTTTGAGCTGGCCGAACTGAAATTGCTGGTGGACGCGGTGTATGCCAGCCGGTTCATCACCGCCCGCAAAAGCAAGGCGCTCATCAGCAAGCTGGGACAGTTCACCTCCCGCTACCACGCCGAGGAGCTGGACCGCAAGGTGCTGGTCACAGGGCGCATCAAGTCCACCGATGAAAAGATCCTGTACACGGTGGACGAGCTGCATCAAGCCATCACCAAAGGGGTGCAGGTGCAGTTCAAATACTGCGAGTGGAGCCTGCAAAAAAAGCTGGAACCCCGCCACAGGGGGCAGATCTATCAGGTCAGCCCGTGGGTGCTGGTGTGGGAGAGCGGCAACTATTACCTCATCGCCTACACCGAGGGGCATCTGCGCCACTACCGGGTGGACAAGATGGCCGGGGTGAAGGCGGTGGACGCGCCCCGCGAGGGCGCCGGGGAATATGCCGCCTTTGATGTGAACACCTACATGCAGCAGATGTTCGGCATGTTCAACGGGCCGCTGAAAAAGGTGACCTTCCGCTGTGAAAACCGCTTTGCCGGGGCGATGATCGACCGCTTCGGCACCGCGCCCATTCTGAACCCCGCCGAGGACGGGGAGCATTTCACCATGACGGTGGAGGTGCAGGTCAGTCCGCAGTTTTTCGGCTGGGTGGCGGGTCTTGGCACCGGGGTGGAGATCGTTTCCCCGGCGGATGTCCGCGCCGAAATGAAAAAGACGCTGGACCAGCTGGAGGAGCTGTATCGATAATATGTCACAACGACTGAAAAAGGGGCTGAAAGTGCTGTTGCCCTGTCTGGCGCTGGCGGCGCTGTTTGTCTGGATGGCCGCGGTGCGGGGCACGGTGGGCGCCGCTGACCTGACCTACAACATCACCAATGGCGACTTCCAGAACTACAACCCGGTGCGCCGCATGCTGGCCGGGCAGGTTCCCTACCGGGACTTCACGGTCTATCTGGGCGTGGGGGAGCTGTACTCGGTGGCGGCGGTGCTGCTGGCGGTGGGCAATACCTTCGCGGGCAGCGTGTTTGCGGCGGATTTCCTCACATGGCTGTTCTATGAGCTGCTGGCGCTGGCGGTGGGCTATGTGGTGCTGGGCCGCGCCCGCTCTGCGGCGATTTTTGCGGCGGTGATATCGGCCATTTACTTTGTGCGGCTGCCCGGGGAACTTCTGGGCATCGCCTTTGCGGTGGGCAACAGCGCCCGCATGATCCGCTTTGGCGCGGTGCCGCTGCTGATCCTGCTGATGGCGCTGGCGCTGCGGTATACAAAGCACCCCGGCCTGTGGTGGCCGTTTCTGGCGGGGGCCTTCGTGCCGTGGAGCAACGATGTGGGCGGCTCGCTGTATATCGCGGCGTCGCTGGCCTACGGGCTGCTGCTGATCCGTCAGCATGGAAAAAATATCCGTATCATCGTGCAGAAAACGCTGATCTATATCGCTGTCAGCGTGGCGGGTCTGCTGGCCGCGGTGACGGTATCCACATGGGGCCATCCGCTGGCGTGGCTGCGGCAGACCCGCGGCGTTTCCGCCGACCAGGGCTGGTACTACGGCACCACGCTGGAAAACCGGATGATGCATCTGTGGCAGTTCCGCCCCAGCGCAGGCTTTGCGCTGGCACTGGGGCTGGCGGTGGTGTTTGCGGTGGCGCTGTTCAAGGCCAAAGGCACGCAGGCGCTGCAATGTGCCGGGTGCTTTACGCTGTGCCTCACCACGGCGCTGTGGGAACTGCTGTATGCGGTCGGCTCCGGCGTGTGCGGCGGCCCCCAGAACGCCAATATGCTGCTGGGACTGCTGCTCCCGGCGGGGGCCGTGTGGTTTGCCCGCCGCCTGTGGGGCCGCCGTGCCAGCTGGGTACGCCCGGCGGCGGCGCTGGCGGCGCTGGGGCTGGCCGCCTTCGGCGCATGGCAGCAGCTGGACATGGCCCGCGGCATGACGGCGGGCCTGACATGGCAGCCGGAGCTGGGCGGCTATCTGGGTGACCAAGCGGAAAAACTGGAGACAGAACGCACCCTGACCCAGGGCGGCGCTGTCTTTTCCACCTACGCCACCGGTCTGGAGGTGCTCACCGGGCAGTTCCAGCCCTCCGGCACCGACTATATCATCCACGCGCTGGGCGACCGGCTGCGGGTCAACTACCTGATGACCTTCCAGAACGGGGACTTTTCCTATGTGGTCACGCCCAGCCCCAAGACCGGTCTGTATGAGAACTGGGCGCGCAACGTCAACTGGTGGTTTTACCGGGAGCTGTACCGCTACTGGAAGCCGGTGGGCACCACCTATGTGTGCGGCGGGATGCACCTGATCTGGGAAAGAACCAACTCGGTGAATGACCTGCAGCTGCCCGCCCACACAACGCTGACCCAGCTGGAGCCCGGCAAGGTACGCCTGACCGTTACGGCGCCCTCCGACTGGAGCGGCGTGACGGACGTGACGCTGTACTACGCGCTGGAGGACAAAAAACCGGCGCTGCATCACTATTTGCTGGCGGAATGTGAGACGGAACGCCAGCTGCTGGCGGAAAGCGGCAAAACCGACAGAAGCCCGGATTATTTCCTGCCCACCGACCGGGGACAGTGGGACATTCCGGTGACCGTCGTGAACGGCGAGGGCAGCGTGGTGCTCACCGCCACCGACAGCACCCTCTCGGTCACCGACGCCGTGGTGACCGCCGCCTACTTCGACTGGCTGTATTTTCTGGAGTGACGGCGGCTGAGTTGAAAAGTTGCGCGGAATATGGTATGATAAAACGATACCTTATTTAGAAGGGAGGCGCAGGCATTGCTCAATAAAAACCGGCAGATCAAAGTCGGATTGAATATGCTGCTGGACGCGGTGCTGCTGTTTGCGGCCTTTGGTCTGGCAAACTACCTGCGTTTCAACTTTGTGCGCTTTTTCGAGCCGGGCGGCGCCGGCCCCGCGCTGGAGGTGGCCCGGGACCTTCTCAACTGGCTGGCCGGCGGGGTGCTGGTGGCCGGTCTGGTGGTGGGTTACTGGATATGCGGCGTGTACGATGCCTCCCGCCTGCGCGGGTTCAGCCGCCGCTGCGCCACCATGGCGGCGGTGAACGGCGCGGGCGTGCTGGTGTTCATCACAGGGCTGTATATGTTCCATCAGGACAACTATTCCCGGGTGGTGCTGGGTCTGTTTTACGCTATCGGCACCGGGACCATGGTGGCGGAACGGCTGTTCCGCCGCTGGTACGACCGTGCCCTGCGCCGCAGGGGTGTTGGCCTGCGGCACATTCTGCTGGTGGGCGGCGGCGCGGCGGCGGCGCAGTATCTGCGTGCGCTGGAACACAACCCCTATTACGGCTTTCAAGTGGACGGCTATCTCTGCGACCGGCAGGAAACCGCGTTCCCGGTGCCGTGGCTGGGCGGCTACAAACAGCTGGACGCCTGCATGGAGCAGGGCGGCTATGACGAGGTGGTGCTGGCGCTGGAGGCCTTTGAAATCTCCTTCCTGCCCAAAATGATCGCCGCCTGCGACCGGCAGGGCATCCGCATCACCATGGTGCCCTTTTACAACGATTACCTGCCTGCCCGCCCCACCATCGATGTGCTGGACGAGTGCAAGCTCATCAACGTGCGGCAGACCCCCTTTGACAACCTGCTCAACGCCTTCGTCAAGCGGGCCATGGATGTGGCGGGCAGCCTTGTGCTGATCCTGCTCACCAGCCCGGTCATGCTGGTGGTGGCAGTGGGGGTCAAGCTGTCCAGCCCGGGGCCGGTCATCTTCAAACAGGAACGGGTGGGGCTGAACAAACGTCCCTTCCTCATGTACAAATTCCGTTCCATGCGGGTCAACGGACAGGAATCCACCGGCTGGTCCCAGAACGAGGACCCCCGCAAGACCCGTTTCGGCAGCTTTATCCGCAAATTCAGTCTGGACGAGCTGCCCCAGTTCTTCAACGTGCTGAAGGGGGACATGAGCCTTGTGGGGCCGCGTCCCGAAATTCCCTTCCACGTGGAGCATTTCAAGGAGGAGATTCCCCGGTATCTGGTCCGCCAGCAGGTGCGCCCCGGCATCACCGGCTGGGCGCAGATCCATGACCTGCGCGGCGATACCGACATTGCCGAGCGCATCCGCTACGACATCTGGTACATCGAAAACTGGACTGTGGCGCTGGATGTGAAAATTCTGCTGCGCACCGTGCTCGGCGGCAAAATGGTGAACCAAGAAAAACTGAACTGAACAGGAAAGGAGGACGCCATGGCAGACAAACCTTTGAAAGTTGCCATCGTCCATGACTGGCTGGTGACCTACGCCGGAGCCGACCGGGTGGTGGACTGTATGCATCACGTGTTCCCCGACGCGGTCATCTACACGCTGGTCTATGACAAGGACAACATGCCCGCCTGGTTCCGGGACTACGACATCCGCACCACCTACCTGCAAAAAATCCCCTTTGCCACCAAACTCTATAAAAACATGCTGCCGCTGATGCCCCGCGCCTTTGAAGCGCTGGACCTGTCGGAGTACGATCTGGTGCTGTCCTCCTCCTCCTCCTGCAGCAAGGGGGTCATCACCCGCCCGGATGCGCTGCACATCTGCTACTGCCACACCCCCATCCGGTATGTGTGGGATTTCTACTACACCTACCGCCGCAGCACCAACTGGCTGGCCAAGCTGGTGATGCCGGGGCAAATCCACAAAATGCGGGTGTGGGACAAGTGCGCCGCCGACCGGGTGGATTACTTCATCGCCAACTCCCACTACATCGCCCGGCGCATCAAAAAGTATTACCGGCGGGACAGCGACGTCATCTATCCCTGCTGCCACATCAACGAGGCCCCCTTTGTGGAAAAGGAGGACTTTTATCTGGTGGTGGGGCGGTTTACCTGGTACAAGCGCATCGACTTGGCGGTTGCGGCCTGCACCCGGCTGGGCAAGCGGCTGGTGGTCATCGGCACCGGCGGCGAGGAGGAACGCCTCAAGGCGCTGGCCGGGCCGAATGTGGAGTTTCTGGGCGGCGGCCTGTCCGATGAGGAGGTTCGCGGCTGGTATCTGCGGGCCAAAGCCTTCCTGTTCCCCGGCGAGGAGGACTTCGGCATCACCCCCGTGGAGGCCCAGAGCGCCGGAACCCCGGTGCTGGCCTATGGCCAGGGCGGCGCCTGCGAGACGGTGCTGCCCGGCAAGACCGGCTACTGGTTTGAGGAACAGACGGTGGACAGCCTTGCGGACTGCATCCGGCGGTTCGAGCGGGAGGGCGTGGCGTACAGCAAAGAGGAGATCCGCGCCCACAGCCGCCGTTTCAGCGAGCAGCGCTTTGAACAGGAATTGAAGGACTACTGCACCCGCCGCATGGCGGACTGGCAGCGGGAGCTGTATGCCTGCTCCCACCATGAGGAGGAAACACTTTGAGACCCATCGTGATCAACGGCACCGTCCTGTGCGATCCCATCACCGGCATCCCCCGGTATGTGTACGAGGTCGTCACCCGGCTGGACGCCCTGCTGGAAGGCACCGGGCTGGATGTGCGTCTGGCCTACCGGGATGATGACCGTCCGCTGCACCTGCCGCCCATGAAAAATATCCGCGTTGTACCGCTCCGGGCGGTGAAATACTTTTACAACATGGCGGTGCTGCCCCGGTATCTGAAAGCCAACGGGGCCTTCTATCTGGGCCTTGCCAGCGATGTGACGCTGCAAAGGGACAGCGTGGTGGTGCTGCACGACATCCGCCCGCTGGTGATGGACACCGACCGCGGAATGTTCCGGTTCAAATTCTGGGTGCACTGCCTGTCCGTCAAGGCCTTTGCAAAAAGGGTATACACCGTCAGCTATGACCAGCGGGAGCTCATCAGCCGCAGGCTGGGGATCCCCAAGGAGCGCATCGGCGTGACCTACAATGGATGGGAGCACATGCAGCGCTGCCCGGCGGACGAGAGCATCTTTGACAGGCTCCCCGGCGTGAAAAAGGGAGAATACTTTTACGCGCTGGGCAGCATGGCCAAACACAAAAACTACAAGTGGATCCGGGAGGTGGCCCGCCGCAATCCGGACAAGACCTTTGTGGTGGCGGGCGGCAAGGACTTGCGGGCCTTCGGGGACGATACCGAGGCGCAGGACACCCACAACATTTTCTATCCCGGCTACGTGCAGGACGGGGAAAACAAGGCGCTGATGCAGCACTGCAAGGCGTTTCTGCACCCGGCGGTGTTCGAGGGCTTCGGTATCCCGCCGCTGGAGGCGCTCAGCCAGGGCGCGCCCATTTTGCTGTCCAACGCCAGCTGCCTGCCGGAGCTGTACGGCAAAACCGCCCGGTACTTTGACCCCTACGATTACGAGGTGGACCTGGACGCGCTGCTGGCCCAGCCGGTGGAACCGGCCGGGGAAGTGCTGGAAAAATTCAGCTGGGACCGCACGGCGGCCTTCTGGCTGGAGGAACTGAAAAAATACGCGCAGGAGTGAACGATATGGATAAAATCGCTGTTTTGATCCCCTGTTACAACGAGGCAAAAACGGTGGAAAAGGTGGTGACGGATTTCCGCCGCGTGCTGCCGGAAGCCGCCGTCTATGTGTACGACAACAACTCCACCGACGGCACCGGCGCGCTGGCCGAGAAGGCGGGCGCGGTGGTGCGCCGGGAATACCAGCAGGGCAAGGGCAGCGTCATGCGGCGGATGTTCCGGGAAATCGACGCCGAGGCGTATATTCTGGTGGACGGGGACGACACCTACCCCGCCGAGGCCGCGCCGGAGATGGTGCGCCTTGTCACCGAGCATCAGTCCGACATGGTGGTGGGGGACCGGCTTTCCTCCACCTACTACACCCAGAACAAGCGGCCCTTCCACAATTTCGGCAACGATCTGGTGCGGTTCTGCACCAACAACCTGTTCGGCGGCCAGATCAAGGACATTATGACCGGCTACCGGGCGTTCAGCTACCAGTTCGTCAAGACCTACCCGGTGCTGTCCCGCGGCTTTGAGATCGAGACCGAAATGACCATCCACGCCCTGCACCGCCACATGCAGGTGGACAACGTCATCATCGAATACCGGGACCGCCCCGAAGGCTCCGAGAGCAAGCTGAACACCTTCTCGGACGGGTTCAAGGTGCTGGGCACCATCGCCCGGCTGTTCAAAAACTACCGCCCCTTCCAGTTCTTCGGCATCCTGGCGGGCATTCTGGCACTGCTGTCGCTGGTGTTTGTGGCCCCCGTCTTTATGGAATTCTTCGCCACCGGGCTGGTGCCCCGGTTCCCCACGCTCATCGTCTGCGGCTGCGCCATGGTGGCGGCGCTGCTGCTGTTCATCGCCGGGGTCATTCTGTCCAGCCAGCTTGCCAAGGACAACCGGGATTTTGAGTTCCAGCTGCAAACCGTCCACCACTGGAAAGAGCACAATCAGTAAAAGGAGCACAGTATGTCTCAGTACGATTATCTCATCGTGGGCGCGGGCCTGTTCGGCGCGGTATTCGCCCAGAAAGCCAAGGAGGCGGGCAAAAACTGCCTTGTCATCGATAAGCGGAACCACATCGCCGGCAACATCTACACCGAGAATGTGGAGGACATCAACGTCCACCGCTACGGCGCGCACATCTTCCACACCAACAACAAAGAGGTGTGGGAGTACGTCAACCGCTTTGCGGAGTTCAACCGCTACACCAACTGTCCCGTGGCCAACTACAAGGGCGAGCTGTACAACCTGCCCTTCAACATGAACACCTTCAACAGAATGTGGGGCGTGGTGACGCCCGCCGAGGCCGCCGCCAAAATCGAGGAGCAGCGGGCCGCCCACTACACCGCCGAGCCGAAAAACCTGGAGGAGCAGGCCATCAATCTGGTGGGCACCGACATCTACGAAAAGCTCATCCGCCACTACACCGAAAAGCAGTGGGGCCGCCCCTGCACCGAGCTGCCCGCCTTCATCATCAAGCGGCTGCCGGTGCGCCTGATGTTTGACAACAACTACTTCAACGCCCTGTATCAGGGCATCCCCTGCGGCGGCTACACTGCCATGGTGGCGGCCATGCTGGAGGGCATCGAGGTGCGCCTCGGTGTGGATTACCTGCAGGACAAGGCGGCGCTGGACGCGCTGGCGGACACGGTGGTGTACACCGGCCCTATTGACGCCTACTTTGATTACCGGCTGGGCGCTTTGCAGTACCGCAGCGTGCGGTTCGAGACCGAGACGCTGGACTGCCCCAACTATCAGGGCAACGCGGTCATCAACTACACCGACGCCGAGACCCCCTACACCCGCATCATCGAGCACAAGCACTTTGAATTCGGCTCCACCGAGCCGGGCACCAAGACCGTCATCAGCCGGGAATATTCCGCTGAGTGGAAACCCGGCGACGAGCCGTACTATCCCGTCAACGACGAGGCCAACGGTGCGCTGTACGCCCGCTACAAGGCGCTGGCGGACGGGGAGAGCGGCGTCATCTTCGGCGGCCGTCTGGGCGAATACAAGTACTACGACATGGACAAGGTCATTGAGAGCGCGCTGGCCTGCGCCGCCGCCCACATTTGATTTTTTTGCCGGACTGGAGTACAATAAAGGGTGCCGCGCACGGCGCGGCGATAGAATACAGGGGAGAGACAACGTATTATGGTCAAAATTTCAGCATCCATCCTGTCTGCGGACTTTGCCTGTCTGGCGGAGGACTGCCGCAGGGCGCTGGACGCCGGGGCCGACTGGCTCCATATCGATGTGATGGACGGGCATTTTGTGCCCAATATCAGCTACGGTGCGCCGGTGCTCAGCTGTCTGCACAAGGCGCTGCCGCAGGCGTACTATGACGTACACCTGATGATCTCCGACCCGGCGGGATACGCCGCCGACTTTGCCCGTGCCGGGGCTGACAGCATCACCTTCCATCTGGAGGCGGTGCCCGGCAAGGTGGAGCAAACCATTCAGGCCATCCGTGACACCGGCTGCAAGGCGGGCATCAGCATCCGCCCCGGCACCCCGGTGGAGGAGGTCTTCCCGTACCTTGCGCTGGTGGACATGGTGCTGGTGATGAGCGTGGAGCCGGGCTTTGGCGGTCAGGCGTTCCTGCCCGCCTCGCCGGAGCGTCTGGCGGCTCTGAAAGCGGAATGTCTGCGCCGGGGCGTCAGCCCGGTTTTGCAGGTGGACGGCGGCGTCAACGGCGTCACCGCCCCCCTGTGCGTGCAGGCGGGCGCGGACAATCTGGTGGCGGGCAGCTCGCTGTTCCGCGCCGCCGACCTGTCCGCCGCCGTGCGCGCCATGCGGGGCTGAACGCCTCTTTTTGGAAAGGAACCCAAATGTCCAAACGTCCTGTCATTGAAAAAAGCCCCAACTACGGCTTTTACGCCGATGCCCTGTGGTGCACCGTACCGCTGCTGGCACTGGCGTGCTACAATTACGGGCTGCGCCCGGCGCTGCTGTATCTGGCGGCGCTGCTCACGGCCTATGTGTGCGATTGTCTGGTCACGCCGCTGCATGCGCCGGGCTACCAGACCCACGAACCCTCCAGCGAATACTTCGCCGCCATGATCGTCATGCTCATGCCGCCCACGGTGCCCTATGCCACCGTGGTGATGGCGGTCATCGTGTCGGTGCTGGTCAAGGAGGCCTTCGGCGGCGAGGGGCACTATCCCTTCCACCCGGCGGCGGTGGGCATGATCGTGGCGGCACTGTCCTGGCCGTCCAATGTGCTGCGCTATCCCGCGCCGGGCACCGTGCTGCCGCTGTTCGGCAGTGTGGACAGCATCGTCACCACCGCCGGCATGAACCCCACCCTGCGGGATGGCGGCCTGCCCACGGCCTCCACTGTCAACCTGCTCATCGGCAGTGTGTCGGGGCCGATGGGCACCGTGGGGGCGCTGGTCATCGTGGCCTGCGGGCTGTACCTGCTGGCCCGGGGACGGCTGCGGCTGTCCACCCTGATCCCCATGCTCACCGTGATGGTGCTGCTGCCCTGGCTGCTGCCCCGTCTGGGCGAGCTGCCTGCCTTCAGCCTGCCGTGGGAGTATGTGCGCCAGCGCCTGTATCTGGAAAAATATGTGCTGCTGGGCGGCAGCACTCTGTTCGGCGCGGCCTTCATGGCCTGTGAGCCGGTCACCCAGCCGGACCGAACCTCCAGCCGCATCACCTACGGCCTGCTGCTGGGCGTCATGTGTACGGTGTTCCGCTTTTACAGCGGATTTGAGGCGGAGATCTGTTTCGCACTGGTCATTGCCGGAGCCTTCCCCGAATGGCTGGACCGCATCAGCCGCCGCGCAGAACGGATGCGTTTTATGAGGAAGGAGGAGGAGCGACTTGCCGCCAACCAACAGAAAAAACCGCGCCGTTGAGCGCAAAAAGGAGGAACAGGGGGACAAGACCGTCATCATCCCCCAGATCACCCCGGAAATTCTGGAGCAGCGCCGCCGCGATGCCGCCAACGAGGCGCGCCGCCGCGCCGCCGAGCAGCTGCAGGCCGCAGGCCGCAACGCGCCGCCGCCCCCGCCGCCTGCACCAAAGCCCCCGGCGAACACCTCCAAGACCATCCGCATCCCCCGCATCAACCGCAAAACGGCGGACACCCGCACCGTGCAGATGCCCCCCGTGACCCCGGAGCAGACAGCGGCCCGTCAGACTGCCGCCCCGCCCGCCCCGCCGCCGGCACAGCAGACTGCCCCGCACACTGCGCCGCAGCCCAAACCGGCCGCCCCGGCGCCCGCTCCCGCCAAAAAGCCGGAAGGCTCCCACCGCCGCACGCTGGCCGAGGCCCAGAGCGAGCTGGACGCCCACGTCACCCATGAGCATATCGCTCTGAACAACCCGGTGATGGTGCGCGGCCTCGGCCTTGCCGCCGTGGTGGCCGCCGCCACTGACGGGGACAACGCCCTCATGCTCAGCGTGGCGGTGCTGATGCTGCTCACCTTCACCCGTGTGCTGGCGGTGGCGGTCTGCCACCTCACCGGCAACCGGTTCCGCCCGGTCATCTACTGCTACGCCGCGGCGCTGTGCTATATCCCCACCTATCTGGTGGCATACAACCTGTTCGGCAACGATCTGGCGGTGCTGGGCATCTATCTGCCGCTGCTGGTGGTGGATCCGGCGGTGCTCAAACGCATGGAATTTGACGAGCTGGAATCGGTGAGACACGCCTTCCGGCTGGGCATCAACAACTCGCTGGGCGTCTGTCTGGCCACCATGCTGGTGGGCTGCCTGCGGGAACTGCTGGCTGCCGGCACCCTGTTTGACCGGAAAATTCTGGCCCGGGCGCTGCTGCCTGTGGCGGGGCAGGTGTCCGGCGGATTCCTCATCGTGGGTCTGCTGGCCGCCGTCTGGCTGGCGGTGCGCGGCATGTATGTGGAATATAAGAAGGAGGAGGTGAGCCGCCTGTATGGCAAACGTAAGCGCTGAACTGACGGTTGCACAGGCCGTTGCCCAGTTCGTCTCCTACGCCGTGGTGGCGGTGCTGGCGGAAAACGTCATCTTTTCCCGCGCACTGGGCGTGTCCCGGCTGCTCAAGCTGGTGGATGACCCCCGCACATCCACATGGCAGTACTGCCTGCCCATCATTCTGGTGCAGCTGCTCAGCGCCCCGCTGGCGTGGGCGGCGCACAACCTGTTTTTCCCGTGGCTGCGCCCGCAGCTGCCGGACTGGCTCCCCATCGCGTCGCTGCGCCCGCTGGTGTACATCACCTGCGCACTGTTTGCGGCGGGGGTGGTGTGGCTGTTGCTGGGCCTCATCCCCAGCCGCAGCTGGCGCACCGCCTGCCGCACCCAGCTGCCGCTGGCGGCCACCAACAGCAGCGTGCTGGGTACGCTGCTCATCTGCGCCAACCAGAACTACACCATGCTGCAAAGCGTGGCCTTCGGGCTGGGCAGCGGCGTGGGATATCTGGTGGCGGTGTTCATTGTGGATGAGGGCCGCCGCCGTCTGCGCAGCAAGGACGTCCCGTCCATCTTCCAGGGGCTGCCCGCCTCACTGATTTATATCGGCATCCTCTCTCTGGCGATTTACGGCCTTCTGGGCCACGCCGTGACCATGTAAAAAAGGGGACTGTATCATGAATTGCTTTACCGCCGCCCACATCCTGCTGCCGCAGCAGGCACCGCTGGAGACCTGGGCCTGCATCGCGGTGGACCAGTTTACCTCCCAGCCGGACTACTGGCAGAAAGCGGAGGAACTGACCGCCGGAAAACCCAGCACGCTGCACATCGTGCTGCCGGAGGCGTATCTGGAAACCCCGCAGGAGGCGCCCCGGCTGGCGTCCATCCGCCGCACCATGGAGGAGTACCGGCAGACGGTGCTCACCCGCCATGTCCACGGTTACGTGTACGTGGAGCGCACCCAGCAGGACGGCACCGTCCGGCAGGGCCTGGTGGGCGCTGTGGATTTGGAAGCCTACGATTACACCCCCGGCTCCAAGCCGGAGATCCGCCCCAGCGAGGCCACCGTGGCGGAGCGCATCCCGCCCCGGCTGAAGGTCCGCCGCGGCGCGGTGCTGGAAACGCCCCACGTGCTGATGCTGGCCGACGATGAACGCTGCACCCTCATCGAGCCGGTGGCCGCCTGCAAGCAGGAGCTGCCCAAGCTGTATGAGGGGGAGCTGATGCTGGGCGGCGGGCATCTGGCGGGCTGGGCCGTGGAAGACCCGGCGCTGATCGGACAAATCGACGCCGCGCTGGCCGTGCTGGGCGACGCGGACGCTTTTGCTGCCCGCTGGCCTGCCGCCGCCGGGCAGCCGCCCATGACGCTGGCGGTGGGGGACGGCAACCATTCCCTTGCCACCGCCAAGGCCTACTGGGAGGAGCTGAAACCCACCCTGACCCCGGAGCAGCGCGCCGTCCATCCGGCCCGCTGGTGTCTGGCGGAGGTGTGCAACGTCCACAGCCCTGCCATCGAGATCGAGCCTATCCATCGGGTGGTGTTCGGCATGTCCGCCGCGGACTTTGACGCCGCCTTTGCCCGCTGGTGCGCCGGCCGGCAGGTGCAGCTGGCGGAGAACGGCCCCCAGCAGTTCCGGCGCGTGGAGAACGGTGACCACCGCGTCTTTGCGATGACCGGCGCCCCGGAGCCGCTGACGGTGGGCACTGTACAGAGTTTTCTGGACGATGTGGGGGCCAAGGTGGATTACATCCACGGCGCACAGGCCGCCTGCCAGATCGCGGCGGAGCATGACGGCCCCGCGGTGGCGCTGCTCATGCCGGAGTTTGCCAAGGCAGACCTGTTCAAGGGCGTGGTGCTGGGCGGCGTGCTGCCCCGCAAGACCTTCAGCATGGGCCACGCCGAGGAAAAACGTTATTATAACGAGTGCCGCGCACTCGCAGACTGAAAAGGGGGAGCATCCATGGCTGACAATACCCAGAACGAAAACGCCCGCGCCCCGCGCACCGGCCAGAACGGCTCCTCCGGCGGCCGCAGCGGCGCTGCCCGCAGACGCCGCCGCCGCACAGGGGTGGCGCCCAACGCCGCCCAGCAGGCGGCCCATGAACCCGCGAAGGAAAGCGCCAAACAGACGCCGCCCCCGGCCCAGAAACAGCCCGCCCGCGGCGGCAAAAACGCGCCCCCAAAACAGCAGGTCCCGGCGCAGCCCAAAAAGGCCGCTCCGGCAGCGCCGCCTGCGTCCGGCGGACGCCGCAGCCGCAATGCCCAGCAGCAGCCCGCCGCGCCAAAGCCCGCAGCGGCTCCCGCCCCCCGGCCGCCCCGCCGCCCCGCGGAGGAGGAAAACGTGGGCATCGAGCTGATTTCCCGCCGCCCGCCCAAGCAGAAATTCGCCAACTTTGAGGAGTACATCGCCGCCCGGGGCGGCGTCACCGTCGAACCAAAGGAACAGGAATAAGTATAACCCGCAGGGACGTCCCTGCGGGTTTTTGTGCGCATTACAAATCGTCTGCGTCCTGCGTGGGTTCCTCATAGGGATTCTCCGGCACGCCGGTCCAGCTGCCCAGCGGGTCGGTCACCGCCGCCTGCGGGCCGTAAGGCTCCTGCACATTGATGCCCGCCAGACTTTGCAGCTCCCGCTGCGCCTGCTCGTCCAGATCACCGGGCAGCTCCCGGGCGGCGGCGTCCAGCTCCACAGAAAAATCGTCCTTCATCGGTTTACCCTCCTTTGGTTTTGCCCATACTGTGCCCAAAGGAGGGGATAGCTATGCGTTCCCGCATTGGAACTTTCTGGTACAGCCTGCTGCTCACGCTGCTGCTTCTTTTGCCCATGATGGGGGCGGTGCTGTTTTTTGCCAACCAGCGTCAGAACCAGAACCGTGTCCGGCAGGTGGCTGCCGGGCAGGGCGGCATCACGGTGGAGCAGGGTGCCCAGACCACCCACCGCCTGCTGCTGGTGGTTCAGCAGGAGCGGCCGGGCTTTGTGCTGCTGCGCATGGACGGCCCGGCGCAGCAGGTGACGTTCTGCTCGCTGCCCGGGGATTTGCTGGTGAATGCCCCTGTGGGCACCACCACGCTGGCGGAGTGCGCTGCCGCTGCGGGGCCGGGGCGCTGCGTACAGCTGCTCAGCGCCACGCTGGCCACCGGGGAGACCGCGCTGTCGCCGCTGCACTATCTGGCGGCCACGCCGGACTGCTGGGCGGTCAGCTTTGGCCGCACCGCCGGGGTGCGTCTGGTGCTGGACGGGCAGCTGACCGAGCTGACCGCCGCCGGGACGGCGGATTTTCTGGCCGCACGGCAGGACGGCGACACGCTGCGCGCCTGCCTGTGGGAGGGCTTTGCCCGCCAGAACCCCGAGGCATTGCAGGCCATGCCTGACGCGCTGCGGCAGAACAGCGCCCGCACTCTCACCGACCTGACCGCGCAGGATTACACGGCGCTGGAGGAATCGCTTCAGTACCTGTGTGCCCAATCCGCCCTGACGATGGACTGGATCACGCCGGACACCGCCCCCGCCCCCGGCGGCGTACAGCTCACCGACACCGGCACGGAAACGCTGCGCAGGCTGCTGCAATAAAAAAAGAGGCACCGGCAGGCCTGTAGCCCGCCGGTGTCATTTTTATACTTCCTCGATGGCCTCCACCGGGCAGCCGTCCTTGGCACTCATGGCGCTTTCCTCGCACCCGGCCGGGACGGGGCCGGCGATGGCCACCGCCACCCCCGCATCGGTCATACTGAACACCTCAGGACAGTTGGCGCAGCACAGCCCGCAGCCGATGCACGCCTCGTTGACTTTCATCTGCATACAAATCACCTCGGAAAAAGTGTGGCCCACAGAGCAAAATTTTATTCACCCCTTGCAACCGGCACGGCGGTGTGGTATAATACCCTAGAACAGCAATGGCGCTGTCCGCAGGGATTTCCTGTGCGGACGGCGCTTTTTTCTATGTGTTTTTCGTGTAAGAATGGAGTGTAAGAATATGGAAAAGCTGCCAAGATATGTGGACATCGATTACAGCAAGTACGCCCCCGACATTCCCGAGGATCAGCTGGAGGCCTATTACGGTCTGCCCCGCCATGTGCAGTTCTGCAAGGAATGTGTGATGAGCAACCAGAAGCCCAATTCCTGCTATGAGTTCGAGCACACCCGGGACAGCATCAAAAAGACCATGGTCATTCAGGAGGACGGCGTCTGCGATGCCTGCCACGCCTGCCACAACAAGACCAACCACAGCATCGACTGGGCCGAGCGGGAGCGGGAACTGCGGGAGCTGTGCGATCAGTACCGCAAAACCGACGGCAGCTACGACTGTCTGGTGCCCGGCTCCGGCGGCAAGGACAGCTTTTACGCCGCCCATCTTCTGAAATACAAGTACGGCATGCATCCCCTCACCGTCACCTGGGCGCCCCACATTTACACCCCTTGGGGCTGGGAGAACATGCAGGCATGGATCCACGCCGGCTTTGACAACTACCTCTGCACCCCCAACGGCCAGACCCACCGGCTGCTCACCCGTCTGGCCACCGAAAACCTGTTCCACCCCTTCCAGCCCTTCATTCTGGGCCAGAAACAGCTGGCGCCCAAGATGGCAGCCAAGTTCGGCATCCCGCTGGTGTTCTACGGCGAGAATGAGGCGGAGTTCGGCAACCCCATCGCGGACAACAACTCCGCGCTGCGGGACGAGCATTTCTTTGCCGTCAACGACTACGACCACATCTATCTGGGCGGCGTGAGCCTGCGCCAGCTGGAGGAGGACTACAAGATCGACAAGGCCGATCTGGCCATCTACCTGCCCAGTGAGACCTCCGATCTGGAGAAAAACCACATTCAGGTGCGGTATCTGGGCTACTACGAGAAGTGGCACCCGCAGGGAGCCTACTACTACTCGGTGGAGCACGGCGGATTCCGCCCCGCGCCGGAGCGCACGCAGGGAACCTACTCCAAGTACAACTCCATCGACGATAAAATCGATGACTTTTTCTACTACACCACCTACATCAAGTACGGCATCGGCCGCACCACCTACGACGCGGCGCAGGAGATCCGCAACGAGGAGATCACGCTGGACGAGGCGAAGGCGCTGTGCAAGAAATTTGACGGCGAGTACCCCGACCGCTTTGAAAAGGAGATCATGCAGTACCTCTCCATCGACCGGCAGCACTTCCCCGAGGCGTACAAGTGCTTTGAACAGCCCAAAATGGATCGGGAATACTTCATGCATCTGGCGGACCGGTTCCGCTCTCCCCACATCTGGAAGTACGAGAACGGCCTGTGGAAGCTGCGCCACACCCCCTATGAAGGGGACAGCGAGGTGCTGTGGGGTGACCCGCGGGGAACGCACCATGAAATGTAAACCGTAGGGGGCGGCGTCCCCGACGCCCCGGAAAACAACGCAAAGGAAAAACCTATGAAGAAAAAAATCCGTCTCATCGCCAGATTGGATGTGAAGGACGCCAATCTGGTGAAGGGCATCCAGCTGGAGGGGCTGCGCAAGCTGGGCGACCCCAACGGCTTTGCCCGGGAGTATTACCAGCAGGGCATTGACGAACTGCTGTACATCGACATCGTCGCCAGCCTGTACAACCGCAACAACCTGAGCGATATTGTGCGCAAAACGGTGGACGAGGTGTACATCCCGGTCTGTGTGGGCGGCGGTCTGCGCAGCGTGGAGGATGTGCGGCACATCCTGTCCATGGGAGCGGACAAGGTGGCCATCAACACGGCGGCCATCAAGCGGCCGGAGCTGATCACCGAGGTGGCCGAGGCCTTCGGCAGCCAATGCATGGTTCTGTCCATTCAGGCCAAGCGCAGCCGCCTGTGGCCCGGCAAGTGGGAGGCCTACTATGACAATGGCCGCGCCCATTCTGGGTATGACGTCATCGAGTGGGCCAAGCGGGGCGTGGCGCTGGGCGCGGGCGAGATTTTGCTCATGAGCGTGGACAACGAGGGCCTGCAGCGGGGCATGGATCTGGAACTGATCGAGGCTGTCACCAAGGCGGTGAATGTGCCGGTCATCTGCGGCGGCGGCGTGGGCTGCGGCGATGACATCGTGGACGCCGCCAAGGCGGGCGCCGATGCGGTGGCCTGCGCGGCGGTGCTGCACTACAAAAAAGAGACCGTGCCGGAACTGAAAGAGGAGGTTCTGGCTGGGGGAGTGGAGGTGCGCCGGGTATGAAGATCACCGTCATAGATTACGGCCTGTCCAACCTGCTCAGCGTACAGCACGCCTTCCGGCATTTCGGCGCGGAGGTGGCGCTGGTGAACACCCCCGAGGCGGTGCTGGCCGCCGATGCGCTGGTGCTGCCCGGTGTGGGAGCTTTCCGGGACGGCATGGCCGGGCTGGCCCGGCTGGGGCTGATCGAGGCCATCCAGAAAAAAACTGCCGAAGGCACGCCACTTTTGGGTATCTGCCTTGGTATGCAGATGCTCTTTGACGAGAGCGAGGAGTTCGGCACCCACCGGGGCCTGGGACTGATTCCCGGCCGGGTGGTGAAGATTCCCGACACCGATGTGGACGGCGCGCCCCAGCGGGTGCCCCACATCAGCTGGCAGCCGCTCTACCCAGCGGGCGGCCGGGAGGACTTTTCCGGCACCGCGCTGGCAGGGGTGACTCCCGGGCAGGAGTGCTACTTCATCCACTCCTACGAGGCGAAGCCCGCCGCGGAGGCCGACCGTCTGGCCGTCACGATGTACGGCGGCCGTCCGGTGTGCGCCGCCGCCATGCACGGCAGGGTGCTGGGATGCCAGTTCCACCCGGAGAAATCCGGCCCGGTGGGGCTGTCCATCATTGAAAACTATCTGAAATTGTGTCAGGCATAAAAAATGTTCTCGCCGCAGCGCTGCGGCGAGAATTTTTTTATGGTCGTCAGATGCGCTCCACCATGTCTGCCACGATGGCGGTGGCGGTGGCGATGTATTCCGCGATGCTGAAGTTTTTCACCACCAGAACCTCATAGCCGCTCTCATCGGCGTTGTCGCTCATGGCCCGCAGAATGACGCAGGGTACCCCGTTGCGGCCCGCGATCTGGCACACCGCCGCGCCCTCCATCTCCACGCAGTCGGGATGGCATTTTTCCTCAATGGTCTTTTTGGTGGCGGCATCGCCCACAAACTGGTCGCCGGTGGCAATTTTGCCCGCAATGGCCTTCACGCCCAGCTTGGCGCAGGCGGCCAGCGCGGCCTCCACCAATGCCGGGTCACAGGCAAACTCCTTCAAAAACGGCGCGCTCTGGCAGATCATGTCCGGCTCCGCGTCGTGGTAGACCACCTCGCGGCCCACCACCACATCGCCAATGCCGATTTTGGAAGTCATGTTGCCGGCAATGCCGGAGAAAATCAGCTTGTCCACGTTGTATTTGGTGCAAAGCACCTGCACAGTGCTGGCGGCGTTGGCCTTGCCCATGCCGCCGCAGCAGACCACCACCTGTTTGCCGCCCAGGGTGCCCAGATGGTACTCCACCCCGGCGCAGCTCTCTTTGGTCACGCCGGACAGACGGGCACAGAGCTGATCCACTTCCTCCGGCATGGCGCCCATAATTCCGATTCGCATAACATTCTCCCTTATACGTTGAACAAAAATTCGATGATGTCGCCGTCCTGCACCACGTATTCCTTGCCCTCGGTGCGCTGCTGGCCCTTGGCCTTGACGGCCTGATAATCAAAGTCCGCGGCGGCCAGATCGGCGTAGCGGATGACCTGCGCCCGGATAAAGCCCCGCTCGAAGTCCGAGTGAATTTTGCCGGCAGCCTGAGGGGCTTTGGTGCCCTGCCGGATGGTCCATGCGCGGCACTCCTTTTTGCCGTCCGTCAAAAAGCTGATGAGGCCCAGCAGCTCATAGCTGGCCTTGATGAGGTTGTCCAGACCGGTGTGCTCAATGCCCATCTCCTGCAAAAACGCCAGCTTTTCCTCCGGCGTGGACTCCGCAATGTCCTCCTCAGTCTTGGCGCAGATGGGCAGCGCCTGCGCGTTCTCGGCGGCGGCGCGGGCGGCCACCAGCGGGTAGTAGGGATTGCCCTCCAGCCCGCCCAGCAGGTCGTCCTCGCCCACGTTGCAGGCGTAGATGACCGGCTTGGCGGAGAGCAGCCCCAGCTCCTTGCGGGCGATGGTCTGGCTGTCGTCCCCTTCGTCAAAGGCAAAGGTGCGGGCGGGCTTTTCCGCCTCCAGATGGGCGGCCAGCTCCGTCAGCCAGGCGGCCTCGGCGGCAGCGGCTTTGTTGCCGGTCTTGGCGGCCTTCTGCTGGCGGCCAAGGCGGTTGTTCACCACCTCCAGATCGGACAGAATCAGCTCCAGATCGATGGCCTCGATGTCCCGGATGGGGTCCACGCCCTCGGGCTTGTTCACGTCCTCCACCACATGCACGATGTTGTCATCGTCAAAGCAGCGCACCACATGCACCAGCGCGTCACATTCCCGGATGTGCCCCAGGAACTTGTTGCCAAGACCCGCGCCGTGGGCCGCACCCTTCACAAGACCGGCAATGTCCACGAATTCCACGATGGCAGGCGTTTTCTTGTCGGTCTGCCACAGCTCGGCCAGCTTGTCCAGCCGGGGATCCGGCACCGCCACGATGCCGGAGTTCGGCTCGATGGTGCAGAAGGGATAGTTCGCCGCCTGCGCGTTGCGGGTGGAGGTGATGGCGTTGAACAGAGTGGATTTGCCCACATTCGGCAGGCCCACGATACCTAATTTCATGGTAATATCTCCTTTATCTAAAAACCTGAGAACAACTTATTATTTGCTGATCTCCCGGCGCACTGCCGCCAGCAGGGCCTCGTTGTCGTTGGGCAGCCTGCCGTCCATCACGGCGTTCAGCATCTTGTTCAGCAATTCGCCCACCTGCGGCCCGGGACGCACCCCGGCGTTCATAATGTCCACGCCGCGCAGCTCCAGCTGGGCGAGGGAATAGCAGCCGGTTTTGGCAAGGGTCTGCATCCGGCGCTGGAACACCTGCACATCCGCCCGGCGCTGGGCCACCCGGGGATTGGGGGCGTGGGCGTCCAGATCGGCGTACTTCAAAAGGCACAGCCGCTGCAAAAACACCGGGCCGTACCGGCCGAGGCAGCGCAGAATGGCGGGGTCATCGGCGGGCAGCGGTGCATCATGCACCGCGATGAGCGAGGCCGCGCCGTCGATCAGATAGGCGGGGGCACGAAGCCGCTGCAAAATCTGCCGCGCCTGCCGGGCGCCGCGCTGGTTGTGGCCGTGGAAATGCGCCGCGCCGTCCGGGCCGACGGTGCGGCACAGCGGCTTGGCAAGGTCGTGCAGGAACGCCGCCCACCGCAGCGTCCGGGTGCCCCGGGCGTCCTGCCCGCGCAGGTCCAGCGCACCCACCGTGGCGGCGGTGTGCCGCCACACATCATAGTAGTGCCACGGCCCCGGCTGGGTGCAGTTCATACAGGGCAGCACCTCGGGCAGCACGCCGCCCAGCAGCTCGCCGTACTGGGCCAGCACCGGCCCGGCGGCAGGCCCGGCCAGCAGCTTGTCCAATTCGGTGTAGATGCGCTCGGCGGATACCAGCGCCACGCTGTCCCGCTGGGCCAGCGCCGCTGCCGCTGTGGAAAGCTCCAGCGTAAAGCTCAGCTGGGAGGCAAACCGCACCGCCCGCAGGATGCGCAGCGCGTCCTCCGCAAACCGGGCCGTCGGGTCGCCCACGCAGCGTACCACCCCGGCAGCTAAGTCCGCCCGGCCGCCGTACAGGTCCACCAGTCCGGTGCCGGGGGCGTAGGCCATGGCGTTAATGGTGAAATCCCGCCGCGCCAGATCCTGCGCCAAATCCTCCACAAACTGCACCCCGTCAGGACGGCGGTGGTCGGTGTAATCACCGTCCAGCCGGTAGGTGGTGATCTCGTAGGGGGCGCCGTGCAGCACCACCGCCACCGTGCCGTGCTTTTCGCCGGTCAGGATCAGCTGATGCCCCGCAAAAATGCGCCGCATCTGCTCCGGCCGGGCGTTGGTACACAGGTCCCAGTCGCCGGGGGTGCGCCCCAGCAGGCTGTCCCGCACGCAGCCGCCCACCACATGGGCGCTGTAACCGGCGCCGCGCAGAGCGCGGATCAGCTGCATCACATCGCGGGGCAGATGAATCAAATGGTCCGCCATGGACGGCCCCCCCTTTTTTTTCGATTTGTTTACTCCATGGTCCACTGCTGGCTCAGATCCACCACGCAGGCCAGACTGTCCGGCTCCTCCGCCAGCGCCGCCACCTTGGCGGCGGCCGCCTCAGGGTCCTCCATCCAGGTCAGCAGAAAGAAATTCTCGGCGGGCACTTCGTAGTACACCCATGCGCCGTCGGCGCGGAGCAGGTCCTCCAGATGGTCCAGCTCGCTGTCCAGAAGTCCCTGCCCCTCCTCGCCGTACAGCATTTCGGGGCTGACCTGCAAAGACACAATGACGTTGATGCTGGAGTTGATGTAGGTGTCCCTGTCGGTGGCTTTGTCGCCTGTCTCCCAGGCGGTGGCAAAGGCTTTCACCAGCAGTTCCCGCACTTCCAGCTTGGAATCTCCGGGCTGATACATAAAGGCATCCTTCCTTTTTACAGCAAAATTTCCCGCAGCTGTGCCACGGTTTCGGCAACGGCGGCGGCGCCGGCGTTCAGCAGCTCCTCGCGGCTGCCGTAGCCGTAGCCCACGCCCACGCACCGCAGCCCGTTGGCGGCGGCGCCCAGCACATCATGCTCCCGGTCGCCCACCATCAGGGCGGTGTCAGGCCCCGCGCCGCAGCGCTGCAAGGCCAGCGCGATGACATCCCCCTTGGCGGTGCGGGTCTCGTCCATGGAGGCCCCCGCCACCGCGGTGAAGAATGGCGCCAGCTCAAAATGCTCCAGAATCTGCACCGCGAATTGCTCCGGCTTGGAGGTGGCCAGCACCACATCCTTTCCCGCAGCGCGCAGATCGCGCAGCAGGGCAGGGATGCCCTCATACACGGCGTTCTCAAAAATGCCGGTGGGAGCAAAATATTCACGGTACAGCGTTACAGCCTGCCGGGCCTCGGCCTCGGTCAGGCCCGCGTACTCCATAAAGGAGTGGATGAGCGGAGGCCCGATGTAACGGTACAGCTGCTCCCGCGGCGGCACGGCGCGCCCCAGCCGCGCCAGCGCGTGGGCCACCGAATTGGTGATGCCCAGCCCTGGATCGGTGAGGGTGCCGTCCAGATCAAACAGAATCGTTGTGTAATGTTTCATGGCTCAGTTGAATTTGAAAATCTTTTGGGCCACCCGGTATCCGGCCAGACTGATCTTGCCGCCCAGCTTGCCGGGCAGGTTGCACAGCTCCGCGACGCTCAGACGGCAGCGGTGGTACAGGCGCTCATCGTGGGCTTTCAGGTCGGCCCACAGCTGGGAGCGCTTCTGCAGCGCCTCCTCGGAACCGTCCATCACCAGGAAAATGCTGGAAATGGCCATCATCATGGAGAAGTAGTTGAACATGTAATCCCGCAGCTTGTTCTGCTCCTCCGGCAGGGCGTACAGGTCCACCGCGTTCATCATAATGCGGGTCACGCGCAGCTGCTGGTCCACCCGCTTGACCATGTTCTTCTCGTTGACGCTCTGGTCCTCCCGGCCGATGAAATAGCGGTACAGATCCAGATCCATGTAATACATGGTATGGCACTGGGGCAGCGGCTGGTACACAAAGATGTTGTCAACATAGAAGGTGTGCTTGGGCAGCTCCACCTTCGCCTCGCGCAGCACCTCGGTGCGGTAGATGACGCTGTGCATCAGGATGTTTTTGTCCGGCGGGAACCGGCCGATCTCGTTCCAGTGGAAGATGCGGTCCTGCGGCAGGATGCCCTTGTAGTGGACGGTCAGCTGGGTGTTGTCCGCTACATGCTCGTACACATAGTTGCACAGCAGCAGATCCACCGGCTGCTCCATGGCGGCGAATTCCCGCAGCTTGGCCATGGCCTTTTGCAGGCAGTCGGTATCCAGCCAGTCGTCGGAATCCACGACCTTGAAATACAGGCCCTGCGCGTTGCGGATGCCCTGATTGACGCCCTCGCCGTGGCCGCCGTTCTCCTGATGGATGACCCGCACGATGTCGGGATAGCGGGCGGCGAATTCGTCTGCGATTTTGCCGGTGTCGTCCTTGGAGCCGTCATCCACCAGAATGATCTCGGCGTCCTCCCCTGCGGGCAGCAGCGTCTCGACGCAGTGAGCCATATACGCGGCCGAGTTGTAGCACGGCACGGTAAAGGTGATGAGTTTCATAAAGCTCTCCTTCATTCAGAATCAGTTGCCATAATATGAAAAATCTCCATATTACATCTATTATATAATACTCGTTCTGCGACAAAATTACAAGAACTTTTTACGCGCGGCGTTTACAGAACGCCAAAAATCATGTATAATATACTGATACTACAATAGGGAGGTGTGTGGGTTGAGCCTGCAAAGCTTTGCGTTTTTCGGCTTTCTGGCGGTCGTGGCGGCGGTGTATCTGCATCTGCCGCAGCGCTGGCAGAATCCGTTTTTGCTGGCGGCCAGTCTGGTGTTTTACGCGCAGGCGCCCACCGGGTTTCTGCTGCCCACGCTGGGGGTGGGGGCCTTCACATGGCTGTGCGGTCTGGGCTTGCAGACAAAGCACAAAACGGCCTTTCTGCGTCTGGGCGTGGCGGGCACGCTGGGCATTCTGGCGTTCTTCAAGTATTGGAACACCCTCTGCGGCGTGTGGGGCGCTCCCGGCAGCATCCTGATGCCGCTGGGCGTGAGCTTTTACAGCTTTGCGGCCATCGGATATCTGGTGGATGCCGCCCGCGGCGACTGCGAGGTGGAGCGCCGCCCCGTGCGCTACGCGCTGTTTCTGTTTTTGTTCGCCACCGTGACGCAGGGGCCCATCTGCCGCGCCGGGGCGTTGCTGCCCCAGTTTGACGAGGAACACCGCTTTGACGCGGCGCGCACCGTGCGGGCGCTGCGGCTGATGGGGCTGGGACTGTTCAAGCTGGTGGCGGTGTCCGACGTGCTGGGGCTGCTGGTGGACGAGGTGTTCCCCAACTATCAGCAGTACGGCGGCCCCATGCTGCTGATGGCGGCGGTGTTGTACACCTTCCAGCTGTATTTCAACTTCTCCGGCTATTCCGAGATGGCCCGCGCGGTGGGCCTGCTGCTGGGACTGGAACTGCCGGAAAACTTCAAAACACCGTTCTTTTCCACCAACTTCTCCGGATTCTGGAGCCGCTGGCACATCAGCTTTTCCAGCTGGTTACAGGATTACCTGTTCATGCCGCTGGCGTGGACGGATTTCAGGGGACACCGCCTGCCCGCCGAATTGTGCATCTTCACGGTATTTTTTGTGTCGGGCTTCTGGCATGGCAACACCGCGCCTTTTATTGTGTGGGGACTTTTGCAGGCGCTCTACCGGCTGGGAGAGGAGTTGCTCCACCGCCGTCTTGGCAAGCCCAAGAAGAAGGCCCCCGCCAAGGTGCTGTGGGGCAAGCGGGCCGGGGTGTTTGGGCTGTGGTGTTTCAGCATGGTGTTTTTCCGCTGCGGCTCCGGCAACATGAGCGTGGGGGATGCCTTCGGCTATCTGGCGGGCTGCCTGCGCGGCTGGGCACCCTCCCGGTTTGCCGCCGAGGCCTTCGGCGCGGTCTACCGTGGCTTTTACGCCAATGCCATCATGGTGGCGGCGTGGTATGTGTTCGCCGCGGCGGTGCTGGCGCTGGCCTTCTATCTGGACTGGCGGCGCTGCTTCGGGTATAAAAACAAGCCCGCCGAGGTGGCACTGGCCGGTGAAAAACATCGTACCGTCATCTATTATCTGCTGGTGGTGGCGCTGCTGGCAGGCTACATCATGCAAAGCGGCGGCTTTGGCAGCTCCGACTTTGGTATGTACGCGGGATTCTAAAACGAGGGGGGACTGCGGCTTTGAAACACATTCTCAAACGGCTGGGGCTGCTGTCCCTGCCGGTGCTGGCGTGGCTGGCTTTTTTCATCGCCTTTGAACCGAACAATTACTTTGGGCTGAAACAGCAGGCCGGTTCCAGCCAGCCGGTGGCGCGGGTGCGGGCCTATGACCAGCACCCCGGCCGGAACCTGATTTTGGGGGACAGCCGTCTGGCACACTTTGACATGGCGCTGGTGGAAGAAACCTCCGGAGCGGAGTGGCAGAACCTTGCCTTTGGTGGCGCATCGCTGAAAGAAACGCTGGACCTGGCGGATTATGTGCTGGATTCCGGCCATCCCGTGGACAGGCTGCTGGTGGAGGTGTCCTTCTACACCCTCAATGAAAGCTACAACACCGACCGCTTTGCCGCACTGGAAAAAACGCTCCACAATCCGCTGGCCTACTGTCTGAATCTGGAATACAACGTCAACGCGCTGACGGTGTTCATGGACACCGTCAAGGGCACGCCGGACACCATCGAGAGTGGTGACTGGACGGACAGCGACTATCTGGCTGACGACGGCACGGTTTTGCCGCTGCACCGCAAATTATACGACTACCCGGCACTGATCCGTCCCCGGTGCGAGAGCTGGGCGCTGAATGGGAGCCAGCTGGCCCGGTTGGAGGAGCTGGCCGCCCGCTGCCGGGACGAGGGCGTGGCGCTGACGGTGGTGCTGCCGCCCATGGCGGGCAACGTGGCCGCGCTGTGCGAAGAGTACGGCATCGACGCCGCCATGCGCCCCGTGCTGGACACACTGCGCGGCTGGGCGGAAGAGTACGGCTTTGTGCTGCTGGACTACGAGTGGGGCGGCAGCTGCATCAAGAACGATGACACGCAGTTTTTTGACGGGTTCCATCTGGACGAGAAGTACGGCCTGCCGGACTGGACGCGGCAGCTGTTCACCGAGCTGAGAGGAAACGACCATGCAAACGCCTGATTTTCTGATTCTGTACGAGCATACGGTGCGGGAATACGAATCCGACCTGCTGCTCAAGCTGGAGCTGGAGCGCCGGGGCTACACGGCGCAGATCCGCCAGCTGCTGGACCCCAAGCATCTGGGCTGGGTGTTCGGCAAAACCAAGCCCAAGGTGCTGGTGGCCAGCTGCATGTACGACAACGAGGCCATCAATTCCCACGTGTACAACAACATCGGCCGCTGTGACAAGATCGTCAACCTGCACTGGGAGCAGATGCTCTCCGACACGCAGGAGGAGGGCGACTGGTTCAACATGAACGGCAACGCCAAGCGCTGCGTGCAGACCTGCTGGGGCCGCCGCACCGCCCAGCGCCTGCAGGCCCACGGCATGGAGGCCAAAAATACCCCCGTCACCGGCGCGGTGATGATGGATTTTCTGCGCCCGGAATTTGAGGGATATTTCAAGGACAAACGCACACTCTGTAAGGAGTGGGGGCTGGATGCGGACAAGCACCTTCATCTGTATATTTCCAGCTTCGGCTACGCCAGCATGTCGGACGCCGAGGTGGCGGAGCTTTCCAGAATGGCGGGCACCGATTTCACCGGCTTTGCCCACACCAACCGGGTGTCCATGGCGGAAACGCTGCGCTGGTTCGACGACTACCTTGCCGCCCACCCGGAGGTGGAGCTGGTCTACCGCCGCCATCCCAGCGAGTGGAAGTGTAAGGAACTGGACGAGCTGGCGGCCCGCCGACCCAACTTCCACGTGATTTTTGCGGATTCCGTCAAGCAGTGGATCGTGGCGGCGGACAGCATCTCCATCTGGATGTCCACCGCCATTGCCGAGGTGTACATGGCGGGCAAAAGCTGCCACATTCTGCGTCCAGTGCCCATCGAGCATGAGTATGACCCGGTGATCTACAAGGATGCCCACTACGTCACCAGCTACGAGGAATTCTGCGCCGCCATGGAGGACCCCGCCCCGGCCTTCCCCATCGAACGGGAGGTCATCGAGGGCTACTTTGACCCCAGCCCGGTGCCCGCCTACCAGCGCATGGCGGATCTGCTGGAGCAGGTCCTGCGGGAGCCGCCCCGGGACACCCCGATGGGGGAGGGCTTCACGCCCCATTTCAACGCGCTGAAATACGTGGCGCTGGCGGGGGTGCATTTCCTCTACCGTCATCATTGGGAGCCGAAAACGGTGTTTGCCTTCTGCCCGCCGCTGGCGGATTTTGCCCAGCGCATCTACGGCTACGTGGACAAGGCGTGGGTCACGCCGGAACAGGTGCAGGCCATGACGGAGCGCATCAGGCCGTTTGTAAAGTAACAAGGAGCGTCCATGTCAGACAAACAGACTTCCTCCGCGGGCGAGTCCTTCGCCGGGAGCGTGATGAAATATTCCGTGGCCACCTATCTGGGGTTCGGCATCACGGGGGCGGCCATCATTGTGCAGGGCATTCTCGGCCCCGAAAAAATCGCCCTGCCCGCCCAGTTCATGAACACCACCGCCACCTTTATGTACCTGTGCATCCTCGGTCTGGACCAGAGCCTGCTGCGGTTTTACCACGAACCGCCCGCCGGCGCCACCGGGCGGGGACTGTTCGGGGCTTGCGCGGCGCTGTCCAGCGCCTTCACGCTGGTGTTGGGCGCGGTGTGCAGCCTGTTTTTTGCCACCCGGATCGGCACCTTCACCTTCGGCCAGAACTACGCCGCCGTGGGACGGGGCATCGTGCCGCTGCTGTTTTTGAACGCCGGGCTGTATATGCTGGTGCGGTATCTCAACGTGCTGCTCCGGCTGGAGAACAATCTGCGCGCCTACACGCTGGAGACCCTCTGGATGCAGGCCTGCTTCAATCTGGTCTATCTGCTGCCCGGCTTTTTCACCGGCAATGTCTATTGGTTCGCGCTGGCCTCGGTGATGGGCTTCGGCGTCACCGCCATCGCCTTCTGGTGCAAGGCCGGTCTGCAAAAGCCGGAGCGGCTGGCCCCGGCGGTGTACCGCACCGTGGTGCCCTATGGGCTGGCGCTGGCCCCCAGTCAGGTGCTGGTGTACCTCAACAGTACCGTATCATCGGCCTTTTTGCTCAACTACACCACCGCCACGGCGCAGGGCATCTATGCCTTCTGCCTGCGGGTGGCCAACCTTGTCACCGCCATTCAGGCCGGATTCTCCACCTTCTGGGGCCCCTACGTGTTCGCCCACTACCGGGAGGAGCAGGAGCGCATCTCCCATGTGCATGACATCCTCAACCTGCTGATTTTCGGCTTTTTCAGCGTGCTGGTCATGTTCGAGGACGTGATTTTCCTGGTTTTCCCCGCCTACCGGGAGGGCATGCAGGTGTTCCCGCTGCTCATGCTCAGCGTGGTGTTCAGCATCCTGTGCGAGGGCACCGTCTACGGCAACTCCATCGCCCGCCGTCCCTGGCACGATACCATCGGCATCGGCATCGGCGCGGCGGTCAATCTGGGGCTGTGCCTGCTGCTGGTGCCCCGGTACGGGCTGGTGGGGGCGGCGCTGTCGGTGGCGGCGGCGGGCGGCGCGATGTTCTTGTACCGCACCGTCACCGGGCAGTATTTTTACCGCACCATCCCCAGCTACACCAAGACCGCCGCGGGCTTTCTGCTGGCCTTTGCCGTCACCGCGGCGGGGGTGCTGCTGTGGCAGAATTTCCTGCTGAAATTCGCCATCGTGGGCGCGATTCTGTTTATCTACTGCGTGCTGTATCAAGCGCAGCTGCACAAGCTGTGGCGGCTGGGCCTTGGGATTCTGCGCAAGCTGCTGAATCGGGGTGCATGACATGAACCACTGCGGCACCCGAATTCTCGAAACGCCCCGCCTTTTGCTGCGCCCGCTGACCATGGATGACGCGCAGATGATGTATGACAACTGGGCCAGCGACCCGGCGGTGACCAAATACCTGCGGTGGGAGCCGCACCCCAGCTGGGTGTACACCGCCGAGCTGCTCCACGAGTGGAGTAAACACTACGCCGACCCCGCATACTATCAGTGGGGCATCTGCGAAAAGGACACCGGCGTGCTGTTTGGCTCCCTCTGCCTTGGCCCCGGCGAGACGGACCCGGTGTGGCAGCAGCCCATGTGGGAGCCGGGCTACTGCATCGGCCGCCGCTGGTGGAATCAGGGCTACACCACCGAGGCGCTGTGCGCCGTGCGGGATCTCTGGTTTACCACGGTGGGCGGCGAGCGTCTGGCCTGCTGTCATGCGGCGGACAACCCCGCCAGCGGCGCGGTGATGCGCAAGGCGGGCTTTGTGTACCATCACGACAGCGTCTATCACAAATTTGACGGCGCCGAGGTGCCGTGCAAGGTCTATCTGTTGGAGAAGTAAATGGAAAACGAAAAAGAGGAACGCCGCCCGCGGGTGGTGCTTTTGGCGCTGGATCAGGGAAAATTTGACGCTCGGCGCAGTCTGGACGAGCTGGCCGCCTTGGCCGAGGCGGACGGCATGGAGGTGGCCGCCGAGGTGGTGCAGCGCCGCCAGACCCCCGAGGCGGGCACGCTGCTGGGGGAGGGCAAGGTGGCGGAGGCCCGTCTTGTCTGCATGAACACCGGGGCCGAGCTCGCCGTTTTTGACGGCGAGCTGACCGGCAGCCAGCTGCGCAATCTGTCCGCCGCTTTGCAGGTGGAGGTCATTGACCGCACCATGCTGATTCTGGAGATTTTCCGATCCCGGGCCGCCACCAACGAGGGCAAGCTGCAAACCGAGCTGGCGCTGCTGCGCTACCAGCTGCCCCGGCTGCAGGGGCTGGGGGAGAGCCTGTCCCGGCAGGGGGGCGGCGGTGGTGGTGGCGGCGGCGCCCGGCGCGGCGCCGGCGAGACCAAGCTGGAACTGGACCGCCGCCACATTGACCGGCGCATCGAACATCTGGAGGGCAAGCTGAAGGAACTGGAAAAGCGCCGGGGCGAGACCCGCCGGGCCCGCCGCAAAAACAACGTGCCGGTGGTGGCGCTGGTGGGCTACACCAACGTGGGCAAGTCCAGCCTGATGAACGCGCTGTGCGGCGCGGAGATTTTTGAGGCGGACATGCTGTTTGCCACGCTGGACCCCACCGCCCGCAAGCTGACGCTGCCCAGCGGCCTGACGGTGATTCTGGTGGACACGGTGGGCTTTGTGAGCCGCCTGCCCCATCATCTGGTGGAGGCGTTCAAGTCCACGCTGGAGGAGGCTGCCTACGCGGATGTCATCATCAAGGTGGCGGACGCCGCCGACGGGGAGGCGATGGCCCAGCTGGCCGTCACCGACGAGGTGCTGGACAGTCTGAACTGCGGGGACATCCCCCAGCTGGTGGTGTACAACAAGTGCGATCTGGAAGGCGCGGTGTCCTTTGACCCGGCGGTGCTGCTCACCAGCGCCAAAACCGGCCGGGGCCTGCCGGAGCTGCTGGCCCGTCTGGACGAGGTGCTGGCTCACCGGGTGCGCACCATCGAGGTGCTGCTGCCCTACGATACGCTGTCGCTGGCGGAGCTGATGCGCAGCCGGGGCAGCATTGCGGAGGAGGAGTACCGCCCCGAGGGGCTGTACTGCCGCGGCACCGTTCGGGTGGACGATCTGCACAAATTTGAACCCTATTTATTGGAGCATTGAACAAGCGCCCCGCGCCGGATTTCCCGGCGCGGGGCGCTCAGACTGTCAAAGAACCCCTGTTTAGCAAGCTGGTAAGC
>CALZZE010000018.1 GCA_945830575.1 uncultured Subdoligranulum sp. | reverse complement strand
CTCTGGGCATCCAGTACATGCTGGGCGTCTGGGATCTGCTGGACAAGCTGGACGCCGAAAAACACTGAGGGGAGGAACCGACACCATGAAGCTTTCCCAAATCAAAAACGGCATCGGCCCCGAATGGGCCGCCAAAGGCTATGAGACGCCCTCCTTTGACATCGAGGCCGTCCGTCAGAAGACCCATGAGCAGCCCACCTGGGTGCATTTCGGCGCGGGCAACATCTTCCGCGCATTCCCCGCCGCAGTGCTCAACGATGCGCTGAACACCGGCCGGTATGACCGGGGCGTGATCGTGGCGGAATCCTTTGACTATGAGATCATCGACAAGGCCTACCGCCCCTATGACAACCTCTCGCTGCTGGTGAGCCTGAAATCCGACGGCTCCATCGAGAAGAAGGTCATCGCCTCGGTGACTGAGAGCCTCAAGGCGGACTACCAGTTTGAGGACTGGGCGCGCCTGCAGGAGATCTTCCGTGCGCCCTCCCTGCAACAGATCTCCTTCACCATCACCGAGAAGGGGTACAGTGTGGCCCCCGCCGATCTGGAGCGCGGCCTGACCCCCGTGCTGGCCATGGGCAAGGTGGCGGTGCTGCTGTACGAGCGGTTCCAGGCGGGCGCGCTGCCGCTGACGGTGCAGTCCATGGACAACTGCTCCCACAACGGCGATAAGGTGAAGGCCGGCGTGCTGCAATATGTGGAAAAATGGGTGGCCGAAGGGCTGGTGCCCGCCGCGTTCCGGGACTACGTGCTGGACGAGAGCAAGGTCACCTTCCCGTGGGCGATGATCGACAAGATCACCCCCCGTCCCCATGAAAAGGTGCAGGCGCTGCTGGCGGAGGACGGCTTTGAGGATACCCAGACCATCGAGACCGAAAAGCACACCTTCACCGCGCCCTTCGTGAACGCCGAGGAGACCGAGTATCTGGTCATCGAGGACCATTACACCAACGGCCGTCCGCCGCTGGAGCTGGGCGGCGTGCTGTACACCGACCGGGAGACGGTGGACAAGGTGGAGACCATGAAGGTCACCACCTGCCTGAACCCGCTGCACACCGCCATGTCCATCTACGGCTGCCTGCTGGGGTATGACCTCATCAGCGCCGAGATGAAGGATGCGGACATCCGCGCCTTCATCCAGAAGATCGGCTACATGGAGGCGATGCCGGTGGTCACCGACCCCGGCGTGCTCAACCCCTATGAGTTCATCGGCGCGGTGCTGAACCGCCGCCTGCCCAACCCCTTCATGCCGGACGCGCGCCCCAGCGCATCGCCATGGATACCTCCCAGAAGCTGGCCATCCGCTTTGGCGAGACGCTGAAAAAGTATGAGGCCCGCGGTCTGGACAAGGGCAATCTGGTGCTCATCCCGCTGGTGCTGGCCGGTTACGCCCGCTACCTGCGCGGCATCGATGACACCGGCGCGGCGTTCCCCTGCAGCCCCGACCCGCTGCTGGCGGAACTGCAGCCCATCGTGGCCGGGCTGGAGGTTCGGGAAGGCGAGCAGGACTTCTCCTGCCTGAAAACGCTGTTCTCCCGCACCGACGTGTTCGGCGTGGACCTGTACGCGCTGGGGCTCGGGGACCAGATCGAAGGCATGACCCGGGAACTGTACGCAGGCCCCGGCGCTGTGCGCAAAACACTACACCATTACGTCAGCGAACGCTGAGCCCATAAGAAAACAGCCGGCCGTCCCGGGGAAGGGGACGGCCGGCTGTCTTGCTGTCGTTACAGGGTGCGCAGGAACGCCATGTCCGCGGTGAAGGCGGCGGGGATGACCTCATCCCGCAGCAGCGCAATGTCGGGATAGTCCCGCCGCAGCCATGCGGAGAGGGGGCGGTAGTCCATCTGGCCCTCGCCCAGCGGGGTGTCGATGCGGGGCTGGCCCGCAGGGAACCGGGCGTCCTTGATGTGCATGGCCGCCAGCCTGCCGCCGATGACCTGTGTCCATTCCTGCCAGTGGGCCTCCTGATGCCCCACCCGCTCCGCAGTGAGCACATTCACCGGGTCAAAAATGACCTTGCAATGGGCGTCGTCGCCCACGGTGCGCAGCAGCGTGTCCAGCACCTCGGGGCCGTAGAACACATGGTTGAACACCGGCTCCAGCGCAAACACCGCGTCCAGCGCCGCGGCGCGCTCCACAATGCGCAGCACGCTGTCGGTCATGCGGGGGATGGCGGCCAGCTTTTCCTCGTGGGTCAGGTCACGGCAGGCGCTCTCGCTGCCCACCACTTTGGCGCCCACCGCTTTGGCGTAGCCAAGGCAGCGGCAGATGGCGTCCACCCCGCGCAGGCGCACCTTCTCATCGGCGCTGCTCAGGTCCTGATAGCAGCCCAACACCGAAATTTCAACGTCCGAAAAGGCGGTGCGCACCGCCTCCAGCTGGTCGGGGCGGATATCCTTGAAATTGTCAATGCCCAAAATGGCCTTGGGCAGCGTCAGCTGGGCGGCGTTGCAGCCGCTCCGGCGCAGGCGCGCCGCCAGTTCGGCGGCGGAAAAACGGCCCAAATCATGGGCGCGGCAACCGTATTTCATAAAAACCTCCTTACAGAAAAAGCCCAATCACAACGAGACACCTTGCCATTGTTTGTAGGGGCGGGACATGTCCCGCCCGCAAAAGGTAGCCTTACAACGATGTTTCTTGTTTGGCAGCGCACCACGGGGCGTCGAGGACGCCGCCCCCTACAAGTGGAAATGCAGGTTTTTCAACAAACTGAAAGCCCTCCGGCACCCGCCGGAGGGCTTTGCGGGCAGTATCAGCCCTTGACGCCGCCGGCAGAAACGCCGCCGACAATGTACTTTTGCAGAATGACGAACAACACGATGATGGGCAGGATGGACAGCACCGAGGCGGACAGAATGGAGCTCCAGTCCACGCCGGTATTGCCGATGAAGTTCTTGATGGCGATCTGGATGGTGTACTTTTTCTGGTCAGACAATACCAGCAGCGGCAGGATGTAGTCGTTCCAGCGCCACATGAAGCTGAAAATGGTCAGCGTGATGGTCACGTTGGAGCCGAGGGGCAGCATGATGTGGGAGAAGATCTGGAATTCGTTGGCGCCGTCGATACGGGCGGCCTCCACCAGAGACAGCGGCAGAGACATGTAATGCTGACGGTACATGAAAATGCCGGTGGTGGTGGTCACAACAGGCAGGATGACGCCCCAGATGTTGTTGTACAGACCCATGGCGCTGATGACCGAGAACTGGGGGATGGTCAGCGTCTCGCCGGGGATGAGGGTGCCCAGCAGGAACACGCCGAACACCAGGTTGACGTACTTGATCTCAAAGCGGTAGATGGCCAGCGCGTAGCCGCACATGGCGCTGATGAGCAGCGTGATGAGGGTGCCCACCACCGCAAGGAACAGGCTGTTCTTCACGTAGCCGAGAAAACCGCCTTCCAGCACCGAGGTGTAATGCTCGATGGTGGGGGTGGAGGGGAACAGCCGCAGGGGGTAGGTGAACAGCTCGTTGGAGGGCTTGAAGGAGCTGAGGAAGATCCACACGATGGGGAAAATGATGGCGCTGCTGGCTACCGGCGGCAGCGTGGCCGAGGCGGAAAAGCTGCTGGCCATCCAGTCGGACTATATCCGCCGCCGGTTCGATTGCAGCGACTTCTATCTGGTCTATTATCCCTACATTATTAAAATGTACGGGGATATCCTGTCCCCGGCGGTGCGGCAGGAGCTGGAGGACTGCCTCATCGGCTTCCGCTACTGGCTGGACGAGCCGGGCAATGATGCCATGTGGTTCTGGAGCGAGAACCACGCCCTTATGTTCCACACCTGCCAGCTTCTGGCGGGCGAGCTGTACCCTGACCGCATCTTCACCAACAGCGGCATGACCGGCGTGCAGATGCAGGAGAAGGCCAAGCGCCTGCTGCGGGATTGGTTCGTAACCTTCCGCAGGGAGGGCTTTACCGAGTGGAACTCCAGCCCCTACCTGCCCATCGACACGCTGGGCTTCGGCAGCCTGTACGCCTTTGCGCAGAACCCCGAAATGCGGGCGCTGGGCAAGGAAGGTCTGGATTTTTCCTGCCACATCATGGCGGTACACGCCCACAAGGGCATGATGGCCGGTTCCTCCGGGCGTACCTATATCAAGGAGCAGTTCGGCAACTGGTCCAACTGTCCCACCGGGTTCAGCCGCATCCTGTTCGGCAACGGACTGCCGGGTCACGCGGGCAAGGGTATTGTGTCGCTCTGCCTGTCGGACTACGAGGCCCCGGAGGAACTGCGGCAATGGGTGGACATCGCCCCCGGCGAGGAACTCATCTGCCAGACCACCCAGGGCAACGATGGCTACGTAGACCTGTACACCTACCGCACCAGCGATTACATGATGACCAGCGCCGCCAATTTCCGTCCCGGCACGCCGGGCCATCAGGAAAACCCCTTCCAGCTCACCTTCACCGGCGCGGCCCAGCTGTGGGTCAGCCATCCCGGCGAGTGGGTGCAGCTGGGCGCGGCGCGGCCCTCCTACTGGGCGGGCAACGGCACGCTGCCGCAGGTGCAGCAGTACAAGGACTTTGCGGCGCTGCTGTATGACGTTGCGCCGGAGCATCCCGTGGACATGACCCACCTGTATCTGCCCCTCATGGAATTTGACGAGGCCATCACCGAGGAGCATTGGGCCTTTGTACGTCTGGGAGGGGCTTACGCGGCGGTGTACTGTTCCCGTCCCATGCAGTGGGTGCAGAGCGGCCCGCAGGCCCGGCGGGAGGCCATTGCTCCCGGCCGCCGCTGCCTGTGGCTGGTGCGCGCCGCCCAGAGCGATGCGTTCGACACCCTTGCACAGTTTGCGCAAAACATAAAAGCCGCGCCGCTTACGGTGGAGGGGCTGTCCTTCACCTTTGGCGACCCGGCTTACGGTACGCTGCACAGCGCCTGGGGAGAGGCGCTGACCGTCAACGGCGCGCCCATGCAGTACAGCGGCTATGACCGCTACGGCAAACTGACGCTGCAAAAGAAAAACTAATAGGAGTTCACGCCCCGCTTGCGGTCGGAGCTGCCCGGGGAGGGCCGCTTCTCGTAGGGAATGCCCTCGATGGAGCGCACCTGCCCGTCAATGCGGAACTGGGACGGCGACACGTGGCAGAATTTGTTGAACACCCGGTTGAACTGGGAAAAGCTGGTGAACCCGCATTGCGTGGTGATGTCGGCGATTTTCATATCGGTGTACAGCAACAGCTGCTGGGCGTTGCGCACCCGGGTGATCTGAATGTAATTGATGAGAGAGAACCCTGTCACCCGCCGGAACTGGTGGGACAGATAATAGGGACTGATGAAAAATTCCTTGGACAGCGATTCCAGCGACAGCTCCGAAGTGTAATGCCGGTGGATGTAGCTGGTCACTGAATACACCTTATGGGTGATGGAATCCGCCAGATCCTGCGTGTGATAGGTGTTCTGCTTCACATTCTGTGCCAGCACCGCCAGAAACTCCAGCAGCTCGCACTGGATGCAAAGCTGGGACAGCGGTGTATTGGGCTGACGGCCCATGCGGAAGATGGCGTTCAGATGGGAAAACGCCTGCGCCCGTACATCCTCCTGAAAACGGTAGATGGGGCACTCGCTCTCAAAGGGGGCGAGGGCATCATCCATCAGCGGTTTCATGGGGGTGTCCGCCATCGGGAAAGAGAACGCAATCACCAGACGGCGGCAGGGGTCGCCGGTGGGATACTCCGTCTTGTGGAGCAGCGAGGGCCGCAGCAGCACAATGTCATAGGGCTGCAGGGCGTAGTAATCGCCTTCAATCAGATGGGAGGCGTTGGGGTCCAGCGGGATGTAGATCTCATAAAAATGATGGAAGTGCTGGAACGCCATGTTGATGCGGTAGGAACGTGTGTCGTAGTCAAAGCAGTAGAACAGCGGGTCCTCAGATTTGTTGACGGAGATCATATACTGCTCCTTGAACAACAGCGTTTCGTCCAAATACACAAAAAAACCTCCTGTTCTTTTGAAAAGTTGTCAGACTTTCTTCTCATTATACAGGAAACAGAGCAAAAAGTGCAATCGATTTTGCGAAGGAAAGCAAAAATGAGGTGGTTTTTGTTTCGCCCCTTTGCTATACTGTCATTGGACACCGCCCCGCGGTGTATGAAAGGAGTAATATTACCATGAACAAGGCAGAAATCAACCGAAAGCTGGATCTGTGCATCGAGAGCTTCAAAAAGGTCCTTTACGAAGTGGATGAGGGCTTTTTGGAGAACATGGCCAAGAGCAACATGGACTAGGGCAACGTGGCCCGGTATCTGTTGTGGGAGTGGACGCAGGGCGTGGGCCTGTACGGTCTGTGGAAGCTGTTTGAAAAAACACACGATGAGCGCTGCCTGAACGTTCTGACCGAATACTATGATAACTGTATCGCCGGCGGCCTGCCCGGCAAGAACATCAACACCATGGCGCCCATTCTGGCGCTGAGCTACCTGTACGAGTACACCGGCAACGAAACCTACGGCAATGTGTGCAAAGAGTGGGCGCAGTGGGCCTACGAGAGCCTGCCCCGCACCCCGGAGGGCGGCTTCCAGCACATGACCTCCGACCGCCGCAACGACGGCGAGCTGTGGGATGACACGCTGTTCATGGCGGTGCTGCCCCTTGCCAATATGGGACGGATTTTGCACAAGCAGGAGTACATTGACGAGGCCGTCTACCAGTTCCTGCTGCACACCAAGTACCTGTCCGAGAAAAAGACCGGCCTGTGGTTCCACGGCTTCACCTATGAGGGCTGCCACAACTTTGCCGAGGCCTTCTGGGGCCGCGGCAACAGCTGGGTGACCATCGCCATCCCGGTGCTGCTGGACATGGTGGAGGTGAACGCCCCGGACCGCCGTCTGCTCATCAGCACCCTCAACCGCCAGATCGAGACGCTGGCCAACCTGCAGGACGAGGGCGGCATGTGGCACACCCTGCTGGATGACGACACCTCCTATCTGGAGGCCAGCGCCACCAGCGGCTTTGGCTACGGTATCCTCAAGGCGGTGAATATGGGCATCACAGAGGAGCGCTACCGGGAAAACGCCCGCCGCGCCCTGCAGCCGGTGCTGGACTGCATCGACGAGACCGGCGTGGTGCGTCAGGTGTCCTACGGCACCCCCATGGGCCGCGAAAGCAAGGACTTCTACAAGCAGATCCCGCTGCATTCCATGCCCTACGGCCAGGCCATGGCGATGCTGTTCCTCATTGAGGCAGGGGACACCCGACACCCTTTGATGAAAACAAAACAAAGCATGCCGCTGACCTTTGCGGCCTTTGTGGTGCTGATGGTGGGCCTTGGCAGCTCGGACAGTCTGCGGGGCATCTTTTCCACCATCTTCCAGCAGCATTTCGGGCTGACCGCCACGCAGGTGGGCCTCATCGTCACGGTGAGCTACATCGGCAATCTGGTGTTTCTTCTGGTGGGCGGCAACATCAGCCAGCGCTTCGCCAAAAAGCGGGTGCTGCAAACCCTCATGCTTCTGTGGATGGCCGCGCTGGCGCTGTTCGCCTTCACGGACAGCTACCCGGTGCTGCTGGGCGCCATGGCGGTGGTCATGGGCTCCTCCACGCTGCTCAACACCACCATGAATCTGGTGACGCCGCTGCTCTTTGCGGCGTCGCCGGGATTCTTTGTCAACTTCCTGTTCTTCACGCAGGGCATAGGCACCAGCGGCAGCCAGTATCTGCTGGGCACCTACGCCGACGGCTTCGGGTTCTGGCAAAAGACCAATCTGGGCCTGCTGGTGCTGGGCGCGGCTGCCTTTGTGCTGCTGCTGTTCTGTCAGGTGCCGGAGGAGCCTGCCGCCGCGCAGGACGCCTCCGCCGCCCGGGAACCCTACCGCTGGGGCATCGTCATCCCCTTTGTGCTGGTGTTCGGCACCTATTTCATCGCGGAGCACGGCGTCATGAACTGGCTGGTGGCCTACGCCACCACCGGTCTGGGCCTGCCCCAGGCCACTGCGGCCCGGTATCTGTCGGTGTTTTTCGGCGGTGTCATGCTGGGGCGGTTGGTGCTGTCCCCGCTGGTGGACAAGCTGGGCGTCCTCAAAAGCCTGACGGTGTTCGGCCTGCTGGGCACGGTTCTCTACGTGGCGGGCAGTCTGGGCGGTGCGGCGCTCATGCCGCTGTGGGCGGCCAGCGGATTTTTCCTGTCCATTCTCTATCCCACGCTGGTCATGAGCATCCGGCTCTATTTCCCGGCGCGGCAGGTCTCCGGCGCGGCGGGCACCATCATCAGCATCGCTTCGTTGGCGGACATCCTGTTCAACGTGGGCTTTGGCCGTCTGGTGGATGCCATCGGCTACGGCCGCAGCATTCTGGTGCTGCCGGTGTCCATGCTGGCATTTCTGGCAGTGTTCGTGGTGTTCACCCGGCGCTGCAAACCCACTGTGCAATAAGGAGGAACCCCTATGCGCTACTGTATCGGCATTGATCTGGGCGGCACCAACATCGCGGGCGGTCTTGCGGACTTGGAGGGCCGTCTGCTCCTCACCGACAGCATCCCCACCGGCCTGCCCTGCACGGCGGACACCATCGCGGACCGTATCGCGATGCTGTGCCGCGCCATGGTGCAGAAGGCGGGTCTGGAACTCAAGGACGCCGCGTGGGTGGGCGTGGGCGCGCCCGGCAGCGTGGACACCGCCACCGGCACCGTGCTGTACGCCAACAATCTGGAATTTCACAACACCCCGCTGGCCGACCTGCTCACCCAGCGGCTGGGCCGCCCGGTGTTCGTGGACAACGACGCCAACGCCGCCGCCTGGGGCGAATACTGCGCCGGGGCGGGCAAGGGCAGCCGCAGCATGGTCATGGTGACGCTGGGCACCGGCGTGGGCGGCGGTGTGGTGCTGGACGGGCACGTCCTTACCGGCTGCAACGGCGCCGCCGCAGAGCTGGGGCATTTTGTCATCCAGCAGGACGGTCTGGAATGTAACTGCGGCCTGCGCGGCTGCTTTGAGCAGTACGGCAGCGTCACCGCCCTCATCCAGCAGGCCCGCGCCGCCATGGCGGACCACCCCGAAAGCGCCCTGTGGACGGGGGAACTGAACGGCAAACGCATTTTTGACGCCGCGCAGGCGGGCGACGCCGTTGCCCGGCAGGTGGTGGATACCTACATCGGCTACCTGTGCGTGGGCGTTACCAGCATCATCAACATTTTCCAGCCGGAGATCCTCTGCATCGGCGGCGGCATCAGCCGTCAGGGGGATGTGCTCATCCAGCCGCTGCGCGCCTACAATGCCGCCCACGGCTATTCCCGCGGCACCGGCCCCCAGACCGACATCGTGGCCGCCCGGCTGTTCGGGGACGCCGGCATCATCGGCGCCGCCCTGCTGGGCAGGACCCAGTGACACCAAAGGAGGTGCCCCATGAAACAGCATTACGCCCGCATCCTGCGCGACAGCGAGGAACGCACAGCCCGTTTTCTGGAAATCCAGATCATGGATCCTGCCAGTCCCTTCTGCGGCGGATTCCCCAAGGCGGACAGCCTTTCCGAGCCGAAAACCGCCGTGTACCGCGCCACCACCATGACCGCCTGCTACCTGAACCGGGACAGCCGGTATTATCTGGACGCTGACCTTGGCCGCCGCATCACAATGGCGCTGGCCTTTGTGCGGCGCTCCCAGCGGCCGGGCGGTTACTTTGACCTCATCAACTGCAACTTCTTCTCGGGGCCGGACACAGCCTTCTGCACCAAGCGGCTGCTGCCCGCCTATGTCTATCTGTGCAAGGTGGAAAACGGGGAACTGGCTGCGGAGGAACCCGCCCGAGCCGCCGCGGCGGCACTGCGCCCCCTTTACGAGGAAATCATCCGGGACGCCGCCGAGGCACTGACCCACTGCGGCTTCCACACGCCCAACCATCGCTGGGCCATCGCCTCGGTGCTGATGCTCTGTGCCAAACTGTTTGACATGCCGGCGTGCCGCACCGCGGCCGAAGCCATCCTCAACGAGGGCAACGACTGCAATGAGGACGGCGAATATGCCGAGCGCAGCGCGGGCAACTACAACCGCATCAACAACGACGCCATGATCATGCTGGCCGCCGCCACCGGGGACGAGAGCTATTACCAGCCGGTGCTGCGCAATCTGGACATGATGCTCACCTACCTTGACCCGGACGACAGCATTTTCACCAGCAACTCCACCCGCTGGGATCGGGGCCGCAAAATTTATCCCCGGGAGTATTATCTGGAGTACCTGTACATGGGCTGGGCCTGCCATAAGCCGCATCTGCTGGACGCGGCCAACGCCATCATAGAGATGGTGGACCGCCATCATCTGCGCAGCTTTGACTGCCTGATTTTGCTCATGCTGCTGCCTCAGCTGGCGGAGCTGGAGCATGATGGCCACGCCATGCCCACCGACTTCCACAAATTCTACGAAGGTTCCGGCATTGTGCGGTGCCGCCGCGGCGGCTGGGGCTACACCCTCATCAACCAAAGCCCCACCTTCCTGTTCTTCCAGAACGGCGCGTTCTGCCTCAACCTGCGCATCGGCGCAAGCTTCTGTGAGCACCGCAATTTTGTGCCCGCCACGCTGACGGCGCAGGACGGCGGCTATCATCTGCACCAGACCATGACCGGCTGGTACTACCTGCCCTTTGCCGAAAAGCCCGCCACCGCCGACTGGTGGCAGATGGACCACGACAAGCGGGACAAGCTGTACGGCCCCGACATGGTGTTTGATGTGGATGTGACCGAGGTGGAAAACGGCATCGACGTACACATCCGCAACACCGGCATCGACCGCGCCCCGCTGCGCGTGGAGCTGGCCTTTGACTCCGGCTGCCGGGTGGAGACCGAGCATTTTTCTCTGGACGGCGCCGAGGGCGGCGGCGTCGTGGTGCGGGACGGCACCCTGCTGGCCTCCAAGGGCCGGGACGCCATTCAGGCGAGCCCCTGCTTTGCGGCGCACAGCTACACCGCCGGCAAGGAGGGGAGCCTTGGCCGGGTGGAAGGCTGCTTCACCGCCTACCTCACCGACTACAGCACCTTCGAGCACACCATTTCGCTGCGGGCGCTGCCCAGCCGGTACGACTGAGAAAGGAAGGACCGCTATGCTGTATTTAGGTGTGGATCTGGGCGGCACCAACATCAAGGCCGCCCTTGTGGATGAAAACGGCGCCATCCTGCGGGAGAACGCCGCACCCACCAACCTGCCCCGCAGCGCCGAGAGCGTCTGTGACGACATCGCCGCTTTGTGCAGCGAGCTGGCACAGGGCCAGACGGTGGCGGGCATCGGCGTGGGCTGTCCCGGTATGGTGGACGGCGGATTGGTCCGGTATTCCAACAATCTGGCGTGGGAAAACTTCGCCATGGCGGACTACCTGCAAGCCAGAACAGGGCTGCCGGTGGTTCTTGCCAACGACGCAAACGCCGCCGCGCTGGGGGAGAGCGTGGCAGGCTGTGCCAAGGGGGCGCAGAGCGCCGTCATTCTGACGCTTGGCACCGGCGTTGGCGGAGGCGTTGTGCTGGATGGCAAACTGCTCACCGGCTACACCGGCACCGCCGCCGAGCCGGGGCACATGGTCATCGGGGACGGCCCCCATGCGCCCATGTGCACCTGCGGCCGCCGCGGCTGCTTTGAAAGCCTTGCCAGCGCCACCGCGCTCATCCGCATCACCCGGGAGACCATGGAGGCCCACCCGGACAGCGTGATGCACCGTCTGGCCGCCAACGGCGTGACCGGCCGCACCGCCTTTGACGCGGCGGCGCAGGGGGACGAGGCCGGTCAGCAGGTGGTGATGCAGTACGTGCACAATCTGGCGGTGGGCGTTGCCAACCTCATCAACATTTTCTCGCCGCAGGTGGTGGGCCTGTCCGGCGGCGTGGCCAATCAGGGCGAAACGCTGCTGGCTCCGCTGCGCCGTGCGGTGCAGCCGTTGGTGTTCGGCAGCCGGTTCCAGCCCAAAAAGACCCTCATCACCACCTGCACGCTGGGCTACCGCGCCGGAGTCATCGGCGCGGCCATGCTGCTGAAATAAGGAGACCGCTATGCCTGTATTGAAATTGACCCCCTCCTGCAAGGACTACCTGTGGGGCGGCGAGCGTCTGAAAGCCGAGTTCGGTGTACGGAGCGAACTGCACCCGCTGGCCGAGGCGTGGGTGCTGTCTGCACACCCGGACGGGCCTTCTTATCTGGAGGACGGCTCCATGCTGGCGGAGTACCTTGCCGCCCACCCCGAGGCCGCTGGCACCCACTGCCGGAAATTTGAGCAGTTTCCCATTCTCACCAAGTTCATTGACGCGAAAAACGATTTGTCCATTCAGGTGCATCCTTCCGATGCCTACGCGCTGGAGCACGAGGGCCAGTACGGCAAGACTGAGGTGTGGTATGTGCTGGACGCCGAGCCGGGCGCTTTCCTGTACTACGGCTTTGCCCATGAAATCACCAAAGAGGAATTTGCCCGTCGCATCCGGGAAAACACGCTGACCGAAGTGCTCAACGCGGTGCCGGTGAAAAAAGGCGATGTGTTCTTCATCCCGGCGGGAACCCTGCACGCCATCTGCAAGGGCATCGTCATTGCGGAGGTGCAGCAGAATTCCAACGTCACCTACCGGGTGTACGACTATGGCCGGGTGGGAGCGGACGGCAAGCCCCGCGCCCTGCACATCCAGCAGGCGCTGGCTGTCACCGAACTGTGCCCGCCCAAAGAGCTGGATTTCGGCGGTCATCTGGCTCAGTGCGACTATTTCACTGTGGACGCGGTCACCGGCGCGTTTGAAGGGATTGCTGACGAAAGCTCCTTTGTGTCGGTTCTCATCAGTGACGGCGCAGGTAAGCTCACCTGCGGCGGACAAACGATTTCCTTTGAAAAAGGCAACAGCTTTTTCCTGCCCGCCAACAGCGGTGCTTACGCGCTGTGCGGCAGCTATGAGGCGCTCATTACCACGGTCTGACGAACAAAACGAGGGTTCCCGGCAGGGGACCCTCGTTTTTGTTGAGCATCTTATTGGATACCTGTCACCTCATAATCCTGCGCGGTGACGGCGTTTTTCAAAACCGCATCGGGAACTTCCTTTTCCAGCGTCACAATGGCGGTTCCGGCCTGATGGCTCACCTCTGCGCTGGCCACGCCGTCCAGCGCCTCCAGCGCTTTCTGAACGCGCTTTTCGCAATGACCGCACATCATGCCTTGAATGTTCAGCGTCTTTTTCATGGGGGATGCCTCCTTTTTGGGTTGGCGGGATTTGTGGTCCCGGCTGGGGTCGTACATGGGGAAGAAATTCAGCCGCAGCGCGTTGGTGACAACGCTGAAGCTGGACAGGCTCATGGCGGCTGCAGCGAACATCGGGTTGAGCTGCCAGCCCAGAACGCCGATGAATACGCCTGCCGCCAGCGGGATGCCGATGGTGTTGTAGAAAAACGCCCAGAACAGATTTTCGTGGATGTTGCGCAGTGTTGCGCGGCTCAGACGGATGGCCGCGGGCACATCCGACAGGCGGCTTTTCATCAGCACCACATCCGCCGCGTCAATGGCAACATCGGAGCCGGCGCCGATGGCAATGCCGATGTCGGCGCTGGTCAGGGCAGGGGCGTCGTTGATGCCGTCGCCCACCATGATGACCTTGCCCTTGCGCTGCAGGACGCGGATGACGCTCTCCTTGCCATCGGGAAGAACCCCCGCAATGACCTCATCCACACCGGCTTTTGCGCCGATGGCTCTGGCGGCGCGCTCGTTGTCGCCGGTCAGCATCACCACATGCAGGCCCATGTTCCGCATCTCCTGAATGGCGCGGGGGCTGTCCTCCTTGAGGGTGTCCGCCACGGCGATGATACCGCAGAGCGCACCGCCCTTCGCAAAGAGCAGCGGCGTTTTGCCCTCCTCCGAAAGATCGTCGCACAGCGCCTGCGTTTCGGCGGGCACCGTCAGCTGCTCCGCAAGGAACCGGCAGCTGCCGCCCACCAGCTCTGTGCCGTCCAGCACGCCGCGCAGCCCGTTGCCGGGCAAGGCCTCAAACTGCTGCACCCCGGCGGCGGTCAGGCCGTCCTCCCCGGCCCGCTGCTGAACGGCCCGGGCCAGCGGATGCTCGCTTTTCTGTTCCAGTGCAAAGGCGACGGACAGCAGCTCCTGTTCGCTGACGCCGGCAGCGGGCAGCATGTCGGTGACCTGCGGCGCGCCCCGGGTGATGGTGCCGGTCTTGTCCAGCGCCACGATGCGGGCCTTGCCGGTCTCCTCCAGCGATACCGCCGTTTTGAACAGGATGCCGTTTTTCGCGCCCATGCCGTTGCCCACCATGATGGCCACAGGGGTAGCAAGGCCCAGCGCACAGGGGCAGCTGATCACCAGCACCGAAATGCCCCGCGCCAGCGCAAAGCCGACAGTCTGCCCCGCCAGCAGCCAGCCAAGGACTGTGACGGCCGCAATGCCCATGACGGCGGGCACGAACACGCCGGAGACCCTGTCCGCCACTTTGGCGATGGGGGCTTTGGTGGCGGCGGCGTCACTGACCATCTGGATGATTTGGGAAAGCGTGGTGTCCTCGCCCACGCGGGTGGCCTCGCAGCGCAGGAACCCGGACTGGTTCAGCGTCCCGGCGGAAACGGCGCTGCCGGCGGCCTTGTCCACCGGGATGCTCTCGCCGGTGAGGCTGGATTCATCCACCGCGCTGGCGCCCTCCAGAACCGTTCCGTCCACGGGGATGTTCTCGCCGGGGCGTACCACAAACACATCGCCTTTGGCCACCTGCTCCAGAGGAACGGATACCTCCGCGCCGTCCCGCAGCAGCGTGGCGGTTTTGGGCGCCAGTTTCATCAGCCCTTTCAGCGCGTCGGTGGTCTTGCCCTTGGAGCGGGCCTCCAGCATTTTGCCCAGGGTGATGAGCGTCAGGATGGTGGCGGCGGACTCAAAGTAAAATTCATGCATATAAGCCATAACGGCGTCCATGTCGCCCCGCACCTGCGCGTCCGTCATGGCAAACAGGGCAAAGGTGCTGTACCCGAAGGCCGCCGCCGCGCCCAGCGCGACCAGCGTGTCCATGTTGGGCGCACGGTGCCACAGGCTTTTGAATCCGCTGATGAAAAATTTCTGGTTGATGACCATGACGATGACGGTCAGCAGCTGCTGCAAAAGCCCCATGGCCACATGGTTGCCGTTGAAAAAGGCGGGCAGCGGCCAGCCCCACATCATGTGTCCCATCGAGACATACATCAGCACCAGCCAGAACCCGAGGGAGGCAAACAGCCGCTTTTGGAGCAGCGGCGTCTCCCGGTCTTTCAGCGCGTCCTCCCCGGCGGCAGGCTCGTTCTGCCGGCTGGGGCTTTTTTTCAGAGAGGCGTCATATCCGGCGCTGCGCACCGCCGCAATGACGGCCTCGGCGCTGGCGGTGCCCTCCACGCCCATGGAATTTGTCAGAAGATTCACCGAGCAGGAGGTGACGCCCTCCACGCCGGATACCGCCTTTTCCACGCGGGCCGAGCAGGCGGCGCAGCTCATGCCCGTGACTGTAAATTGTTCCATAACAATCCCTTTATTTCATCAGTTTTTGCAGGGTCATCACCAGTTCATCGATGACCTCGTCATTGCCCGCCCGGATGTCTCTGGCAACGCAGCCATGGATGTGGCTTGCCAGAAGCTCCCGGTTGAAGGCGTTGACCGCGGCATTGACCGCGGCGGACTGCACCAGAATGTCCGTGCAGTAAGCGTCGTTTTCCACCATGCCCCGGATACCCCGAATCTGCCCTTCGATGCGGTTCAGGCGGTGGATGAGTTTCGTCCGTTCTTCCTCAGAGCGGTCTGTGGATTTTCCACAGCAGCCGCACCGTTCCTGTTCTTCCATATGGTTTCCTCCTGTTGGATAATACCCCGTGGGGGTATCTGCATTATATACCCCTATGGGGTATTTGTCAAGAAGAATTGAACAGGTACCCTCAGTGTGTCCATGATACGGCGGTTCCATGCAAAGACCGGCAGCCTGCAAATGCAGACCGCCGGTTTTTGCACTTCACAGCCAGAGGACATTGGGTGCGCGCCGGGTGTAATGCTGTTCCAGCATCGCAACATGGGACACAAAATCCGGGTCGGTCAGCGTCCTTGCACCACGGGGACAGCCCCGGATGCAGGCCTGACATTTGATGCACACGCCGGTGGTCTCCAAAGTCCTTTCGTCAATGCTGCCCATGGGGCACAGCGGGGCGCAGCGGCCGCAGCCATCGCACAGCTGACGGTTCACAACGGGTTTGGCTTTGAGAAACTTTGCCGGGGTGCCGTCCGCTTTCAGCGGCGTGTAGTAGGGGCCGATGGGGCTGTGTTCCACTGCCAGCGGCGGGGCACCCTCCGCCAGCTTTTGGGCGGCGGCTCTGGCAAATTCCCGCAGCTGTGCCCAATCTTCCCCGTCGGGACGCCCCGTGCCGACCCTGTCCGAAAAGGCGTGCTGCACCGCGAAGGCCGCGGCCCCCACCGGACGGAATCCGTTTTCCTCCAACAGCAGAACCTGCTCCCGCAGCGCCTCGTCACAGCTGCGGTTGCCAAAGGTGCAGACCGGCACGACCGGCGTGCCGCTGCCGAACAGCTTGGCCTTACATTCCAGCAGCAGCTTGTTGGGCAGGCGGCCCGCATAGACCGGGAACGCCGCCACCACGATGTCCTGCGGGGCAAAGCGGTGTTCCACCCGCTCGGCAGGGCGGGTGAAGGGGATGCTTTCCGGCGCGGGCGCGCCCAGCGCCGCCGCAAGCTCCTCTCCCACCGCCTGCGCCACCCGGCGGGTGGTCCCGGTGGGGCTGAAGCTGAGTACAAAAATTTTCATAGAAACGCTCTCCGTTATTTCTGCGGCACGATCACCGACCGCTCGCCGCTTTTGAACTGCTTGGCGTACTGCTTGGGGGAGATGCCCGCCACCGAACTGAAGGTGCGGATGAAATGCGCGTAGGACTGGAACCCGGACTGCTCGCCCGCGTCCTGCACCGAGGCTCCCTGACGCAGCAGTCGCTGTGCCTCCAGCACCCGCAGCTGGATGACGTATTCCATCACGCTGAACCCGGTGCCGTTTTTGAACAGGTGGCACAGATAATGCTTGCCGATGAGGAAATGCCGGGAAAGGTCGTCCAGCGTCATGGGGTGGGTGTAGTTGGCCTGAATGTAATCCAACAGCGGCTGCACCTTGTCGTGATCCGGCGTGTGGATGCCAACCGGCGTGGGGGCGGTCTGCACCAGACCGCACACCAGCAGCAGGATCTGCTGCAAAAGAATCTGCTGGCGTACATCCCAGCCGAACCGCTCCCGGTCAACGGGGGCGTTCAGCTGCTCCAGCAGCGGAGTCAGCTGGCGGGCGGCCTCCTTGTCCAGCTGGATGACCGGCGGGCTGGCATGCAGCGCCGCGAGGAAATCCGTGCAGGGGCTGGACAGCGACTGCAGCAGCATGGGCAGGATGCGCAGCACATACCGGTCAAACACGATGTCCGGCGCACCGGCGGTGCGGTGAAGCTTGTTGCAGTCCAGCACCAGCAGCGTCCCGGCGTGCAGGGGATAGACCTCCTTATCAAAAAACAGCTCGCCGCCCTCGCTCAAAATCAGCATCAGCTCGATGCCGTCGTGAAAATGCAGCTGATGCATCTGCCAGGAATCATCCTGCTTGTGACTGATATGGTACTGCTGTGCGTACATGGGAAACCGCCTTCTTTCTGAAAATAGCAAAATACGCAAATTTTTTAGCAATCTGGTGAAATGGACAAACCATCTGTTTTTTCTATTATAAGGATGTCCCTCGGGATTTGTCAACAAAAAAATAACGATTATTCGTCTGTTCTTTTTGGTTTCGTCAATCTGCACAGAACCATTTGTGAAATCTGCACAACAAAAAACGACAAAAGTTTTATTTCTTTTTACGAGAGCAAGATACGAAACAGTATTGGGAAAATAAGCGGAGAATTATTGAAAATTGCGTGCTACAATGAGAGCCAGAAAAACACAGAGAAACGGGAGGTGAACATCTTATGTGGACCGGCGAAAGCATGACCCTGATGGAATCGCTGGTGGTTTCCGGGATGGGAATGACGGTGGTGATGGGCGTTCTGATTTTGCTGGCGCTGTCCATCGTGGCGCTGTCCAGGCTGATGACGCTGAAACAGCAGCCTGCAAAAGCGGCACCGCCGCCCGCCCCGCCCGCGGGCCCCAGCGAGGAGGAACAATGCGCGGTCATCCTCTCGGTCATCTGCGAGGAATTGCGCGCCGACCCGGCGGACATCCAGATCAAGAGCATCCGCAAGCTATGACAACGGAGGAATCACATTATGAAATACATTGTTACCATGAACGGAAACCGCTTTGAGGTGGAGGTGGAACGGGTCTCTCCCTTCCATCAGCTGACACGGGAGGAGATCGCCTCCGGTGCCGCCGCCCCGGTGGCCGCGCCCGCGGCGCCCGCCCCGGCCCCCAAGCCCGCCCCGGCCCCCAAGCCCGCCCCGGCTCCCGCTCCCGCCCCGAAACCCGCTGCTCCCGCTCCGGCAGGCGGCGCACAGATCGTCTGCCCCATGCCCGGCACGGTGCTGGCCGTCAAGGCGGCGCAGGGCACGGCCGTCAAGGCCGGACAGACCGTCTTTGTAGTGGAGGCCATGAAGATGGAAAACGAGATCGTGGCCCCGGTGGACGGCACGCTGAGTCAGGTGCTGGTCAAGCAGGGGGATACGGTGGACACCGATCAGGTCATGGTGACCATCAGCTGACAAGGAGGGAACGGCGTTGAATTTCTTTTCCATTCTGGAAAGGCTGATGCAGCAATCCGGCTTTGCCGCACTGAGCTGGCAAAACGCCGTCATGTTGTTTCTCTCGTTTGTGCTGCTGTATCTGGCCATTGCCAAAAAGTTTGAACCCCTTCTGCTTCTGCCCATTGCCTTCGGCATGTTTCTTTCCAACCTGCCCTCGGCGGGCACCTTCTCCTACTTCTACGAAATCGACCACTGGTACAACGCCGGTATCTTGGGCGTCATGTACATGGGCGTCAAATCCAGCTTCTTCCCCTGCATGATGTTTCTGGCCGTGGGGGGCATGACGGACTTCGGCCCCCTCATCGCCAACCCGGTCAGCCTGCTGCTGGGCGCGGCCGCACAGCTGGGCATCTACTACGCATTCACCTTCGCCAACGCCACCGGGCTGTTCACGCCCCAGCAGGCGGCGGCCATCGGCATCATCGGCGGCGCGGACGGCCCCACCGCCATCTTTGTGGCCAACAATCTGGCGCTGGAGCTGGTGGCTCCCATCGCGGTGGCGGCGTACAGCTACATGGCGCTCATCCCCATGATCCAGCCGCCCATCATGCGGCTGCTCACCACTGAAAAAGAGCGCAAGATCAAGATGAAGCAGCTGCGCAAGGTGAGCAAGGTGGAAAAAATCGTGTTCCCGGTGTTTGTTGCCACCCTTTGCAGCCTGCTGCTGCCCAGCGTGGCCCCGCTGCTCGGTATGCTGATGCTGGGCAACCTGATGCGGGAATGCGGCGTGGTGGACCGCCTCTCCGAGACCGCGCAGAACAACCTGTGCAACATCTGCACCATTTTCCTGGGCCTGTCGGTGGGCGCCACCGCCAAGGGCGACATCTTCCTGCGTCCCCAGACACTGGCCATCATCGCCATGGGTCTTGCCGCCTTCTGCGTCTCCACCGTAGGCGGCCTGCTGCTGGGCAAGCTGCTTTGCTTTGTCACCGGCGGCAAGATCAATCCCCTCATCGGCTCGGTGGGCGTTTCGGCGGTCCCCATGGCCGCCCGCGTGGCCCAGAATGAGGGCGCGAAAGCCGACCGCACCAACTTCCTGCTGATGCACGCCATGGGTCCCAACGTGGCAGGCGTCATCGGCAGCGCGGTGGCAGCCGGATTCTTCATGGCATTCTTCCACTGATTTGCGAACAATAAGGAGGTTTTATCCGTGAACAAAGTTATGAGTCTGCATGACGCGGTCGCGCAGTACATTCAGTCCGGCGATACCATCTGTTTCGGCGGCTTTACCACCAACCGCAAGCCCTATGCGGCCATGTACGAAATTCTCCGTCAGGGCCAGACCGATTTCACCGTCTGGGCCGGGCCTGCCGGCGGCGACTGGGACATGATGATCGGCGAGGGCCGCGTCAAGGCCTACATCAACTGTTACACTGCCAACTCCGGCTACACCAACGTGTCCCGCCGGTTCCGCGCCTTCATCGAGCAGGGCAAGCTCACCTACGGCAATGTGAACTCCACCTGCATCTACGGCAAGGGGGATTACGTCAAGCCCCAGACCCGGTTCACCGGCTCCGGCGGCGCCAACGGCATTGCCACCTACTGCAACACCATCATCATGATGCAGCACCAGAAGCGCCGCTTCACGGATCACATCGACTACGTCACCAGCCCCGGCTGGATGGACGGCCCCGGCGGCCGCGAGCGGGCGGGCCTGCCCGGCAACCGCGGCCCCCAGATGGTGGTCACCGATCTGGGCATCCTCAAGTTTGACGAGGAGACCAAGCGGATGTGTCTGGCCTACTACTATCCCTTCTCCAGCCCCGAGATGGTCAAGGAGAACACCGGATTCGACATTGATGTCTCCCGCGCCGAGCTGATGGAAGGCCCCGGCCCCGACATCATCAAAATGATCCGCGAGGAGATCGACCCCGGTCAGGCCTTCATCAAGGTGCCGAAGGCGTAAAGAAAGGAGAAAACCATGGGCAACTATTCCATGCCCGGCTACTTTCAGCAGATGCCGGTCATTCAGGGAAAAAAATACCACCCCGCGGCGGACAACGAGGCCGAGCTGAAAGGCATCGAGGCCGAACTGCACAAAAAGGTCGAGGAAATGCTGGCGGCGGGCACGCCTGACGACAAGATCCACGCCAAGGGCCAGTACACCGCCATGGAGCGCATCAACGAGCTGGTGGACGAGGGCAGCTTTCTGCCGCTGAACAGCCTGTACAATCCTGCCGACAATGACGAGCAGAAGATCGGCATCATCGGCACCAGCATCGTCAAGGGTCTGGGCCGCATCGACGGCAAGTGGGCGGTCATCGTGGCCTCCGACAACAAAAAGATGGCCGGTGCCTGGGTGGCCGGTCAGGCGGACGACCTGCTCCGGGGCTCCGACACCGCCAAGATGCTGCACATTCCTCTGGTGTACATTCTCAACTGCTCCGGCGTCAAGCTGGACGAGCAGGAAAAGGTCTACCCCAACCGCCGGGGCGGCGGCACCCCGTTCTACCGCAATGCGCAGCTGAACCAGCTGGGCGTGCCGGTCATCGTGGGCATCTACGGCACCAACCCGGCGGGCGGCAGCTACCATTCCATCAGCCCCACCATCCTCATCGCCCACCAGAAGGCCAACATGGCCGTGGGCGGCGCGGGCATCGTGGGCGGCATGGACTCCAAGCCCTATGTGGACGCCGAGGGCGCGCAGGGCATGATCGACGCCACCCGCAAGATGAAGAACGACCCTCCGGGCAGCGTCTCCATCCACTACAATGAGACCGGCTTCTTCCGGGAGGTCTACGCCGAGGAGTTCGGCGTGCTGGACGGCATCCGCAAATACATGGGCATGCTGCCCGCCTACGATCTGGACTTCTTCCGGGTGGACACCCCCAAGGCCCCGGCCATTCAGGGCGAGGAGCTGTACCACATCGTTCCCCGCAACACCCGCCGCCCCTACGACATGTACAACGTGCTGGCGGCGCTGGGAAAACTACTCCATCATGAACAACTTCTTCTACAACATCTTCTTTGCCGCGTCCGGCACCGCCGCCTCTCTGGCGCTGCTGAAAAAGGGCGGCAAGCTGGTGGTCATCTTCTCGGTTCTGGCGGCGCTGCTGGCAGTGCTGCAGAACGCGCTGGCGCTGGGCGTCGGCACGGCGATGGGCATGAACCCCCTCACCGCCCTGATGGCCGGTTCCACCCCGCTGACCGGCGGCCACGGCAACGCCTCCTCCTTCGGCCCCATCGCGGCGGAAATGGGCGGCGTCGGCGCTGTGGAAGTCGCGGTCGCGGCGGCCACCTTCGGCCTCATCTCCGGCTGCCTGATTGGCGGACCCATCGGCCGCCACATCATCACCAAGTTCAAGCTTGCCAAGCCTGGTGAGAAGGCTCCCATGGAAGCCGGCGAGGAACTGGGCCTGACCGAACAGCTCCAGTTCGTCTTTAAGGGCGAGACCAGCATGAACGCCTGGTTCATCCTGCTGATTGCCTGCGGCGTCGGCCAGCTGCTGCTCCAGATCCGTCAGGCCATCCTGCCCAACCTGAACATTCCCATCCACGTCATGTGCATGCTGGCCGGTATCATCGTCCGCTTTGTGATGGACAAGACCGGCACCGGCAGCGAGGAAATGTACGCCCACTTTGACAGCATCGGCGATATCTGCCTTGCCATCTTCGTTTCCATGGCCATCACCACCATGAAGCTGTGGCAGCTCATCGACCTGGCTCTGCCGCTCATCACCATCCTGCTGCTCCAGCTGGTTCTCATCTTCGTCTTTGTCCGGTTCCTCACCTTCCCCCTGTGCGGCAAGGATTACGACGCCGCCATCATCGCGGTCGCCCACACCGGCTTCGGTCTGGGCGCGGTGCCGGTCTCCATGGCCACCATGTCCTCCGTCTGCGAGGAATACCGCTACTCCAAGCTGGCCTACTTCGTGGTGCCGCTCATCGGCGGATTTATCAGCAACCTGACCAACGCGATCGCCATCACAACGTTTATGAACATCGCGGCAGGAATGCTGTAACACAACAAAAACCCATTCGGCCGTGGTTTTGGCAGCAAACGGCTGCGGTTCGACCAGGATGCACCCGGCGGCAAAACAGCCGCCGGGGCATTGTGGCGAACAAACCAATCTGACACAAGGAGGCCCTCATGGACCTGTATACCCTTGGCATTGACGTGGGTTCCACCGCGTCCAAATGCGTGATTCTGAAAAACGGGAAGGATATCGCCGCCAAATCCCTCATTGATGTGGGGGCAGGCACCAGCGGCCCCGCCCGTGCCATCGAGGCGGTGCTGCAAAACGCCGGGATGACCCGGGAGCAGCTGGCCTTCACCCTTGCCACCGGCTACGGCCGCAACTCGCTGGACGGCATCGCTGACAAGCAGATGAGCGAGCTGTCCTGCCACGCCCGGGGCGCAGAGTTCTGTTTCCCCGGCGTGCGCACCGTCATCGACATCGGCGGGCAGGACGTAAAGGTGCTGCATCTGGAAAACGGCACCATGGTGAACTTCCAGATGAACGACAAATGCACCGCAGGCACCGGACGGTTCCTCAACGTGATGGCCCGTGTGCTGGAAGTCCGGGTGCAGGAGCTGGCCATGCTGGGCAGCCTGTCCACCCGGCGGGTGGAGATCAGCTCCACCTGCACCGTCTTTGCGGAGAGCGAGGTCATCAGCCAGCTTTCCATGGGCACCGACAAAAAGGACATCATCGCCGGCATCCACCGCTCGGTGGCGCACCGGGTCACCGGGCTGGTGCGCCGGGTGGGGCTGCAAATGCCGGTGGCCATGACCGGCGGCGTGGCCCAGAACGCGGGCGTGGTGCAGGCCCTTGCCGCCGAGCTTGGCTGTGACATCCTCACATCCCCCCTGACCCAGTACAACGGCGCACTGGGCGCGGCACTGTTCGCGCACCAGATCGCAGCAAAACGGCAAACACAATCATAAGGCAACACCGCACAATTCACGGCTGACGCCTTACGCACCGCTCCGACAAGCGATGCGCGCCATCTGCGTTGCAAAAATGCTCGATAATACACAAAGTATTATCTACGCTTTTTGCTTAGCATCTGACGCACCTCGCTCGCCGTACAACCGTTCCTGCAAGCCGTGGAGCGGCTACATGGCCGAGATGCAGCGCCGGTTCACCAAAGACCTTGGCATTCCCTGCGCAGGCTTTGACGGCGATCAGGCCGACCCGCGCAACTTCAACGCCGCCCAGTACGAGACCCGCGTGCAGGGCCTTGTGGAGGCCATGGAGGCCAACAAACAGGCAAAGGAGGCTGACCCGCAATGAGTTTTGACAGCATTTTGAACGATCTGATGAAGATTTCCCAGACCCCCAAGGCCCAGCTTGCCAAATACAAGGCCGAGGGCAAAAAGGTCATCGGCGTGCTGCCCTACTACGCGCAGGAGGAACTGGTCTACGCCGCCGGCATGGTGCCCATGGGCATCTGGGGCAGCAATACCAAGACCATCAGCCGCGCCCGGGAATACTGCGCCACCTTCTACTGCACCATCGCCCAGCTGGCGCTGGAAATGCTGCTGGACGGCACCATGGATCAGCTGGACGGCATCATCACCCCCACCATCTGCGACACGCTGCGCCCCATGAGCCAGAACTTCCGGGTGGCAATGGGGGACAAGCTGCCGGTCATTTTCCTGGCGCATCCCCAGAACCGCTTTGACGCCAACGGCCTGACCTTCACAGTCTCCCAGTACGCCCACATCAAGGCCGAGCTGGAAAAAATCTCCGGTCAGCCCATCACCGATGAGGCTGTACAAAACGCCATCAAGGTGTATAATAAGAGCAGAGCCGCCGCCGGTTCGTGGCGCTGGCCGCGAAACATGCCGACGCCGTCACCCCCATCCGCCGCTCCGCTGCTGGCGCTGGCCAAGCAGTTTGCCGCCATCGACTACGATGTGCTGCTCTATGACCCCGCCAGCGCCAAAAACCGCCGCGGCGAGTTCGTGGCGCAGATGGTGAAGGACAGCGGTGCGCAGGGACTGGTGCTTCTGATGCAGCAGTTCTGCGACCCCGAGGAGATGGAGTATCCCTATCTGAAAAAAGCGCTGGACGATGCGGGAATTCCCCACATCAAGATCGGCGTGGACCAGCAGATGCGGGACTTCGGCCAGGCCCGCACCGCCCTGCAGGCCTTTGCCGATGTGCTTGCTTTGCAATAAACCGTGAAAGGAGACTGCTATGTCTGACCTGCTCAACACCGCCCGCCCCCTCATCGAGGCCAACGCCTATGCCAACCACACCGGCGTGGTGGTTCGGGACATTCAGCCGGACTTTGCCGAGTGTACGCTGGAAGTGACCCCCGAAACCATGAACCCCTTCGGTTCGGTTCACGGCGGCGCGTTTTTCACGCTGGCGGATGTGGCCGCCGGCATGGCGGCCCGCACCGATGGCCGCGGCTACGTGACCCAGCAGGCCAGTGTGCAGTTCCTCCGCGCCGCGAAACAGGGCACCATCACGGCCCGCGCCCGTGTGCTGCACCGGGGCGGCACCGTCTGCCTGATTGAAGTTCGCATCACCGATGAGGCGGACAAGCTGCTGTTCCTCAGCACCTTCAACTTTTACTGCGTGCGCCGCTGAGCGCAAAAAAATCACCCTCCCGTGCAGCCTCTGCGCGGGAGGGTTTTGGTTTTTATTGCGGCGAAAATTCCGCGTCGGTCAGTGCGGCGGCGCTGTGCCATGCGCGGCAGGTCCCCTTTGTGGTGGATGACAACGTGGACATTGCGCTGGCCGCGCAGGCGGACGGCGCGGATTATCTGGGCTGCGGCGCGGCCTTTGTCACCGGCACCAAACTGGACACGCACCCCGTTTCCGCCGAGACCATGCGGGCCGTCACCGCCGCGGTGGACATCCCGGTGGTGGCCATCGGCGGCATCAGCGCGGCCAACATCAGCCAGCTCAATGGCCGGGGGCTTGCCGGCGTGGCGGTCATCAGCGGAATTTTTGCCAAGCCGGACATCACCGCCGCCGCCCGGGAGCTGTACCGCCTCGCGGGCGAACTGTGATTTTGTTTTTCTCCCGCTTTTTCCCGTAAAAAGCGGGTCATACGGCGGCACATTGGGGGCACCACCTTGCGCCGCCGGGGGAACCGCAGCGTTTCCCACATAAAACTTCGATGCTGACAAGGAGGATTTTTTATGAGAACAGCATTGACGATCGCTGGGAGCGATTCCAGCGGAGGCGCCGGAATTCAGGCAGACATCAAGACCATGACGATGAACGGCGTATTTGCCATGAGCGCCATCACCGCCCTGACTGCCCAGAACACCACCGGCGTGACCGACATTCTCAACGCGACCCCTGTCTTTCTGGGGGAGCAGCTCGACGCGGTGTTCACAGACATTTTCCCTGACGCGGTGAAGATCGGCATGGTCAGTTCCACCGAGCTTATCCATGTCATTGCCGAAAAGCTGCGCAGCTACGGCGCAAAGCACATCGTGGTGGACCCGGTGATGGTGGCTACCTCCGGTGCGCGGCTTCTGGACCCCAACGCGGTGACGGCGCTGGAAACCGAGCTTCTGCCGCTGGCGGAGGTCATCACCCCCAACATCCCGGAGGCGGAAATCCTGTGCGGCCACGCCATCACCAGCCCCGCCGAGATGGAACAGGCAGCCCGGGAAATCAGCGCGGCCTTTGGCTGCAACGTGCTGTGCAAGGGCGGGCATGACCTCAACGACGCCAACGACCTGCTGTATCTGACCGACGGCACCGCCCGCTGGTTCAACGGCCGCCGCATTGCGAACCCCAACACCCACGGCACCGGCTGCACGCTGTCCAGCGCCATCGCCTCCAATCTGGCGAAGGGCTACGGGCTGGAGGAATCCGTCCGCCGCGCCAAAGAGTACATTTCCGGCGCGCTGGCCTCCATGCTGGATTTAGGCCGCGGCTCCGGCCCCATGGACCACGCCTTTGCCCTCGACCCGGTGTGGAGGGAGGAGGCTCGCCATGACTAAGAAAACATCGGTCTTTTCCAACGCGCTGATCTGGTTCGGCGCGGGCGTATCCATCGCGGAAATTCTCACCGGCACCTATTTTGCGCCGCTGGGCATGGCGAAAGGCTTTCTGGCCATCGTGGTGGGCCATGTCATTGGCTGCGCCATGATGCTGCTGGCGGGTCTGATTGGCGGCTACACCGGCCGTTCCGCCATGGAGACCGTCAAAATGAGCTTTGGCCGCAAAGGCAGCCTGCTGTTTGCGATGCTGAACGTCTTGCAGCTGGTGGGCTGGACCGCCATCATGATTTACGACGGCGCACTTGCCACCAACGGTATCCTGAACGTGGGGCCGTGGGTGTGGTGCGTGGTCATCGGCGCGCTGATCCTGGTCTGGATCGCGGTGGGCATCACCGATTCACCGGCCAGAGCGATATTGCGGCCATCATGGTGCAGGCGGGCCTTGGCATCGCGGCGCTGGTGATTCTGGTGCTGTCCACCGTCACTACCACCTTTCTGGACGCGTGGAGCGCCGGCATTTCTTCCGAAAGCATCTGGGCCAAACTGAAAGGCAAGCATGTGGCGATGGCGGTGGCGGTCATCGGCACGGTGGGGGCCATCCTGTTCCCCATGGATGATATCACGGATTTTCTGTACCTCATCGGCTCGGTGTTCGCGCCGATGATCGCGGTGCAGATCGCGGACTATTTCCTGCTCAAGACAGATGTTTCCGACCGGGAATGGTCGGTTTCCCGGCTGGCGATCTGGTTTGTGGGATTCCTGCTGTACCGGTGGCTCATGGGCATTGACCTGCCGCTGGGCTGCACGCTACCGGACATGGCCATCACCGTTGTGCTGGTGCTGGTCTGGGGCAGGCTGTTTGAAAAACGTGCATAAAAAGCCGGGGCCGGACAGCAAAATGCTGACCGGCCCCGGTCATTTTGAAGGGTACTCGTTGGCGCAGAATTCCAGCAGCCGGTTCAAAAGGGGCGCGTATGCGGTATTGCCTTAGTATACAACGGCAAATTTTTCCTGTCAATACGGAAAAATTATGGGTTTTACAACAGCGTAAAGTGATTTTTCCGGAAGGTGAGCAGCCCCTCGTCCCGCAGTTTGCATAGTTCGCTGGACATGGCGCTGCGGTCCACCGACAGGTAATCCGCCAGCTGCTGGCGGTTGAACGGAATGGTAAAGTCGGCGCTGTTCTGGCGTCTGGCCTCCCCGGACAGATAGGATATCAGCTTGTCCCGGGTGGTGCGCTGGGACAGATACCCCAGCTTTTGCACCAGCGTCCGGTTTTTGCCGCACAGCGCAAAAAACAGATTCTGCACCACCTGCGTGTGGTAAGGGCAGGCGGCGGCACAGCCGCCAAGAATGCGGTGCACATCAAAAAACAGCACGACGCTGTCCTCCACCGCCGCCACATCGTTGCGCAGAGGCTCGCTGTCCGGGGCGGCGTAGGCCTCCCCGAACATCTCCCCGGGGCCAAGCCGCCCCAGAATGCTGCGGCTGCCCCAATAATCGTCCCGCTGGATGTGCAGGCATCCCTGTACCAGAATGGGAATTTCCTCCATCCGGTCGCCCTGCCGGAACACGTACGCGCCCTTGGGATAGCGGCGCAGCCGGGCGTGCAGGCAGTCCAGCATGGCGGTGATGCCCGCCTCCTCCACACCGGCAAACATGGGGGTCTTTTTCAAAACGGCAAGATATTCTTTCATGGCGGCTCCTTTGTTGTAAAAACAACAGACTTTCCAGTTGCATTGTAGTATACTCTTTTCAGAAAGTCCACAGACTTTCCAGTAAAATTCAGGAGAAAAAACCATGATTCGGAAAATCATTCATATTGACGAGGAAAAATGCAATGGCTGCGGAGCCTGCGCCGCCGCCTGCCATGAGGGTGCCATCGAGATGATCGGCGGCAAGGCCCGGCTGACCCGGGAGGATTACTGTGACGGGCTGGGCAACTGTCTGCCGGTCTGCCCCGTGGACGCCATCCGCTTTGAGGAACGGGAGGCCCCCGCCTACAATGAGGCCGCCGTGCTGGCCGCAAAGCAGCAAAAGGCCGCGCCGCTGCCCTGCGGCTGTCCCGGCACCCAGTCCAAGACTATTCAGCGCCCGCACTGCGAGGCCCCCACGGCGGCGGTTTCCAGCCAGCTGAGCCAATGGCCGGTGCAGATCAAGCTGGTCCCGGTGAATGCGCCCTATTTTGACGGGGCCGACCTGCTGGTGGCGGCGGACTGCACTGCCTATGCCTACGGCAATTTCCACAACGAGTTTATCCGCGGGCGCGTCACCCTCATCGGCTGTCCCAAGCTGGACGAGGGCGATTACACCGAAAAGCTCACCGCCATTTTGCAGCACAACGCCATCAGAAGCGTGACGGTGGTGCGCATGGAGGTGCCCTGCTGCGGCGGCATCGAGAACGCGGTCAAACGTGCCCTGCAAATCAGCGGCAAATGGATTCCATGGCGTGTGGTGACGGTCTCCACCGATGGACGTCTGCTGAACTGAGGATGCGGCCGCACCCCAACGGGCGCGGCCGTTTGGTTCTTTGTGGAGTTGACGGGAACGGCCTTCTTTCTGTATAATAAGAACACAGGCAGGGAAGGGGAGTGACGGTATGTTCCGGCGGGAGATCACCGCAGAGGCGGTCATGGAAAATCTCGGGACGGTTCTTGCGTTTGTGGAGGACTGTCTGGAGGAACTCGGCGCGCCGCCGCGGGCACAGGTGCAGATCACCATGGCGGTGGATGAGCTGTTTACCAACATCGCCAGTTATGCCTACCCGGGCCGCACCGGCACGGCCACAGTGCGGGTGGAGGCCGATGAACCACCGTCCGCCGTGGCGCTGACCTTTCTGGACGGGGGCATCCCCTACGACCCTCTGTCCCATGCCGACCCGGATGTGACGCTGTCCGCCGAGGAACGGCCCATCGGCGGGCTGGGCATCTACATGGTCAAAAAGACCATGGATGAGGTCGTCTACGCGTACCGGGACGGCAAAAACGTCCTGACCATCCGAAAATATCTCTGAGGAACGAAAACAGCCCCCGGGAGACCCCGGGGGCTGCGCTGCTGTCACTGGCAGGGCGTTTGCAGCTGGGCGGCTTTGCCGCCGCGAATCTGCCCGCTGCCGCGAATGATATACTTGTAGCTGCACAGCTCCGCCAGACCCATGGGGCCGCGGGCGTGCAGTTTTTGGGTGCTGATGCCCATCTCGCAGCCAAGCCCGAACTCACCGCCGTCGGTGAACCGGGTGCTGGCGTTCACATACACGGCGGCGCTGTCCACGCAGGTGACGAACCGGTCTGCCGCCACCGGGTCGGTGGTGATGATGGCCTCGCTGTGGTGGGTGGAGTGGGCGGCGATGTGTTCGATGGCATCATCCAGACTGTCCACCACCGCCACGGCCAGCTTGTAATCCAGAAACTCCGTGTCAAAATCCTGCGGCCCGGCGGGTACCCCGTCAATGATGGCGGCGGCGCGCTCGTCCAGGTGCAGCTCCACGGGGGTCAGGCCGCTGTCGGCCCGGCGGGTGACCAGCGCCTCCCGCAGCATGGGCAGAAACTTTTTCGCCGCTTTCCGGTGTACCAGCAGCACTTCCTCGGCGTTGCACACGCTGGGCCGGCTGGTCTTGGCATTTTCCACAATGCTCACTGCCATAGGCAGGTCGGCGGCGGCGTCCACGTACACATGGCAGATGCCGGTGCCGGTCTGGATGCAGGGCACCGTAGCGTTCTCCACGCAGGCGCGGATGAGTCCCGCGCCGCCCCGGGGAATCAGCAAATCCACCAGCCCGTTGGCGGTCATCAGTTCGTTGGCGCTGGCATGGGTGGTGTCCTCGATGAGGCTCACCGCCGTTTCCGGCAGCCCGGCATTGCGCAGCCCGGTGCGCAGCGCCTCCACAATGGCGTGACAGCTGGCCCACGCGTCCCGGCCGCAGCGCAGCACACAGGCGCTGCCCGCTTTCAGGGCCAGCGCCGCTGCGTCGGAGGTCACGTTGGGGCGGCTCTCGTAAATGATGGCAATGACGCCCATGGGCACGGCGGTTTTCTGGATGACCAGCCCGTTGGGACGGGCAATGTTGCGCAGCACCTCGCCCACCGGGTCGGGCAGCGCCGCCACCTCCCGCATGCCCTTCGCCATGTCGGTGAGGCGGGTGGGGGTCAGTGCCAGCCGGTCCAGCATCACATCGCTCACGCGGCCCCGGGCCGCGTCCAAGTCCTGCCTGTTGGCGGCAAGGATGGCCGGAGCGGCCGCCACCAGCGCCACCGCCATGGCCTCCAGCGCGGCATTCTTGGCGTCGGTGTCCGCCATGGCCAGCGGCAGGCGGGCCTGCCGGGCAGCCAGCAGAATTTCATGGGTGGTCATACCAAAACCTCCTTCAACAGCGGGCTGCGCCGGGGCAGAAACCGGGTCCCCGCGGCGCGGCCCTCCACGATGTCGTACAAAACGGCGGCGCGCTCGCCGTTGGCAATGACCATCTCCACCCCCGCCGTGGTGGCAATGCGGGCGGCCATCAGCTTGGTGGCCATGCCGCCGGTGCCAAGGCTGGACCCGGCCCCGCCCGCCAGCGCCTCGATCTCCGGGGTGATCTCCTCCACCCGGTCAATGAGCCGGGCGTCGGGATGGGTGTGGGGGTCGGCGGTGTACAGGCCGTTGATGTCGCTGAGCAGCACCAGCAGGTCTGCCCGCATGTACTTGGCCACGATGGCGCCCATGGTGTCGTTGTCGCCCACCGCGATCTCCTCGGTGGCAACGGTGTCATTTTCATTGATGATGGGGATGGCTCCCAACTGTAACAGACGATACAGCGTATTTTCCAGATTCATCAAACGGGGCGCACGGTCAAAGTCCTCCCGGGTCACCAGAATCTGCCCCACCGTGTGGCTGTACTCGCTGAACAGCTTGTCGTAGGTGTACATCAGCTCACACTGGCCTACGCTGGCGGCCGCCTGCTTGGTGGGCATGTCCTTGGGACGGCTCAGCCCCAGCTTGCCCGCGCCCATGCCGATGGCGCCGGAGGACACCACAATCATTTCATGCCCGGCATTTTTCAGGTCGCTGAGCACCTTCACCAGCTCTTCCACGTGGCGGATGTTCAGCCGTCCCCCCGCGTGGGCCAGCGTGCTGGTGCCCACCTTGACAACGATGCGCATTAGTCCTCCCCCAATTTCTTTGTCTTTTCAAAGGCCGCCAGCACCGCATCGGTGACGGCTCCCCGAAACGCCCGTTCCTCCAGCACCCGCACGCCCTGAATGGTGGAGCCGCCCGGGCTGCACACCGCGTCCTTCAGTTCGCCGGGGTGTCTGCCGGTCTCCAGCACCATGCGGGCGCTGCCCAACAGCATCTGCGCGGCGTATTCCTGTGCCTTGGCCCGGGGCAGCCCCGCCGCCACGCCGCCGTCCGCCAGCGCTTCGATGAACTGGTACGCCCACGCCGGCCCGCAGCCGGACACACAGCTTGCCGCGTCCATCAGGCTTTCGGGAATCTCATCCAGCCGCCCGGCGGGGGCCATGGCGGCCAGCCACGCTGCCAGCACGGCCTCCTCCACGTCATCGTGGCAGAACTGGATCATGCCCGCGCCCAGCACCGCGGGGGTGTTGGGCATCATGCGGATGACGGGATAGCCGCTGCCCGCCATCATGCGGATCTTCTGCATGGACAGCCCCGCCGCCATGCTCACCAGTACAAAGGGACGGTCCTCCGCCCGGCGTTCCAGCACAGGGGCCAGATCGTCCAGCAGGTCCGCCATCATCTGGGGCTTGACGCCCAGAAAAATAAAATCACACTGATTGGCGAGCTCCCGGTTGCCGCACACATGACAGCCCAGCGCATCGGCCAGAGCCTGCGCCTTGGCGGGGGTGCGGTTGGCCAGCCAGACGTTTTCCGCCCCGGCGCCCTTGCAGACGGCCCGCGCCACCGCGCCGCCCATGTTGCCGCAGCCAATAAAACCAAATTTCATGGTCAGTCTCCTTTTATCACATATAATAGTATGGTAGCGCAGAGAACCCGGTTTGTCAACAAAAAACGGAGGATGGGGCTTGTCTTTTTTTCGTGTAAAGTGTATAATTTATCCTGTATAACTTTGTATAGTTTGAGGTGCGCACATGCGCTTGAACGAATCCCTTCATTATTTGGATAATGCCGCCACCACCATGGTGGACCCTCAGGTGGCACAGGCCATCCATCAGGCGATGCTGGCCCGCTGGGCCAACCCCAGCAGTCTGTACGACCCGGCGGTGGAAAGCCAGCTCTCGCTGGAAACCGCCCGCGCCCGGGTGGCCAAAACGCTGAACTGCCGCAGTGACGAGGTGTATTTCACCGCCTGCGGGTCGGAGAGCAACAACATGGCGGTGTGGGGCGCGGCGCTGCCCCGGCGGGACTGGGGCGATAAAATCGTTGTCTCCGGCTTTGAGCATCCCAGCGTGCAGCGGCCCATCCGGGCGCTGCGGGACTTCGGGTTCACCGTGGTGGAAATTCTGCCGGAGAGGGACGGCACCCTGTCCACGGAAAAATTCCTTGCGGCGGTGGACAAACGCACCGTGCTGGCCGCCTGCATGGCGGTGAACAACGAGACCGGCGCGGTGCAGGACATCGCCGCGCTGGCGGCGGGCGTCAAAAAGAAAAACAGCCGCACCCATTTCCATGTGGACGCGGTGCAGGCATGGCTGCGCATGCCCATCGACCTGAAACAGTGGAAAGGGGTGGACACCCTCTCGCTGTCCGGCCACAAGGTTCACGCGCCCAAGGGCATCGGCGCGCTGTTCCTCTGCGACAACCAGCGCCAGACGCTGCGCCCGCCTTATCTGGGCGGTCATCAGGAGCGGGGACTGCGCCCCGGCACCGAGAACGTGCCTTACGCGGCGGGGCTTGGCGTGGCGGCGCAAAACGGCGCCAAAACGCTGAAAAGCCGTCAGAACCACATGGCGGCCCTCAACCGGCGGCTGCGGGAAGGGCTGGCGGAGCTGGACGGCATCACCGTTCATTCGCCGCAGAACGCCGTGGCGGAGGTGGTCAACTTTTCCACCGGCTGCGTCAACAGCCAGACCTTCATCAACTATCTCAGCACCCGGCAGATTTACGTTTCCGGCGGTTCCGCCTGCGACAAGGGGGAACCCAGTCACACGCTGATGGCGATGGGACTGGACGACACCGCCGTCAGAACCGCCCTGCGGGTGAGCTTCTGCGCCGACAACACCGAGGCCGATGTGGACGCCTTGCTGGCGGGTCTGCGGGATGGCCTGAACGAGCTGCAGCATATTTAAGGAGAAACTATGAAAGAACTGATTCTTGCCTATCAGGGGGAAATGACCCTGAAAGGACTGAACCGGGGCAAATTTGAGGCCCGCCTTATCAAGATCATCCGCTGGCGGCTGGAGGGGCTGGGCAAATTCAAGGTGCGCTCCTCCCAGAGCACTGTGTTCATCGAACCGCTGGAGGAGGACTGCGACACCGACGAGGCCTACCGCCGTATTTCCCATGTGTTCGGCATCGTCAAGCTGAGCCGTGCCGCCGTCTGCGACGCGGATTTTGCCACCATCTGCGAGACCGCCGAGGCCTATCTGGGCCAGACGCTGCGGGGCACAAAAACCTTCAAGGTGGAGGCCAAGCGGGCCGACAAGCAGTACCCCATGAAAAGCCCGGAGATCTGCCGGGAACTGGGGGCGTATCTGTTGGACAAGCACCATCATCTGCGGGTGGATGTGCATCATCCCCAGCTGGAGATCATGGTGGAAATTCGTGAAGGCAAGGCCTACATCCACGGCCCCAAGACCGAGGCCGCGGGCGGCCTGCCGGTGGGCACCAGCGGCCGGGCGCTGAACCTGCTGTCCGGCGGCATCGACAGCCCGGTGGCGGCCTGGTGCATGGCCCGGCGGGGTCTGGCGCTGCACCACATCCACTTCGCCAGCCCGCCCTACACCAGCCTCCGGGCTAAATTGAAGGTCTGCACGCTGGCAAAGGAACTGGTGGAATACACCGGCAACTGCACCCTGTTCGTGGTGCCCTACACCAAACCGCAGGAGTATATCCGTGACCACGCGCCGGATGTGCTGTTTACGGTTCTGATGCGCCGCAGCATGCTGCGCATCGCCAACCGGGTGGCAAAACAGCTGGAGCTGGAGGCGCTCATCACCGGCGAAAGCCTCGCGCAGGTGGCCAGCCAGACCATGGCCGCGCTGGCCTGCACCGATGCGGCGCAGGATCTGCCGGTGCTGCGTCCCTGCATCGGCATGGACAAAACCGAAATCATCGAGCGGTCCCGCAAGATCGGCACCTTTGAAACTTCCATCGAGCCGTATGAGGACTGCTGCACCATCTTTACGCCGCCCCATCCCAAGACCAACCCCACGCTGGCGGAAATTCTGGAAGCGGAGGCCGCCATGCCGGAGCTGTTGGCGCTGGAGGAGCAGGCCGCCGCGAATGTGGAAAAAATCCCTGTCCGGATGGGACAGGAGTTTGAGTGAGGCGATTTGTATGACCGCAGAGATCATCTGTGTGGGCACCGAGCTGCTGTTGGGGGACATCGTCAACACCAACGCCCAGTTTTTGAGCCGGGAACTGGCGGAGCTGGGCATCAGTGTGCTGCACCAGCACGTCATCGGGGACAATCCCGCCCGGCTGGAAGAGCTGGTGCGGCAGGCAAAATCCCGCAGCGATCTGCTGATTTTTTCCGGCGGGCTTGGCCCCACCGAGGATGACCTGACCAAGGAGACGGTGGCCGCCGCCTTTGAGGACACGCTGCATTTTGACGAGGCGGAGTGGCAGAAAATTCTGGACTTTTTTGCCCGCACCAACCGCCGTCCCACCCCCAACAACCGCAAGCAGGCCATGGTGCCCACCCGCGGCTGCAAGCTGGAAAACGCCCATGGCACCGCGCCGGGGGCGTGGTTCGAGGACGGGGGCTGCGCTGCGGCGCTGATGCCCGGCGTGCCCCGGGAAATGAAGGCCATGTGGGCGGAGCAGGTGCGTCCCCGGCTTCTGGCAAAGCAGAACTGCACCATCCACAGCAAGACGCTGCGGGTGCTGGGCGGCGAGAGCAGCATCGCCAGCAAGGCCGCCGCCCTGTTTGACGGGGAAAACCCCACCGCCGCCATCTACTGCAAGACGGGGGAGAGCGAGATCCGCGTCACCGCCCGCGCCGCCGATGCGGCCGCGGCGGAGCGGCTTTGCGATGAAAAGCTGGCACAATTCCGGGAAGTGCTCGGCCCCAACGCCTACGATGTGGATGTGCCGGGGCTGGAGTACACGGTGGTGCGTCTGCTGGTGGAAAACCACCTCACCGCCGCCACGGCGGAAAGCTGCACCGGCGGTCTGGTGGCGGAAAAGCTCACCAACGTGCCCGGTTCCAGCGAGGTGTTCGGCTTTGGCTTTGTCACCTATGCCGAGGCCGCCAAAACCAGACTGCTGGGCGTTTCCCCGGAATTGATTGAACAGTATAACGTGGTTTCTGCCCCGGTGGCGGTGGCTATGGCCCGGGGCGCGCTGGAGGTGTCCGGGGCGGATCTTGCCATCGGCATCACCGGCATTGCAGGCCCCGGCGGGGCACTGCCGGACAAGCCGGTGGGCACCGTCTATCTGGCGGGGGAGAACCGCCGCACCGGCGCCGGCTGGGTGCAGCGTCTGGAGCTGGGCGGCTACCATGACCGCGCCATCATCCGAACCCGCGCCGCCCTCTATGCGCTGGACCTGTTCCGCCGCATGGCGCTGGGCCTTGCGCCGGAAAACGCCGTGCCCACCACCGCAGCGGAGCCGGCGGAACACTACGTTTTCTGATAATGCGTCAACCGTGAGGTAACAACATGCTCCCAACTCAACTGAAAGTCCTGCGCGTCTTTGGCCTGCCCTCGGGGGATATTTCCGCCGAGCTGCGCAATGCCAAGGCGGAAGGCTGCCCCGGCCTGCGTCTGCTGGAACGGGACGGCGAGTACGCCATCTGCGTGCAGGTCAGCGCCCCCACGCAGGAAATGGCCGATGCCCACTGCGACAAATGGATCCAAAAGCTGCGCGCCCGTTTCGGGGACGCTGTGTATGCCATCGGGGAAATGAGCCTTGCGCAGGCGGCGCTGAACGCGCTGCTGGAGCGGCGGCGTCTGCTGGTGGCGGCGGACGAGACCACCGGAAAGCTGCTCTCCGCGCCGCTGCGTCCCTTACAGCACAGTGAGGCGGCTTTTGATTTCGGCAGCGAGACCTGGGGCAATCCCCAGCGCACCGCCCGGCTGACGCAGCAGCCCGCGTGGCTGGGCAAATTCCCCGGGGATGTGGTGCAGGCTGCTGCGGCCCGGGCGCAGAATGCTCTGGCGCTGGGCGGCGCGGACTACGCCGCCATGTACATGCCCGCCACGGTGGGACAAGGCCCCTTTGTGCTGCTGTGCGACAAGCGCAGCGCATGGGCCTGCGCTCTTGCGCCGGAGGCGGGGGACGCGGTCATTGCCAACACGATTCTGGATCTGGCCCGCCGCCGCACCCAGAATCTGCGTCCCGGCCCGGGCACCATCACCTTCCGCCCCGGCCATGAGCGGCCGCTGCTGCTGGTCTCCGGGGAAGGGGAGCCGCGGGGCAACACCACCCGGTTTTCGCTGCGCCGCGCCCATCCCACCCCGGGCGCACAGGATTTTGAACCCATGCTGGATTTTGACGGGGTTCCTGGCCCGCAGCCCGCGCCGCCGCAGAAAGCGGAGCCGGGCACCGGAACCATCACCTTTGATGCGCCGGTGGAGGAGTTGGTGGCCCGCCACGCGGCACAGCGGGAGCAGCCCGCGCCGCCCCGCCAGAAACCCCAGCCCATCCGCCGCACCCCCCAGCCCTCGGTGCTGGATCAGGAGGTGCCGGATTTCAAAGTGGACCCGGACGCCGTGGCTGCCGCCCGCGCCGCCGATGACGCCGATGCGGCTGCGGGCCGTGTGCATGGCACCAGCGATCTGCAGCAGGCCGCCACCAAGCTGTTCGAGGCCCCGGAAGAGCCGGCGCCCGCCGGGTTTGCCCCCTCCCGCAACCGCAGTCTGGAGGTCATCGAAAAATCCGAGCGCCGCCGTCAGCGCACGGTGGTCATGGGGCTGGCGGCGCTGCTGCTGGTGGCGCTGGCCATCGCGGGGGGCGTCTGGTGGTTCCTCCGCAACGACCTCGGCGCACGCCCCAACAGCAAAAACTACGGCACCACGCTGTTTGACGAGACCGCAGGCCGCTATCTTGCCGCCGCTGTGGAAAAGCGCCCCGGCGTGCTGGGCTACCTTGCCTTCCCCGGTCTGGACGGGCAGTTCGTCTACCCGGAGGGCACCGTCTCGGACGACCCCGACGCCGCGCCCTTTGCGGCCTTTGAGGGGGCCAATCTGCTGGGGCTGCCCACCGCCTCCAACACCGTCATTCACTGCGGCGGCAGGCTGCTGTCCGGGCTGGACCAGCTGGAGAACTTCCAGAACAACAGCGGCTTTACCCTGTACCAGCAAAATGGCAGCTGGCGGTTCAAAACGCTGGCGGTCTATTATCTGGACAGCGACTCCACGCTGCTGGCCCAGCGGGACCTGTCCGCTTATTATGATTATCTGAACTTCGTCACCGGCGTCAAGGCCCGCAGTCTGTTTGACACCGGCGTCGAGGTGGGGGACGGTTCCCGGTTCCTCACTCTCACCGCCGCCAGCTCCGAGGACGGCGTGACGCTGTGCGTCACCGGCCGCCTCATCGAGGAGGGGGAGTCCGCCTATCTGGATCCCTCCGCCATCCAGCTGACGGCGCAGCCGCTGCTCTGTGACACCCAGTACCGCACCAACGGGCTGAGCAAGCCGGATGTGACCGGCCTGCTCAGCCAGCAGGTGGCATGGTATGCCTCCCAGAGCCTTGTCAGGCCGCAGGCCGCGGACCCCTCCGGGGAAACGGAGATAGAAGGGAACGGGAATCTGTCCGAGCGCATCGACGCGCTGAACCAGCAGACGCAGACCATCCTCACCAGCACCGATGAATTTCTCAAGGGCCTCACCGATGTGGCGGGGCAGAGCAACGCCGCCGAGACGGACCTGAATCAGGGCGCGGCGGGCGGTCTGCCGGAGCAGACCATCACGGTGGAGGAACTGGCGGAAAGCACGCCCGCCCCCACGCAGGCACCCACCGAAGCGCCCGCGCAGGAACCGGATGCGCCTTCCTCGGAGGCGGGCGGCGAACAACAGCCCGACCAGCCCCCGGAGCAGCCCACCGAGGCTCCCCCGGCGCCGCAGTCCCCGGCGGGGGAAACCATCAACGTGACGATGAACGGCAGCCCCCAGACCATGGATCTGGTGGAGTGCCTTGCCATGGTGGCCCAGAACGAGCTTGGCCCCAACGCCCCCGCCGAGGCCTACAAGGCCCAGTGCGTGGCTACCCACTGCTGGATTTTGAGTCAGGGCGGCTATCCTTCGGTGCTGGGGCAGACCCCCGGCGCGGCCGCCCGTGCCGCCGCCGAGGAGGTGGCGCGGGTGCTGGTCACCTACAACGGGCAGGTGTGCTTCACGCCGTATTTTGCCTCCGCGTCCACCGGCACCGCCTCCTCCAAGGAGGTGTGGGGCGGCGAACGTGCCTGGCTGCAGGCGGTGGACAGCCCCTATGACCAGCAGGTAGCTACTAACTGGCACACCAACGGCGCCACCAGCGGCAGCGCCCGCTTTGCCCGCCAGACCCTGCAGGATCGCATCCTTGACAAGATGGGGGTGGACCTGTCCGGTCTTGACCCCAACCAGTGGTTCACCATTCTGTCCGCCAACGAGTACGGCTGGGTCAGTCAGGTGCAGATCGGCCTCAACGAGAGCGGCAACGACACCTGCTCCGGCCGCTGGTTCCGGGAAACGCTGCTGGCCCGCCAGAGCGTGGACGGCCGCAGCCTGCGCAGCCAGTGCTTTACCTTTACCTACGATGCCGAGCTGGACTGCTTCATTTTTGACGTCTACGGCTACGGCCACGGCTGCGGTCTGAGCCAGTGGGGCGCCATCGGCTACGCCCAGAACGGCTGGGATTATCAGAGCATCCTGACCCATTACTTCCCCGGCACCACCATCACCACCTATTAAGTATAGAGCAAAGGAGCCGCCATGAAATTTGTATCCTGGAATGTGAACGGCCTGCGCGCCTGCCTGAAAAAGGGCTTTGAGGACACCTTCCGTGCGCTGGACGCGGACTTTTTCTGCGTGCAGGAAACCAAAATGCAGCCCGGTCAGGCGGAGTTCGCCCCCGAAGGCTATACGGAGTACCTGTACAGCGCCGAGAAAAAGGGCTATTCCGGCACGGCCATCTGGGCAAAACAGCCGGCGCTGTCGGTGCGTTACGGCATCGGCCATGATATCCACAGCCATGAGGGCCGGGCCATCACGCTGGAATACCCGGACTTTTTTCTGGTGAATCTCTACGTGCCCAACGCCCAGAACGAGCTGGCCCGCATCGACTATCGGATGCAGTGGGAGGATGACCTGCGGGAGTACCTGCATACGCTGGACGGGCAAAAGCCGGTCATTCTCTGCGGAGATTTGAACGTGGCAGCCACCGAAATCGATTTGAAAAACCCCAAGGCCAACGAGGGCAACGCGGGCTTTTCCCCGCAGGAACGGGAAAAATTCCGGCAGCTGCTGGCCAGCGGCTTTACCGATACCTTCCGCAGCCTGTATCCCGACAGAACCGGGGCATACAGCTGGTGGAGCTACCGCTTCAACGCCCGCCAGAACAACGCCGGATGGCGTATCGATTATTTTCTGGTCTCGAATCGTCTGGCGCCCCGCATCCAGAAGGCGGAAATTCTGCCGGATATTCTGGGCAGCGACCACTGCCCGGTCACATTGGAAATTTCTTTGTAAAAAAATTCCCCCGCGCTGCAAAAAACGGTGCGGGGGAATCGTTGTATAGTATGAGAGAGGAAAGGGGGTGTGCAGACTGACCAACGCAGAGTTTACCCAGCTGATGCGGCAATACCAGAAGTTGATTTATACAGTTTGTATACAGTTTGTGCACGACCCCCATCTGGCGGAGGACCTGACACAGGACACATTTCTCTCGGCCTACTCCGCCATTGACCGCTGCGAGCCACAGTATTACAAGCAATGGCTGGTGCGCGTGGCGTCCAACAAATGCAAGGACCATCTGAAAAGCGCGTGGGTGCGCCGGGTGCAGAGCAGCGATGACGATACGCTGCCGCTGCCCCGGGGGGAACCGCCGGACGCCGCCCCCACACCGGAGGACGCGCTGCTGTCCAACGTGGGCGGCGAGGAACTGACCGCACTGGTGCGCGGCCTGCGCCAGCCCTACGGCCCGGTGGCGGTGGGGTACTTACTGGACGGCAAAACGGTGGCCCAGCTGGCGGCGGAGCTGCATCGCCCGCCCGCCACGGTGCAAAGCCAGCTGTTCCGGGCCAAGGCGCTGCTGCGCCAACAAATCACCGAAAGGAGGCAGAAGGAATGAGCCTGTTTTTTGACAATGAAAAGCTGTTTGATGCCGAGGGGCATCTCACCGATGAGGGGCTGTACGCCCTCCGGGACGGCACGCTGGATGAGCTTGGCAGTCTGGAGGCGGCGGAGCACCTCACCTTCTGCGACTACTGTCTGCTGCGCTACACCAAACTGGTGGAGACCATGCCCCAGGGGCTGCAAGGCCCCATGCGGGACCTCATCCCGCAGGTGCAGAACCTCATGCGGCTGCGCAGCTTCCGGCTGCTCACCAACCGCTATGTGAACGTGGCGGCGGCAGTGGTGCTGGCCTTTGCCATCTGGCAGTTCGGGCTGTTCCGTGCGCCGTCCGTGCCGGTGCACACGGAACGGGAGCAGCCCCGGTTCACCCTCCAGCAGGCGGTGGACACCATGCACGAGGGCTTTTACGGCGGCATTTCCGGCTGGATGGACAACGCTCGGAACAGCCTCGATCAGCTCAAGGATACCGATTTCGGCGGCAAGACCGTCAGGGGGGAGTAACTTTATGAAAAAGAACGCTATTTTAACCTTTTTGTGCGCCTGTGTCCCCGGCGCGGGCCAGATGTACTACGGCTATATGCAGCGGGGGCTGTCGCTCATCACGCTGTTCTGCGGCGCGTTTTTTCTGGGGTGGATCGCCGAGCCGCTGGCTTTGATCATGGCTATCGTCTGGATGTACAGCTTTTTTGACACCTACGACCTCATCCGTCATCTGGCATCCGGCGAACCCAAGGAGGACGGTCTGCTGCTGTTGGGGGATGTGGAGACTTTCAAACGGTTGATCCCCCAGCACAACAAGCTGCTGGGCTGGGGCCTTGTGGCGTTGGGCGTGTACTCGCTGTACAACTCGGTGCTGCGCCCGCTGCTCATTGATCTGCTGGATCGGATGGGTATTGATTACGCGTGGCGTTTCGTGAATATGATTCCCACGGTGGTGGTAGCGGCGCTGCTCATTTGCGCGGGCCTGTGGCTGCTGGGTCTGCATCCCGCCCCAAAGCCGGAGGAACTGCCGCCCTATCCCCACCATGACGAGGAGGTGTAAGTGATGACAGAACAGAATCAACAGCCCGAAATGCAGTCGGCCCCGCCCAAAAAGCAGCGCCGTGTGGGCACCGTTGCCTTTGGCCTCACGCTGGTGGCGGCGGGTGTGCTGCTGGTGGCAAAAACCTTTGTTCCGGCGCTGGACCTCATCACCATCGCCCGGTTTGCTCCCGCCATTCTGGTGGTGCTGGGCGTGGAGGTGCTGGTCTACGCCGCCCGGCCCGATGTGGTGCTGAAATACGACTTTCTCAGCATGTTCGCCACCGCGTTCATCCTGCTGCTCATCGGCGGCGCGTCGCTGGTGCCGCTGGCGGTGCAGTATCTCAGCCCCGAATGGGACGGCACCATCAGCCGGATGCGCAGCCAGCTGGAACAGAAGGTCTATGCCGCGGTGTCCGCCGATGCGTCCCTGCAAAACGCAGTGCATGACGCCTCCGTCAATGTGTACGGGGACAAGTATCTGAACGCCGAGGGCCGGATGGTCTGGGACGAGGAAAGCGCCTACGAGTATGTCTACTTCACCTTCAACCCTCTGTATCAGACGGCGGAGGAATTTGCCGCCGACTGTCAGGCCGTCATGGCCGCCTGCAAAAAGGCGGGGCTGAACATCCGGGAATACCAGTTTGACACATGGAACGGCAACGCCGGGGAGGAAGTGCGCCCCTACTTTACGCTGAACGTGAACGGCCCGTGGCTGTCCGATGCGGATGTGCAGACCCTTGCCAACAACGTGACTGCCCAGTGGTATTATCGGGACGGCGTGTTCAGCAGCCGGGAGGCGCTGGAGGAATTTATGGTCACCGCCACCGCCGAGACCGCTATGGAGGAAAGCACCCTTTCCTTTGACGGTCAGGAGATGACCGAGGAGGAGCTGTACACCTACATGGAGGAGCGAGCCAGCGAAGCCTACGAAAACGGCTACACCGACGGCTATACTGCTGGCAGCCAGAGCGCGGAATAAGGAGTTGTCAAAGGAACGTAAAATTTCATGCCCGCCGGGGTTTTCTCCGGCGGGCACTTGTATTTATCCTGCAAAACTGTTAAAATGTTTTGGGAATCTCCGAGAAAAGAAAGGAGCCACTGCCATGAAATTTCTCAAACAGTTCACCAAGCAGGAGCTGAGCTGGATGATGTACGACTGGGCCAACAGCGCTCACTCGGTCATCGTGGTTACGCTGCTGCCCATTTTCTTTGACACGGTGGCCAGTTACACGGCGGACAGCGTTTCCAGCATCTCCACATGGGGCTACGCCACCAGCATTGCCATGGCCATCGTGGCGCTGGCCGCTCCGTTTTTGGGCGTATTTGGCGATATCCGCGGCATGCGCAAAAAGCTGTTCACCTTCTTTGTGGTGCTGGGCGTTGTGTCGGTGGCGGGGCTGGCCTTCACCCCCGGCATGGACTTTACCTCCTCCACCGCGGCGGCGGGCCGGGTCTCGGCGCTCATTCTTGTGCTGTACATTCTCAGCGTCATCGGCTTTGACGCCTCCTGCATCTACTACGATGCCTTTCTGACGGACGTCACCACCGAGGATCGGATGGATCAGGTCTCCACCATGGGCTACGGTCTTGGCTACATCGGCGGCTCCACCATTCCGCTGCTTATCTTCCTTGTCATGAATCTGGTGGGGGTGCCCATGCTCACCTGCCTGTCGGTGATTTTCGCCCTCACCGCCGTGTGGTGGCTGGGATTCAGTATGCCTCTTCTGAAAAACTGCGAGCAGAAAACCGGCAAACCCTACGCAAAAGGGGATGTGGGCCGCAGCATTGCCAGCGTGGGGCTGACCATCAAGGAAATCGGGCAGGACAAGCCCATGCTGGTCTACCTGCTGGCGTACTTTTTCTACATTGACGGCGTGCACACCATCATTGCCATGTCCACCACCTACGGCACCAATCTGGGGCTGGATTCCACCGGCATGATGCTGGCGCTGCTGCTGGTGCAGGTGCTGGGCCTGCCCTTCTGCCTGCTGTACATGAAGCTCAGCGCCCGGTTCGGTGCGCGGGCCATGGTGGGCGTGGGTATCTGCGTCTACCTGTTCATCTGCGTGTTCGGCTACTTCATGCGGGATCTGTGGCAGTTCTGGGTGCTGGCGGTGCTGTGCGCCACCAGCCAGGGCGGCATTCAGGCGCTGAGCCGTTCCATGTTCGGCAAGCTCATTCCGGACAAGGACCGCGTCGGCGAGTTCTTCGGATTCTTTGACATCTTCGGCAAATTCTCCTCCATCATCGGCCCCACGCTGGTGGGTCTGGTCAGCTCCTTCATGGCGCAGAAGATGCTGGCGGAGCAGGGGCTCACCGCCGCCACCGCCACCCCGGAGCAGATCGATGCCATCAATGCGGCGTCCAGCCCCTTTGGCATCCTGTCCATCATCCTTGTCATCGGTGTGGGCGCAGCGCTGTATTTCTTCGTGCTGCCCCGCACCCTCACCGTGAGCGAGCGGAATATCTGAAAAAGGAAGTAGTTGACAGTCATGCCGGAAGGCTACACCCATGTGCGCACCGCCGCCAAAGCGGCGGCGGCCATCCACTATAAAATTCAATGTCCCGCGGCGTTTGCCGCCGGCGCCAACGGGCCGGACGGGTTGTTCTGCTTTGAGATATGGAAAAAGCGCGGCAAACGCCGGATGGACCTGCCGGGGCTTGGCGGCCGGATGCATGAGGAACGCACCGGCGCGTTCCTGCAAAGCCTGTGCCGCCATGTGCGCACCCGGGCACAGGTAGAGTTCGCGCTGGGCTTTTTGAGCCACTATGCCGCCGATACCGTGATGCACCCCTTTGTGGTGGCCATGTGCCAGCCCGGCAAGCCCTACGCGGGCAGGGGAGGGCACGGGTATCTGGAAATTGCGCTGGATTCCCTTCTCCACGCCGAGGACACCGGCGATGCCGCCGTCCCGGTGGCGGACACCAGCCCGCTGCCGGCGGGCAGCGAACTGGCGGACATCGCCGCGCTGCTGCACACCTGCCTGCTGGAAACCTACGGCGAGGACGTCCCGGTGGAATATCTGGCGGACGCGTATTATGATTTGTGGCGTCTGCGCAAACTGTTTGTGAGCCGCCACGGCGGCAGAAGGCTACTGTTTTCCCTGCTGGAGCCGCTGTTTGGCGGCAAAGGCTTCATCACCGGCCACGTTACCCCCGCAAAGCTCAAGGACATGCCCGATGAATGGCAGGACCCCGTCACCGGCGAGACCCGCACCGGCGGCGTGTTTGCCCTCATCCCGCAGGCCCAGCGGCGCAGCGAGCGGTACATGGCCGCCGCCCTTCAGACATGGATGGGCGCCATGCCGGAGGAACAGCTGTTTGCCCTGCTGGGCAGCTGCAGCTACACCACCGGCCAGCCCGTTCCCGAAAATACAAAAAAGGAGTAACCCACTATGATCCGCATTACCATGCAAAACGGCAAGACCATCGACATCGAACTGGACGCCACCGCCGCGCCCATCACCTGCGAAAACTTTGAAAAGCTGGTCAAGCAGGGCTTTTACAACGGCCTGACCTTCCACCGCATCATCCCCGGCTTTATGATCCAGGGCGGCGACCCGGAGGGCACCGGCATGGGCGGCCCCGGCTGGAGCATCAAGGGCGAGTTCGCCCACAACGGCGTGAACAACCCCATCAAGCACACCCGCGGCGTCATCTCCATGGCCCGCTCCATGAACCCCAACTCCGCCGGCAGCCAGTTCTTCATCATGCACAAGGACGCGCCGCATCTGGACGGCGAGTACGCCGCCTTTGGCCGTGTGGTCAGCGGCATTGAGGTGGTGGACGAGATCGCCGCCGTTGCCACCGACTGGAACGACCGCCCCCGCACCCCCGTGGTGATGGAAAAGGTGGAAATCGTCTGATCGGTCCCCCACAACACAAAAACGCCGCCCTCTGCACTTCGGTGCAGGGGGCGGCGGTCATATTTTGGGGAAAATTACAGCTCTTTCACGATTTCCTCGGTGTCGTGAGCAATCATGTACTCTTCATCGGTGGCGATGACCAGCGTGCGGACGCGGGCACCCCATGCGGTGATTTCGCAGATGTCACCGTGGACATCCCGGTTCTTGTCGGTGTCAATGCGGATGCCCAGCCAGTCCATGTGGTGGCAGATCTTGGCGCGGGAGTCCGCGTCATGCTCGCCGATGCCGCCGGTGAACACGATGGCATCCACGCCGCCCATGGCTGCAATGTAGCTGCCGATGGTCTTCTTGATCTGGTAATTCAGCATGTCGCTGGCCAGCTGTGCGCGCTCGTTGCCTTCCTTAGCAGCCTTTTCCACATCGCGCTTGTCGCTGGAAACGCCGGAAATACCCAGCAGGCCGGACTTCTTGTTGAGGATCTCGTCCAGCTCATGGCCGGTGATGCCCAGCGTGTACTTCAGATAGTTGACCACGGAGGGGTCCAGGTCACCGCAGCGGGTGCCCATCATCAGACCGGCCAGCGGGGTCATGCCCATGGAGGTGTCCACCACGCGGCCCTGGTCCACCGCGGCGATGGAGGAGCCGTTGCCCAGATGGCAGGTGATGAGCTTCAGACGGGAGATAGGCTCGGCCAGATACTCGGCGGCCTTCATGCTCACGTACTTGTGGCTGGTGCCGTGGAAGCCGTAGCGGCGCACGCCGTACTTCTCATAATACTCGTAGGGGATGGCGTACATATACGCCTTGGGGGGCATGGTGGAATGGAAGGCGGTGTCAAACACGGCCACATTGGGCAGGTCGCCGAACACCTTCTTGGCGGCCTCGATGCCCATGATGGCGGCAGGGTTGTGCAGGGGGGCCAGCGGGCTCAGGTCACGGATGGCCTGTACCACCTCATCGGTGATGAGGCAGCTCTTCTTGAACTTCTCGCCGCCGTGTACGACGCGGTGACCAATGGCGTCGATCTCGCTGACACTGTCAATGACCTTGCCTTCGCCGGAGGTCATCTTCTTCACCACTTCAGCAAACGCCTCGGTGTGGGTGGGGAAGATGGCGGGGGTCGTGGCCTTGTGACCATTGCCCTCATGGGTGATCATGCTGCTCTCCATGCCGATGCGCTCGCACAGACCCTTGCACAGCACCTTGGTGCCGTCCATGTCGATGAGCTGGTACTTCAGGCTGGACGAGCCACAGTTGATAACCAGGACTTTCATTGGAAATATCCTCCTTTGGTTTTTCAGGGGGGACCCCCTTTTCTAATTCACACTTTTATTATATAATGTGTTCAGGCGTTTTTCAAGCGGTTTTACCTGTTATTTCTGTAACATAGTACAAATTTTGCGGAGTTTTTAAGAGGTTTTTATGAATTTTGCGGGTGTCATTGCGGAATACGACCCCTTCCACAACGGCCACAGGGCACAGCTGGCGCTTTTGCGCCGGCAGGGGGCGCAGACCATTGCCGTCTGCATGAGCGCCGGGGCGGTGCAGCGGGGCGGCCTGCCGCTGTATCCGGAACCGGTGCGGGTGCGTGCCGCGCTGGAGTCGGGGGCGGACATGGTCATTGCGCTGCCCGCGCCCTACGCCTGCACCACGGCGCAGCAGTTTGCGGCGGCGGGGGTGCGGCTGCTCACCGCGCTGGGATGTGACACGCTGGCCTTCGGCGCTGAGACTCCCGATGCGGCCCGGCTGCTGGAAACCGCACGTTTTTTGCGCGGGGGCGCTTTGGACGAACCGCTGCGGACGGCGCTGGCCGAAGGGCAGACCTTTGCCGCCGCCCGCGCCGCCGCGGCGGAGGCGCTTTGGCCCGGTACGGGTGAGCTGCTGCGCACCCCCAACAACATTTTGGGCATTGAGTATTGCGGGGCAATTCTGGACCAGAACAGCCCGCTGCGGCCGCTGGCACTGCCCCGTCTGGTGGCGGCCCACGGCGGCAGCGAGACAGGGGAGTGGCAGGGCGATGCCATCGCCAGCGCCAGCCATCTGCGCACGCTGCCCCCTGAGGCGCTGCGCCCCTTCGTGCCGGAAACCGCCTTTGCGCTGTACCGGCAGGCTGATGCGCAGGGGCTGCGGCTGGACAAGGACAAATTCAGCACCGCGCTGCTGGCGCTTTTGCGCACAAAACCGGATTTTTCGGGGGTGCGTGGCGTGTCGGAGGGGCTGGAAAACCGTCTGACCGCCGCAGTGCGCACGGCGTCGGACGCGGAATCGCTGGTGGACGCGCTGAAAACCAAGCGCTATCCCCACGCCCGTCTGCGGCGTCTGGTGCTGGATGCGGCGCTGGACATGCCCGCCCGGCTGCCCCCGCCGCCCTATCTGCACGTGCTGGGCGCACGCAAAACCGCGATGCCCCGTCTGAAACAGGACACCCTGCCGGTCTCCACCAGTCTGTCGGACCTGGTGCGCACCGGCCCGGAGGCGGAGCTGATTGGCAGATTGCACAGCCGGGTCGTGGATTTTTCGTCACTTTGCAGGGCACAAACCGGGCCGATGGGGCTTGCGTTTACCACAAAACCGGTGGTATTATAAAGAAGAACATGGAGAAAACGAGCGCCGGACAGCGACAATGTTGCACTTATTCGGCGCAAAATTGGTGCGAAACGAGGAGGACATCATGGCACTGCACGTAATGGACGAAGCCAACCACTGTCTGGGGTGCAAAAATCCCCGCTGTCAGCAGGGCTGCCCCATCCACACCAACATCCCGGAGGTCATCCGCCTGCTCAAGGACAACAAGCTCAATGAGGCGGGCCGGATGCTGTTTGAGAACAACCCCCTGACCACCGTTTGCAGCCTCATCTGCAACCACGAGAACCAGTGCGAGGGTCACTGTGTCCGCGGCATCAAGGGCGCGCCGGTGCACTTTTCCGTCATTGAAAACTACATTTCCTCCGCCTATGCCAGCCAGATGACCCACGGCCCGGCAGAGCCCAACGGCAAGCGGGTGGCCATCATCGGCTCCGGCCCGGCCGGTCTGACCATCGCGGTCATTCTGGCCCGCTACGGCTACGATGTGACCATCTTTGAGAGCCACGACAAGATCGGCGGCGTGCTGCGCTACGGCATCCCGGAATTCCGCCTGCCCAAGTCGGTGCTGGACGATTTCGAGTACCGCCATCTGCGCCTCAAGGACATCAAGGTGCGCCCCAACACCGATGTGGGCAAGGCCCTCAAGGTGGACGACCTGTTCCGGGACGGCTACAAGGCCATCTTCATCGGCACCGGCGTGTGGCGTCCCAACACGCTGAAAATCAAGGGCGAGAGCCTTGGCCATGTGCATTACGCCATCAACTACCTGCAAAACCCCGATGTGTACCATCTGGGCGACCGTGTCATCGTCATCGGCGCGGGCAACGCGGCCATGGACGTGGCGCGTACCGCCATCCGCCACGGCAGCCGCCATGTACAGTGCTTCTCCATCACCAAGAAAATCACCGCCAGCGATTATGAGGCCAGTTACGCCAAGCTGGAGGGCGTGGATTTCCTGTACAACAAAAAGCCGGTGGAGATCACCGATGCGGGCGTGATCTTCCGGGACTTGGAAGAGGCCGAGGACGGCACCCTCACCGAGAAGCCCGGCACCGAGATGCTGTACCCCGCCAACAGCGTCATCGTGTCCATCAGTCAGGGCGCCTGCACCACCATCACCGAGAGCACCGAGGGTCTGGAAGTGAACAACCGCGGCCTGTTCGTCACCGATGAGGTGGGCCGCACCACCCGGCCGGGCGTGTTTGCCTCCGGTGACGCGGTGAAGGGCGCACGCACCGTGGTGGAGGCGGTCGCCTACAGCAAAAAGGTGGCCGAGGCCATGCACGAGTACATGAAAACGCTGCCCGCCGACCCGCCGGACGAGTACGCCAACATCCCGGTTTTCAAGAACGACGACGGAAATTAAGAAAAAACGGAAGGGCCGTCCCGATGCCGGGACGGCCCGTTTCCTTATGATTTTGCCGCTTCCAGCCGGTGGGCGATATAGGGCACGACTTCCTCCCGGGGGATGCCCAGCGCCACGGCCAGCTCCCCGTACAGCAGGTCTTCGGCCCGTTTCATATAGCGCTGGTCGGTCTGGCTGGGGGGACGCCTGCTCTGACGGGCGCTTTGGGTGCGGCGGTAAATCTGCCGCACCAGCCGCAGCAGATCGCCACAGCTGTGGCTGCGCAGCGCCTGCTCGTAGCAGGTTTTGGCGGCACTGGCATCGCCGGGGACTGCCGCCGGCTCCTCCTCGGGGATGCGGTCGATGAGCTGCTCCGCCTGTTCCCGGCTGATGACCTCCCGCATAAAGACCGGCGAATCCACCGGCACCGTGATGGTCTCCCGGCTGTACAGCGGCGTCAGGGTGTAACAGGTTTTGAGAATGTCCTTCATTATCTTCTTTGGCCCTACGTCCTCCACCCGGCACACGCCGGTGGAGCCGTATACGATCAGAGAACCCGGCTGGAACATGGAAGAACCTCTCTTTCTGTAAAAAACAAACGGTATATCAATAGAATACCACAAAATCCCTCCTTGATGTAATAGGCTTTTTGCACAAAAATGCGCCGGGGCAATCGCCCCGGCGCAAAAGAATTTCCGTTATTCCACCATCAAGTCGGCGGCCTTGTACAGATCTCCGCAGCTCATGCAGACCACCAGATCGCCCTTTTTGGCGTTGGCCTTCACCCAGTCGGCGGCGGCCTCCAGCCCGTCCACCAGCACGCTGCCCGGCAGCTTGGCGGCCAGATCGGCGCTCTTCACGCTGCCGTCATCCACCTCACGGCTGCCCATGATGGGCAGCAGCACCACCTGATCGGCCTGTGCCAGCACCTGCGCAAAATCGTCCATCAGCGCCTTGGTGCGGGAGTAGGTGAAGGGCTGATGCACCGCGATGACCCGGTCGTAGCCCAGCTTTTTGGCGGTGGCCAGAGTGGCGGCCAGCTCGGTGGGATGGTGGGCGTAATCGTCCACCACCACGGCGCCGTTGCATTCGCCCTTGATCTCAAACCGGCGGCCGGTGCCCTTGAATTCCAGCGCGGCGCGCTCGGCGTCGGCGGCTTTCAGGCCCAGCGGACGCACGCAGCAGCACATGGCCAGAGCGTTGTAGATGTTGTGGTAGCCCGGTACGCCCAGCTTGATGTGGGCAAACGGCTCGCCCAGCTCCAGCACGTCAAACTCATAGAAGCCGGGCTGATACTCCGTCACATGGATGGCCTGGAACCGCGCCTCCTCCTGAATGCCGAAGGACAGCACCGGGCGGTCGATGGAGTTCATCACGTCCACCGTGTTGCGGTCGTCCATGTTGAACACCACGGTGCGGGACAGCAGTGCGAATTTCTGGAACGCCAGCTTCAGCTTGCCCATGGTGCCGTAGTATTCCAGATGGTCGTTGTCGATGTTCAGAATGACGCCGATGGTGGGGGTCAGATGCAGGAAGGTCTCGCTGTACTCGCAGGCCTCGATGACCACGCTCTGCCCCTTGCCGGCCTTGCCGTAGCCGCCGATGAGGGGCAGCTTGCCGCCGATGACGGCGGAGGGGTCCTTGCCGGCCAGCTCCAGCATGGTGGTGATCATGCCGGTGGTGGTGGTCTTGCCGTGGGTGCCCGCCACGCCCACGCTGTAGGGGTACACGTGGCTCACATAGCCCAGCAGCACGCTGCGCTCCACCGCCTTGATGCCGCGGGCGCGGGCGGATTTCAGCTCCGGGTTGTCGTCGTGGATGGCGGCACTGTACACCACCAGCTGCACGTTGCCCAGATTGGCGGCGTCATGGCCGATGTGCACGGTCACGCCCAAGGCGCGCTCCGCCTCGGTGATCTTGGTCTCCTCCACGTCACTGCCGGAGATGGTCAGCCCGCGGCTGTGCAGAATTTGAATCAAAGGATAGGTGCCGGACCCGCCGCAACCGATAAAATGTACTGCCTGCACGCCGTCCAGCAGATGGGGGTCGAAACCGAATACATACGCCATCGTTGTCACCTCAATAAAAATTACCCGCGGGAAGGCTTGCCCCGCCGGGCCATATAAAAATCAGAGTCCTTTTAGATTATAATATTTTTTTCTTGTAAAATAAACACTTTTTCAAAATTTTTGGTATAATGGCAGAAAAGAACCGTAAAAATCCGGCATTTTGCCCCAAAAAAAGGAGTTCGGCATGAAAAAACTGGTCTATGGTTTCGATCCGCAGGCGCTGCGCGCACTGGGGGAGGAACCTGCGGCGCCGCCCATGACCGCCGCCGCGCTGGCGGCGCTGGGCATCCCGGAACGCAAAATTCCCCGCGTACAGCAGGAACTGGTCCGCCTCGCGCCCCAATTGGAGGACGTTCTGGCCATGGAAGAGCTGGCAAAACAGATCGCAAATCAGCTTTTGTAAAATTTCCCTTGCCTTTTTCGCCGGGATAGGGTAATATGGTGGAGTATCCCCCGACTGGGGAGAAAAACGCTTTGTGTGGCAGCCAGCCATGCGGAAGGAGTACAAAATGAAAAACAGTGAAAAAACCCTCGACATGATCGTGAACCTGTGCAAAAACCGCGGGTTCATCTATCCGGGCAGCGAGATCTACGGCGGTCTTGCCAACAGCTGGGACTACGGCCCGCTGGGTGTCGAGTTCAAGAACAACGTCAAAAAGGCGTGGCTGAAAAAGTTCGTGCAGGAAAGCCCCTACAACGTGGGTCTGGATGCGGCCATTCTGATGAACCCGCAGACCTGGGTCACCACCGGCCATGTGTCCAGCTTCTCTGACCCGCTGCTGGACTGCCGTGCCTGCAAGGCCCGCCACCGCGCCGACAAGCTCATCTCCGAGGAGGATTCCTCCGTCAACGTGGACGCCATGAGCTTTGACGAGATGGACGCCTATATTGCGGAGCATGACAACATTGTCTGCCCGGTGTGCGGCAAGCATGATTTCACCCCCATCCGCAAATTCAACCTGATGTTCAAGACCGCCATCGGCGTCACCGAGGACTCCTCCTCCACCTGCTATCTGCGCCCCGAGACCGCGCAGGGCATCTTTGTGAACTTCGCCAACATCCAGCGCACCACCCGCCGCAAGCTGCCCTTCGGCGTGTGCCAGGTGGGCAAGGCGTTCCGCAACGAGATCACCCCGGGCAACTTCACCTTCCGCACCCGCGAGTTCGAGCAGATGGAGTGCGAGTTCTTCTGCAAGCCCGGCACCGATCTGGAGTGGTTTGCCTACTGGAAGGACTACTGCCAGAACTGGCTGAAGAGCCTGGGCATCAAGGAGGAGAACCTGCGCCTGCGCGACCACGAGCCGGCCGAGCTGGCGTTCTATTCCCGCGCCACCACCGACATCGAGTATGCCTTCCCGTTCACCGACTGGGGCGAGCTGTGGGGCATCGCGGACCGCACCAACTATGACCTGGGCCGCCATCAGGAGGCCTCCGGCAAGAGCCTGGAGTACTTTGACCCCGAGACCAACGAGCATTACATCCCCTACGTCATCGAGCCTTCGCTGGGCTGCGACCGCGTGGCGCTGGCCTTCCTGTGCGAGGCCTACGACGAGGAGCATCTGGTGGACGCCAAGGGCAAGGAGGATGTGCGCACCGTGCTGCGCCTGCATCCCTTCCTCGCTCCCTTCAAGTGCGCCGTGCTGCCGCTGTCCAAAAAGCTGGGCGACAAGGCCATGGAGATTCGCAACGAGCTGGCGAAGGATTTCATGGTGGATTACGACGAGGCCGGCTCCATCGGCAAGCGCTACCGCCGTCAGG
>CALZZE010000017.1 GCA_945830575.1 uncultured Subdoligranulum sp. | reverse complement strand
CATCTGCGCCGGCCCGGGGGCTCCGTTGTGTTCTGTTATTCTGCGCCGCTGTCCAGCTCCAGCAGGCGGGCGGCGTCGGTGGGCTCCAGCTGCTGCACCGAGGCCAGCTTGCGGTTGATGGCCCGGCTGCGGGTGCCGATGAGCTCCTCCAGATCGTTGCCGGTCTGGGTCAGGTGGCGCTGCATCTGCTGCAGGCCCGCGCCGAACTTCTCAAATTCGGTTTTCACCGCGCCGAGCACCTGCCACACCTCGCCGGAACGCTGCTGGATGGCCAGCGTACGGAAGCCCATCTGCAAAGCGTTGAGCAGCGCCGCCATGGTGGACGGCCCCGCCACCGTGATCTGAAATTCCCGCTGTAAGGCGTCCGAAATGCCGGTGGACACCACCTCGGCGTACAGGCCCTCCACCGGCAGGAACAGGATGCCGAAATTGGTGGTGTGGGGCACCTCAATGTACTTGTCGTGGATGTCCTTTGCCTCCTGCCGCAGCACCACCTGCAGTGCGCGGCGGGCGTTGGCCACCGCGGCGGCATCGCCGCTGTTCTGGGCGTCCAGCAGGTGGGCGTAGGTATCGCCGGGGAACTTGGCGTCGATGGGCAGCCAGACGGTGCCCTCCTGTCCCGGCAGCCGCACCGCAAACTCCACCCGGTTGGCGGAGCCGGGCACGGTGGCCACGTTCTCGGCGTACTGGGCGGGAGCCAACATCTCTTTCAAAATTGCCCCCAGCTGCACCTCGCCCAGAATGCCCCGGGTCTTGACGCCGGACAGCACCTGTTTCAGGCTGCCCACGTCGTTGGCCAGATTCTGCATCTCGCCAAGGCCCTTATACACCTGTTCCAGCTGGGCGCTCACCGAGCGGAAGGATTCCGCGATGCGGGTCTGCAAGGTGGATTGCAGCTTTTCGTCCACCGTCACCCGGATTTCGTCCAGCTTGCGGTTGTTGTCGGCGCGCATCTCGGCCAGCCCGGTGGACACCGCGCCCCGCACGCCCTCCAGCCGCCGCTCCATCATGGTCAGCTGGGCCAGCAGCGCGTCCTGCGTGGCCTTCTGCCGCGCCGCGCCCGCCCGGTCGATGGCCTCCAGCCGGGCGGTGGAGGCCGCCGCGCTCTGGTTCTGGCTCTCCGCCAGCACCGTTGCAAGGTCCCGCACCGCGGCGGTGGTGGTGCGGGCCATCTCGCCCTGCATCTCCCGCAGCTGCTCCGAGAGGATGTCGTTTTCCTCCTCCAGCTTTTTCATCAGCTCGCCGTCGTCCCGGCGGCGGGCCAGCAGCACCAGCACCGCGATGAGCAAAAGATTCGCCAGCGCCAGCAGCGTTAAAATCAGATACTCCGTCACAGCAAAAAGCGTCCTTCCAGCGCAAGATATTGGTCAAACAGCATCCGGCTCACCCTGCCGCCGTACACCATGGCGGGGTGGTCGCTCACTTCCAGCTTGTTGGCAAAATCCTTGCACATCATCACCAGCACGTAATCCCCATAGGGAGTGTGTACCAGTCCGCCGTCATTGCGGCAGGCGTCCATGCTGCCGGATTTGCTGGCGGTATAAATCAGCTCCCCGTCCGCGCCGGATTCCTCCGCGTCGGTGTAGTAGGCAGGCAGCTGGCCCGCCAGCATGGTGTTGTAGTGCTGCTGGCGGAAGATGGCGCGCATCTCCGCGCTGCCCACCAGCTCGCCTTTGGCCAGTCTGGCAAAAAACAGGCCCATGTCCCGCGGGGTGATGGTGCCCAGCGGCTCGCCCCAGTTGTCGGAGCGCAGCATCCGGTGCAGCGTGGTGTTTTCGCACCCGATGCCCCTGATATAGGCGTTGATGTCCGCAAGGCCCAGATAGTCGATGAGCAGGTTGGTGGCGATGTTGTCCGAGCAGATGATCATGAGGGTGGCGGCGTCCAGCGCGCGCAGCTTTGCGCCTTCGCCCAGTGCGCGGATCATGCCGGAGCCGTCCACAAAATGCCGCTTTTCGTAGGTCAGCACCTCGTCCAGCGCGGCAGTGCCTGCCGCCGCCTTGGCGAACAGGCAGCCCAGCACGTAAATTTTGATGGTGGACGCGGATTCAAACGGTTCGTCCGCGCCGCGGCAAACCACGTTGCCGCGCAGGTCGTCCGCGTAGACGCACATCGTCGCGTCCAGACCGCACAATTCCGCGTCAATGCGTTTTTCCAAAGTCAGTTCAGGATGGGGCATGGTATTCTCCTTTTCACAGGTTCTCCTCAAAGAACCGCATGGCGTTTTTGTAAAAAATCTTTTCCACCTGCCGCTCGGTGAACCCGGCTTGCAGCAGGCCGTCCGCCAGCTTGGGCATGTCCTGCGCACCGGTCAGCTCCAGCCTGCCGCCGATGCCGTCGAAGTCGCTGCCCAGCGCCAGAATGTCCTCGCCGCCCAGATCGCAGAGGTATCTGGCGTGGCGGGCCATGTCGGTCACGCGGCTTTCCACCGCGTGGCGGTCGGGGTTTGCGTCCAGAAAGCTGGCGCAGTAGTTCAGCCCGATAAGGCAGCCCCGCTCGCCCATGGCGCGGATCATCTCATCGGTCAGGTTGCGCACATGGCCGCACAGCGCCCGGGCGTTGGAATGGCTGGCCGCAAAGGGCCGGGTGGTGCAGCGCACCACGTCCCAGAACCCGGCGTCCGATAAATGGGATACATCCACGATCATGCGCAGCCGCTCCATCTCCTCAAGAAACGCCATGCCCTGTTCCGTCACGCCCTTGTCGGTGACGGCGGCGCAGGGCCACACATCGTCCGCGTTGCCGGGCACGCTGTTGGGGTGGGCCAGCCCGTTGGGGTGGTTCCAGGTCAGCGTCATCATCCGCACGCCCAGACGGTACAGCGTGCGCAGCACCGCCGGGTCGTCCAGACAGACGCCGCCCTCCTCCACCGTCAGCATGGCGCCGATTCTGCCGCTGCCGGGCAGCGCCCGGATGTCCTCCGGTGTGCGCACCCGCATGAGGCGGGGAAACTGCGCCAACAGCTGCTCGTAAATGTCGATTTCCTCCAGACACGCCTGCAGGGGATTCAGCGGCTCCTCGCCCAGATTCACAAAGCAGGCAAAGCATTGCAGTAGATAATCCCCCCGCGTCAGTTTGTCCATGTCCACCATCAAATCGCAGCGGGCAAAGTCCTTGGGCTGGCCCCGGCGGACGGCGTAGCGCAGCTCGGCCAGCGTGTCACAGTGCAAGTCCCAAACCTTCATTGCGTCACCTCAAAGCCCGGCACGCCGGTGATGCCGATGCCGGGGGTCTCGTTCATGAGAATGGTCCCCTCGTTGTACAGCGGGCCGCCGGTGTAGGGGTCGGTGCTGCACAGGGAAGGCCCGTCCAGGTCCACCATGGTCACCACGCCGCGGGCGGCGGCCAGATGCGCCGCAGCGCTCACCGCCAGCTTGCTTTCCAGCATGCAGCCCACCATGCATTTCGCGCCGTACACCTCGGCGGCATTGCAGATTTTCAGCGCCTGCCAGATGCCGCCGGTTTTCATCAGCTTGATGTTCAGGTAATCCGCCGCGTGGCGCTGCAAGATGGAGATGGCATCCACGGGGCTGAACACCGCCTCGTCCGCCAGAATGGGGGTGGACACCCGGCTGGTGATGTAGGCCAGCCCGTCCACATCATGGGCGGGCACCGGCTGCTCGATGAGCTCGGCGTCCACGCCGGCGTCCTCCATGCCGGTGATGATGCGCACCGCCTGCTTGGCCTCCCAGCCTTGGTTGGCGTCCACCCGGATGGTGATGAGCGGCCCCACCGCCTGCCGGATGGCCTTGAGGCGCTGAATGTCCGAAAGGCCGTCCTTGCCCACCTTGATTTTCAGGATGCGGAAACCCCGCGCCACTGCCTCCTGGGCGTCCCGCACCATCTCCGGCGTGGGATTCACCGAGATGGTCAAATCAGTCTCGATCTGGTGTTTTGCGCCGCCCAGCACCTGATACAGCGGCTTGCCGCAGCTCTGGGCGAACAGGTCAAACACCGCCATGTCCACCGCCGCCTTGGCGCTGGTGTTTTTCACCATGCAGCGCTCCAGCGCCGTCATGGTGCCGTCCAGGTCTTCCACGTCCCGGCCAACCAGCGCCGGGGCGATGAACTCCTCGATGGCGCATTTCAGCGAACCCAGCGTGTCCCCCGTGATGACGGCGGTGGGCGGGGCCTCGCCGTAGCCCACCGAGCCGTCGTCGGCGGTCACCCGCACCAGCAGGTCGTGGACACTGTCCACAGTGCGCAGCGCGGTCTTGAAGGGGGTGCGCAGCGGAATCTGCACTTCCGCAGTTTCAATTTTTGCAATTTTCATGGGAACACTTCCTCCTTGAATTCACATAAGGCGCGGCAGACCCGCCCGTCCGGCCCGGTGACGGGCACTGCGGCGGCAAGGGCGTTCAGCACCGATTCCTCGGCTGCCTCGGCGGCGGCCGCAAAGGCCGCGTCCAGCTTGTCCTCGTTCCAAACGATCTCTGTCATGGTCAGGCCATCGGCATGGCGGGGCCAGTGGGCGGCGGTGGTAAAGCCGATGGCAATATCGCCGCTGCCATGGCCCCAGTAGCTGCCGCAGCGGGCCAGCCCCACCGCGCAGCGGCGCACCACCCGTTTCAGCTGCCGGCTGGACAGCGGCAGGTCGGTGGCTAAAATCAGCATACAGCTGCCCCTGTCGGCCGGGCGGGGCGGTTCGTTCAGCTTTGCGCGGATGGCCGTGCCGGGGCGGCGGCCCAGAATGTTCAATTCCGCCAGCTGGCCGTAGTTGCACAGCGCCAGAACGCCCACCGTGTAACCCTCCACAAGACGGCTGGCCGAGCCGATGCCGCCCTTCAATTCATGGCAGATCATGCCCGCGCCCGCGCCCACGCAGCCCTGCGCAAAATCCGGCCCGGCGGCGGCCAGCGCGGCCTGCAACTGGTCATAGCCCATCACCCGCTCGGCAATGGTATTCAGCGTGGCATCGTTACATTCGCCCACCACCGGGTTGACACTGCGCACCGGGGCGCTGGCGGTGTCCAGCGTGTACTGCACCAGCGCGTCCGCCACAAGGCCCACGTTCAGCGTGTTGGTGAGGGCAATGGGCGTTTCCAGCCGGCCCAGCTCCTCCACCTGCACCAGCCCGCAGGTCTTGCCGTAGCCGTTGATGACACAGCAGGCGGCGGTGCAGGGGTCGTCATAGAGGCCGGGGCGGGGGACGATGACGGTCAGCCCGGTGTTGTGGCGGGCGTTTTGCAGCGTCCAGTGACCCACCGTCACGCCGGGCACGTCGGTGATGAGGTTGCGCGCACCGGGCGGCAGCAGGCCGGGGACAAGCCCCCAGCCGCGAATGGGAGAGGACATAGGCTACCATTTCCTTTCCTGATATGATATACTATGAGAAAAAGGAGGAAACCTCCCATGGAAATTTTACTGGATGTGCCGCAGATTTTGCAGAATCCCGAGCTGCCCAACGGCTGCGAGATCACCAGCCTGTGCGAAGTGCTGCGGTATCTGGGCTTTGACGCCGACAAATGCCAGCTGGCCGACCACTACCTTCCGCGCAGTGAGCGTTGGTACGGCGCCGACCCGGACAAGGTCTATATGGGTAACCCCCATCTGGACGACGGCAGCCCCGAAACGGGGTACTACTGCTTTGCAGGCCCCATCGCGGCGGCGGCGCGCCGGTATCTGGCAGACCACGGCGGCGGCTGGGAGCCGGTGGACCTGACCGGCGCGGAGGAGCAGACGCTGGTGGCCCAGCTGGAGGCCGGGCGGCCCTTTATTTTCTGGGCCACGCTGCATTTCGGAGATGTGCAGTTTGACGCCTGCGGGGCCTACCCGCTGCCCGGCGGGGGCGAGCACCGGGTGTTCCACACGCTGCACTGTATGGTCTGCTGCGGCGTGGATGAGGAATGTTTCACGGTGGCCGACCCGCTGGATTTCAACCGCCGGGTGCCCCGCGCCCGGTTCATGGAGGTGTACCGCCAGCTGGGCAGCCGGGCGCTGGTGCTGAGGAAAAAACTATAAATACTATACCTCAAACCGGCCTTTTTCGCAAGGGCAAACGGGAGATTTTAGCACTTTGATGCATTGACATTTTCTGTGTGGATTGCTACAATAGAAAGAGCCAGTGTGCAACACTTTTGGAGCAACTGACGAATACAGCAGAGCATAAAGGAGGCGCCTATGCGCCCTGAAAACAATACGCCGGAACAGCGCAGCACCGCGCTTTACGAGGCAATTCTGCGTCTGGAAACGCTGGAGGACTGCATCCGCTTTTTTGACGATCTGTGCGCCGTCACCGAGCTGCGCACCATGGAGCAGCGCTACGATGTGGCGAAATGCCTGATGCAGGGCAAGGTGTACAGCGTCATCCGCAAGGAGACCGGCGCGTCCAGCGCCACCGTCAGCCGGGTGAACCGCATGCTGAACTACGGCGCAGGCGGGGGAAAGGTCGCGGACAGCGTCCGCTACGATCTGGAGCAGGAGAAACAGGAAAATCAGTAAGGAGGCCCCTCATGTCTGTTTCCATCACCGAATTCGGCCGTTCCTCCGACGGGACGGTCATCCATCGCGCAACGCTGAAAAATGAACAGATCACCGCGGAGATTCTGAGCTACGCCGGTGTGGTGCACCGTCTGGTGGTGCCGGACCGCAAGGGCCGCTTGGTGGATGTGGCGCTGGGCTACCCCACCGTGCCGGACTACGAGGTGAACAGCGGGGACGCCATGGGCGCCATCGTGGGGCGCTACGCCAACCGCATCGGCGGCGCACAGTTCCCGCTGTACGAGGACATTGTCCATGTCACCGCCAACCAGAGCGGCAACTGCCTGCACAGCGGCCTGCACGGGCTGCACCACACGGTGTTTGCCATGGAGGTCACCCCCGGCACCGACGACAGCGTGACCCTCACCGCCCGCAGCCCGGACGGCATGGACGGGTTCCCCGGCAACGTGGATTTTGAAATTCAGTACCGGCTGGCGGGGTGCGGACTGGTCATCCAGTACAGCGCCTCCACCGACGCGCCCACCGTCTGCAACCTGACCAACCACAGCTATTTCAACCTGAACGGCCACGCCAGCGGCACCGCGCTGGGACACCGCCTGTCGGTGAACGCCAAAAGCTTTCTGGAGACCGACGCCGCCAGCGTGCCCACCGGCAAGCTGCTGCCGGTGGAGGGCACTCCCATGGATTTCAACGAGGAAAAGACGCTGGGACGCGATATCGGCGCCGACTACGTGCCGCTGAAAATCGGCAACGGCTACGACCACTGCTACGTCATCCGGGACAGCGGCCTGCGCCACGCGGCGTGGCTCACCGGCCCCGAGACCGGCATCCGCATGGAGGTGCTCACCACCCAGCCCGGCCTGCAGGTGTACACCGCCAACTACCTGCTGCCCGAGACCCCCTGCAAGGAGGACGCCCGCTACGCCCCCCGGGACGCGGTGTGTCTGGAGGCGCAGGAGTTCCCTGACGCCCCCAACCATCCCGATTTCCCCGACACCACACTGTTGCCCAAGGCCTCTTACAGTGCCACCACCATCTATCGGTTTGACGTAGCACCGCTGTAAAATGCGAAACACCGCCCCCGCCTGCCCGGCGGGGGTGCTTTTTGGAGGCGTGCCGAAAAATTTCCTATTGACTTTATGGGTAAAATGGATATAATAGAACTGTAAACCAACCAACCCACCGGGTTAAAGGAGATATAACCATGATCTATGCCGACAATGCGGCCACCACGCGCCCCAGCCGCGCCGCGCTGGACGCCATGCTGCCGCTGCTGGAGGAGGGCTACGGCAACGCCTCCAGCCTGTATACGCTGGGCCAGAAGGCCAGAGAGCATCTGGAAAATGCCCGCGCTCAGGTCGCCAAAGCGCTGAACGCCCAGCCCAACGAGATTTATTTCACCTCCGGCGGCTCCGAGGCGGACACGCAGGCGCTGTTCACCGCCGCCCGCCTTGGCGAAAAGCAGGGCAAAAAGCACATCATTTCCACCAAATTTGAGCATCACGCCATCCTTCACGCGCTGGATGCGCTGGAAAAGCAGGGTTTTGCCGTCACGCTGCTGGATGTGCATGAAAACGGCCTGGTCACCGCGGAGCAGGTGGCACAGGCCATCCGGCCGGACACCTGCCTGGTTACGATTATGACCGCCAACAATGAGATCGGCACCATCCAGCCCATCGCGGCCATCGGCGCGGTGTGTAAGGAGAAGGGCGTGCTGTTCCACACCGACGCGGTGCAGGCGGTGGGCCACATCCCCGTGGATGTGAAGGCGTGGCAGGTGGACTTCCTGTCGCTGTCCGGCCACAAATTCCACGGCCCCAAGGGGGTGGGCGTGCTGTTTGCCCGCCGGGGTCTGGTGCTTGCCAACATCATTTTCGGCGGCGCGCAGGAGCGCGGACGCCGTCCCGGCACCGAGAACGTGCCCGCCATCTGCGGCATGGCCGCCGCCCTCACCGAAGCGGTGGAGCACATGGACGCCGACCGCGCCCGCGTCACCGCGCTGCGGGACCGGCTCATTGCGGGCATCGCCAAAATTCCCCACAGCGGGCTGAATGGCGACGCGGTGCAGCGCCTGCCCGGCAACGTGAATTTCTGCTTTGAGGGCATCGAGGGGGAGAGCCTGCTGCTGCTGTTGGACGACAAGGGCATCTGCGCGTCCTCCGGCTCGGCCTGCACCTCCGGCTCGCTGGACCCCAGCCACGTGCTGCTGGCCATCGGCCGCCCCCACGAGGTCGCCCACGGCAGCCTGCGGCTGACGCTGGACGCCTCCATGACCGAATCCGACATCGACACCATCATCGCCGCCGTCACCGAGGTGGTCGGCTATCTGCGCGGCATCAGCCCGGTGTGGCGCGACTTACAGGAGGGAAAACGCAGCTATGTTATACAGTGAAAAAGTGATGGACCATTTCCGCAATCCCCGTAACGTGGGCGTCATCGAGGACGCCGACGGCGTGGGCGAGGTGGGCAACGCCAAGTGCGGCGACATTATGAAAATGTACCTGAAGATCAAGGACGGCATCATTGACGATGTGAAGTTTGAGACCTTCGGCTGCGGCAGCGCCATTGCCTCCAGCAGCATGGCCACCGAAATGATCAAGGGCAAGCCGGTGAGCGAGGCCCTGCAGCTGTCCAACAAGGCGGTGGCCGAGGCGCTGGACGGCCTGCCCGCCTACAAGATGCACTGCTCCGTGCTGGCGGAGCAGGCCATCAAATCCGCCGTGCAGGACTACTACGAGAAGAAGGGCATCCCCCACGACTCGGCGCTGTTTGCCGACCTGGAGTGCTGCCATGACCATGACCACGGCGCGGAAGAATGACCGCCGGAGGGGCCGTAAGGCCCCTCCTTTTCGTTTGGGTTTGTGAAAATGCTTGAAAATTGCTCGCGGGAAAGCGAAATTTTGAGTAATTCCAAGAATTTACCTAAAATTATTGAATTATCAAAATTTTATGGTACAATAAATGCGGTTCTGTTCAAACAATACTGATTTCAGATAGAAAAAAGGAGTCTGCCATGATCCGCATTGTCACCGATTCTGCCGCTGACCTGACCAAAAATGAGCTTTACCTGCCCGGGGTGTACGTGGTTCCCATGACGGTAACCTTCGCTGACGGCACCGGCGTGGAGGATGACGGTTCCATGACCCGCGATGAATACTTCACCCGTCTGGCGGGGGAGAGCAAGCTGCCCCGCACCAGCCAGCCCAGCCCGGAGTCCTTCATGAAGGCCTTCCGCGACGCGCAGGAGGCCGGCGACGAGGTGGTGGTCATCACCATCAGCCAGACGCTGTCCGGCACCTGGCAGTGCGCCAAGCTGGCCGCCGCCGAGGTGGAGGATGCGCAGGTGTACATTGTGGATTCCCGCACCGCCACCCAGGGCGAGGCGCTGCTGGTGCGCGAGGCGGTGCGTCTGCGCACCGAGGGCCTGTCCGCCGCTGAGATCGCGGAGGAACTGGAGCACCTGAAGGAGCGGGTGCGCATCACCGCCATCGTGGACAGCCTGCATCACCTGCAAAAGGGCGGCCGCCTGCCCAAGGCGGTGGCGCTGGTGGGCGGCGCGCTGGGCATCAAGCCGGTGCTGGCGCTGCGCGAGGACGGCGAGATCAAGATGGTGGACAAGGGCCGCGGCCGTCCCGGCGCACTGGTGGCCATGTTCAAGCAGATCGACAAGCTGGGCGGCGTGGATCCCCGCTACGGCTACACGCTGCTGTATTCCGACGACCGCCAGCTGGCCGCGCCGGTGCATCACTACATGCACGAGACGCTGCACCTCACCGGCGGCCGCGTGGCCCAGATCGGCCCCACCATCGGCACCCACATCGGCCCCCGCGCCGTGGGCGTGGTGTTCGTGACCAAGGAGTAATCAATAAAAAAGGAGCCGCTGCCAACGCAGCGGCTCTGATTTTTTGACGGTTCAGCGCAGAAACAGCGGCAAAAGCTGCTCTGCAATCAGCACGGCGGCGCAGGCTCCGGCAGCCACCACGATGAGACTGCGGCCAAAGTAGGCCAGCACCAGCGCCACCGCCACGCCCGCCGCCGCGCTCCACAGGCTTTGGGTGGCGTAAAAAATCGCCGGGAAGGTCATGGCGCTCAGGCAGGCGTAGGGCACGTAATATAAAAAGGAACGCACCCACCGGTTCTGGATTTTTTTGTGGAACACCGTCAGCGGCAGGGCACGGATGAGGTAGGTCACCAGCGCCATCACGGCAATGTACAGCCATGTCTTCATGCCTGCTCACCTCCTTCCACGGGATGCAGCAGCGCCATCACCGCCGAGGCGGCCACGGTGCAGAGGATGATGGAAATGCCCGAGCTGACCCCCATGGCGAACAGCACGCAGCTCAGCGCGATGGCCAGCAGCGCTGCCGCCAGCACCGGGCGGGACTTGCGCGCCGCCGGCACCACCACCGCGATGAACATGCCGTACAGCGCCACGCCCAGCGCGCTGGTCAGTGCCGCGGGCAGCAGACTGCCTGCCACCGCCCCGGCGGCGGTGCCCGCCGTCCAGCCCAGAATGGGCAGAATTTGCAGCCCCGCCATGTAGGGGAACCGCAGACTGCCCGCGTGGCTCATGGCCACGGCAAAAATCTCATCGGTGTTGGCGAAGGCAATGACGCACCGCTGCCACAGGGTGGTGCCCTCCGCCAGCTTTTGGGACAGCGACAGGCTCATCAGCGCGTAGCGCAGATTGATGATGACCTGCGTGAGCACCAGCTCCACCAGTGCGCCGCCGCCCACAATGACCTGCAAACCGGCAAACTGCCCGGCGCTGGTCACGTTGGTCAGGCTGGTGAGCGCCGCCTGCAACACCGACAGGCCGCCCTGCACCGCCAGAATCCCGAAACTGAAACTGACCGCGAAATACCCCGCCATGATGGGCGAGCCGTCCCGCAGCCCCTGCAAAAATTCCTTTTTCATTTTCTTACACCTCTGTTTTCCTGTCCTATTATAGCGCGGCGGAGCGCCGGATGCAAGGGGAGGACGCTGTCCTTCAGTGACGTACAAAAATTATTAAAAAATTTTAGAAAACCGCTACCATTTTGCCGCATCTTGTGCTATACTGGGAAGGCGTTCGGTTTTGAACTGAAAATCTGTCCTTGACAGAAGGACAAAGAGGGAGTGTTTCTGTTGAAAATTTTCAAATCCATCGCGGCTAAGTACAACAGCATCAGCCTGATTCTGCGCATCGCCACAGGTCTGGTACTGGGCGCCGTGCTGGCGCTGGCGCTGCCGCAGGCCAGCTTTATCGCGGAATTCGGCAACCTGTTCGTGGGCGCGCTCAAGGCCATCGCCCCGGTGCTGGTGTTCGTCATCGTCACCAGCGCGCTGGCGCAGGGCAGCTCCAGGCTGGACCGCCGTTTCGGCACCGTCATCTGGCTGTACATGCTCACCACCTTTCTGGCGGCGGCGCTGTCCGTCATCACCAGCCGCCTGTTCCCCCAGAGCATCGTGCTGGCCGAGGCCGCCGAGGCGGACGTCATCCCGCAGGGTCTGGGCGAGGTCATGCACACGCTGCTGAGCAACATCGTGGCCAACCCCTTCGCGTCGCTCATCAGCGGCAACTACATTGGCATCCTGCTGTGGGCCTGCCTGTTCGGCCTTGCCATGAAGAACATCGCCTCGGACAGCACCAAGGTGTTCCTTGCCAACACGGCGGACGCCATCTCCCAGATCGTGCGCTGGATCATCAATCTGGCTCCCTTCGGCATCATGGGTCTGGTGTACTCCAACGTCACCACCAACGGTCTTGCCATCTTCACCCAGTACGGCAAGCTGCTGGCGCTGCTGGTGGGCACCATGCTGCTCATGTCGATGGTGGTGGCCCCCATCATCGTGGCGGTCTACCTGCACTGCAACCCCTACCCGCTGGTGCTGCGCTGCCTGAAGGAATCCGGCGTCACCGCCTTCTTCACCCGCAGCTCCGCCGCCAACATCCCGGTGAACATGGCCTTGTGCGAAAAGCTCGGCCTTGACAAGGACATGTACTCGGTGTCCATCCCGCTGGGCGCTACCATCAACATGGACGGCGCGGCCATCACCATCACCATCATGACACTGGCCGCCGCCAACACGCTGGGCATTCAGGTGTCTCTGCCTGCGGCCATCCTGCTGTCGGTCATGTCGGCGCTGGGCGCCTGCGGCGCTTCCGGCGTGGCGGGCGGCTCGCTGCTGCTCATTCCCATGGCCTGCTCGCTGTTTGGCATCTCCAACGACATCGCCATGCAGGTGGTGGGCGTCGGCTTCATCATCGGCGTGGTGCAGGACTCCGTGGAGACTGCGCTGAACTCCGCCGGCGACGTGCTGTTTGCCGCTACCGCCGAGTATCACCAGTGGCGCAAGGAGGGCAAGCCCCTGCCGGAATTCCTGCGCTGAGCCATTTCCAAACAAAACGCACCCCCGCCGGTTCGGCGGGGGTGTTCTGCGTGGTCAGGGGGTGCTCCAGTCGGGCAGCTCCTGCAAGGGGAAGTCCTCTGTGTCCTCCAGAAGCTCCAGCTCCTCCAGCAGCTTCTGCATGGCGCCGCAGTCCTGCGGCACATCGGTGAGGCTGGCCCCGTAATGCACGAACTGCACCGTGCCGGTGCGGTCCAGAATCAGCGTCAGCGGCAGCGAGAGCAGCGCGTTTTTGGGTGGCCGGAAGCCCTGCTTTTTGGCGGCGCGGACGATCTGCCAGCCCTCCAGCGAGTAGGTGGTCAGCGCCCCTGCCCGTTGGGGAATGCACAGGTAATCGTACAAAACCCCCTCCGCGTCACAGATGAGCGGGTAGGGCAGGGTGCTCCGCCGGATGCTCCCCGAGAGCTTGTCCGCCCGGGAGCGCACCACCATCGCAAAGCCGCCGTCCACCAGCTGGGACATGGTCTGGGCGTAGCGGGTGGCGAAAGTCCGGGTGATGGGATGCCCGAAATTGTTCATGAACACCATCACCAGCGGCGCCTGCTCCTCCAGCAGGTCGGCCAGCCGCTCCTGTGCGCTGTACGGCGTGTCATACCGGAACATGGGCAGCTTGTCTCCTTGTTCCATCCGTGGCATTCCCGTCACCTCCTCTCAAAAAAAGCCGCCCTCTGCGAAAAAAGCCGCCCTGTGCGGGCGGCTCACCATGTTCAAAAAAATACCCCGCACAGCCGTCTGCGGCCAATCAAAACCTACCGTACGGCAGGTGGGTGCCCTGCGGGGGCGTTCACGCTCCCTTCCTCCGCTTGCCTCCGTAGAGGGGCGGGAGGTCTGCGATCCGGTCCCCGACCCGTGCTCCCAAAATTTGATTAGTAGGATTATATCAAGCCGCAACAAATCGTACCGCGCAGGGGTGGGTCTTACTCCAGTTCGGAATCGTCGATGTCGTACATGGCGCGCAGGCGTTCCTCAAACACCTTGCCGACCGTGATGAGTTCCTCGTCATCGTCCACGATGTCCATATACTCGCCCTGCTCGTCGGTGCCGATGCGCATCAGAATCAGCTCGGCCTCCTCGTCCTCGGTCTCCTCGGGGGTGTAGGGCACGGCGGCCATATAGCGGGTGCCGTTTACTTCGGTCACGTCAATGACCTCAAAGGTCACTTCCTGCCCGTCCTCATCCTCCAGCGTCAGCAGGTCGGGGGCGGCCTCTTCCAGCATTTCGGGGCTCAGCTCATCAGACATGGGTGTTTCTCCTTTACTGTTTCTCTTGTATATAGTGTACCGTTTTTTTGCCCGGTAGTCAAGACCTGAAAAATGTGCTATACTAATTTTATGCAAAAAGGAGGGCCGGATATGCGAAAAATTATGAGTCTGTTCGCGGCGCTGGCGCTGGTGCTGGCACTGGGCGGCTGCGGAGGCGGCAAAAGTGTGCCCCGGCGCAAAACGGTGAACAGTGAGGAGCGCCAGTTCGTCCAGCCCGCCGAGGGGGACATCATCGCCATTTTTGAGACCTCGCTTGGGGAGATCCGCGCCGTTCTGTACCCGGACGCCGCGCCCATGGCGGTGAACAATTTTGCCGGGCTGGCCCGCACCGGCTACTATGACGGCACCGTCATCTGGCGGGCGGAGTACGGCTTTGTGGTGCAGGGGGGCGACGCGGACGGCACCGGCAGCGGCGGCGGGACCATCTGGTCCAACAACCCCTACCCGCTGGAGGCCTCCGACAGTCTGCGGCATTACGCCGGGGCGCTGTGCGCGGCGTTTTCAGCGCAGGGGGGCACCGGGCAGTTCTACTTTGTGCAGGCGCTGCCAGACAGTGTGGACAAGACCCTCCAGAGCCAGCTCACCGAGGCGGGCTATCCCGAAGAACAGGTGGCCGCCTACAAGGCGGCGGGGGGCCTGCCCTATCTGGACAACACCGACACGGTGTTCGGGCAGGTGTATCAAGGTATGGAGGTGGTGGACGCCATCGCCTGCGCCGACACTGTCACAACGGAGGACGGAACGGACACCTTCCGCCCGGCGGAGGACATCGTCATCAGCCACATCACCGTCACGACCTACAGGGCAGAATAAAATATTTTTGCTGAAAAATATAGCCAATGGCTGCTGAATATGGTATGATAACAGGATGAACCTTAGTTATCTTAAGGAGGGCTGCGGTTTGACGGAAAAACTGCGAGTGGCGCTGCTGTTCGGCGGCGTTTCCAGTGAACACGAGATCAGCTGCGTGTCTGCGTCCGCGTGGGTGCGGGCGCTGGATACAACAAAATATGATGTGACCCTCATCGGCATCACAAAAGCGGGGCGGTGGCTGCGCTTTGCGGGCACGCCGGAGGAGATGGCGGACGGCCGCTGGGAACAGCATCCCGGCAACCTGCCCTGCGTCATCAGCCCCGACCGGCAGGACCATGGTCTGCTGCTGCGGGAGGGGGACAAAACCACCCTGGTGCCCATCGATGCGGCGGTGCCGGTGCTGCACGGCAAAAACGGCGAGGACGGCACCGTGCAGGGCCTGCTGGCGCTGGCGGACATCCCCTGTGTGGGCTGCGGGCTGCTGGGCAGTGCGGTCTGCATGGACAAGGCGGTGGCCAACACGCTGATGGATGCCAACGGCATCCCCCACTGCCACTGGTGCTACACCATCCGCGCCGAGGCGGAGTGTCAGCGGGAGGCGCTGCTCAAGCGGGTGGAGGGCCGTCTGGATTACCCCATCTTCGTCAAGCCCGCCAACGCCGGTTCCAGCGTGGGCATCACCAAGGCCCATGACAGGGAGCAGCTGAACGCCGCCATCGACAAAGCGCTGGCCGAGGACGATAAGGTGGTGTTTGAGGAGTTCATCCGCGGGCAGGAGGTGGAGTGCGCCGCCATCGGCAACCCGGACGACCCCGCCACCGTCTGGACCACCCGTCCCGGCGAGATTTTGGCCGGGGACGAGTTCTACACCTACGATGACAAGTACAAAAACGGCGTGTCCAAAACCGTCATTCCCGCCCGTCTGCCGGACGCCAAGCTGGACGAGGTGAAGGCGATGGCCTACCGCGTCTATTACGCGCTGGGGTGCTCGGGACTGTCCCGCTGCGACTTCTTCGTGGAGGACGGCACCGGCCGGGTGCTGTGCAACGAGGTGAACACCATGCCGGGCTTCACCGCCATCAGCATGTACCCCAAGCTGATGGAGTCCGCCGGGCTGGACTTCACCGCCCTCACCGACCGGCTCATCACGCTGGCAGTCACCATGCGAAAGGGAGCGTACTGATATGGACAAACGTCCCATCGGTGTGTTTGACAGCGGACTGGGCGGCCTCACGGCGGTGCGGCAGCTCCGCAAGGTGCTGCCCGGGGAGGATATCATCTATTTTGGCGATACAGGGCGGGTTCCCTACGGCCCCCGGGGCGAGGACACCATCATCCAGTACGCGGGGCAGGACATCCGGTTCCTGCTCAGCCAGAATGTAAAATTCGTGCTTGCCGCCTGCGGCACCGTTTCCTCCACCTACCCGCCGGCGCTGGCGGCCAAACTGCCGGTGCCCTACACCGGCGTGGTGGGCGCCACCGCCCGGGCGGCGGCCGCCGCCACCCGCAACGGCAAGGTGGGGGTCATCGGCACGGCGGCCACGGTGCGCAGCGGCTCCTATGCGGAGGTGCTGCGGGAGATCATGCCCGGCGTGGAGATTTTCGCCAAAGCCTGCCCCATGTTCGTGCCGCTGGTGGAAAACGGCTACGTGGCAGACGGCGACCCGGTGGCGGCGCTCATCATTCAGGAGTACCTGACCCCTCTGCGGGACGCTGGGGTGGACACCCTCATTCTGGGCTGCACCCATTACCCGCTGTTAAAGCCCATGATCGGCCGGTTCATGGGAGAAAATGTGACGCTGGTGGATTCAGGCAAGGTCACGGCGCAGGCCACCGCCGCCGCGCTGGCGGACTTAGGGCTTCTCAATGGCCGGGATTCCGGCGGCACAGCGCACTATTTTGTCAGTGACGACCCCACCCAGTTCACCGAAGTGGAGACCATGTTTTTGGGCGAGTATGCGGGCGGCCCGGTGAGCCGCATCGCCATAGAGGACTATTAAATGGAAGAAAAATATCTCATCACCGTCAAAGGCACGCTGGAGCAGAACGGTGACACCGAAACGGTGGAACTGATGACCCGGGGCGCGCTGGTGCGCAAGGACAGCGGCTGGTACATTGCCTACCGGGAGACCGAGGCCACCGGCTACGATGGCTGCACCACCACGGTGCGGGTCACCTCGGACGACCACATGGTCACCATGACCCGGTTCGGCCCCGCCTCCAGTCAGTTGGTCATTGAAAAGGGCACCCGCCATCTCTGCCATTACGAGACAGGGTTCGGCGCGGTGTCGCTGGGCGTGGCGGCGGACGTCATCCACCACGAACTGACCGAGGACGGCGGGCGGCTGCAATTCAGCTATACGCTGGATTCCGGCGCGGAAAATTTCATCAGCCGGAACTTAGTGGACATCACGGTGGAAAAACTGCCGGAAGAACATGAGGAATGAGGAACAAAACATGAATTTTGAGAACTACAACCCCCGGGCGGCGCTGCTGGCCGAGGCCCGCGTGATGCTGACCGAGGCGGCCAACGCCGCCATGGCGGACGGCACCCTGCCCGCCGCAGAGCTGCCCGCCTTTATCACCGAGACCCCCGCCGACCCCAAAAACGGCGATGTGGCGGGCAATATCGCCATGGCGGGCGCACGGGTGTGGCGCAAGGCCCCCCGTGCCATCGCCGAGGCCATCGTCAGCCATCTGCCCGATTTGACGGATACCGTCTTTGACCGGGTGGAGATCGCGGGGCCGGGCTTTCTGAACTTTTACGCCAGCGCCGGCTGGCTGACCGGCGTTGTGATGGCCGCCACCGAAAACCCCGAATACGGCCGCACCAACGCGGGACAGGGCAAAAAAATCAACGTGGAGTTCGTCTCTGCCAACCCCACCGGCCCCATGCACATGGGCAACGCCCGGGGCGGCGCGCTGGGCGACGGCATCGCCGCCTGCATGGACTGGGCGGGCTATGACGTGACCCGGGAATTCTATATCAACGACGCGGGCAACCAGATTCAGAAATTCGGCAAGAGCCTTGCGGTGCGGTATCTGCAATTGTTTGTGGGCGAGGACGCCTGCCCGCTGCCCGCCGAGTGCTATCAGGGCGGGGACATCGTGGCCCACGCCGAGCACTTCAAGGCGGAGCACGCCGCCGAAGTGGCTGACGCCGTGGAGACCTGCAGGAACCTCTCCGGCGATGCGCTGTATGACAGCGCCGCTTTCGCCGCGCTCAAGGACGCGCTGGTGGCCTTTGCGCTGCCCCGGAACATCGAGGGCCTGCAGCGGGATTTGGGCAAGTACCGCATCCGGTACGATGTGTGGTTCCATGAGAGCGACCTGCACAACAGCGGCGCGGTGCAGGCCGTGGTGGACAAGCTGCTGGAGACCGGCGCCTGCTACAAGGCCGAGGACGGGGCCATCATGTACAAGAGCGCCCAGTACGCCGCCAAATACGGCGTGGCCAACAAGAAAAAGAACGGCGACGGCGAGGAGGAAGTCAAGGACGAGGTGCTGGTGCGCGCCAACGGCATCCCCACCTACTTTGCCGCCGACATTGCCTATCACTACGACAAGCTGGCGGTGCGCGGCTTTGACAAGGCCATCGATGTGTGGGGCGCCGACCACCACGGCCATGTGGCCCGCATGAAGGGCGCCATGGACGCCATCGGGCTGGACGGCAGCCGTCTGGATGTGGTGCTGATGCAGATGGTCAACCTGATGCGGGACGGCAAGCCCGTCCGCATGAGCAAGCGCACCGGCAAGGCCATCACCCTCACCGACCTGCTGGACGAGGTGCCCATCGATTCCGCCCGGTTCTTCTTCAATCAGCGGGAAAGCTCCTCCACGCTGGACTTTGACCTCGATCTGGCGGTGCGCAGCGACAGCGAAAACCCGGTGTACTATGTGCAGTACGCCCACGCCCGCATCTGCTCGGTGCTGAAAAAGCTGGAGGCCGCGGGAATCACCTTCGGCGGCGTGGAGGGCGGCTGGCCCGCCTACGACTTCGCCGACCCCAGCGAGCAGGCGCTCATCCGTCTGCTGGCCAACTTCCCGGCGGAGATCGTGGCGGCGGCAGACAAGTACGACCCCGCCCGCATCACCCGGTTCTGCATCGATGTGGCCACCGCCTTCCATCGGTTCTACACCGCCTGCCGGATTCTGGACGCGGAGCCCGCCGTCCAGCAGGGCCGCATCGCCCTGTGTCTGGCGGTGCGCGGCGTTATCCGCAACATCCTCACCATGTTCAAGGTCACCGTGCCGGAATCCATGGAGCGTGCGGAATAAGCGTTATCCATTCTCAAAACCCCTGGCCCTGCCGGGGGTTTTATTTTCTGCCCCGCACATCTTCCTCGATGCGGGCTTTCCATTCCGGCGGGATGACGGCGAATTCTCTCACGCTGATTGGCATGGTGGCGGAGTGCAACCGCCTGCACAAGCGGATGGACGCAGTGTACCATGGCTATGCGAAACAGACGGGGCTGTCCGACGCAGCATTCTGGCTGCTGTATTCCTTATACGAGCGGGGCGCGCCGGGGACGCAGAAGGACCTGTGCAACCTGTGGTTTTTTTCGCCCCAGACCATCAACTCGGCGCTGAAAGCGCTGGAACAGAAAGGCCTGCTGACCTTGCAGGCCCGGCCCGGCAGCCGCAAGGCCAAGTTGGTGGTGCTCACCGGCGAGGGACAGACCTTTGTGGAGCGGTACATCGAGCCGGTGGTACGGGCGGAGGAGGCCTCCTGGCAGCGGATGGCCCCGGAGGAACGGCAGACCCTGCTGGCGCTGACCCGCGCCCACACCGAACTTTTAGAGCAGGAAGTCAACAGAATACTTTCATCGGAGGACGGCTCATCGGAATGAGCCTGTCGAAGGGAAGATGTCGGGTGCGCCCGGTTACTGGCAACGGTACCGGGCGCATTTTTTGTGGAAGGAGCAGACAATGGATTTTCTGAACGGCAGCATCAAAAGCATGTATCTCAAGTATTTGGGCGCGGCCTTTGGCAGCTCACTCATTTCCTCCATCTACGGCGTGGTGGACATGGCCGTGGTGGGGCAGTACCACGGCCCGGAGGCCACCGCCGCCATGGCGGTGGTGTCTCCGGTGTGGAACATCGTTTACAGTCTGGGCCTGCTCATGGGCATCGGCGAGTCGGTGCTGTTCAGCACGCTGCGGGGAGAATCCGCCAGCAACGAGCGCCGCTCCAACGAACTGTTCTCCGCAGCGGTGCTGGGCACCGTGCTGCTGGCGGGCCCAAAGGCCTTGCGGGCAAGCTGCAAAAAATCTGCGTTACCGGGTTTTCCACCTTCTTTATTGACGTTGCCATGGGCATTTTGACGGTTCTGTTCAACCGGCAAATTCTAAAGTGCCTCGGCACTGACGCGCTGTCGGTGTATGGCATTATCATCAACGTCAGCACCTTTGTGCAGTGCTGCGCCTACAGCATCGGGCAGGCGGCGCAGCCCATGCTGTCCACTAACTTCGGCGCGGGCGAAGGCGACCGCATCCGGGAACTGCAGCGCTACACCCTTGCCACCGCGGCGGCCTTCGCGCTGGTGTGGACGGCGGTGTGCATGGCCATCCCCAACGGCTTTGTGCGGGTGTTCATGGCCCCCACCGACGCCAGCCTTGCCATCGCGCCGGGCATCATCCGGCGGTACGCGCTGTCCTTCCTGCTGCTGCCGCTGAACATCTATTCCACCTACTATTTCCAGGCGCTCATGAAGCCCGGCATCTCGCTGGCGGTGTCGGTGGCGCGGGGCGCGGTCATCAGCGGCATTTTCATTTTTGTGCTGCCCGCCCTGTTCGGCGCTGGGGCCATCTGGTTCGCCATGCCCCTCACTGAACTGCTGGTGGCGGTGTATGTGCTGGAGCAGGGCGATTATGTCATCTCCATCAACAGCGATTCCCACACCGTGCTGGATTTCCGCACTTACACCGTGGACAAGACCATCCGCTACACCGATGGCCGCGCCAGCGATGATACGGCGGCCGCCAACCAGTTTGCCTTTGCCAAGGGCGATGTGACCTACCTGTCCCGCGCCGACGGCTTTGCCAACTACGTCGAGGCCACCGCCGCCCCCGCCACGCTGGTGCTGGCGGATTCCTACAAGGACACCTTCGTCAACAACCTGAACTATGACCCCGCCGCCTTTAACGACCCCGCCTCCATCAACAACAACTTCACCGGCATGGGCTCCATCGGGTTCCCCTCCGCCGTCATGATCGCCGCCACATGGAACACCGACCTTGCCACCCGCTTTGGCGAGAGCATCGGCAAGATGGCCGATGAGATGGGCGTTTCCGGCTGGTACGCCCCCGCCATGAACGTGCACCGCTCCGTCTTCGCGGCGGATGTGCTTCTGGCCGCGCTGGTCCTCTTCCTTGAGTGGAAGACCGTGAAGGGCTACAAAAAGCGCAAGCAGTAACCGTTTCTTCTCCTTCCCCACAGGGAGCCACACCCCGGTTTGTGGGCGTGGCTCCCGCTTTTTATAAAAGGAGCTTTTATGGATGTGCAGTCTTTGATAAACACGTTATCACTGGAAGAAAAATTCGCCCTGCTCTCCGGTGCGGAGACCTTCAAAAGCCGGGGGATGCCGCAGCACGGCATCCCGCAGATGTGGCTGTCGGATGGCCCCCACGGTGTGCGCAAGCAGGCCGGGGAATCCGACCATCTGGGGCTGAACCCCAGCGTACCCGCCACCTGCTTTCCCACCGCGTCCGCCGTTGCCAATAGCTGGGATGTTGCGTTGGGTGAGGAAATCGGGCAGGCGCTGGGCGAGGAGGCCGCCGCGCAGGACATGGCGGTGCTGCTGGGGCCGGGCCTCAACATGAAGCGCAACCCGCTGTGCGGGCGCAACTTTGAATATTTCTCGGAGGACCCCTATCTGGCCGGCAAGCTGGCGGCGGTGCAGTCCGGCAAAATCAGCGAAAGCGATGTGGATGCCCGGCTGAAAGAGTTGATGCCCTTGATTTTTGACACACGCGCCGCGCTGGACAAGGCCCCCAAACAGTTTGATGAATCTACCCACCACGAATTGGCCCGCCGCGCCGCCGCGGAAAGCCTTGTGCTGTTAAAGAATGGGGGTTCGTTGTTGCCTTTTGCAGAAGGCACCAAAGCGGCGGTCATTGGCGATTTTGCCGAAACGCCCCGCTATCAGGGCGCTGGCTCCAGCATGGTGAACTCCACCAAGGTGGATACCCTGCTGGACGCGCTGAAAACTACCGGGCTGACCATCACCGGCTATGCACAGGGCTTTGACCGCCACGGAAAACCGGATGAAGGCTTACAACAGGGAGCCTGTGAACTGGCCGCCGATGCCCAAGCGGCGCTGGTTTGTCTTGGTCTTGACGAAATTCAGGAGAGCGAGGGTCTTGATCGTTCCGCCATGAAGCTGGCACAGAATCAAGTGGAGTTGCTACCGCTATTTTGAAACGGCGGGCGTACCTGTTCAATTTCCCTTTGGGTTTGGGTTAAGCTATACGCAGTTTACCTACTCCGATTTGTCCGCCGATGAACATGGCGTATCGTTTACCGTGACCAACACAGGTACGGTGGCAGGCAGTGAGGTCGCGCAAATCTACATTTCCAAAACTGACAGTGCCATCTTCCGCCCCATCAAAGAGCTGAAAGGCTTTGCCCGCGTGACCCTTGCCCTCGGCGAAAAACAGCGGGTGAGTATTTTGTTGGATGACAAGGCGTTCCGGTTCTGGAATGTGAAGTCCCACCGTTGGGAAACCGAGGGCGGCCGGTATGAGATTCTGGTGGGCGCCAGTGTACAGGACATTCGTTTGCAGACCGCCGTGGTGGTGAAAGGCACCGCCACCGTATTCCCATACGATGATGCCGCTCTGGACTGCTACAAAACCGCCAATGTCAAGAATGTTTCTGATGAGGCGTTTGCTGCCCTGGTCGACCGGCTCACATACCGATCCCATGTGCTGGACATGAGCGAACCATCTTACCGTCTGCTGACTGCACAGGCTGAGAATGAAGCTGCAACAACCGCCGGCAACACCGCTGGCTGAATTTTCGGTCACAGCTGGCTCAGGGATTCACTCACACTTTTGTACCAGGTGGCTCAAGTATTCGTTCGTATAATATATAGACCATATTTTACAACGGTTTGCAATGGGAAAATCAGCGAACAGCATTTAATTCTTTTCGTAAATCAGATACCCACCGACCTATGGTTTTCGCCATAAGCTGGTGGGCATCTGTTGTTTTGGCTTATAATTCACTGATGGTTGCAGTAATGGGCTGCATGAGGATTCGCCTGACCGGGTTATATACTGCCAGCACCACAGCCGCCAGCACGACTACGACAATCACGGCAAGACAGCCCCACGGCACCTGCCACGCTGCACCGAAATAATGGGTGATGAGCAGGATATACAGCTTCCGATTCAGCACAAGACCCAGCGCAATGCCCACCACAAGACCGGACACCGCATAGGTGCCAGCTTCGGCAGAGATCATGCGTTTCAGCTGTGCATCATCCATCCCGATGGCACGCAGGATGCCATACTGCTTCATTCGTGCCGACACGCTCATGGAAATGCTGTTGATGATGTTCAGAATGGTGATTCCTGCAATCACGATGAGAAACGCATAGACCACCAGATTGAACGCCCAGTAGGTGTTTTGTATCATCCGATTTCCTTCGATTCGGTTGGAAAAAACAACCTGCTTGTTTAACGTGTCGCTCAGCAGGGTGTGTATTTGTGCAATGGCTGCGTCTGCTGTGGTATCTTTTAGTTGAATATCGATCACCGCATAGCGGTTTTGCCCGGTCAGCTGATGGAAGGTTTCTTCGGTGCAGATAACAGTCGGGGAATCGGTACTACTGAACGGGCTGTCGTTCAATACACCCACGACTGTGAGCTTTGCATCCTCCAGCTGAATGGTATCACCCACGGTCAGGGAGTTGCTTTTGTCGAATACCGTCAGCACAGGGTATGTGCCATCCTCCGGCTCCTGCGGAAGGGTTCCGCCAATCAGGTCTTTTTTCGCCCAGCCAAACTGTATCGTATCGTATGAAATCAGGTCGATGGACCCCTGTTTTCCCTGATATTCCGCCGGGAACGGGCAATACATCCGCCCGAATGCGTGTTTGACTTCCGGCAGAGCTTCCAGCTGCTCCACCAGCACCGGGTCAAGGACGTTTTGCCCGGATGTTTCAGCCACCGATAAGTCCGGTGCGTAGGACTGCAACGGATTCAGCGCAAATCCAACCCATCGAAGCAAAACCGAAAAGCTCAAAAACAGGAGAATGCTTAACGCAAAGGAACCTGTCATCAGAAGCAAGTTCTTTTTGGACGAGGCTGCATGGCTTACGCCCAAAGAAAGCTCTGCACGACTTCCAAACAACCGAGCATGACACGGAGAATCCGCTGCATTTTCCACCGCATTCCCAGTTGCTGCTGTGATCGGAGAAGCTTTTGCCGCCCGCCGTGCCGGAGAAGATGCCGCGAACCAAACCGTGATAAGTCCCAGCGCGGAACCACAGATAATACCGACCGGGCTGATGCCAAGCACTGGTAAAGAGCTGAACTCCTCGCCGATAAATCCACGCAGAAAGGAACACAATCCCCATGTGGAAACGATTCCCAACACACATCCTGCTGGAACAGCAGTTTTACACCAGAAAAGAGCTTCCAGCCGGACAAGCATCCGAACCTGATTTTTTCCTGCCCCAAGACAACGCAGCATTCCATAATAGCTGGTACGCTGAGCTACATTGCTGTTGATGCTGCCTGTGATCATAAAAATTCCGGCAAGGACGACCATGCCAGCCAACACAGCCGCTACCGCATATAAGCCTACAATATAATCGTTGTTGCTGCTTGCGTTCAACGCCATCAGGTAAGTATTTTCGGAGATTTTTTCTTCTGAAATTCCGTACTTGTTTTCGATCTTCACAATGGACTGCCGCAAATTGGTACTTGGCTTGAACTGGATGAAATACTGTGTTTCAAAGGATTCTTCTACCTGTGCGGCAATCTGAGAAAATGTACTGCGGTTCATCACCAGCACAACAGCATCATACTGGTTCGCATCGGAGGTATCCTCATTGAAACCTGCGACAGTAAGCGAAATGGTCTGTCCATCCGGGAGCGTCAGCGGAATCGCTGTACCGACCGTAACATCCAGCCAATCCCGGATGTTTGCTGTCACGAGCACTTCGCCATCCGCCGGGGCAGTGCTACACTGCATTCCCGGAAAGATTTGAAGGATTGCGTCATCTGCTCCTACCAGTGCGGCACGTTTATCTCCGGCAAAGTAGTTTTCCGTAAGGGAAGCGTTGATGTCGCTATACGCCGAAAATGCAGCAACATCCTCCTGTGCGGCAAGCTCTGCGGCTGTTTCAGGGGAGATGTCCTTTACCATGATATGCCAGTTTCCGTTTTTGTTCAGCTGGTTTGAGGTTTCCATCCGAATCGCCATATCTGCCATACTGAACACCGCCGTGACCAGAAACACCGCAAGGACGATGCACAAAATCGTCATGCGGTTCTGCCGTCTACGTACCTTGGCAGAAATCGGGATCAGGCTCAGATAGCTTTTCATTTCTGTGCTGCTCATTCCCGGCACCTCCCAAAATCGGTCAGGTAGCCGTCCGATACCTGCAGCACCCGGTCTGCCGTCTGCGCAATGCTGCGGTTGTGGGTGATCATCAGGATGGTCTGCTCGTATTTCCGGGATGTTTCTTTTAGCAGGGCAATGACCTCGCTGGTGTTCTGGGTGTCCAGATTGCCGGTCGGCTCATCCGCCAAAATCAGTGAAGGTCGGGTCATCAGGGCGCGGCCAATGGCTACCCGTTGCTGCTGCCCACCGGAAAGCTGGCTAGGCAGATGCTTCCGACGGTCTTTCAGATTCAGCACGGTCAGCAGTTCTTCCAGATATGCCCTGTCCGGCTTTTGGTAGTCCAGCAGCACCGGGAACAGGATGTTCTGTTCTACGGTCAGTTCCGGGATGAGGTTGAATGCCTGAAAGATAAAACCGATATTGCGGCGGCGGAAGATCGTCAGCTCCCGGTCTTTCATGGCAAAAACATCCTTGTCATCAATCAGCACCTTGCCGGAAGTCGGCGTATCCAGTCCACCAATCAGGTTGAGCAGGGTGCTTTTGCCGGAGCCGGATTCGCCAACGACCGCGACATATTCGCCTTTCGGCACTGAAAAGCTAACATCTTTCAGCGCATGGACAGCGGTTTCTCCGCTGCCGTAGGTCTTGCAGAGATGGTTGACTTCTAATAGTTCCATAGTGTATCCCTCACTTTGCAGGTTCCTTCGATTCAGACGGATTATCTCTGTCTGTGCAGAAAAGGATAACACGTCAACATTACTGCAAGCCTACACTCAGCCTACAATTTTGTAGGAATCGGAAAATTCAGAGTAAAGGTCGTGCCCTTTCCCAGCTCGCTGTCTACTTCAATGGTGCCGTGATGGGCTTCCACAACGGCTTTTGCCAGCGGCAGACCCAGCCTGATGCCCTGTGTATCCTGTGAAAAGCGGCTGCGATAAAACCGTTTGAAGATATGGTACAAATCTTCTGGGTGGATGCCGCTGCCGTTGTCGCGCACTTTGATCTGAACCATGGACGGCAGTGCATTCCACTCTACCTGAATCGTATCTCCGCTCTTTGTGTGGTCAAGGGCATTCTTTACAAGATTGTCCACAGCTTCCTGCATCCAGTCACGGTCGCACCAAAGTGTAACCGCCTCTGAGCCGGACAGAACAAGCTTTTTCTGTTCCTTTTCTGCACGATAGTTATACTGCCGCGCAATGTCCTGCACCATTTCAGCAGCATTTTCGTTTTTCTTCTCCAAGACAACCGAACCGGCATCCAGCCGGGTGATTTTGAGCAGATTCTGCACCAGCGTTTCGATGCGGTCCAACTCCTGTTCGGACAGGTCTGCAAACTCTTTGACCTCCGACGGCGAAACAGCTTCGTCCTGAAGCAGACCGTTGTAGATATTCAACGCCGCCAGCGGTGTTTTGAGCTGGTGCGAAATATCTGCAATGGTATTTTTCAAAAAACGCTTCTCCCGCTGCTCGTTGTCTGCGTGTGCGCTCAGAACTGCCACCAATGCATTAACGGAGTGAAACAGACGGTAAAGTTCTCCCTCCCGGTCACAGCCCAGTCGTGCATCCGGGTTGCCATCCAGACAGCTTTGGATTTGCTGGACTGCCTGTTCCAGAAGCGCGCTCTGCCTTTGAAAATAGCGAAAAAGCACGCCCCAGAGACAGCCGCCCAGCAGAAGAAAAACCAACAGTAATGCGAAAGAGAATGCGCGCGTCGTATGCCATACGATGCCCTGCGTGAGAGCCAATGCCACCGCCCAGACCGCCAGCACTGTCCGGAACAAAATCCGGATCTCCCGGTTTGCGAATACTTTCATACGGCACCTTTACCCATTCCATTTATAGCCCATGCCGCGGACAGTCAGCAGCATCTGCGGTTTGCCGGGGTCGTCCTCAATCTTCATCCGCAGCCGCCGGATGTACACTGTTAAGGCACTGCTGTCAATGTAATCCCCATCGCAGTCCCACAGTGCATCCAGAATTTGTTCCTTGGATAGCACGGCATTCGGATGCTGCATAAAGAAGCAGAGCAGCTTGTACTCTGCGCCGGTCAGTTCTAGCAAGATTCCGTTTTTGTACGCCTGTCCCTGCAACAGCCGGACGGTGATACTGCCCGATTCCAGTACGGGTTCTCCTGCGCTGGACGCATTTGCACGGCGAAGCAGTGCATTGACCCGCGACAACAGGACACCCAGCTTGAACGGCTTGGTCAGGTAATCATCCCCGCCCATATCCAGTCCCATGATGATATTCATTTCCTCATCCGAAGCAGTCAGGAACAGAATCGGCACGTTGGATGTGCGCCGCACCTTCTGGCAGAAATCGAAGCCAGAGCCATCCGGCAGGGAAACATCCAGCACCAGCAGGTCATATTTTCTGCCTGACCACAGCACCTCGGCTTCTGCCAGCGTCCGGGCTGTATCCAGTACAAAGCCCTGTTTCTTGAATGCAAAGGTCAGCCCACTTAACAGGCTCAGATCATCTTCCAAAAGGAACAGTTTTCTCATGATTCCCTCTCTTTTCCGCGTTTTGTGTGTCCTACAGGTTCAAAAGCATTATAAGTTTTTTCTGCGAACATTACAATATGCGAAATCGAAATTGTTTCTTGCCGTGTGTTAAGTATAAGTCCTACTATCACCGCTTTACTGCAATAAAATTTGCAAAACCATCTTGACGCTCGCTGCAATCCGTGATACCCTTTATCGCAAATCCCACCGAGCTTGTCGGGGCAATGCCCCTCCATCTTGCTTGCGCAAGACCGCTCTGCCGCTTAAAAGCCCCACTGGGGCTTTCATTGCTACGCAAACGCGGTCTTGTAGAAAAGTACAGAACGGCGAGGATTTATTCCCCATGAAGATTTTTACCGCCCCGCAACACACCCGATCTATTTTGCCGCTTACTTCATCCGACAAAATCATCGCTGCGCTGCGTGGGCGGTATTTTTCTTTTTCACAAATAAAATCTTATGTAGTTGTTTAATCTTCCAAAATTTGTTTTTAGCTGTTGACTGCACAACTGCAAGGTGTTATTCTTATGCTTGATAGAAGCAGGTTGGATTATGAGAAAAATCAAGCTGACGCGCGCCAATAAAATTATTTTGCTGAAAGCGCTGGGCGATTACTATTATCGGCAGAGAACCATGAACACAGGTTGGCGTGAAACCGGATATTTGATACTCAAAGTTGATTCTCTCCCAGTGGGTAAAAAAGCAGTTTTCACCGGTGAGGAAGTCCGTCTTGCAAGAAACGATGTAAATCAGCTGCGAAACAAGAAAATTAAGCAGGGGCAGTACACAGACGCCACTGATGATATGTTGCTAAAATTATTCTAAAAAATCAAAAAAGAAAGACCTCATTGCAAAAAATACATCGCAATAATGTTTTCTGGAGCGCCTGAAGGGATTCGCCAAGCCGCGCCCTAGAAACGCCCCACCGGGGCGTTTCTGCCCCGCGGGACGCAAAGCGCGGGGCACGGGCTGTTCGAATCCCCCTCTTTTACTGCTCCATAAAATCCATGCAAAACAAAAAGAGCAGCACCCCATAAGGTGCTGCTCTTGGTGCGACCGGGAGGATTCGAACCTCTGGCCTTCCGGGTCGGAGAACCGTGACAAACGGCAGAACTCAATAATACAGCGCCGGAAATTGTGTGGTGTGCACAACTTCCTACGCTGGTTTTGGTGGCTATAAAAGAATGTTGAAACGTGAAAAACGATACACGGAACCGGTCGGAAAGAAGGAGTGGTCAGATGGTGGTCAAGAGCATTTAGCTTTTTCAAAATGGGTGGAACAATTACATAATTGGAATCGGCATTTAATCTGCATTCAATATTTTGATGCACCTAGGCATAAGCCGACTTGGTTTGGTTCCTTGAACTAAGAAAATCAAACGGTATCAGATTATAGTCACTGGATAGAAAATGTCCATCTGCTTGTAAAACGACGTGTTACCATAGTATAATAAAAATGATTTCTCTTGAAAATGAAAGGGGGAAAGAGACATGGCACAAGAGCAACTGAATAAAATAGAAGAACAGCTGCAGAATCATTTGGAATTAAGCCGCGATGAATTCCGCAGTGCCTTGCGAACTAACGCGTCCGTTCTGTTTCTGGGGCAAAAATATCAAACCGATTTTTACGGAGAGGAATACTTTTTGCAGGCGGCATCAAAAGTCTTGGAATGTTTGAAAGGTGCGGCCGTTCCTAACTATACCGAATTGTGGAAGAAACTTACCCGAGTGGTTGAAATGCCCGAAGGCGGTGAAGAATTCTGCTCTCTGCCCGAGGATATCGTTAACAATTGGGACGCCATTACGGATGCGGCGCGGCAGGCACTGCAGCGGAACGCTTCGGAAGCGATGGTGCGCGTCAACCGGACGCTTTGTGGCGGCTGGCGCCTCGTAGCCACCAGCGCACCGGAATCCCTTGTACGTACGGTGCCTGGCAGCCCTTTTTCAGTCCAGAAAACCGTGATTTATACCGACGCTCCCCTTCCCCAGACGTTCCGTACCAGTTCGCTTTCGCTGCTGCAGCTGTTTGCACCCGGCCACAATCTACACCTGAGCTTTGATGAACCGGATTTTGTATGGGAAACCGAAAACCGGGCCCGCAATGCACTGTGTGTGGCTGTGAGCCGGGCCCTCCCTTACAACGGATACCTGATTCTGGATGGCTGGGACCCCTCCAGCGACTGGCTCCATGCGCAGGACTTGCTGTATATAATGGACGAGCTGCAGAATAAACAGGGCCGTAATCAAATCAAGGTTATCTGTTTCGGGGTGCCCCCACAAGCTTTTGTTGACACCGACCGTACGCTGCGTCGCCTAGTCGCCCGAATTACTTTCCTGGACGGACATCTGACCGACCTTTTCTGGGAAAAGAGTTTCCAGGAAGCCATCCCTGTGCAGGATGAGGAATATTATCATTTTCATCTGTTGGGAGTGCAGGCCCATGAGCGTCCACTGGATATCTCTGTACCGGTAAAGCAGTGGGAAAAACTGCCCTTTGCCAGCAAATCCTGCCTGCTGCCGTTGGAAAAATTTTCAGCGGCAGAGATGACAAATGTTGACCGGACAATACAGATGACTGCTTTCCTGGCCAACAATCGAGATATTCCGTTGTGGGAGGGCTACGAAAACTGCTATTTTGAGCGGGATTTGTATCAAACGCTTTATAAAAAGGCCTTTACGTCTTTGAAAACCGGTATCCAGCGTACCGATTTTCTTCTGCTCAAAGGCCCTGCCTGCAGCGGAAAAACGGTGATGCTGGGGCGTCTGGCTCTTGACCTTTCCGTCCACTTCCCAACCATTTATCTCGGGCCCTCCTCGCTACCACGGGAATGTGAGGGGGACGAGAACCTGTATGCCCAGCTGGCTGTTTTTATCCGGGAACAGTTCACCAAAGTCATGGGAAACCGCAAATTCAACCGAAAACGTGTGCTGGTCATCTGGGACGGCGGTTTTTATGAAACGGAGGCGCGGGAAATCTACTACCAGCTGCGCCACCAACTACAGATATCTACCGAATTTCTGCTTGTTGGTAGCGCGTATGCCAACCCCCGCAATGGAAACGCCCTGAGGGACGACGAAGTGATGCTGCAGCCGCGGCTTTCCGAATACGAACAGGAATCTCTGTATGAAAAGCTGAATCGAAATCTAGGGCTGGATCGCATCCAGTTTGAGCGGGCACTACAGATGGGAAACCCGCGCGACGACTGGCATATACAACAGGACAAAGAGGAAAACACACTGCTTAGCGTGTTGAGCCATCTGTTCCGTGGTGTAGACGATGATATTGCCCAGAATCTACAGAGATCTGCCATGAACGAGGTCAATGCTGCCAGAGTCGCTCTTCAGTCGGCACTGGATCGCAATATGGCCATGCTGGAAGATGCCCGCCACGACGGCGCCCTAGTTACGGCGCTGAAAGCTTTCAATTGCAAATGGGACGAAGAAGTTCGGAACCGAATTACCGACTGTGCCGTTGTACTGGATGATATTCTTGCGGTGGCTGGCCGCTGGCGACAAAGCTTACATTTTGAGCTGGTCTTCCGTGTTATGGAAGATCTTTACAGGGAGCGATATGGGAAATTGCTGGGCTATCTTGGCTATTGGCAGGCACTGCTTAATGCACTTCTAGACTATAGTCCTATGATTGCGTGGAATGGTGAGGACTCTTCCAACTGGACACTGAGATACCGCTCTGCACTGGAAGCACAGCTGTTTCTGGACTACAGATATCCCCGGAAAATTACCAGCAGCGACGAGGCTGAGCACGCAAAGGTGAAAGTCTCCTGCGAGGGGATGCTCGGCTTGGAAGGTCGAGACATTTGGCGATACATCGGGAAAAACGGAGAGGTACTGCAGGAGCAGGTGGCTGTACAGGTACTGTGCAGTGTATTGAAAATGGGGCGGCTAGACGATGGCAATAATGAATTTGCCTATGAAGCGCTGCATTTGGCAGATTGCTTCGGTCCTAACAACGAAGCTGATTCAGGTATGATACGGTGGTATCCCTACATTGCTCAGCAACTGATCCGTTATAGCGAAAAAAATGTTGCAGCCTTACAAAAAGCGGCCTTTCTGCTGCGGCATTATGATTGGACTGACAAGTGCCTGCAGACTTTCAATAAAACGTCTCCGCAGTCGGAGGATTTCTATAAAAAGCAGCTTTCTACCAGTAACATATTGATAGAAGCTATCCGGCAGGTGAATGCTTCTCAGACATCGGTGAGCAAACGTCAACAGATTCAGCTTTATACCGAATGGTGCTGCAACCGTCGCTGCCTCTATTGCCCTGAGACCGCGTTTATGGACCACCTGACAGAAGCAGAACGCCAACTGGTAGCAGGACGTCAGGAATATGGTGAGCAACTTTTGCTGGATGTGGAGCAGCTAATTAGAACTCGGCTGATTCCGTTGTCCGTTGCGTCTGGGGAATACGGTAACCAACGCATTGTATATATCTATAATGATATGCTAGTATACAACATCCGTGTTCATAAAAAGCTGGGCATCAAGGATTTGCGTAACTTGGCCGCACACATGGATTTCTACTGGCAATACATCCTGTTTGGCCTGATGGACATGAAAGAATTGGTCAACGCAGGGGCTAGCCAGCAAAATAAGATCAATGAGATTCTGAACAGTTGGTACGAACTCAGCAAAGATACCCAGTGGGAAGCCGGTGCCACCTTGAATCTTGACCGGCACGACAAAGAACTGTATCAGTGCGATCAAGGCAATTGGTGGATCAACCGAATCACCGCACTTTGGCACGAACCCTTGTCGGGTCAGACACAAATGCAGGGTGCCGATTTGTTGAAAAACAATTTGTACCTTCGCTCCTTGGATTTTCAATGGGAGGAGAAGAATCGCCACCTTTCCAAGGAGGAACGTGCCCGTGCCCAGCTAATTGTAGATGTGATGGAAGGAAAAGAAGGCTCGGCGGAACAGGCTGGAATCCGTCTCCCCAATGGAACTGCAGCGCATGGCTGCAAGAACATTTATGCCGCATACCAGGATACCCATCTTCGTCTGCAGGAGTATTATGTACGTGCCAAATGGATGGCTGAAACTGGTTTATTTCCTTATGTGGATATGGCTGACGTATATCTGCTTGAACCTTATTGGGACCTTATTGATGTCGTCTGCCAAAATTATTGTGCGGATACCACTGGCTTGGGGAAAGACCTGTTGCTGCACTACCTGCATGCCGTACTGCTCTGGTTCAGGACTTCAGATTCGCGTTTGATTCGCCGTCGACGGCAGCCGGAAATGTTTGATGACTGCCGGCGTCCACTGCGCGCCCCCCGCAACGGACGATATAACACCAGTTATCTGCTACTCTGCTGGTCGGACCATACACCAGTACAGGTGACCTGTACTGTGGAATTGGAAGATAAGTGTGCAAAAATCATCGAGGTGCAGTCCGATTCTAAATCCGAACAGGTCCCGGAGTGGGAACAAATGAATAATCTGCTCAAAAACAAATATCTTTATGTGGCAGACGCTGTATTGGGGACTGGCTGGAACGGCGGAAACAGCTATACTTTTGGTGTTCGCTTTAATCGGGAAGGTCCCGTGGCAGCCCCGATAGCAGACCTCCCGGAGAAGGGAGGCACACTCTGATGAGCAAAAAGACCCATGATCACAAGCAACTGCGCGCCTTGGAAAAACAACGGCGCATTGATAGGGTTTCCCATAAAGATGAGCCTGGACTTTCCATCCGGGTTCCAAAGCTCTGCCGTGAGTCGCTTCTTTATGATTTGAGCCGGGATTTCTACCGGCTTACGGGAGTAGATATTTTTATCGGAATCCCCGCCAATATACAAAACGGACCACAGACAGAGACGGTCAATGTGGTTGCTGGGCAGGAAGCTATCTTGGTTGGCGCCCAGATGTCTCAACTATATGCTGTCTGCTTTAATGCGGCATTGAAGAACGCCTGTGCCGAGCCGGACTATTCCTATAGTTCTATAGAGATATTGCTTTCGGAAAGCCCTGACAGTGACCGCATAAAATGGGAAAACTTTTTAAGCCTTGTAGCCTTCACAAGACAGTTTTTCTGCCATTATGCATATATGTGGCCAGATGCAGTCTCCGACCAAGGGCTTCGCAAGCTCAAACATTATCTTGATGTCTGCTCTGAAAAAACGGAAAATTGCGGCACGTTACCACAACAGCTGATTGAACAGCAAGAAGGCGGTTGGCTGCAGTTACAAGAATATATGGCTCAGACAGCTGATGAACTGTATGCATGGCTCGAAAACATAGCGCATACCCGTGGAAACGAACCGGCAAATCCAGGCACATGGAAGAAAAAAATTGCGCTTTTATACAAGCCAACTAAAATGAGTGTTTTGACCAGGAAAAGCTGGGAGGCTCCACTGCGCTGGCGGCAGAAAAAGTATCAACTGAATCTGCGAGATGTAACGCTCTCCTCTGACATAAGTAAACTAGAGGAACGTTTGATAGATTACATTGATCAGCGGGAAGCAGGCCTTCCTACCACTGCTGCCGATTTTGTCTTTTTGCAGGATCAGATTTGTTACTGGGCAGATACAGAGATGCGCCGCCAGTATTACAGACCTTCTCATGCAAAACAGAACTCAAAATTCTTTTGTCGAGAATAAAAAGTTTTTTCGTTTTGTGTTGATTGATACAAAATGATTATGGAATAGCCAGCAAAGCTGTGTAATACTTGGCTTTGCGGGCTTCTTTATTCCGCATCCTGAATCCGGTACTTAACCCGGTTGCCGTAGCGGACCGAAGTCAGCAGACCAAGGCTCTCAAATTTGAGAACGAAGCTCCGGATCGTGGCATAAGCCGCATCGCCGAAGTCTTTTTCCAACCGCTTGGTGGAAAACTCTTCGCTGCCATAAGCCGTGAGGACAAACTGCCAGAGCGCCCGCTCCTTCTCGGTAACCTTCCCTTGCCGCAGCGCTTCCTCGAAAGCTTGTAGCGTCCGTGGCTGCGGCTGATCTTCTCCCAGCCGGTGATACACCGATTCCGCAAAATAGACCAGGAACGGCGTCACATCCAGCACGCCGCTGATCTGCTGATTCTGTTCCACTTGGGTGTACGCTTTATAATACCGGGAGCGGCTTTCCTCCACAAAGCGGGACATCGGCACGAGCAATGCCGACGAGTATCCCTGCTGCACCAGATACCACAAATGGAGCAGGCGCGCCATCCGACCGTTTCCATCAAAGTAGGGATGCAGATAGGCAAACGCGAAATGCAAAATGGCTGCCTTGATTAGATCATTCTGTGCTGTTTTCTCGGCAGCAAACGCAACCAGTTCTGCCATATAAGCTGGCAGTTTCTGCCAAGGCAATCCAGTATGTTCCACCTTGCTGCCTACGATATACACGCTATCATGCCGATACCAATGTTCGGGCAGTAAACGATCCTCCGCTGGTAGGAAGTCTCCAATGGTCATCTGATACAGCCGAAAGAGATTTTCCTCCGTAATGGTATGAGATCTGTCCGCGATTAATTCCAGGCCCTGTTTCATACCATAGATGAGATGTTCTTCCTTATCCTTCGGTACCTGACCGGATAAAATCCGCCGCACACTTTCCCTGCTGGTGTCAATCTGTTCGATTCGGAAGGTGGACAGGATTTCCTCTTCCATCGCCTTGGTTCCATACAGACGGGCATTCTGCTGCGGTGTCAGCAAAACACGAGCAGCCGACAATGAAACCCGCGCCACACTTTCCAGGTATACCATCGGTTTTCCGTCAAAGTCATGCAGGGGTAGTTCCTGATAAAAATCACGTTTGAGTAGTGTGAGGAATTCCTGCAGATCTCCTTGACCGTATTTATATCCCATTTTTTTGAGGTCCAACATTCCTGGGTCTGAGAGCATCTTGGCAAACACAGAAGCGTCCATGGAGGTTCTCCTTTCAAAAAGTGATATAAAGTAGTATCATTTAGTATCAGTATAACCTATTTCATTCGTTTTATCAACCTGTTTTTTGCCCCATTCTTGTTAGAAGTCCCTGTTAATGTATGCATAGAATGATATAATCAAAATAGTATCAATAGGGAATTCCACACGCCTTGAAAAGAGATGCCCATCGGGACACCATGTAGTCATATTCCTTCGGGTGTGTCATCGCCAGTCTCTCAAAGCGGTTAATTCCCAATTTCCGTCGCTCCGCACACAGACCGAAACCACAAAACATACATCCGTTTCTTTGATATCCTTGTCCATACAAAGCGGAAATAGGTATTTTATAAAGCTCAATATAATCCCAGATGTCTCGTTCTGTCCAGAAAGACAGCGGCCTACACTGGTTGTCTTTCTTCTGAAAGAAGATATTGGAACCATACGCAATCCAATCCCTTTTCCGGACCTGGCTTTCTTCTGCCAGTGTTCCGATTATACTACATTGCGTTTGCATCCGCTTTGCCATACGCTTCAAGGGCGCCTTTTTCAATTTTTCACAGCACAGGTCAGAAATATTGTAATCCAGATAGGATAGTGCTTTGGGATACATCCGTCCCAAATAATCCAGTGTGTGCTGCTTTGTTATAGGCGTTTTCGCGTGTCGATATGTCCGTATTCCATTGGCAATCGCCTTGGAGAATAATGGGTAGCCATAGGTTGCAACTACGCGTTCAAAGGTCCATACCGAACCATCCCGACAAACGGGACGCACAGATACAATGTTTTTTCCTCTCTGGCGTTCCTCTTCGACGAAAGACAGAGTTTCCGGATATTCACAGCCTGTATCCGAAAACAAATGCAGGATGTCCGGCTTTAAACTGCACACGAGAGATGACAGAACCGTTGAATCCTTTCCTCCCGAAAAGGAAATATAGACCTGCTCACCAAAGGTCTCCATGCAGTTCACAATCAAACTTTTAGAAAGCGTGATCTTCACTTCCAACGGCAACTTTTGTAAATACTTCAGTCCTTCCTTTCTGGATTCAAATGCCTTTACTATCGTCGTTTCTTGATTTTCACAAATCCTATTTTCCATTTCGCGACCTCCTCGAAAAAGCGTTTGTGTTGTGTTAACTCTATTTCGAGGGAATTGCAAGCGGTTTCCGCAAATTCGGTCAAATACCGGAAAGGCAGAGTTTTTTTGCCGGACAAGGTGCATTTTGTTCCGTAAAATGTTATACTTGATACTGGTGCAGTATTGGATAAGACTGTACTTCCGCATAGGAAAAATATACAGTTTTCTCCATACCAGAAAAGACTTCTAGAGGGAGTAAAATCCATACATGAAAGAATACAACGGAAAACCTTTGGTCGAGGGTCTACTTGAGGAAATAGAGCGCGTATACAAATCTGACAAGCGCCCCTGGGTTATCGGATACAGTGGGGGAAAAGACTCTACGGTTGTTGTGCATTTGGTATATCAAATGCTGAAGAATTTACGGCCCGAAGAGCGGCACAAGACAGTCTATATTGTCTCTTCTGATACGCTTGTGGAAAACCCGCTGATCAAGATTTACCTGGATAATATGCTTCAATTGTTGCGAGAAGCAGCCAAACGGGATCGTTTGCCACTTGATGTGAATAAGGTAACTCCCGACCCGGACACTTCGTTCTGGGCCAATGTCATTGGTAGAGGTTTTCCCACTCCGCGTCTGAACGGCACCTTCCGTTGGTGTACAGACCGCCTGAAGATCGCCCCCAGCGGACAGTTTGTAGAAAACATCATTAAGGAACAACATACCGAGATTGTTTTTATCCTTGGTGTGCGCAAAGCCGAAAGCGCGGCACGAAAGCGCCGCATTGAAGGTCGAGAACTGGCTGATCGCCTTTTGAATCGCCATGAGACCATCAAGGAAGCCTATGTATATCCTCCGATTGTTTCCTTGTCCACCGATGATGTCTGGGACATCTTGATGTCCAACAACCGGAAAAATGCCTGGGGTGGCGATAACTCCCAACTGATTGAATTGTATTCTGGTGCTGACAGCGGTGAATGCCCCTTCGCGGGTTACTCCTCCAAGGAAGATCAGCAACAGTCCTGCGGTCAATCCCGCTTTGGCTGTTGGATCTGCACTGTCGTTCAGGAAGATAAGTCTTTGAATGGCTTCATCCGTTCCGGGCACCGTGAATTGATTCCCCTGGCCGAATTCAGAAAATGGCTTATGAGCATTCGCGATGTACCTGAGCATCGCGAAAAGAAGCGCCGCGACGGTAGTGTCTATCGTACCTCTCAAAACCAGCTCGGCTTTGGTCCGTTTACCTGGGAAGCGCGCCAAATGATTTTGCGTCGCCTTCTGCAAACGCAAAAGCAGATGAACTATGAGCTCATTACCATCGATGAACTCCGCGCCATTGACCGTATTTGGGATGAGGAACAGGACCTGAGCTGTCGTGTGCTGGTAGACCTCTACTATGATGAGATGGGAGAACGCTTGCCTTGGGACCAGTTGAAGCGCCCCGTCTTTGATGAGGAAACCTGCAAAAAGCTGGAAATGTATGCCTCTGAATTCTCGGTTCCCATGGACCTGATGAAGAGCATGATTTTCAGAACAAACAAAACCAAATTTTTCTCGAACACTCGCATTCTTCGTGAGTCTCTCCGGAAAGCCGTTACGCAGCAATGGCTCCAGGAAGCTGAATTGGTGAATGCGCAGGAAGGAACCCGGAATGAAGATCAACAGAGTGACACTCTATAATTTCAGCTCCTATGTAGGGGAAAACACAATTGCGTTGGATACCCATGGTGAGCAAAATATTATTCTGATCGGCGGAAACAACGGTGCCGGTAAGACCTCCTTTTTCACTGCCATCAAATTGGCTTTATATGGTCCCCAATGCTTCCGCTTTCAGGATAAAAACAACCGCTATACCGCACGAATCAAAGAGCTGATCAACCACGATGCGTTCTTGTCCAACAATGTCAAATCCTATGTCGAAGTAGAAATCGACCTTCCTACAGATCGCGCCCATACACTGTATACCATTCGTCGTGAATGGTCTTTTATCGAAAAGCGCCTTCACGAAACCTATTCCGTGTATAAAGACCAGCAGCTCCTTGCCGATAAGAACCTGGATTTCTTTCAGAACTATTTGTTCTCTGTCATTCCTCCCAACCTGTTTGACTTTTTCTTCTTCGACGGCGAAGAAATCGGGGACTTTTTTGCAACAGGCAATTACAGCAACTATATTAAGAATGCAGTCCTGACATTAAGTGGTTACGATACCTTCAATATAATACAGAAATTCTGTGATTCTTATATCGGAGAAGAAGAAGGAAACGAAGATTACGACCAGGTTGCCAAACTGGTGGAACAAGAAGAAGCCAACCTCTCTGCTTATGCGACCAGAAGCAGCGCCTTGGAGTCCCAAAGGCAGCAGCTGACGGCCCAATTGGTTTTTGCCAAAGAGGAAAAAGAATCTCTTGATCATCAATTTTCTCGTTCTGGTGGTCTGACCGCCAAAGAACAAGAACGTCTGGAAGCACAGCGTGCAACACAGGAACGTGTGAAAGGCGATAAGGCAAAACGGATTCGGGAATTTGTAGAATCCTTGATGCCCCTTTACATCACCAAAGATCTAGCCGCTGTCGCCTATAAGCAACTCAAAGACGAACGGGCCGTTCGTCAGTATCACACCATCTGTGATCTGCTGGATGCACAAGCCATTCAGGATGTCTTGGAACAGCAGCCCAATTGCGACACAGCGCAACTTCCTGCATTGGCGCAGGCGATTTCCAACGGAATTACGAAGAATGCTTTGCCCTCTTTTCCTCTGGAAAGCTTCACCTCTATCCACGATCTGTCGCAGGAACAGGAAAGCCAGGTTATCAGCGATATTGTAAGAACACAGCATTTTTCTGAAGTAGACGCGCCTCAATTGATTAAAGCCATCGCAGAGAAGAAAAAAGCTTCTCAAAAATACGATGAAATCAGCAAAAAGATCCGCGAGGCTTTGCCCACTGTAGATGCTGCGGCCTACTTTGAAAGAGTTCACTTTCTCACGGAGCACATTGCAGCCTACGAGGATAGTCTGGAAAGCGTGGAAAACCAAATTGCGGAACTGGAAGCCACCATCACCGACCAGAAAGCTTTGGTGGAACGCTTGCGCAAAGCGCTGTTTGCCAAGGCGAAGGATCGTACGGCACATGAATTTACCGCCCGCATCAGCCAAGTCATGCAGCGTATGATTTCCGATGTGACACAGGAGAAATTCCACCAGATTGAGTCTCTTGCGCTTGAGATGTTTAACAAGATTATCCGCAAGGAAAACTTTGTGCAGCTTATTGAATTGGATGACAATTTCAATGTCAACCTCTATAAGAAGCAGACCTATACAACACACGAATTGCTGCTGCTCGCCAACAACATTGGTCTGGATGCCCTGGAAAAGCGATTGGGAAGTGCGGGACTCAAAGAGGCTGCCCACCTTTTAACAAACGATTCTATCGACGAACTGCGCCGGTATTTTTCCGGGAAAATCGTCACCGATCAAATTTCCTTCCAGGACGATATAGAGCTTCCCCTGTACAATCGCGTGGAGCTCAATCAGCTATCCAAAGGCGAAAAACAGGTTTTTATTCTCTCCCTGTATTGGGCAATCATCAAGACCTCCAACCAGGCGGTTCCCTTCATCATCGATACTCCCTTTGCCCGTATCGATACGGAACATCGCGAACAGATTTCTGCCTTGTTCTTTCCCAACATCAGCGGTCAGGTTATCATCCTTTCTACCGACGAAGAAGTGGTGGGTTCGTATCGTGCCATCATCCAACCGCATATTGCGCACGAGTATCTGCTTGAGTACAACGTAGAACAGGGTTGCACCTCCGTACAACCGGGTTATTTCAAGGAGGCAAAGGCATGATTTTCAAGCTAAAGACTTCCAAAAAAACGCAGGAAATTTTTGAAGAGATTGGGAAAAGCACTGCCTTAAAGCCGTATACGCTGGTCAAACACGCGATTGCCTGGTCTTTAAAAGAACAAGGAAAAATCACCTCGTTCGACAGCGATACAGATGGCCTTGAACTCAATCGCCAAACGATTACCGGCGAATATGACGATTACTTCAAAGTCCTGATTGAACAGGCAGAAGGACGTCATTTAAGCAATGAGGAATACTTTCCCAAATATATGAAAGCGCACATAGATCGCGGAGCCATCCTTTTGGAATCCCGCTATAAACACGCCGGAGATCTGGACAAATATGTGCTGGAAACATTTGGGATTGGTGATACCGTATGATTTATTTAGACAATAGTGCCACGTCCCCCATCGCGCAGGAAGTGTTTGAGGCGATGCGCCCCTACTTGCAAGAGGAATACGGGAACCCTTCCAGCAAGTATTATCCTCTTGCCGCCCATGCTGCCGATGCTGTGGAAAATAGCCGGAGCTGGGTTGCCAAGCTAATTCACGCCAAACCGGAAGAAATCATTTTTACCTGCGGTTCCACCGAGAGCACCAATATGATTATTAAAGGTGTGGCGGACTACAAAAAATACTACGAAAAAAAGGGCAACCATATTATCACATCGAAGGTTGAGCATCACGCCACATTAAATACTTGCCGCTTTCTGAATGGCGATATTTACTCCAATCAGGATGCCACCTTTTCGCTGTTTGGCAAAGTTCCTAAAGTGGATCGCGGCTATGAGGTTGCCTTCCTGGATGTAAACGAGTATGGTCAGGTGACGCCTGATTCCTTTGAAAAAGCCATACGCCCCACAACCACCCTCGCATCCTTTATCTGGGCAAATAACGAAATAGGCTCTCTCAACGATATGGACGCATTGGCGGCTGTTGCACATAAGCATCAGGTGTTACTCCATGCTGATGCCACGCAAATAGCTGGAAAACTACCCATCAACGTTGAACAAACCAGAGTGGATTTTCTTTCTCTATCCGCTCACAAGTTCCACGGGCCCAAAGGCGTGGGTGCTGCCTATATTCGGGGAGATGATTATGGCCTTCCTCCGATAAGTGCTTTCATGCATGGGGGCGAACAGGAACACGGCCTGCGTGCCGGCACATTGGCTGTTCACAACATTGTTGGCTTCGGGAAAGCCGCCGAGCTGGCCATTGCGAACGAGCAACAGCAGACAGCCTATATTCAGAAACTGGAGCAGGCCGCCAAGAAGATCATTGCATCCAACGAGCACCTGGAACTTTTAGGAGATCCAGAACATCACCTGCCAGGCGTCATCAGTTTGGTGGTTAACCAGGACGATTTTGACAACGAGCGTTTTGTGAAGCGCGTCAGCACAAAATTCGCAGTTTCTACCGGTTCCGCCTGCACGGCAGGTATGCCTTCCCATGTATTGCAGGCCATCGGTAAGGGGAACGCTGTGTCCAGCGTTTTGCGCATTTCGCTGTCCGCAGAAAACACCATCGATCAGGTAGAAGCGTTCCTGAAAGAACTTTCCTAATATATTTTTCCGAAAGGGGGATGATGGCATGAGCCTGCGCACAGTGTCATTCCAAGACACTTACTGGAGCGGGGAAAACGATCTGATCAAAGAATTCTATGTTCCCTGCATGGAGGAGAGCATTGAATACTGCCGCGCTGTCGGATATTTCAACTCTTCCATCTTGTGCTACATCACCAACGGTTTGTATCCCTTTATTCAAAACGGCGGACGGATGCGTATTGTCTGCAGTGTGAATCTGAGCCCGGAAGATGAGCGCCAGATCGCCCTCGGCTATGATATCCGCCAGCTGTTGGAGGATAAAATCGACCCTGTCACTCAGAGTCTTATCGATCTTAATATTGCCAACATCAAGAATCTCTGTTGGCTCATCAAAAACAACCGCTTGGACATTAAAGTGTGCCTTCGGAAAGACCCCAATGATCCCGACGCGTATCATTTGTTCCACGAAAAATTCGGTATTTTCAAAGACGCAGACGGAAACGCAATCTCTTTCTTAGGGTCTGTAAATGAAACGCTTGGCGGATGGATTAATAACGAGGAGTCCTTTGAGGTTTCGCAAAATTGGATTCCGGTATTGCAGTCCAGGGTAGAGCAGAAAATCCAGCGCTTTGAAAGATTGTGGGACGGGACAGCCGGAAATATTGTAACATTCGATTTCCCCAAGGCCTCTCGCCTGAAGTTGATTCAAAATGCACCGGAACATCCTGTCGATTACGTTTATCGCGTATCCGCTGGGATTCATCCCAACTTCAAGCCGCGTTCCTGCCAAGAGGATGCCAAAAACGCTTTTCTGCAGAAAGACTTTTCCTGCCTTTTTATGATGGCAACTGGTTCTGGCAAAACCAAGGCGGCAATGTACGCAATCAGCCAAATCGACACCTGGAAACTTCTTCTTATCTGTGTTCCCAGCCTAGAACTCGTAGAACAATGGGAAGCGGATGTCCACCTGTTTTATCCTGATATCACCATTATCAAGTGTGGGTCCCCTTATCGTGGCCACAAAGAGTTGCTGAAATCCCTTACCCAGGCGCGTTTCCCAGAACAAGTGGTGGTCGTTTCCACCTATGACTCTGCCCAGGGTGATTTCTACATGGCAAAGTGGCGACAGGCAAAGCCGGAACAATTTGCCATGATCTGCGATGAAGTTCACAATATGGGTGCTCCAAAATCTCAGTGCCTCATGGAACTGAATCCGGCTTACCGCATTGGCCTTAGTGCAACGCCTCGCCGGAACTTTGATGAAATTGGATCTGAAAAGATTCTGAATTTCTATCACCAGAACACCTTCGAATTTTCGATCAAGGATGCCCAGCGTGAACACTACCTGGTGGAATACCAATATAGGGTTCTTCCCTGTGCAATGCCGGAAGAGGACTGGGAGTCGTATAAAGCGTTCTCAAAGGAAATCGTACAGCTTCAGCACGCACTGGAACAGGAAGATGATGAGAAAAATCGCCTGCGGTTACAGCAGCGTATCGAAGGCCGCTACCGTGATCGTGCCAAACTTCTCAAGAAGAACGATCAAAAAGTTCAAACGCTGCAGACGATCTTTGACGAGATTTCCCTTTCCGCCCGGGTTCTGATTTATGGCGATGATCTGAACCATTTGGACGAACTGGGAAAAGAACTGGACCGGATGGGCAAATACTATTTCAAATACACCGGAGAACTGGACGCGCAAAAAGAACGCCCCACAATCCTGAAGGAATTCCGACAGGGAATCCGTAAAATTCTGTTGGCCGTTGGCTGTCTCGATGAAGGCATTGATATTCCTGCTTGCGATGTTGCAGTTTTTATCAGTTCGTCAACCTCTGAACGTCAGTTTATTCAACGCAGAGGCCGTGTCCTTCGTATTGCACCGGGCAAAACAACTGCCTGGATTTATGACTATCTGGTCTATCCGGTTCTTCCGGCTAGTACCAGCGATGAGGAACGTCGCATGGCGCTGTCTATGATTGACGCGCAATATCGGCGAATCAACTTAATGGTGGACGATGCCATCAATGGCATCCAAGAGCGTCAGAAACTCGATCAGTTTTTATCTCAGCGGAAGTTGAATCCGTATGATTTTTAAGGAGGTCGGCAAAACGATGGATCCATTGCTTGTCCAAGTCGCAGAAGAATACCATATTGATGCCTCTATCGTAGAAAATATTCTCCAGGTGGAGAAGGACCATGTATACCAGAAAAGTCGTCATACTCGCGGCCCCATCAGACAGATTATTGCTAATATGAGCGGAGAGGAGGATTCAGACCAATGATTTTCAATTCCCTCCGCATAAACAACTATCGCGCTTATTATGGGGAATGCAACTTCGATTTTCCCATTGACGGCGAGCGGAACATCAGCATCCTTTACGCTGATAATGACGTAGGAAAGTCCTGCTTCTTTTCCGCAATTTTGTTCTGTCTGTACGGTCCCAAAGATAGCGACGATCTTAAAGATCTGATCAATGTAAATGCCCAGTCGGAGAAGTGCTATCATGCCGCGGTTTCTCTGTTTGTTGAGAACGGCTCCGACAAGATCGAAATTTCTCGCTCCATTGACCTGCGCGGGAAACTGGAGGCAACCCCAAGCAGCAAAGACTTCAAATGTACGTTGGAACTGATCAAAAACGATGTTCCGCTGAGCAGTGAAGAGGATGAGAAAGCAGACTTCATCAATTCTCTTGTGCATCAGGATGCCTCACAGTACTTCTTCTTTGACGGCGAAAAAATCAACGATTATAGTACGGCCAGCGGAAGCCAGTATAAGGACGCTATTGCCCGTGTCCTTGGCATTAAGGAAGTTGATAACGCCGTAGAAGATCTCGGCCTGCTGAAAAAGGAATTTGAAAAAAGTCGGGATACTTGGATTCAGAATCAGAACAAGTATCAGGATATTCTGCAGCAGAAAATGGAAGCGGACCAGAAAGTTGCCGAGCAGGAAGCCTTGTTGCGCCAATATGAGCAGGAGATTAACGCCGCCAACGAGCAGATACAAAAGGACGAAGATAAGCTGAAAGATTTCAAGGAGATTTCTGAAAAGGTCACTCGAAAGCAGAAATTGTCTGAGGAAATCAAGCAACTTACCGATGACTTGAAACGCATTCGGCAGGAACAGTCTGAATGCTTTCAAAAGAATGCCACCCTCATGTTGGCTGCTTCCATTTTTGCTAAAATGCAGCAGGATACATCTACTGAACCTACGGAATACCATATCACCGAACCGGTAAAAGAGTATCTGGTTCGCCTTATGGAACAGCCTGTTTGTGTATGCGGTGAGCCAATGACGGATTCCCACAAAGAAAAGATCCAGGCATTCATTCGGGATCACTTAGTCACAGACGATGCCATTCTTGTTGAAAAGGAGCGCCGTGCTCTTTTCAGTGTCTGTGCCCAATATCAACCCCACGGATTCCAGACACGTGCCGCTTACTTTTCTCTGAGTGAGGAAGTTTGGAAAAAAGAGAAGGAACGCTCCTCCAAAAAGGAAGAGTTTGAGCATTTACGTAAAGATATCGGTTCTTTTAATGAGGAAGCTGGCGAACGTATCATCCAGAACATTGCCAGTACCGAGGCAAAAAAGAAGGAAACCGAAAATCGTCGCACAGTGACAGAAGTGCTGTTGTCGCAAGACCGAGAAAAACTTGCCCGGCTGGAAGAGAAGCTTGCCGAGCTTAGCCAGTTGGATAAAGAGGGCGCTCTGTGCCAGAAGAAATTGGAAAACACGATTGCGTTGGAAAAGATCTTCAGTGAGTATCGCAATCGTCTTCTGGAAGAAAAACGTGCTTTTGTGGAGAAATATGCCACCGAAGTTTTCTTGCAAATCACGAACGCACCCCAAAAGTATAAAGGCATCAAAATTTCCAAAGACTACAGCCTTTTGCTTGAACTTACGAATGGTGAAACCTATCAGATCGAGCCTGGCCGCACGCTGAATCCTTCGACTGGTCAGTCTAAGGTGATCAGCCTTTCTTATATTGCCGGATTGAATCGCTCCTCCGATTTTGCAGCACCGGTTATCATTGATAACCCTCTTGGACTGTTTTCGGATGAACATCGTGCTGCAATTACTCGTTTCTTGCCGCATATGGGCAAGCAGGTGATTTTTATGGTCTCCACCGGTGATCTGACTGAGAAGTATCAAAACGAGCTGAAGCCGTATGTCAAAACCGTCTATAAGTTGGAAAACCACAGTGATCAGACCTGGCCCAAGACGGTGATTGCAAGCAAGGAGGTATATTGAAAATGGCAGCACAAGAGTTCTTTTCAATGAATCCCTCTACTCACATTCGCACAACCACTGAAAATCGTTGCTTTTATGATCTCTTGGTAGATGAGAAGCACATTTTTTCCACAAAATATCAGTTGTATACGTTTGCAATTATGGTTGCACTACGAGCTGGTGCTAAACCCGATCCTGCGACGAAAAACTTGGATATCTGCTTGGTTGGAAATGTGGACAAAGATAATTTTGCAGTTGCCAAAGGATTGGTTGCTCACATTTGCCCGGAAATCAATAATGGCAGCGATCTGTTAAAGCGAATGAATGAATATGCTGACGCCGGCATTGCAATTCTGCGCACCGACTACGAAAACAATGACGAGGATTTTGATCCAAGTGAATACCTCGAATAAAAAACAGGGGCTAAGGCAATACATTTGCCGTAGCCCCTGTTTTTTATACACACGGAATCAAATCTATCGAAGAGATTAAGCTTTTGGCGAATTCATAAAAGGCCCCTGTGAAATCCTCTTCAAAATACCTATCAAGACATTCTTTGGCTTCTTCTTCTGAGTTGATTTGATCTAAGTTTGGAAACTTTGTAAATAGCTCAGACCCCTTCAGTATCGATAGATAACGTAGAGAATAGTCACAATGAATTTCATCTTGATGTTCGTCTAGTTTCTTTACTTTTGCCGTAAACGAAAGCTGTCCGATATTCCCGTTGAGATTCTTTGAAATGAAAATATAGTCAAATAGGAAATCACGATATTTTCCAAATTTTCCCGGGAACGTATACTGAAAGTCAATTTGAGTTGTCTGTATATGTATCGTTTTTCCTTTTGGGATAATGAAATGTTCAAGCGTGTAAGCATCTTTATTGGTAAGATAACTTAAAAGTTCGGCCACGTTATTAATGTCGACATATTTTTTTCTGTCCGCGTTCGTTTTAAAGACAAAATAGTTATGGAGCATGGCCAACGCTTTGCAACGGACAGACTGAAACATATTGTTTGTTTCCTCTTCATCTTCTGTAAAACGATAAGCCGCCATCATTTTTCCCTTTGTCAACTCAACTCCGCTTATAAATGTTTTTATCCACTCGTTAAGTTTATCAATCCAATCGTTTGCTTGTACAATTTTATAAAATTTTTCGCCATCCTTTTTCGGTGCGAAGAGAATAAATAAAGATGCTGCCGCGAAAATCGGATAGGCCGAATCGTAATCCTTCTTTTGATGATTATTGCCATCAAAAAATTCCAAAATGTATTTAAGAACTAAAATCTTGGGAACAACTTCTTTATCTAGAAGGATTCTTTGGAAAAAATCATATACAAGTGTTACTTGATTGCTATCTATTTTTTGGTCACAGTGAAACAAATGCTTGAATTTGTCGCTGGGTCCAGAACTAGACACAATGTCATTCATTACATCAATTGCCTTTCGTAGCCGCCGAAGGGACTGTTTTATATAGCCAATATCGCCCAAGACTTCTACCAAATGCGTTCCTTTGAAAAATTTTCTTCCATCATATTGAAGATTCGCACTGATAGAAAAATCTTCTCCGAACTTTAACTTTTCTTGCTCCAATTCCGGCTTGCTTTTGAATAGGTCGCAATAGAAATAATGCTCATAAACTTTCATTAATGGATAGCGCTCTTTAACTTTTTTATCAGTACCCCCTTTTTCCTTTGTTTGGTTAAAGGTCAACATTGCCGCTTTATTTTCTCTCCACAGCTGGAGCATATCATCTGATAGGTTCAGAGAGAAAATTTGAGCTTTGAAAATATCCTCCGTATCCAGTTGGACACCTTTGAGATTGACGTCTAAGAAATAGCGAATACTGGAATTGCTTTCATCTTCATGGCTGGCAATAATGTTCACCTGCGACGTTTCAATATTATGTAGGATTGTTTTTGCAGTAGCTGATGTGGCTAACAATTCTTCTTTTTTCAACCATCTCCATAGATTGATAAAAGACTGTCGCTGACCATAATAATCTGTTTTTGTGATAGCAGGATTTTCCAGAAGTTCATCCGCAAAACCATTCTCCATCAATTCAGATAATCCAGTAAAGCTTCGGTTTTCAATAGAACAAGGGGTAAATGGCTCCAACTTTTCCTTATATCGACTTTTGATGTATGCAAGAATCAATAGGAGGACTGTGGTACGTTGCTGGCCGTCGATTATTTGGCAGTCTCCATCTTTCTTAATTGTCAAAATAATATTTCCAAGGAACCGAGGGCTGGTAGACAAGTCTGACAGCAAAATGCTCAAATTGTTTTCTTCCCAACGAATTTCCCGCTGAAAATCCGGAATTATATACTTTCTGTTCTGTTGAAGAATTATTGTACTTTCACCGCCCAAGTCAGGAGAAATCTTTAACTCTATTTTTTCTGGCGAAAGATACCTCTTAACAGAGGCAACAGTTCCCATGATTTCAGCCATTTCTACATCCTTCTTTACGTTTATTCAAAGAGTTATAAAATAATAGGCTTTGTATTGCTCTAAATCTATAATATCACGTTTTCCGAAAAATATCATTATTTTGTTGATTTTTATTTATAATGGACAGTGTTTTTTCCAGTGCTTTTGCGAACGCCTCATCCTGCTCCTTCGTGCGTTTGGCTGGCCCTTTCGGGTGCTTGCCGGCACGGAGGAGCTTTTTGTTTTCATGCCGACGAGCTAGCAGACCGTCAATGTTCTGGGTTGTGTACTCAAGACCGTTTTGGTTGAGCACCCTGGCCCGTCGGACCAGGCACATACTGGCAAGGCCATAGTCCTGGGTGATGACAATATCTCCCGGCTGCACCCGGTTGACCAGGGCAAAGTCCACGCTGTCAGCTCCCTTGTCAAAGACCAGTGTCTTGGCACCCTCCCGCTCGATGCGGTGCGCTGTGTCACAGAGGATTTTCACTGGCACGCCGTGGGCCCGGCCAATTCGCACCGTCAGGTCAACCACCGGGCAACCATCTGCATCAATCAAAATCGTTGGCATTGTATTCCCCTCCAACCACCACTTATGGGCAGCGTTTTCCTTTTATTGTAGCAGATTTCTGTGCCAACAGCAGTGATTATCTTCTGTTTTTTGAACAAGCGAAACCGGTTTTTCCCCAAAAGTGAATCATGCTATGATTCACTTTTTCTGAGTGAACAGGAAATGGCAGCAGGGAGTGAATCATAGCATGGTTCACTCCCCCAGCCGGTTTTCCCACCGACTGGGACGAAAGAGGGACCCAAAAGCCCCCCCACCTGCTGGCAGATGGTTTTGCAAGCATAGCATTTGGATATCCACAAACGAATTTTTGGGGTGAACCCCAAACCCCCGAGGCTACGCAAATGTTACAATTTTCTCAAATCTGTGCACCTTCCATTGACAGGCTGGTGAACTCTGTGTTATCCTGAATTTGCAGAGAATCTCTGCACAGCACCTTTACAACTGAATACACAGCATAACAGGTACTTTACTCTCCCGGTGGGGCGCACAGCATGGTCACGGCAGACCATAACCCGCGACTGGGGAGAGGGCATGATGATACTCCTGCTGCCCCACGCGTCAGATGGGGTGACGGCGTTTGGATTGGAATCAGTAAGATCCTTACAAGGTCAGTGAACGGCTGCTGCCAGCGGTCTGCCTGTTATGTTCCCATGTCTGGGGGCGAGCGGCAAATTAGACATTTTTCTTCAGCATTTATTTTGATGTACGTGGTTTCTTTTATTATTTACATAACCGCGTGATTGACGCTATTACGCGCATTATTTGATTTTTATTGAATTCACATCAAAATTTGCGGGGAAAGTGTACCCCCACGCCCGGATAAAACAGAGAAAATATAGAAAGAGCCCGGAGGGCCTTACCAAATCGGTAAGGTTCTCCGGGCTCTTTTTTCTCCCCGGAAGGTGTATTCAAAAGAGTTACACGAAACGACAAAAAAGGAGATGAGCAAATGGCAAAAAGAAGTGTTCATTATGCCCGCGGACCTCCAGAGTGAATCAGAACGGATTCACTATCTTGGATCAAAACCGAAAGAGTGAATCAAATCTGATTCGCTCGCATACCGCGCCCAAACGCGCCCTGTGTGGGGCTAATGTCCAGCATCGGACACGGACGCGAAGCTGCCCGTAAAGCCGCTATTTGGCGCGTCTGCGGGGCTGTGGGACGGCGCGAGCCGTGCAACTTAACACTAGAGAGTAAAACTTATTACACGCAAAATTACGATACTATGAGATAATAGATGTATACCAAACAAGAAAGGATGATGCAAATGACTTTTACGAAACTTCCGAAAGCAATCACTGCAGAAGAACTGCTCTCTACACCGCTACCGCCCGTAAAGTGGATTATTCCCGGCTTGCTTCCGGCAGGACTGGCATTGTTTGCAGGTCCCAGCAAAGCAGGCAAAAGCTGGCTGACGCTATGGCTTTGCCTGCAGGTCGCACAGGGTAAGCCGGTGTGGGGGCGAGAAATTGAGTCGCGCACGGTGCTGTACCTCTCGTTGGAGGACACGCTTAACCGCCTGCAAGACCGTCTGTTCCGGCTTGTGGGCAGCGAGGATACGCCAGAAAAGCTGATTCTGCAAACCGAATGCCAAAGTATCGGACAAGGATTGGAGGAACAGATTGTGGACTTTGTTCATAACTATCCGGATACCGGGCTGGTAGTCATTGACACCTTGCAGAAAGTGCGCTCCTGCGACCAAAGCGGCAGTATGTACGCCAGCGACTACAAGGACGTCAGTGCGCTGAAATCTCTGGCAGACAAGTACGGCATCTGTATTCTGCTGATTCATCATCTGCGTAAACAGGCTGCGTCCGACCCCTTTGACAAGATTTCCGGCTCCAATGGTTTGATGGGCGCAGCGGACACCACATGGGTTATGCAGCGCAAGCGAACGAGCAAGAATGCTGACATTATCCTGACCGGGCGTGATTTGGACAGGCGAACGCTGTATCTGCATGAGGGAAACTGCATTTGGCTGTTGGACGAGGAAGAAACCGCAGAAGAACAGCGACTGAAAGCTGTGCCGGAATATCTTTGGAGAGTTGCAGAATACATCGAGCAAGCCGGAAAGTGGCAGGGAACTGCTACCGAGTTGTTGTCTGCAGCTGGTGTTGACGGCGTTTTGCCCCATAAGCTTACCCGAAAAATCGTGGAACACTTTGACACGGTATTTGTACCAAAGGATATCCACTATGAAACGCATCGCACATCGCAGACGCGCTTGCTGAAGTTTTCCCATTCTGAAAATGACGCTGATGACGCTAATGACGCTGATATTGACATAACTCAATTATCCGGCTGGGATATCTCAAAAATAGCGTCACAAGCGTCATTAGCGTCATCGGCCAAGCCTTGGCGCGGAAAATATGGGGCGTAACCCTATACAAAGCAACCACTTTTGCGAAAAAAGAAATCGTAAGTACGTCAAATATTACATTTACAAAGAATGACGGTATTTTTGAAATGTTGAAATGGAAAAATGACGCTAAAATCAGCAATGACGCTGATTTGATTTACAAGCAAGGAGGTACAATGGCATACATCAAGAAAAAATCTGAACGAAAATTCAAAATCACTGTCTGCAACGGCTATAAGGTCAATGGTCAGAAGCGAATGAAAGCGCAGACTATCACCGTGCCATCATCTGTGCCAAAGCGCGGCATTCAGCAGTATGTCATGGCTGAAGCGGAACGCATCGAGAAAAAGTTCAAGTATGGTGTCGAGGAAAGCGACCAGACCCACTTTGAACAGTACGCCGAAAACTGGCTCAAGCGGCAGGAACCGTTTTTCAAAGCTACCACCTATGCAGGGTACAAACGCAATCTGGATATTGTCTACCCATTGATTGGCGGTATTCCGCTTGCAAAGCTGCTCCCCATGACCTTAGAGGAAATGTGTGAGGAACTGCGCAAGCGCCCCGGACGTGGTGGAAACTGCATCAAGGAAACAACTGTGCAGAAATATCTGGAAACGGTTTCCTCGGTACTGGAGGATGCCAAGAAAAATGACATTATTCCGTTTAATCCGGCGCACCGCGTTCGGAAAAAGCATTTTGAAAAGGAGGTGCAGCATATTCCGCAGAAGTATGAAATGAGTAAACTAATGCGGACGATTCAGAACGAACCGATTCTGTATCGCGCCTATTATACCTTGGCAATTACGACCGGATTGCGGCGTGGGGAACTGTGCGCCCTGCAATGGAGGGACATAACCGGTGCTTGTGAACTGACCGTCCGCCGTTCCCGTAGCTGTGCATCCGGGCAGATTGTTGAGAGCGACACCAAGAGCCATCGGGAACGGATTGTAACCATTCCGCTGGGGATATGGGAGCTTCTGATGGCGCTGCGACAGCAGCAGGTGCTGCATAGCGGCGTTCCGGATAGAGAGCAGCCGATTTTTACAGACCCCGATGGTCATGTGCCGCACCCGGATTCTTTTACACGGCATCTGCGCAAGTTATATAAAAAGTGTGGGCTATCGGAAGATTATCACCTGCACACTCTGCGGCATTTCTACGCAACCTATCTGCTGCAGGAGGGTACCAGCAAACAGGTGGCGGCATCCCTGCTGGGTCATGCGGATACGGCATTTTTGGAGCGCACCTACTGCCACCCGCAGGACGTGGCGAAGCGTCAGGCGGCAAACCTGATGCAAGATCTGCTGAACAACCAAAATCCGTGCTATGTTGCATTTATGAAAAATAAGAATAGAAAAGCCAAGAAAGCAGGTTAAATAGCAGGCGGCACCGTCAGAGATGACGATGCCGTTTTTGTCAGTAATAGGTAGAATTTCAAGCAAAAGATTGTTGGGTGTGGTGATAGCTTTCTGTCGCAGTTGTCGATATGCTTTGTAGTACCGCAGGTCAATAAAACATACAAAGGAGCGTTGAAAACAATGGCGTCTATCAGAAAACGCGGCAGTAATAGCTATTTGATCGTGGTATCCCGTGGGTACGATTATGAGGGCAACAGGCTGAAATCCGTGCAGAAAACAGTCAAGCCACCCAAGGAGTATACGCCGAAGCAGGCAGAGAAATGGGTAAAGGAACAGGCGATTCTATTTGAGCGCGAGGTTCAGCATACGCCGGAACCCATTAACCGCAGCATTACGCTGGCAAAGTACATTGAGCATTGGGCGGCTGACATAGGACCGAAGAAGCTGGCGGACTCTACATACCAACGAGATTTGCAGGATATCCGGCGCATCCTGCCGGCACTGGGAATCTACAAGCTGACGGATTTGCGAAAAGAAGTTATCCGTGAGTTTTACGAAGAAATGCGGCACAGCCCGCGTTTGGACGGCAGAGGAAACCTGTCCGAGAAGTCAGTCGAAGGTTTACACAACACGCTGTGCGGCATCCTATCGGCGGCTGTGGACGAGGGATACCTTACTCACAATCCCGCATGGAGATGTTACAAACCGAAAGGACAAAAGAAAGAGCGCCCGGTAGCTGACGAGGAAACCGTCAAAAAGCTGATTACAGCGTTTGAAGGTCAGAGTATGAAGTACGAAACCTATTTCAAGCTGGTGCTGGCAACTGGTTTGCGGCGCGGGGAAGCCTGTGGATTAAAATGGAGTGACATCAACTGGCGCAAACGTACAATCCATGTACAGCGAGGAGTCGTGAAGTTGAGCCACCAAGAGTCTATTACCAAGGACCCCAAGACCAGCAGCGGTGATCGTATGGTCTACTTGAGCAAAGAAATGTGCCAGCTACTCAAGGCGTGGCGGAAAGAGTGTGAGTGGGATAGGCAGCAGACCGCGAACGAAACCGTTGACGAGGATGACTACCTGTTCCGCCAACCTAATGGAAAGCCGATGAATCCCTGCACATTTACCTATCGCTTCAAGCTGATTTTGAAAGCAAACAACTTGCCGCTGGATTTGAATGTGCATAGCTTGCGACACACAAACGCCAGCTTGCTGATTTCACAGGGCGTGGATGTACGAACGGTTGCCAGCCTGCTTGGTCATGCACAAGCAAGCACTACATTGGATATTTATGCCCATGCGTTTGACAAGAACAAACGCAAGGCACAAGAGAAACTCGGAAAGGCGATTGGACTATGAGAAAAATCAAATTGACCCGTGCGAACAAAAGTATCCTGCTGAAAGCTCTTGCTCCGTATTACTATCAAGAAAGGGAACTTGGGCATAGCACACAGGATTCGGGAAGATTGATACTGAAAATCAATTCTCTACCAGCTGATAAAAAAGCCGCTTTTTCCACAAAAGAAATTTGCCTTATGCGGACCGCCATAAATCGACTGAGGAACGAATGGCTATCAAAAGGGCAGTACACGGACGCAGCAGACGATATGTTAATAAAACTAATATAAAAGGGAGTGGCCAACAAAATGCTGTTACTCCCATGTAAAAGCGCCATAGGCGCACAATAATCGTATAAGGGATTCGAACCCTTGACCTATCCCCTGCGAAGGAAATGCTCTGTCCAGCTGAGCTAATACGCCATATCGCTAAAATATAGCAGGTGGTGCATTTATAATACGATTTTAAGCCGGAGTTGTCAATGACATTATGGTAGAATAATTATTTCACATACAATTGAATGAAAAAACCTCATTGCAAAAACACATTGCAATGAGGTTTTTAAGTGCGCCCGAAGGGATTCGCCAAACCGCGCCCTAGAAACGCCCCACCGGGGCGTTTCTGCCCCGCGGGACGCAAAGCGCGGGGCACGGGCTGTTCGAATCCCCCTCTTTTACTGCTCCATAAAATCCATGCAAAACAAAAAGAGCAGCACCCCATAAGGTGCTGCCTTTGGTGCGACCGGGAGGATTCGAACCTCTGGCCTTCCGGGTCGGAGTTCTGCGACAGCCCTCAAAATCCAATGTACATACGTTGTTTCTGTTCGTTGTGCTGCGTTTAGCAGACGCTTCCCGGACGTCTGTTATTGATGTTGCACCGTTCAAAATCGTGGGATTTCTCAAAACGCCCCAATAGTAGTCTGGCAGTAGTCAGACAGTGGTCAGATAGTCGTCAGGCAGTAGTCAGGATTGAAGGAAGAACGAGAAGAAAACAGGCAAAACAGGGTCGAATCTTACAAAGCTGCGCTGGCTTCCCCATTAGAAATCTCCAATCGCAGGGCTGTTTCAGGAGACGCACCCTACATATAAAGGCCTGTCAGTGTTACCAGCCGCACTTCTCCGCGCGCCTGTGCCTGAAGCAGACTTTCCGTGAATCCGCCTTTGGAGAAAATATAGTAGTGGAAATTGCAGCCCGGTCTGAACACAGAGGCGTAGTCCCTTATCAAATCGAGTTCCTCCATGCCGACTTTCTCATTCTGATAGTTCCACGAACCAATGAGATAGTCCCTGCCAGCTATGGGCGTTCCGACGAGATCAATCTGAATCTGTTTCTTCTTTTTGGGATCGGTACCCCACCACTGCCCGATCTCACGCAGCTCGATGGGAAGATCCTTCGCGTAGTACAGCAGATAATCCTGACACATCTTTTCAAAAATTAGCCCCATATAATCGGGGAGGTATCGTTTTACCGCAGAGGGATAGGTTTCCACGATCCGGCCGGAATCAATCGCACTCCTGTTGACCGGCACAAAACGATACCAGAAGCGGAAAAAATGGTCCGCCAACCGGTAGATGGTTTTCTTGCCCGGCTTTTCCGTAACCGGCGTTTCTTTTTTTACAATTCCCAAATCGATCAGAGTTTTCAGATATTTGGATACAATTGAATTCTCCTCGCCGGTTTTCGTGCTGATCTCAATCATCCGGGAGGCGCCTTCTGCGATTGCTTTGATGATGGCATTGTATAGTGCCGGTTCCCGCAGTTCCTGTTTCAGCAGATTCACCGGTTCTTCATACAGATAGCTGGAGCGGTCAAAGAAATTTTCGAGAAGTGCTTCATCCACGCTGCTGGTTACGTCCAGCTTGTTGATATAATGCGGTACTCCGCCCGTAATGCCATAAATCAGGGCGTTATCTTCCGCCGACAGGTTCGGATGGAACACGGCGGTTTCTTTGTAATCCAAGGGTTCGATTTTGAACTGCCCGGTTCTTCTTCCGTAAAGCGGGCTTTCCCTGCCCAGTACCTGACTTTCCATAAAGCTCATGGATGACCCGCAAAGAATCAAATACATCTTCGATTCTGACCATTTGTGGTCAATCGTGTGCTGCAGCATGGCAGAAATCGCAGGCATGGCCTTGGCAAGATATGGGTACTCGTCAATGACAAAGACGATACGATTCTCTTTGGAAAGCTCGGTCAATTCATCCAACGCCGCATCATAAGACGGAAACTCCGGCGTGGACTGCCTGTCAGGCCGCTCAAAGCTCATGATTGATTTAGAGAGAGCCTCCAGATTCTCCTTTGCCGTGGTATTCAAAGCGGAAAAGACAACCGTTGGTTTATCCTTGCAGAACTCATTGATCAAGGCAGTCTTTCCAACGCGCCTTCTTCCATAAATGATGATGCACTCAAATTTTCCGCCGCAATACCGCTTGTTCAGTTTTTTAAGCTCTTCCTCCCGGCAATAAAATGGACGCATAGGTTTTCCTCCAAGATGTACGGCATTTATAGAATCGTGAGTTACTTTCTTACGAGTATAATGTCTCAGAACGCTTAGGAAGTCAAGAAGAAAATGCCGTCCGCACGAAAAATAGATGTATCGGAGCCTTACTGTCCGGTTTGTGGGACACGCCCTGATATATACTGGAGATAGCAGGAAATCGGAAATCTGTCAAACAGAAGGAGCGTGCGTGTATGTTCCGTGATAACGAAAGCAACCTGTCGCCTGCCGAACTCGACTATCTCTATAATGATGACGGCCCCCTCTACATGCACAGCGATCATAGTGCCTCCAGCGGGCCGCGACGCAGCAAGCCGCCTCAACCTGAAAAAATGAGAAAGACAGCAAGGATACATTTTGGGGCCGAGCAGCATTGGGGCTGCTCATGATTCTTTGCTGGCCTGCCGCCATACCGGTGTTTCTTGTTCTCTTTCTTTCGGATTCTTTATGATGATGGGATCCGGCACGGCGGAGGAATCCCGTGCGGGCCGTATGGTCGGTTGGAATGATGATACCTGAACGGAGACTAACTATTAAAAGTCAAGCCCCCAAACGAAAAAATCCATCACTC
>CALZZE010000016.1 GCA_945830575.1 uncultured Subdoligranulum sp. | reverse complement strand
CCGACCTTCTCGCCCTTGGCGGTGAGGTAGTCCACGACTTCCTCGGCCACGTCGCAGATGGAGCCCATGGCGATGATGACGCGGTCAGCATCGGGAGCGCCGTAGTAGTTGAACAGGTCGTAGTTGGTGCCCAGCTTCTCGTTGATCTTGGCCATGTACTTCTCGACCACGGCGGGCAGAGCGTCGTAGACGGAGTTGCAGGCCTCACGATGCTGGAAGAACACGTCGCCGTTCTCGTGGGAGCCGCGCATCTTAGGATGCTCGGGATTGAGGGCGGCGGCACGGAAGGCCTCGACAGCCTCCATGTTGCACATTTCCTTCAGATCCTCGTAGTCCCACTTCTCGATCTTCTGGATCTCGTGGGAGGTACGGAAGCCGTCGAAGAAGTTGACGAAGGGAACGCGGCCCTCGATGGCGGCCAGATGGGCCACGGGGGACAGGTCCATGACTTCCTGGGGGTTGGATTCCGCCAGCATGGCGAAACCGGTCTGACGGACGGCGTAAACGTCGCTGTGGTCACCGAAGATGTTCAGGGACTGGGTGGCGACGGTACGGGCGGAGACGTCAAACACGCAGGGGAGCTGCTCGGCGGCGATCTTGTACATGTTGGGGATCATGAGCAGCAGGCCCTGAGACGCGGTGAAGGTGGTGGTGATGGCACCGGTTCCGAGAGAACCGTGCACGGCACCGGCGGCACCGGCCTCGGACTCCATCTCGACGACCTTGACCTGGTTGCCGAAGATGTTCTTGAGACCCTGGGCGCTCCACTGGTCAACGGTGTCGGCCATGGGGCTGGAGGGGGTGATGGGGTAGATGGCAGCCACATCGGTGAACGCATACGCAACATGCGCCGCAGCGGTATTGCCATCCATGGATTGTTTTGCTCTGGGCATTTTTCTTCCTCCGTTTACAAGATTTGACGCCGGGAGGTTTCCGGTGTCATGATTCGCACCCGGACGGGGGGAGTCCCCGCACGGAACCAAGCACCCCTCCTTTTATTGGCACAATATCAGAGAGACACTTTTGCTTAAACTTATTTTACCAAAAAAGGGGGCGGTTCGTAAAGGGGTTTTGTTTAGAATGTTGTACATATTTTTTGGTAAAGAATCGGCATTTTAACCAAATTGAAAAAAGTTGGCCGCCCATGGCAGACAGAAAGGGATTTCTATAGGATTTATTCCGCAGCTTTCGCCTCGGCGGGCTGGGGCTCCACGGCCTGTTCCACGGGGATGCGCACTGTGTATTCGAGGCAGCCGTCCCGGCGGGTGCAGTGGGTAGTGGCGCGGATGCCCTTCTGGGTCATCAGGTCCACCGCGTGCTGCAGGGTGTTCACAAAGAACCTCACATCCCCCACCATATGGGTGGTACGGCGGCGGGGCTTGTCCGGCGAAGGCTCGTCCTTGAGCATCTGGTCCACCAGCTTGTCCGCCTGCCGCACGCTCATGGCGGTCAGCGCCATTTTTTCCAGTGCCTCGGTGCGGCGGTGCTCCGGCAGGCGCAGCGCGGCGCGGGCGTGGCGCTCGGTGAGGCGGTGCTCGATGCAGAGCTTCTGCTGTTCCTCGGTGAGGCTGAGCAGACGCAGCTTGTTGGCCAGTGCCGACTGGCTCAGTCCCAGCCGCCGCGCCGCCTCGGCCTGGGTGCAGCCCCACAGCCGGATAACCTCCCGGATGCCCCGCGCCGTGTCAAAGGGGTCCAGCTGGGCGCGCTGCATGTTTTCCAAAAGGCCCAGCGCTGCGGATTCGCTCTCGTCAAACTCCGACAGGATGGCGGGGATCTTTTGCAGCTGGGCCAGACGGCAGGCCCGCAGACGGCGCTCGCCCGCCACCAGCTGGTAGCGGTGCAGGCCAAGACGGCGCACGCTCACCGGCTGGAGCAGTCCGTTCTGCAAAATGCTCACGGCCAGCGCGGCGATCTCGTTGTCGTCAAACACGGTGCGGGCCTGATAGGGGGATGGCTCGATCCACTCCAGCGGCAAAAGAATGACCCGGCCGACCTTTTGTTTCTCTCTCATTTGGTACTCCTTTCGCGGGGGGGAGCAGGAAGGGCGGGAGCGGAACGGGCGCACACTGCGCGCCCCTACAGCTCCAAAGACCATGCGCGGGAGCATCCTTCCTGATTTCTTGTCCCAGAATACCAGAAAACCAACCAAAAGAAAACAAAAATCGTTCGCCGGGTTCTTCAAATTTTCGCGTTGTTACAACGGTTTTTTTGCGATTTTTCCGCCGTTTCGGGGGTAAACGGTCGGAGTTTGCGATATTTTTTTCATCACCACCAGCCGCCGCTCGCTGCCGTCCGGCAGGGTGAATGCCCGGGTGTCGGCGTACTGTCCGCCCAGCTTTTTGAGGGCATTGGCGGCGGCGGTGCGCTCCGCGTCGGCGTCGGGGCCTTTCATGGCGATGAACACGCCGCCCACCTTCACCAACGGCAGGCAGTATTCACACAGCACCGGCAGCGCCGCCACTGCCCGGGCGCTGGCCACGGTAAAGCGCTCCCGCCAGACCTTGCGGGCGGCCTCCTCGGCCCGCTCCTTGGCGAACTCCACGCCGGAAAGCCCCAGCTCACCGCAGACGTAGCGCAGAAACTCCACCCGCTTGCCGGTGGGTTCCATGAGGGTGAGCTGCAGATCCGGCTTGAAAATTTTGGCAACGATGCCGGGGAAGCCTGCCCCGGTGCCCACGTCCACCAGCGCGCCCTGCACCTCGGGCTGGGCGGCAAAGAGCAGGCTGTCCGCAAAATGGCGGTCCTCGATGCCCTCCGGCGTGGTGATGGCGGTGAGGTTGACCTTTTGGTTGTAGTCCACCAGCAGGGCGGCGTAGCGATCCAGCGCGTCCAGCTGGGCGCCGGTGAGGGTGATGTTCCACGTGGAACATTTTTCGGCCAATCGTGTTTTGTCAATCATAGCGCACCTCCTGTGCGGGTCGGGGGCGGGTCTCCCAGAAGGCCACAGCGGCGGCCGCCGCCACGTTGAGGGAATCCACCCCGTGGGACATGGGGATGAGCACCGTTTCGTCACAGGCGGCGATGGTGCGGTCGGCCAGACCGTCCCCCTCGGTTCCCAGCACCAGCGCCAGTTTATCGGCGCGGCGCAGAAGGGGGTCGTCAATGGAGCGGGAATTTTCCCGCAAAGCCAGCGCGGCGGTGACAAAGCCCTGCTGTTTCAGCAGCGCCAGCCCTTCCTCCGGCCAGCCGGGCAGGACCGCCCACGGCACCTGAAACACGGTGCCCATGCTGACGCGCAGACTGCGGCGGCCCAGCGGGTCGCAGCAAGAGGGGGAGAGCAGCACCGCATCTACGTGCAGCGCTGCCGCACTGCGGAAGATGGCCCCCAGATTGGTGGTGTCCACGATGTTCTCCAGCACCGCCACGCGGCGGGCGGTACAGCACAAAGCGGCCGCGTCGGCGGGGACGGGGCGCTCCATGGCGCAGAGCACGCCCCGGGTGAGGGTGTACCCGGTGAGGGCGGCCAGCACCTCCCGGTCGGCGGTGTACACCGGCGTGCCGGGACAGCGGGCCAGCAGCGGTGCGGCGTCGCCGGTCAAGTGGCGGCGCTCCATCAAAAAGGAAACCGGGCGGCACCCCGCGTCCAGCGCCCGGGCAATGACCTTGGGGCTTTCCGCCACAAACTGCCCCGCACGATGGCGCAGCTGCGGCCCGGTGAGCCGGGCGTACACGTCCAGCGCGGGGGCGGCAAGGTCCTGAATTTCAATGACGTTCGGCATGGCGTTTCCTCCTTCCAACATCATACCACCCGCGGGCGCAAAGGTCAATTCGGGATTTTGCACCGCCCCTCTTGACGGCGGCGGCCTGACTGTGTATCATAGTATCAGATTCACCGCGGGAGGGTGTTTTTATGACGTATGAAGAGTTGTTGGAAATCCTCGCCGAACAGTTCAGCTGTGACGAGGAAGAACTGGTGGATGAGCTGGAGCTGGCCGAGCTTGGCGCAGACCACGAGGACCTGATCGAGCTGGCCTGGAACATCGGGGAAACGGTGGGCCAGGACGTGAGCGAAAAGGATCTGGCCCGCTGCGCCACGGTGGGCGAGCTGTGGCGGTTCGTGCGTGATCTGGAAGATTGAGTGGACGACCCCCCGGCGCATTTGCGCCGGGGGGTTGGTGTTTGGAAGGCAGAACAAAAGCCGCCCTGCAAAGGGCGGCCTGGCTGCTTATTCGGCTTTCTTGACGGGGAAGGTCACTGCCGTGACAACGGCAACATGGTCGGCCCACTCGCACAGCGCGTTCACGGCGCCGCGGGTGATCTGGGTATCCTCCTGCATTTCGTCCAGCTGGTCTTTGATGTCGTTGATCTGATCTTGCATCCCGTTGATCTGGCCCTGCATATTGTCAAGGCGTTCATGAATGGGTTTCAGTTCCTCTTTCACAATAGCGCGGGTTTCTTCCTGCACGGCGGTGCGGATTTCCTCTCGCATAATAGCGCGGGTTTCTTCCCGCACAGCGGTGCGGATTTCCTCTCGCATCACGCCGCGGATCGCGTCTAACTCCTGCTGTGTCATGGTATCGGCTCCTTTCCGTGTTTCTATTATACCCATCTTCAGCCGGGTTTTCAAGGAGTTATTTCTTGTTGGGCACCAGCAACGCCTTGCCGCCCATGTAGGGGCGCAGCACTTCCGGAATGGTGACGGTGCCGTCCGCCTGCAGGTGGTTTTCCAGGAACGCAATGAGCATCCGGGGCGGAGCCACGCAGGTGTTGTTCAGGGTATGGGCGAAGGCGGTCTTGCCGTTCTCGTCCTTGTAGCGGATGCGCAGACGGCGGGCCTGCGCGTCGCCCAGGTTGGAGCAGCTGCACACCTCGAAATACTTCTGCTGGCGGGGGCTCCACGCCTCAATGTCGCAGCTCTTGACCTTCAGGTCGGCCAAATCGCCGGAGCAGCACTCCAGCTGGCGCACGGGAATCTCCAGAGATCGGAACAGCTCCACGGAATTCTTCCACAGCTTATCGTACCAGTCCATGGATTCCTCGGGGCGGCAGACCACGATCATCTCCTGCTTTTCAAACTGGTGGATGCGGTAGACGCCGCGCTCCTCGATGCCGTGGGCGCCCTTTTCCTTGCGGAAGCAGGGGGAATAGCTGGTGAGGGTCTGGGGCAGCTGGTCGGGGGTGAGGGTCTGGTCGATGAACCGGCCGATCATGGAGTGCTCGCTGGTGCCGATGAGGTAGAGGTCTTCGCCCTCGATCTTGTACATCATGGCGTCCATCTCGGGGAAGGACATAACGCCCTGCACCACGTTGCCGTGGATCATGAAGGGCGGGATGACATAGGTGAAGCCCTTGTCGATCATGAAATCCCGGGCGTAGGCCAGCACCGCCTCATGCAGGCGGGCGATGTCGCCCAGCAGGTAGTAGAAGCCGTTGCCGGACACCCGGCCCGCCGCGTCCAGGTCAATGCCGCCGAAGCTCTCCATGATGTCCACGTGGTAGGGGATGGGGAAATCGGGGGTGACGGCCTCGCCGAAGCGCTGCACCTCCACGTTGCAGCTGTCGTCGGGGCCGATGGGCACGCTGGGGTCAATCATCTGGGGGATGGTGTACATGATCTGCTGAATTTTCTTCTGCAGCTCATCCTCCTTGGCCTCCAGCGCCTTGAGGGTGTCGTCATTCTCCTTGACGGCGGCCATGTTGGCGTCGATTTGAGCCTGAATGGCGGCTTTTTCCTCCTCGGCGGCCTTTTTCAGCTTGCCGAACAGCGGGCCGTTGGCCTTGGACAGCCGGTTGCGCTCGGCGCGCAGATCGCTGGCCTGCCCGATGGCGGCGCGGTACTCCGCGTCCAGCGCGATGACCTCATCCACCAGCGGCAGCTTGGCGTCCTGGAATTTCTTGCGGATGTTCTCCTTGACCAGCTCGGGATTCTCCCGCACAAAACGAATGTCTAACATGAAAATACTCTCCTTTTTCTCTATTTCATCATGAACGCTGCGTTTACGGGGCGTCGGGGACGCCGCCCCCTACAGCCTCACTGATTTTGATTTTCGTAGCGTCCCAGAAGCTCCACAAAGGCCTGCAGCATCTCGTCGCTGTAAAAGTCGATTTTGAGACTGCCCTTGCCGTTTTTGTAGTCCACATGCACCTCGCTGCCCAGCACCTCTTTCAGCGCGGCCTCCACCTCCACGGCCCGCTTGGGGCGGGTGAAGGCGTCCACCGGCTTGGGCGGCTTGGGGGGCTTTGCCAGCTTTTTGCACAGGGCCTCGGTCTGGCGCACGTTGAGTCCCCGCTGGGCCACCTCGTTGGCAGCGTCTGTCATCAGCTGGGCGCTGGGCAGACCCAGCAGCACTTTGGCGTGGCCGGTGGAGATTTCCCCCTTGCTCACCTGCTTCTGCACGCTGTCCGGCAGGGTGAGCAGCCGCATGGTGTTGGCCACGGCGCTGCGGCTTTTGCCAAGGCGCTTGGCGGCCACCTCCTGGGTCAGGCCGTATTTTTCAATGAGCTGGCGGCAGCCCTGTGCCACCTCGATGGGGTCCAGATCCTCCCGCTGCAAATTTTCAATGAGTGCCAGCGCGGCAGCCTGTTCGTCGGTGACTTCCTTGATGATGACCGGCACCTCGTCCAGACCCGCCATGCGGCAGGCCCGCCAGCGGCGCTCACCCGCGATGATGATGTACCCCGGCCCCGCCTTTTTGGGCCGCACCGCGATGGGCTGCAGCAGGCCGTTCTCCTCGATACTGGCGCACAGCTGAGCCAGTGCCTCCTCGTCAAAGGTCTTGCGGGGCTGTTCCGGATCCGGCTCGATGTCCCGGATGGGCAGCGTGCCGGTGGCGGGGACGTCCTCGGTCTCCGGCAGGTCGGCAAACAGGCTGTCCAGCCCTTTGCCAAGCCCGCCCAATTTTTTCTTTGCCATTGCTTCACCACCGTTCCAGTCAGGATTCGTTGTTCGCCAAAAATTCCCGGGCCAGTTCCATGTAGGCGTCGCTGCCCTTGCCGTTTGGCTCATAATAGTTGATGGGCATGCCAAAGCTGGGCGCCTCGCTCAGGCGCACCGTGCGGGGGATGACCGAGCGGTACACCTTGTTGCCGTAGTATTTTTTCACCTGCGCCACCACCTGCATGGTCAGGTTGAGCCGCCCCGAATACATGGTGAACACCACGCCCTCGATGTCCAGATAGCGGTTGTACTTTTTGCGCACCGTCTTGAGGGTGTTCATCAGCTCGGACAGCCCCTCCAACGCGAAATACTCGCACTGCAAGGGGATGAGCACGGTATCGCAGGCGCACAGGCCGTTGATGGTGAGCAGGTCAAGGGAGGGCGGGCAGTCGATGAACACGTAATCATACAGCGGCACGATGGGGGCCAGCACGCTGCGCAGACGGTTTTCCCGACGGGGCAGGTTCACCAGTTCCACCGCCGCGCCGGCCAGCTGGGTGTTGGAGGGCAGAAGATCGGCGTGGAACTCGGTTTTCACCACCGCCTGCCGCACATCCTCATCGTCGATGAGGCAGGTGTAAATGTCGCTGTCCAGTTTATTTTTGGACACACCGTAGGCAGAGGTGGTGTTGCCCTGCGGGTCGAGATCCACCACCAGCACCCGCTTGCCCAGCGCGGCCACACAGGAGGACAAGTTTACGGCTGTGGTGGTTTTGCCCACGCCGCCCTTCTGATTTGCCACTGCGATAACCTTTCCCATCTTCGGCTCCTTTCCCATTCGTAATCTCTATTATAGCACAGCTTTGGCGCAAGGGAAAGGGGGAAAGGCAAAAATGTTCCACGTGGAACATTTTATAGGTCGTTCATCTCAAATTTTCACACTTTACGCCGCGCTGCAAATGTGGTATTCTAAAGTGTAAAAGGAAAGGGGGCATCCGCTTGCCATCGACCATCACCGCACTGGCCACGCCGCCCGGACAGGGAGGCATCGCGGTGGTGCGCGTCTCCGGACCGGAGGCGTTCGCCATTGCCGCCAGAGTGTTCACGCCCAGAAACCCCGCCCGCCGTCTGGAACAGGCCAAGGGCTACACCGCCATGCTGGGCCGTACCTTTTTAAAAGGCAAGCCGCTGGACGAAACAGTGGCGCTGTGCTTCCGCGCCCCCCGCAGCTACACCGGCGAGGATGTGGTGGAGTTGTCGGTGCACGGCGGCACCGTGATGGCAAACGCGCTGCTGGAGGCGCTGTACGATGCAGGCGCACAGCCGGCCGGGCCGGGGGAGTTCACCCGCCGTGCGCTGGAAAACGGCCGCCTGTCCCTGACGCAGGCGGAGGCGGTGATGGAGGTCATCTCCGCCAACGGGCGGCAGGGGGCGGCGCTGGCGCAGGCGGCGCTGGACGGCGCATTGGCAAAGCGCATCGGCGCCATCCAGACGGCGCTGCAAAGCCTCAATGCCCATCTCACCGCCTGGGTGGACTACCCCGAGGAGGACGTGCCGGAGCTGACCCCCGCCCACCTCACCGAAACGCTCACCGCCCAGCAGGCCCAGCTGGACGACCTCATTGCCGGCTACGGCGCGGGGGCGGTGCTGCGCCACGGGGTGGACTGCGTGCTGCTGGGCCGTCCCAACGTGGGCAAGTCCACGCTGCTCAACCTGCTGGCCGGGTTCGACCGGGCCATTGTCACGCCGGTGGCGGGCACCACCCGGGATATCGTGGAGCAGGCGGTGCAGCTGGGGGAGATTCGTCTCAATCTCTTTGACACCGCCGGTGTGCACGAGGCCGCCGATGAAATTGAGGCGGAGGGCATCCGCCGCAGCTGGCGCAAGCTGGAGGAGGCGGGTCTGGTGCTGGCGGTGTTTGACGCCAGCGCGCCCCTCACCGCCGAGGACATGGCCATTGCGGAAAAATGTGCCCGCCGCCCGGCGCTGGCCATTCTCAACAAAAACGATTTGACCGACTCCACAGAAGATGCCGCTGCACAGCTTGCACCCTATTATAAAAAGGTAGTCAGCCTGTGCGCCCGGGACGCCGCCAGCCTGCAAACGCTGTCGGCGGCGGTGGCGGAGATTTTGGGCACCGCCCGGCTGGACCCCAACGCCGCCCAGCTGTGCAGCGCGAGACAGTACGCGGCGGCGGTGCGCGCCCGGGACGCGGTGGCGCAGGCCATTGCCAGCCAGCGGGACGGCTTCGGGCTGGACGCGGCGGCGGTGTGCATCACCGACGCGCTGCAGGCGCTGTGCGACCTCACCGGCGAAAACGCCGCCGAGAGCACCATTGACGAGGTATTTGCGACCTTCTGCGTCGGAAAATGAGAAATTACAAATCACTCCTAATTAAAAAGGATTTTGATAATCATGCAGCCACATTTTGACCATCTCGCAGACTATGACGTCATCGTCATTGGCGCGGGCCATGCCGGCATCGAGGCCGCCCACGCGGCGGCGGTGCTGGGTGCCAGCACCGCCGTGTTCACGCTGACGCTGGATTTGATCGGCAACATGCCCTGCAACCCCTCCATCGGCGGCACCGCCAAGGGGCATCTGGTGCGGGAGGTGGACGCGCTGGGCGGGCTGATGGGCCTTGCCGCCGACGCCACCTTTCTGCAAAGCCGGATGCTCAACCGGGGCAAAGGCCCCGCGGTGCACAGCCTGCGGGTTCAGACCGACCGCAAACGCTATCACATCTGGATGAAGCACGCGCTGGAAACCACGCCCAACCTTGCCATTCATCAGGCGGAAATCACCGGGCTGGACATTCAAGGCGGCGCGGTGCGGGGCGTGTACACCCAGCTGGGCGGGTACTACGGCTGCAAGGCGGTGGTCATTGCCACCGGCACCACGCTGGGCGGGCGCATTTTTGTGGGGGAATCCCATTACGACAGCGGCCCCGACGGCACTCACGCCGCCACGGCGCTGACCCGCTGCCTTGTGGACAACGGCTTCACGCTGCGCCGGTTCAAGACCGGCACCCCGGCGCGGGTGCACCGCCGCAGTATTGATTTCTCCAAGCTGGAATGTCAGCCCGGCGACCCGGACGACCAGCTGCAGCCCTTCAGCTTTCTCACCCGGCAGCCCATGCACAACAAGGTGGACTGCCACATTGCCTACACCAACGCCGACACCCACCGGGTGATTCTGGAAAACCTCTCCCGCTCGCCGCTGTACGGCGGGGACATTCAGGGCGTGGGGCCGCGATACTGCCCCTCCATCGAGGATAAGGTGGTGCGGTTCAAGGACAAGGAGCGCCACCCCATCTTCGTGGAGCCATGCGGCGAGGACACCGAGGAAATGTACCTGCAGGGCATGAGCAGCAGCCTGCCGGAGGCGGTGCAGAACGCCATGTACCGCACCATCCAAGGCTTTGAGCATCTGGAAATCATGCGCCCCGCCTACGCCATCGAGTACGACTGCGTGGACCCCACCACGCTGCACCCCACGCTGGAAAGCAAGGTGGTGTCCGGCGTGTACGGCGCGGGACAGTTCAACGGCACCTCCGGCTACGAGGAGGCCGCCGCGCAGGGGCTGCTGGCGGGTCTCAACGCCGCCCGCCGCGCACAGGGAAAAACCCAGCTGATTCTCCCCCGCCATTCCAGCTATCTGGGCACGCTGGTGGACGACCTGGTCACCAAGGGCGTGCTGGACCCCTACCGCATGATGACCAGCCGCAGCGAATACCGGCTGAGCCTGCGTCAGGACAACGCCGATGAGCGGCTGACTCCCATCGGGCGGGAGTACGGTCTGGTGGACGACGCCCGCTGGGCGGTGTTCTGCCGGGACAAGGAAATTAAGGAAAAGGAATTGCACCGGCTGCGCACCACCACGGTGAAGCTGGCGGAGCTGCGCGCCGCCGCGCCGGAGGGCGCCGTGCTGGGCGAAAGCGGCGGCACCGCCGAGGAGCTGCTGCGCCGTCCCGGCATCACCCACGCGCTGGTCTGCAAGGTCATCGGCCCCGGCGAGGGCGTCACCCCCGCCATGGCCCAGCGCATCGAGACGGAGATCCGCTACGCGGGCTACATCGCCCGGGAGGCCCGCACCATCCGGGACATCCAGCGCCATGAGCAGGTAGCCATCCCGGAGGATTTCGACTACGCGCCCCTCACCGGGCTGACGCTGGAATCCCGCGAAAAGCTGGCGAAAATCCGCCCCCGCACGCTGGCGCAGGCCGGGCGCATCCCGGGGGTCTCCCCCAGCGATCTGGCGCAGCTGAGCATTGCGTTACTGAAAAAATGAGGTTCCCCATGCCAAACCTTCCCACCCCTGTCGGCCCGGGGTTCGCCCCGGTGTGCGGCGCCACCGCCGCCGCGCTGATTCTGGGCAGCTTTCCCAGCCCCAAAAGCCGGGAACAGGGCTTTTACTACGGCCATCCCCAAAACCGGTTCTGGCCGCTGCTGGCTTCGCTTTTTGGAGAAGAGCCGCCCGCTTTGCACGATATCCCGTCTAAAAAACACCTCATTTTGTCCCATGACCTCGCTCTGTGGGACACCGTCTGCCGCTGCACCATCACCGGCGCGTCGGACGCCTCCATCCGGGACGTCCAGCCCAACGATGTGGCCGCCCTTGTGCGGCGGCTGGGGGTGCGGGTGATTTTCTGCAACGGCGCGGCGTCGGGGCGGGTCTACGCCAGATACGCCCAGCCCCTCACCGGGCTGCCCGCTGTGGTGCTGCCCTCCACCTCCCCCGCCAACGCGGCTTTCAGCATGGCCCGGCTGCAAGCCGTCTGGGGCGCGGCCTTCGCTGATGCACAAATTTTACAATAAATGATTTGCATTGCACCGCCGATTGTTCTATAATAAAAGGTACTACTGAATGACTGGAGGCCCGCTATGAGCAAATGGGAAGAAAAACGCCGCCGCCCGGTGCTGCCGGTGTATCTGGCGGCGCTGGTCTGGCCGGTGATGGCGCTGCTCACGCCCATCTACCAGCTGTCCGGCATTTTGCTGACGGCAGGCATCAGCTGCCTTGTGTACGCTGTGGCGCAGAAATTCTGCCCCACCCGGGTGGTGCGCACGCTGGTGCCCTACGCCACCGGCAGCGAGGACGTGGATCGTATGCTGGAGGGCATCGCCGCTGATCTGGACACGCTGCACAAGCTGAACGTGGACATCCCCGACCCGCCGCTGTCCGCCGCCATGGACCGGATGGAACAGGCCGGCCGCTCCATTGTGCAGGCAGTGGAAAAGACCCCCGACAAGGCCCGGCAGTTGGACCGGTTCGCCCGGTATTATCTGCCTGAGGTGAACAAGATTTTAGCCGCCTACGTGCAGATGGAAAAGGGCGGCGTCAAGGGCGACAACGCCAACCAGATTCTGAGCGAGGTACGCCGCAACGCCGACACCATGGCCACCGCCTTTGAGAACCAGCTGGACGCCTTGTACAGCGCCGAGGCCATGGACATTTCCACCGACATTGAGGTGCTGGACAGCATCCTGAAAAGCCAGAATTTGACCAAATAAAGGAAAGTGAGGAACCGATCATGGCCGATTTTGATTTGAACGCTCCCGCCGCCCCCAGCCTGACGCTGGATGCCGCCCCCGCCGCACCCACGCTGACGCTGGACCCTGCCGCCGACGAGAAGGTGGTGGAGGAGGCGAAGAAAGCCACTCCCGTCATGGTGGAGGACACCCCCCTCTCCCCCGAAGAGCAGAAGATGGTGAACGATTTTGCGGAAAAAATCGACATCACCAACAGCCAGATGGTGCTGCAATACGGCGCCGCCAGCCAGAAAAAGCTGAGCGAATTTTCCGACACCGCCCTTGCCAAGGTTCGCACCAAGGACATGGGCGAGACCGGCCAGCTCATCACCAACCTCATCAACGAGTTGCAGGGCTTTGACGCCACCGAGGAAAAGCAGGGCGGCATTTTCGGGTTCTTCAAAAAGCAGCAGACCAATCTGGAGACCCTCAAGACCCGCTACGACAGCGCCGACAAAAACGTGGAGCGCATCAAGGCCCAGCTGGAGGACCATCAGGTGGTGCTGATGAAGGACATCGCCATGCTGGACAAAATGTACCAGCTGAATCTGGTGTACTTCAAGGAGCTGACCATGTATATTCTGGCCGGCAAGAAAAAACTGGCGCAGGTGCGTGAAACCGAGCTAAAGGCCGCCCAGGAGAAGGCCGCCCGCACCCAGCTGCCGGAGGACGCGCAGGCCGCCCGCGATCTGGCCGATCTGTGCGACCGGTTCGAGAAAAAGCTGTATGATCTCCAGCTGACCCGCAACATCTCCATCCAGATGGGCCCGCAGATTCGCCTCATCCAGTCCAACGACACCATGATGGCGGAGAAAATTCAGACCACCATCGTCAACACCATTCCGCTGTGGAAAAACCAGATGGTTCTGGCGCTGGGCATGGCCCACAGCCAGGAGGCCATGCGGGCGGAGCGGGCCGTCACCGACGCCACCAACGAGCTGCTGCGCAAAAACGCGGCCACCCTCAAGCAGGGCACCATCGACATCGCCAAGGAGTCCGAGCGCGGCATCGTGGACATGGAGACCCTCAAGGAGACCAACAAGCAGCTCATCGAAACGCTGGACGAGCTGAACAAGATCCGTGCCGACGGCAAGGCCAAGCGCGCCGCCGCCGAGCAGGAATTGGGCCGCATCGAGGGCGAGCTTCGCGCCAAGCTGCTGGAGCAGCACTGATTATATCGTAGGGGCACACAGTGTGCGCCCGCAACCCTAATTCTTTCAGAGGTACGCCATGCAACTGGAACAACAGGAATCCTTCACCATCTCCGGCCCCCAGCTGGAGGTGTTCGGGCAGGTGGAGACAAAGCTGCCCGCCCCCGCCAAAAAACGCAGCACAGCGTCGGTTTTTCTGGTGGTGCTGGCGCTTTTGTCGGTGTTCGGCATCGGCGGGGCCAAGCTGAAAGGGCAGTATACGGCTGTGCAGGCGGCCTACACCCAGCAGGACCGCCACGGCAATTCCATCCAGAATGACCTGAGTGCCTCGGCGGACTACGCGGCCAGCCTCATCCGCCAGTGCGAGACGGTGCTGCCCGCCGACACGCTCTCCCTCACCGAGGCCCGGCAGGCCCTCGCGGACTGGAACGCGCTGGACAGCGCCGACCCCGCCGCCCAGTACACCGCCAACCTGCGGCTGTACAACGCCGCGGACGCACTGCACGCCGATGCCAGCCGCGCCGGCGGCTCCCCCGCCATTGAGGATTTATACGACAGCCTTGTGAGCGTGCAGTCCATCATTGACCGGGAGGGCGCGGACTACAACACCACCGCCGAACGCTACAACGCCACCGTGTCCGCTTTCCCCGCCAACGTCATCGGCGCAGTGTGGGGCGCGGGTCAGGCGGAGCAGTTCGGCAACTGAAAAAGGAGACTCCGTGAAAAAATTGAAACGATTTGCCGCTGTTTTTATCACAGCGGCGGTGACGGTCTGCGCGGCGCTGCCGGTGCTGGCGGCCCCCACGGTGGACAAAGATAAAGCCGTGATGGACACCGCCAACATCCTCTCCGCCGACACCGAGACCTACGTCACCAACCTGTCCATCGCGCTGCAAAAGGAATGCGGCGCGCAGATCGGCGTGTACACCGTGGAATACATCGGCAACAACACCATGGAGGGCTACGCCTACGAGGTGTTCAACGCCTGGGGGCTGGGCGACGCCGACAAGGACAACGGCGTGCTGTTCCTGATGGCCCCCGGCGAGGACAACTACTGGATCACCCGGGGTTCCGGCGTGGAAAAGCAACTGTCGGTGAGCACGCTGAATTCTATTTTTGACTCCTACACCGAGGACAACTGGGTCAAGGGCGACTACGACGCCTGCGCCCGCCAGACAGCGGCGGCCCTCACCGAACGGCTCTGCCGCCAGTACGGCATCACCATGGACGTGGACGCGGTGGGCCGGGGCGAGACCTACAAAAACAATTCCTCCGGGGCGGGCATGGTGCTCATCGTGTTCGCCATTCTGCTGGTGATTCTGCTGATCATCTGGCTGTCCACCAGTAAGCGGCGCGGTCCTCCGCCCCCGCCCACCGGCGGCGGCAGCGGCAGCAACGTGGCCAACAACCTGTTCTGGTACAGCATGGGCCGCAGCGCGGGACGTCGCACCCGGCGTCCGCCTCCCCCGCCTCCTCCTCCGCCGCCACGCGGCGGGTTCGGCGGCCCCGGCCCCATGGGCGGTCCCGGTAACTTCCGCGCAGGCGGCGGCTCCACCCGCGGCGGCGGCGCCGGCCGTCCCGGTGGTGGATTCAGCTCCGGCCCCCGTCCCGGCGGCGGTTTTTCCGGCGGCATGGGCGGCGGCATCCGCAGCGGAGGCGGCAGCTTCCGTGCAGGCGGCGGTTCCACCCGCGGCGGCGGCGCCGGCCGGCGGTAAACATGAACATAAAAAACAGCTGTGCAGGCAATTCTGCACAGCTGTTTTGTTTATTCCTCTTCGGTGCTCTGCGCGTCGGCGCTGGCGTCCGCCGCCTCCATGGCGGCAATTTCCTCGGCGGTGGGTTCGGCGTCCGGCTCCCCTTCCGCGATGGGCGCGCTCGTCTCGGCGCTGGCGTCCCGGTCCACGCGGGCCACCACGGCCACCTTGTCCCCCTCGGCCAGCCGCATCACCCGCACGCCGCTTCCGTAGCGGCTCTGCACGTTGATGTCCGATGCATGCATCCGAATCAAAATGCCGTTCTGGCTAATCATAATCAAATCATCCGTATCATCGACAATTTTGATGCCCGCCACACCGCCGCGGGTGTAGTTGCGAATGCCCAGACCGCCCCGGTTGGTCATGCGGTAATCGTCGATGCGGCTGCGGCGGCCCTTGCCGTCCTCCGAGATGGTCAGCACGGTGGCGCCGGGGCGGCAGACGCCCACGCCCACCACGTAGTCCCCTTCCCGCAGCTTGATGACCCGCACGCCGTGGCCGCTGCGGCCCATGGCCCGGGCGCCCGCCTCGGTGAAGTGCAGCGCCGCGCCGTCATGGGTGGCGACAATGAGTTCATCCTCGCCGCCGGTCATGTGGCACCAGACCAGCGAATCATCATCGTTCAGTGCGATGGCAATCAGGCCAGCCTTGCGGATGTTGCGGAACTCCTTCAGCCGGGTACGCTTGATGAGGCCCTTGCGGGTCACCATGGTGATATAGGTGTTTTCCTCGTCGGCGCCCGCAGGCTGGCGCATCATAATGCTGACCTTTTCGCCCTCCTGCAATTGCAGCATATTCACGATATGGCTGCCCTTGGAGGTGCGCGCCCCCTCCGGCACCTGATACCCTTTCAGACGGTACACGCGGCCCCGGTCGGTGACGAACAGCATATAATCGTGGGTGGAGCCGACGAACAGCTCCTCGGTGAAGTCCTCGTCCTTGTGGGTCAGCCCCTGCACGCCGCGGCCGCCCCGGTTCTGGGCCTGGTAGGTGTCGGCGGCGGTGCGCTTGATATAGCCCTCGTGGGTCAGCGTGAACACGCAGGTCTCCTCGGGGATGAGGTCCTCGATGTCCACCTCGCCGCTCACCGCCTCGATGGAGGTGCGGCGCTCGTCACCGTACTTATTTTTCAGCGCTACAAGGTCAGTTTTGACGATTTCCTTCACATGATGGTCGTTTGCCAGAATGTCCTTGTAATCCTCGATGGCAGCGTGCAGGCCGTCCAGTTCTTCCTCGATTTTGAGGATTTCCAGACCGGCCAGCTTGCCCAATTGCAGCTTGACGATGGCGTCCGCCTGCGGCTCGTCAAAGTCGAACCGCTCCATGACGGCGGTGCGGGCCTCGGCCATGCCGCCCTTGCAGGCGCGGATGGTGGCGATGATTTCGTCCACGATATCCACCGCCTTGTGCAGGCCCTCCAGAATGTGGGCGCGCTCCTCGGCCTTTTTCAGTTCGAAGGCGGTGCGCCGGCGGATGACGTCCATCTGGAAGGAAAGATAGCGCTCCATCATGGTTTTTAAGGACATGACCTTGGGGGTCTTGTTGTCCAGCGCGATCATGATGACGCCCACGGAATCCTGCAGCTGGGTGTAGCGGTACAGCTGGTTGAGCACCACCTGCGGGTTGGCGTCCTTCTTGATCTCAATGACGATGCGCATGCCGGTGCGGCTGGAGGATTCGTCGTTGAGGTCGGAGATGCCCTCGATGCGCTTGTCCTTCACAAGATCGGCGATGGATTCAATGAGCCGGGTCTTGTTGACCATATAGGGAATTTCGGTGACGATGATATCAAACCGGCCGTTTTTCTTTTCCACGATCTCGGCGCGGCCGCGCAGCGTGATTTTGCCGCGGCCGGTGGCGTAGGCGGCGCGGATGCCGCTGCGGCCCATGATGATGCCGCCGGTGGGAAAATCCGGGCCTTTGATGTATTCCATCAGGCCGGGCAGGTCGATGTCGGGGTCGTCAATGAGGGCCACCATGCCGTCCACGATCTCGCCCAGATTGTGGGGCGGGATGTTGGTGGCCATGCCCACCGCGATGCCCTGACTGCCGTTCACCAGCAGGTTGGGGAACCGGCTGGGCAGCACCGAGGGTTCTTTTTTGGTCTCGTCAAAGTTGGGCTGCCAGTCGATGGTCTCCTTCTCAATATCGGTGAGCATCTCGCAGGCGATTTTGGACATGCGGGCCTCGGTGTAACGGTAGGCGGCCGGGGGGTCGCCGTCCACGGAACCGAAGTTGCCTTGGCCGTCCACCAGCGGATACCGCAGGCTGAAATCCTGCGCAAGGCGCACCATGGCGTCGTACACGGAGGCGTCGCCGTGGGGGTGGTAGGAGCCAAGCACCGCACCCACCGTGTCGGCGGATTTGCGGTAGGCGTGCTGGGGGTCGTTGCCGCGCTCGTGCATGGTGTACAGGATGCGCCGGTGCACGGGTTTCAGGCCGTCCCGCACGTCGGGCAGAGCGCGGGCCACGATGACCGACATGGAGTAGTCCAGAAACGCGGTCTCGATTTCCTGCTTCACGTCCCGCACAATGACCTTGGTACCGGACCCCGGCACCATGATGATGTTTTCTTCCATACGTTCTTCTCCTGTTATTCCTTTCTTATAAGAAAGGAACCGAAAGAATTTTCAACTGCAATCGCATATTATGCGATTGCTATTAAAAGTTCTTTGCCAAGCTTTCTTTCAAGAAAGCGTCATCTGAAACCTCACACATCCAGATTGGCATAGATGGCGTTCTTCTCGATAAACTGGCGGCGGGGTTCCACCTGCTCGCCCATGAGGATGCTGAACGCCTCATCGGCGCGCTCGGCGTCCTCGATTTTGATTTGCACAATGACCCGGTTGGCGGGGTTCATGGTGGTCTCCCACAGCTGGTCGGGGTTCATCTCACCAAGGCCCTTGTACCGGCTGATTTTCGCGCCGGGCATTTCGGCGGAAAGTACCTTCATTTCCTCGTCATTGTAGGCGTATTTCACGGTCTGGCCCTTTTGCAGCTTGAACAGCGGCGGCTGGGCCACGTAGACATAGCCGTGGTCGATGAGCGGGCGCATATACCGGAAAAAGAAGGTCAGCATCAGCGTGCAGATGTGGGAGCCGTCCACGTCCGCATCGGCCATGATGAAGATTTTATGATACCGCACCTTGGAAATGTCGAACTCATCCCCGATGCCGGTTCCCAGCGCCGTGACCACCGGCATCAGCTTGTCGTTGCCGTAGATGCGGTCGGCGCGGGCCTTCTCCACGTTGAGCATCTTGCCCCACAGCGGCAGAATGGCCTGAATGTTGGAATCCCGCCCCTGCTTGGCGGAGCCGCCTGCGGAATCGCCCTCCACGATGAACAGTTCGGTCTTGGAGGGGTCTTTTTCGTGGCAGTCCGCCAGCTTGCCGGGCATACGGTTGGTTTCCAGCGCGCTCTTGCGGCGCACCAGCTCCCGGGCGCGCTTGGCGGCGGCGCGGGCGCGGGCGGCCTGGGTGGCCTTCTCCAAAATTGCCTTGGCCACGGCAGGGTTCTCCTCAAAGAACTCGCTCAGCGCCTTGTACACCACGTTGTTTACCAGCGTCTTGATGAAGGTGTTGCCCAGCTTGGCCTTGGTCTGGCCCTCAAACTGGGCCTCCTGCAATTTCACGCTGATGACCGCAATGATGCCCTCGCGGGCGTCGGGGCCGGACAGGTTCTCGTCCTTGTCCTTCAAAATGCCCTTGGCGCGGCCGTACTCGTTGAGTACGCGGGTCAGCGCCAGCTTGAAGCCCTCCTCGTGGGTGCCGCCCTCGGGGGTATGCACGTTGTTGGCGAAGCTTAAAAGCAGCTCGTTGTAGCTGTTGTCAAAGTATTGCAGCGCCACCTCGGCCACCGCGCCGCTGCCCTCCCCCTTCACGTAGATGGGCTGGGGGAACAGCGGGGTGTAGTCCCGGCGCTCCTTCAAAAAGCTGACAAAGGAGCGGATGCCGCCCTCATAGCACATGGTTTCCTTGCGGGGCGGGTCGTTTTCGGGGATGCTGCGCTCATCGGTGAGGGTGATGCGCACGCCGGCGTTGAGGAAGGCCTCCTCCCGCAGGCGCTTTTGCAGCGTTTCAAAGTTGTATTCGGTGGTTTCCACGAACATTTCCGGGTCCGGCTTGAACAGCACGGTGGTGCCGGTGGACGCGGCGGAGCCGATGGTTTTCAGATTGCCGTCCGGGATGCCGCGGTGGAATTTCTGTTCGTATTCCTTTCCGTCTCGGCGCACGCGAACCACCAGCCACTCGGACAGGGCGTTCACCACCGACGCGCCGACGCCGTGCAGACCGCCGGCCACCTTGTAGCCGGAATCCTCGCCGCCGAACTTGCCGCCGGCGTGCAGCACGGTGTACACCACGGTGACGGCGGGAATGCCCAGCTTGGGCTGGATGTCCACCGGGATGCCGCGGCCGTTGTCGGACACTTCAATGAGGTTGCCCTCCTTGATGGTGACCTCGATGTGGTTGCAGTACCCGGCGAGGGCCTCGTCGATGGAGTTATCCACAATTTCGTACACCAGATGATGCAGACCGGACGGCCCCGTGGAGCCGATATACATGCCGGGACGCTTGCGCACCGCCTCCAGGCCTTCCAGAACCTGAATCTGCGCGCCGCCGTATTCATGGTCGGTTGCGGTTTCGCGGTTGGTTTCGGTGATGATTTCTTCTGCCATGATTGCCTCCGAAAAATTAGGAATGAGGAATTAGGAATTACCTGAAATGGTAAACCGTTCCGCACGGCCTTTCAGCGCGGCGGGGGATAGTTGGCTCAGATAGATGGTCTCGGTGGGAAAATCCGTGACGGTGAAGCTGCGCGGGATACCGCCCGCGCCGCACAGGTCGGCCACGGCGCCCTCCGATTCCATGTGCCGGAAATATTCCTGCGTCCGCTTGGACGCGCCCGCAGTGTCCAGATCAAAGATGCCGATGACGTCGCGGGTGTTGAGAACAAAATCCTGCCCGGCATGAAAATACATGGGTTTCTCCTTTGGAATGTTGTGATATTCCTTTCTTGAAAGAAAGGAACCGAAAGAACTTTCAAATGCAATCGCATTCCATGCGATTGCGGGGGGAAAATTTATTCTTTATCCAGCAGCCATTGTAATGGGTTGTTATCGATATACCGCCAGATTTCCTCAAAATCCTGCTGGCTGCGGATGACGTGGTCGTAATAAGAGCGCTGCCAGATAGGATGGCCGACAACACGAGACACAGACGCCTTATACTTTCCAATCACATCGCATAATTTTCTTGTTGCCGGGTTTTCTTTTTCCTCCGTAGGGGACGGATATATCCGGCCCGTTGGCGGTTCCTCTATTCCGAAAATAATATGGATATGATTTGGCATAATCACATAATTTTCTATTTGAACCCCGGGATAATGCACAGGGATTTCCAATAAACGTTGTTCGGCAATATTTCCAATGACCGTTAATTCATTTTGAACGTCCTCGGGCCGGATGGCCCGTAAGGGTGCCCTGCAATCCGGCCCCTACATTCTGCCGGGAACCTGTAATGGTGGAAAATATTTTCTGCCTGTCCTTGGCTACGATGGTCACAAAATACACCCCTGTGCCGTACCCGTATTCTTTTAACCGCACAGGTTTCCTGACCGGATTTTTGGTTTCTTCCATGCTATTCCCGTACCCTTCCGCCCTCCACGATGACGATTTTGCCGTTGGTACGTGCAAAGGCGGCGGTGTCGCAGGTGGTGACGAAGGTCTGGTTTTTGCCGATGCGGGTAAGCAGGTAGGTCTGGCGGTCATCGTCCAGCTCGCTGAGCACATCGTCCAGCAGCATGACCGGCTCCTCCTCCAGCAGTTCCCCGGCCATGGCGGCCTCCGCCAGCTTCATGGCGAGCACCGCGCTGCGCTGCTGTCCCTGACTGCCGAACACCCGGGCGGGCTGGTCGTTGATGAGGATCTCCACATCCTCCCGGTGCGGCCCCACCAGACAGTACCCCGCCCGCAGCTCCGCCTGTTCCATGGCGGCCAGCTTTTCCGCCAGCGCGTCGGCGGGGTGCGGGTCCTCCACAGAGGCGGCGGGCAGGTAACGCAGCTCCAGCCGCTCCGCCCCGCTGGAGATTTCCTCGTAATTTTTCGCGGCGGCGGGAGCCAGATTTCCCAGATAGCCCCGGCGATAGATCATGATCTGTGCGCCGTACTTCACCAGCTCGGTCTGGAACGCCTCCAGCAGCTGCGCCGCGCCGGGGGTGATCTCGTAGGATTTCAGCAGGGCGTTTTTCTGGGTGATGATGCGGGCATACCGCCGCAGTGCCGCCAGATACCCCGGATACAGCTGGCAAAGCGCGGTATCCAGAAACCGCCGCCGTCCCTCGGGGCCGCCCTTCACAAGGCTCAGGTGGTTTGGCTCAAACACCACGGCGGTGAACGCCCCGGCCATGGCGCCGGCGCGGGCGTAGTCGGTGCCGTTGAGCCGCCCGCTGCGCCCGGGCCGCCGGGTATCCCGGCCGCCCACCGTCAGGCGGAGGGTCTGTTCCCGGCCGCGCCCCTCAAACCGGGCGTCCAGCACGCTGAACGCCTCGCCGCGGCGGATCAGCTCCGCATCCTTGGAGCCGCGGAAGCTTTTGCCCCCCGTCAGCATCCAGATGGACTCCAGCAGGTTGGTCTTGCCCTGTCCGTTGGCGCCGCACAGCACCGTCAGGCCCGGATCGGGCGTCAGTTCAGCGGCGGCAATGTTGCGGTAATCCGTGATGGTCAGGTGATCCAGCCGCATCAGCAGCCCTCCGCAATCTGGATGGTCTGCCCGTCCAGCGACACCACATCTCCGGCGCGGCATTTTTTGCCCCGCATGGTGCAGACCTCGCCGTTCACCGTCACCGCGCCGCCCTGGATCAGTTCCTTGGCCTCGCCGCCGGTCTCACACAGCCCGGCGAATTTCAGCAGCGCGTCCAGCTTGATAAATTCCGTATGAATGATGATTTTGTTCATAGTCATCCTTCGTTCTTAAACCTCACCGGCAGCACCAGATAGGTGAAATCATGTCCCTCCACCGGCAGCAGCAGCACCGGGCTCAAAGGGCCGTTGATCTCGATGCGCATTTTCTCGCAGCGGCAGTTGCGCAGCGCGTCCAGCATATAGCGATTGTTGAAGCCGATTTCCACCACATCGCCCTCAAAGCTTTCCGGCGGGAACTCGTCCACCACCTTGCCCAGATTGGTCTGGCAGCGCACCGTCACCGTTTCCGGCGAGAAGGTGATGCGCAGCGGGTTTTTCAGCCGCTCGGTGATGATGAGGGAGGCGCGCTCGATGGTATCGATGAACCGGCGGCAGTCCACCACCACGGTGGTGTGCTTTTCCTTGGGGATGACGCTCTCATAATTGAGGAAGTCCCCCTCGATGAGCCGGCTCATGATGGTGTAGCCGTTGGTGGTGAACACCACATAGCGGCGGTTGGCGTCGATTTTTACCGGGTCGTCCGGTCCGCCGAGAATTTTCAGCAGCTCCTGCAGCGTCTTGGCGGGAATGATGATGCGGATATCCCGGGTGCAGGTCACGTCCCGCTGGATGATGGCCAGCCGGTAGCCGTCCAGCGCCACGATGGTCAGGCTGCCCGGCTCAATGACGAACAGCTCGCCGGTGTGGGCGGGCTTTTTGTCCTCGGTGGACACCGCATAGATGGTCTTTTCGATCATCTCCCGCATCATGGAGCAGGGAATGGTCATGGTGTTCTCGGCGCCGGGGTTGGGCAGCGCCGGATAATCCGACGGCATCATGGCGGGAATCTCAAACTCCGCCACGCCGCAGCTGATTTTTGCCTGCCCCTCGTCGGTCAGCTCGATGCGCACATCGCCGCCGGGCATCCGGCTCACCATGGAACCCAGCAGTCTGGCGTCCAGCACCGTCTCGCCGGCAATGAGCACGTTGCACTCGATGGTGGTGGTGATGCCCATTTCCATGTCATAGCCGGTGAGCGTCAGCTGAAACCCCTCGGCCTTCAGATAGATGCCCTCCAGCACCGGGATGGCAGCCCGGTTGGTGATGGCTCTGCTCACACCCTCGATGGCAGAGGCCAACAGGGATTTCTCACATTCAAAAGTCATGGTGTTCTCCTTTTCAACAAAAACAGGGGAAAAGCAGGAGGTTTCCCGTCGTGTTTTTCAAGAAAATGCCTGTTTTACTAATAAACTATTTCGTAGTCGTAGTAGTGGCGTTGAAACCGTGGAAAAACCCGGAAAGGCCTGTCACGGTCAGAAAAACAGCGGTTGAATTTTCCAAGCGGAGGTGTTGAAAACTCGGTGGAAAATGGGGAAAACTTGGGTTGTCCACACCGGTTGGGGAAAACCGACTGTGGAAAAGGGAAAAAGCAGTGGAAAATTTGGAATTAGAAATGAGGAATTAGAAAGTAGGAATTGCGGTGTCCGCTGCGCGGAAGTTTTTGAAAAGCGGCGCAAGCCGCACCTTCCTTCCTAATTCCTAACTCCCAATTTCTAATTTTTTAAGTTCTCACGTTCTTGATGATATCGTCGCACATCTCTTTCAGGTGCTTGTCCTTGGCGATGTTTTTTTCCATTGTGTTGATGGAGTACACCACCGTGGAGTGGTCCCGGTTGAATTCCTGCCCGATGGCCTCCATGCTCATGCCGGTGACTTCCCGGATGATGTACATGGTCATCTGGCGGGCGGCGCTCACGTTGGCGCTGCGCTTTTTGCCCCGGATATCGGAGGGCAGCAGGTTGTAGGTGCGGGCCACCTCGTTGATGATTTTTTCAATGGTGACGGGGATGGGCTGGGTATCGTTCAGCGTGTCCTTGATGGCGGTGGAGGTCACGCCGATGCAGGGGGAGATGCCCTCCAGCATATAGTAGGCGTTGAGCTTTTTCACCGCGCCCTCCAGCTGGCGGATGTTCTGCTTCAGATGGTTGGCGATGTAGTCCGCCACATCGTCGGGCACGTCCAGCTTGAGCAGCTCCGCCTTGCGCTTGACGATGGCCACCCGGGTCTCGAAGTCCGGCGGCTGGATGTCGGCGGTCAGGCCCCACTCGAACCGGGTGCGCAGACGCTCCTCCAGACTCTTGATCTCCTTGGCGGGGCGGTCGCTGGCAATGACGATCTGCTTGCCCGCGTTGTGCAGCGTGTTGAAGGTGTGGAAAAATTCCTCCTGCGTGCTCTCCTTGCCTGCCAGGAACTGGATGTCGTCGATGAGCAGCACATCCGCCAGACGGTATTTCTGCCGGAACAGCTCGGTGGTGCCGTTTTTCACCGCCTCGATGATCTCGTTGGTGAATACCTCGCAGTCCACGTAGACGATGTTGAAATCCGGGTGGTTTTTCGCCACCTCGAACTTGATGGCGTGGAGCAGGTGGGTCTTGCCCAGGCCGGAGGGGCCGTAGATGAACAGCGGGTTGTAGGCGCCGGAGGGGTTGGCCGCCACCGCCTGCGCCGCCGCAAAGGCGAACTGGTTGGACGGGCCGCGGATGAAGTTCTCAAAGGTGAAGGCGTACTGCCCCACCGGCAGGCGCTCCTCCCGGTCCTCGCGGGCTTCCTCCTCCGGGTCGGGCTGGGGGATGGTGAACTTCACCTCCACGTCAAAGCCCAGCGCAGCTTTGAAGGCGGCCTTCATCAGCCCGGTGTACCGGTCCTCTAAAATGCCGCGGATAAAATCGTTGCGCACCAGCAGCGTCACGCAGTTGGAGTTCTCAAAGCTGACGGCCTCCAGCCCGCTGATGTAGTATTGATAGGTTGCCTCGGCGGTATGTTCGCGGCAGTATTGCTTGGCCGCGTCCAATACGTCGTTGAAAGATTCCATGTGTTTTTAACTCTCCCCATTGTTACGGATTTGAAAAATTGCGCAAAAGATACCACATACAGTATAGCACAAAATTACGCTCAAAACAACACCCTATATAATATATGTAGGAAATTTTCTGCAAGGGCCATCACAAGATTTAGTGGAGTATAGAGTTTTTGAACACAACTTGCCGAAACAGCGAAAAAAAGTGTTGACAAATGGGGGGTGGATAAGGTATAATCATAGTCTGCAAGGCTGCCCCGTGTTTGGGCCGAGCCGAAAAACCCAATAACGGGACACTGAACAGGAGGAAAGTTAAGATGAAGCGTACATTCCAGCCCAAGAAGCGTCAGCGCAGCCGCGTGCATGGTTTCCTGCAGCGCATGGCTACCAAGAACGGCCGCAAGGTTCTCGCCCGCCGCCGTGCCAAGGGCCGCAAGAGCCTGACCGTCTGATCGACATGACCCATTAGGCCGCTGATAAGAGTGCATCTTATCGGCGGCTTTTTTTATAAAATGCCCTCCGGGCATTTTATAAAAAAACGACGCGCAAGCGGCGTTCCTCTGTTCATGTCCGCGAACGCGGACCATCGGTGGAGGATGCCGAAAAAAGCTGTAGGGCGGGGTCTTGACCCCGCCGACAATCAGGAATCCTATGAAATACCGTCCCATCAACAAAAACAAAGACTTCATCCGTGCCTATAACCGGGGGAAATGCTACGTGCATCCGCAGGTCGTGTTGTACGTGTCCAAAAACCGGCTGAAAGCCACCCGCGTGGGCCTGACCGCCACCAAAAAGGTGGGCGGCGCGGTGCAGCGCAACCGGGCCAGACGGGTGATGCGGGAGGCACTTTATCAAAATCTCTCGCAAAATGTGGGAGGATATGATATAATATTGGTGGCCCGCGCCCAGACGCCCGCGCTGAAAAGCACCCAGCTGGCAAAAACCGTGGGCAAGCTGCTGAAAAAGGCGGGCATCCCCACCAAGGAGCCTGCCCCGTGACGGCGCTGCTCATCCGGCTGCTGAAGGCCTACAAGCGGCACATCAGCCCGCATCTGGGGCACCATTGCCGGTTCACCCCCACCTGCAGCGAGTACGCCATGCAGGCGCTGGAGGTTCACGGCCTGTGCAAGGGCCTTCTTTTGACGCTGTGGCGTCTTTTTCGGTGCAATCCACTTTGCCGGTTCGGCTTTGACCCGGTGCCCCCCAAAGGCAAATGGGTCAATCCGGAAAGAAAGCTTTCCGGGAATTAACTTCGCCTCTCATGTCCCGCCATGCGCCTCCGGGACCTACGATAAAATATATGCCCCGGGCGCAGACGGGGCGAAAGGACAAGCTATGAGTGTTTTTGGTTTCCTCGCCGTCATCCTCGGCCCGCTGATGCGTTTGGTGTATCAGCTCATCCCCAACTTCGCCCTCACCATGATCGTGTTCACCATCATCCTGCGTGTGGCGATGCTGCCGCTTGCCATCAAGCAGCAGAAATCCACCGCAAAAATGTCGGTGTTCCAGCCTGAGATTCAGCGTATTCAGGAAAAATACAAGAATAATCAGGAAAAACAGCAGGAAGAAATGATGAAGCTGCAAACCGAGTACGGCTTCAATCCCATGTCCGGCTGTCTGCCCATGCTGCTCAACATGGCGGTGCTGTTCGGCATCATCGAGGTGGTGTACCGCCCGGTGCAGTACATCCTCGGCATCCCTGCCGACACCATCAAGGCCGCCTGTGAGGCCATCGGCATTTCCACCACCAACGCCATCACCATGCAGACCACCCTCATCGAGCGCATCCACGCCGGCGCTGACGTGGGCGCCGCCCTCTCCGCCGAGCAGCTGGCCTCCATCCAGAACTTCAACACCATGTTCCTGGGTATGGACATGTGCAACGTGGCGGGTCTGCGCCTCACCCCGCTGATGATCTTCCCGATCATCGCGGCCATCACCATGTTTGCCTCCTTCAGCATCACCAACAAGCTGTCCGGCGCCGGCGCGCAGATGCAGGGCAGCATGAAGGTCATGATGTGGGTCATGAACATCTGGTTTGTGTACTACTGCTTCACCGCCCCCATCGGCTTCTCTCTGTACTACGGCACCTCCAACATCTGCCAGATCGTGCAGTCCTTCATCACCTACAAGATTTACAGCCCCGAGAAATTCAAGGCGGAGTACGAGGCCGAGCTGGCCGCCAAGAAAGCCGCCAAAAAAGCCAAAAAGACCGTGACCGTGCAGGAAAACGGCAAGGAAGTCACCAAAGAAGTGAACATGACCGAGTTGAACAAAATGCGGCTGGAATATGCCCGCCAGCTGGACGCCGAATTGTACAAGGACGAGCGCACCACGCCGCTGAAGAAGGAGGAGTAACATGCGCAGTATGGAAATGTCCGCCAAGACCGTGGAGGAGGCCGTTCAGGCCGCCTGCGCCGCCCTTGGCGTGGACCGGGACGACATCAACGTCAGCTATGAGGTGCTGGAATTCCCCGCCCGCAAGTTGTTCCGCACCATTCCCGCCAAGGTGCGGGTGACGGTGGCGGAGCCGGAAGTGGTGGAGGAGGTCAAGCCTGCCGCCGCTCCCGCCCCCGTGGCCGAGCCGGCCCCCGCGCCGGTGGAGGAAGCCTCTGCCGCTCCCGCGGAGGCGGAGCAGCCCGCCCCCGTCTCTGACGAGGAGGTGGAGCTGGACATTGCCGCCGACCCCCGTTTGCAGGCGGCGGTGGAGTACCTGACCCCCATCTTCAGGCTGATGGGCGTGGAGGAGTTCGCCTTCACCGCCTTCAAAAAGGGCGAGGCCACCATTCTGCGGGTGTCCGGCCAGCACATGGGCGTGCTCATCGGCCGCCGCGGCGAGACCATGGAGAGCCTGTCCTATCTGGCCAGCCTGGTGGTCAACCGGATGGAAGGCCCCTACGTGAAGCTGGGCATCGACGTGGGCGGCTACCGCGGCAAGCGGGAGGACGACCTGGCCGCGCTGGCCCGCCGCCTTGCGGAAAAGGTGGTGCGCACCGGCTGCTGCCACGAGATGGAGCCCATGAACCCCTACGAGCGGCACATCATCCACACGGCGCTGGCCGAGGTGGAGGGCGTGCGCAGCGAGAGCAAGGGCGAAGGCCCCGCCCGCCACGTGGTGATCTATTCCACCGACCCCAACGCCAGCAACCTGCCCGACCGTGACAGCCGCCGTCCCCGCCGTGATGGCGGCTGGGGCCGTCAGGGCGAGCGCCGCGGCGGCGGCCGCGGTCCCCGCCGCGAGGGTGGTTCCCGCGGCCCGCGCCGCGACCGGAGCGACCGGGGCGGCTATAACCGGGGCAAGGGCGGCCGTTCCAGCGTGCCCGCCCGGGAGTTTGCCGACGCGCCCCGTGACCCCGCCGCCAAGCCCACGGTGCCCAGCCGCAGCGAGCGCATCCATGACGGCGACGACTTCGCCTTCGGCAAAATTGAACTGTAACCCTCTGCGCCGCCCTGCCGGGCGGCGCTTTTTGTTTTCCCTCGCTCCGTAAGGGCGCACATTGTGCGCCCGAACCCATGCCGCACATCCTCTTTTTACACAGATTTTACAAAACCTTTACTCCACCGCGGTGGCAGCGTCCCCGGCAAATCCACTATAATAGAAACTGGTATGAACCGGCGCGAGGCGCCGGGTAAAAAAATAGAATAGTCGAGGATGTGTACCCATGAGCATTTTCAACGTGTTCACATTGATGGGCGGTATCGCCATGTTCCTGTACGGCATGGACCTGATGGGCAAAAGCCTGGAGCAGACCGCCGGCAGCAAATTGCAGGGCATTTTGAGCAAAATGACCTCCAGCCCCGTCAAGGGTCTGCTGCTGGGGTGTGCCGTCACGGCCATCATCCAGTCCAGCGGCGCCACCACGGTCATGGCGGTAGGCTTTGTCAACTCCGGTTTGATGGACCTGCATCAGGCCATCGGCGTCATCATGGGCGCCAACGTGGGCACCACCGTCACCGGCTGGCTGCTGTCGTTGTCCGGTCTGGAGGGGGACAGCTTTGTCACCCAGATGCTCAACCCCAACGCATGGAGCCCCATTCTGGGCTTCATCGGCGTGGTGCTGTACATGACCGGCAAGGACCGCCGCCGCGGCGTGGGCAAAATTCTGTTGGGCTTTGCCATCCTCATGGCCGGCATGAACACTATGTCCGGCTCCATGAAGCCCCTCGCCAACGAACCCTGGTTCATGGAGCTGTTCACCAAATTCTCCAACCCGCTGTTCGGCGTGGTGGCGGGCGCGGTGCTCACGGCGCTGCTGCAATCCTCCTCCGCTGCGGTGGGCGTTCTGCAGGTGCTGTCCGCCACCGGCGCGGTCAGCTTCTCCGCTGCGGTGCCCATCATCATGGGTCAGAACATCGGCACCACCACCACGGCGGTCATCTCGGCGGCGGGCGCCAACAAAAACGCCCGGCGCACCGCCTTCGTCCACCTGTACTTCAACCTCATCGGCACCGTCATTTTCCTGCTGGGCTTCTACGGCCTCAACGCGGTGTTCCACTTCTCCTTCTTTGACCAGCCCGCCAACACCTTCGGCATTGCCATCGTGCACACCATTTTCAACATCGTCACTACGGCGGTGCTGCTGCCCTTCAGCCACGTGCTGGAAAAGCTGGCCATCATGACGGTGCCCGACGACCCCAACGAGGGCAAGGAACAGCACGCCCTGCTGGACGAGCGTCTGCTCTCCACCCCCTCTGTGGCGGTGGGCCGTGCGGTGCTCACCGGCGCGGATATGGCGGAGATCTGCCGCACTGCGATGCTGCAGGCCATGTCCACCACCCGCAAATGGGACGACACCATCGCCGACGAGGTGCTCCGCAAGGAGGACGCGGTGGACCATTACGAGGACGTTCTGGGCACCTATCTGGTCAAGCTGTCCGGCAAGCGGCTGTCCCATGAGGACCTGCGCAGCGTCAACACGCTGCTGCACACCATCAACGATTTTGAACGTATCAGCGACCATTCCGTCAACCTCATCAAGACTGCCGAAGAGATTCGGGACAAGAGCATCCAGTTCAGCAAGGAGGCTCTGGACGATCTGAGCGTGCTGGAGGCCGCCGTGCAGGACATCATGAACCGCACCGTGGACGCCTTCCAGCATGCCGATTGCTACGCGGCGGGCAAGATCGAGCCGCTGGAGCAGGTGGTGGACGGTCTGGTGCGGGAGGTCAAGGCGCGGCACATCGCCCGCCTGCAGACCGGCGCCTGCACCATCGAGTACGGCTTTGTGCTGGATGACCTGCTCACCAGCTACGAGCGCATTGCCGACCACTGCTCCAACATCGCGGTGGCGATGATCGAGGTGGCCGAGGACAAGTTCGACACCCACAAATACCTCAACGAGGTCAAACACGGCGGCAGCGCCAAATTTGAACAGCGCTACGAGAAATACCGTGACCGCTACAACTTCGAGAATCAGGAGTGACGGAGTCACCCATCAACAAGGAACCGGCAGGTGGAGTATGATTTATATTGTGGAAGACGATTCCAGCATCCGGGAGCTGGAGCAGTACGCCCTGCAAACCAACGGCTATGAGGCCAAGGGCTTTGCGGACGGCGCCAGCTTCTGGCTGGGCGTACGTGCGGCGCTGCCGGACTTAGTGATTCTGGACGTGATGCTCCCCGACGAGGACGGCTACCAGATTCTGAGCCGTCTGCGGGACACCCCCGCCACCCGGACGGTGCCGGTCATCATGGTGACCGCCAAGACCAGCGAAATCGATGTGGTGAAGGGTCTGGACCACGGCGCGGACGATTATCTTTGCAAGCCCTTCGGCATCATGGAGTTCATCAGCCGGGTGCGGGCGGTGCTGCGCCGCACCCGGGCGGGCGCGCCCGCGGCGGAAAAGCTGCTGCGGTTCGGCGGCATCGAGATGGACGACGCCGCCCGCACCGTCCGCGCCGACGGCGAGACGGTGGAGCTGACCTTCAAGGAATACGCGCTGCTGCATCTGTTTTTAGAGCATCCCGGTCAGGTGCTGGCCCGGGAGCGCATCATGAAGGAGGTGTGGGACACCGATGATTTATTGGAATCCCGCACCATCGACATGCACGTGCGCACGCTGCGCCAGAAGCTGGGCCCGGCGGGGGAGTGCATCCGCACCGTCCGCAAGGTGGGCTACAAGCTGAGCAGCGACGCGGAGGACTGACCCATGCCCGAAGCCAACCAGCGCCGACCCCAAAGCATGGTGCGGCGGTTCCGGCGCTGTCTGATTTTTGTATCGCTGTTCTGCGTGGTCTGCGCCGCGCTGGGGGCGGCGGTGCTTTTGCAGAACAAATTCACCGACGCCATGCTGACCCAGAGCTGCCGCACGGTGGCCCGGGCGCTGGAAGCCGGGAGCGATATGGAACGGCTGGCCGGGGATTCCGAGGTGCGCTACACCCTCATCGACCACAGCGGCGCGGTGCTGTTTGACAGCGAGGTGGCGGAGGTTTCCGCGCTGGAAAACCACGCCGGACGCCCCGAGGTGCAGGCGGCCTTTGCCGCCGGGCAGGGGGTGTCCACCCGCCAGAGCGAAACGCTGGACCGTCAGACCCGCTATTTTGCGCTGCGTCTGGACGGCGACCGAGTGCTGCGCGCCGCCGTGGATGTGCCCAATTGGCTGGGATTGTTTTTGTTGATTCTGCCCACGCTGGCGGCGGTCTGCCTGCCGGTGTTCGGCATGGCGGCGGTGCTGTCCTTCTGGCTCACCCGCCGCATGGTGCAGCCCATCACCCACATGGCCCAGCATCTGGACACAATCGAGGCGGACGTGCCCTATGAGGAGCTCATCCCGCTGGCCCACACGGTGCAGGCCGACCGCCAGTTACAGGCGGACAACGAGGCCATGCGCCGGGAATTCACCGCCAACGTGAGCCACGAGCTGAAAACCCCCCTCACCAGCATTTCCGGTTACGCTGAGCTGCTGGAGACCCGCATGGCCCGCCCGGAGGATGTGCCGGAGTTCGGCCGCCGCATCCACAAGGAGGCCGGGCGGATGATTTCACTGGTGTCGGACATTTTGCAGCTGTCGGAACTGGACGGTCAGCAGCGGCAGAATTTCGAGCCGGCCCCGGTGGATTTGGCCGCGCTGGTGCGGGACACCGCCGCCAACATGACGATGAACGCCCGCAAGGCCTATGTGACGCTGCAATACACCGCCCCCGACACCCCGCTGATGGTGCAGGGCGGGCGGGATCTGCTGGCGGAGCTGACCATGAACCTCACCGACAATGCCATCCGGTACAACCGTCCCGGTGGGCATGTGCAGATCAGCTGCGGCACCGCCGACGGCTGCCCCTATCTGCAGGTGGAGGACAACGGCATCGGCATCCCGCAGGACGCCCAGAGCCGTGTGTTTGAGCGGTTCTACCGGGTGGACAAATCCCGTTCCAAGGCCACCGGCGGCACCGGATTGGGCCTTGCCATCGTCAAGCACATCGCCATGCTCCACGGGGCGAAAATCGATCTGCGCTCCACCGTGGGCACCGGCACCACCGTCCGGGTGGAATTCCCGGCGGGAAAATAAAAAATATCGCCAGCGGCGGACATGTGCCGACCGCTGGCGATACCTATAGAGCAAAAAAGTGCGTTCGAGTCGCCGTTAAGGCATGAGAACGCACTTTTTTGCGATGGTGGGGAATCTAAGGGGGAGGTGCAGGAGACGCGGCGCAGCCGCTGAATCCGAACCTCCCTCTTAAAAATTAGACGATGCCCTGTGCCATCATGGCGTTGGCTACCTTCAGGAAACCGGCGATGTTGGCACCGGCCACCAGGTTGCCCTTCATGCCGTAGGTCTCGGCGGCCTCGGCAGCGCTCTTGTAAATATTCACCATGATGTCATGCAGACGGCCGTCCACCTCGTCGAAGGTCCAGGCCAGACGCAGGCTGTTCTGGCTCATCTCCAGACCGGAGGTCGCCACGCCGCCCGCGTTGGACGCTTTGGCGGGGGCAAACAGCACGCCGTTGCCCTGCAGGTAGGCCACCGCCTCGGGGGTGGAGGGCATGTTGGCGCCCTCGGCCACCGCAAAGCAGCCGTTGGCCACCAGCGCCTTGGCGCCTTCCAGCGGCAGTTCGTTCTGGGTGGCGCAGGGCAGCGCGATGTCGCAGGCCACGTTCCAGATGCCCTGGCTGCCCTCCACGTACTTGGCGGTGGGCACATAGTCCAGATAGGTCTTGATGCGGGCGCGCTTGACTTCCTTGATTTCCTTGATGACCTTGTAGTCAATGCCGTTCTCGTCCACGATATAGCCGTTGGAATCGCTCATGGCAATGACCTTGCCGCCCAGCTGGGTGGCCTTCTGGTTGGCGTAGATGGCCACGTTGCCGGAGCCGGAGATGACCACCTTCGCGCCCTCAAAGCTCTTGCCGTTGGCCTTGAGCATCTCATCGGTGAAGTAGCACAGGCCGTAGCCGGTGGCCTCGGTGCGGGCCAGCGAGCCGCCGTAGGGGATGCCCTTGCCGGTCAGCACGCCGGTGAACTCGTTGCGCAGCCGCTTGTACTGGCCGTACATGAAGCCGATCTCCCGGCCGCCCACGCCGATGTCACCGGCGGGCACGTCGGTGTCGGCGCCGATGTGGCGCTGCAGCTCGGTCATAAAGCTCTGGCAGAACCGCATGACCTCCCCGTCGCTCTTGCCGTGGGGGTCAAAGTCAGAGCCGCCCTTGCCGCCGCCCATGGGCAGGCTGGTCAGGCTGTTCTTGAACACCTGCTCAAAGCCCAAAAACTTGATGATGGACAGATTCACAGAGGGGTGGAACCGCAGGCCGCCCTTGTAGGGGCCGATGGCGGAGTTGAACTGCACCCGGTAGCCGCGGTTGACCTGCACCTTGCCGGCGTCGTCCACCCAGGGCACACGGAACATCACAACGCGCTCCGGCTCCACCAGACGCTCGATGAGCCCGGCCTTCTCATACTCGGGATGGGCGGCCACGACAGGCTCCAGGCTTTCCAGAACCTCCTCCACCGCCTGCAAAAATTCCTTCTGCTCGGGATTGCGGGCTTTCAGGCCCTCGTACACGCCCTGCAAATACGCATTGTTGATCGCCATTGGTAAAACACTCCTTTATATATTTCTTGCACCAATCCGCTTTCCCGCGCTCTTTAGCGGGGCAAAGCAGAGCCACGCTCTTATAGTATCACTGTACGCTTCATTTTGCAAGGTTTTTTGGGGGATTTTCTAAAAAAATGTTTGCAGAACAGGCCCAGTTGTTCACGAAAGAAAGACAGGCCCGGCGCATAGGCTGTACCGGGAGGTGGGGGTATGTTTGGCATTTTCGGCATTTTTTTGCAGGCGGCGGCGGGGCACATGCTGTATCTGGCGCTGCATCTGGAAAGCGGCAGCTTTCCCCGGCCGCTCACCGCCGCCGAGGAGCAGGCCGCCTTTGCGGCGATGGCGCTGGGCGACCGGACAGCCCGGGACAAACTCATCCGCCACAACCTGCGTCTTGTGGCGCACGTGGCAAAAAAGTACTACACAACGCCGGATCGGCAGGACGATTTCATCTCCATCGGCACCATCGGCCTCATCAAGGCGGTGGACACCTACGACCCCTCCCGCACGGTGCGGTTCGCCAGCTACGCCAGCCAGTGCATCCAGAACGAGCTGCGGATGCATCTGCGCCGGGTGCGGCGGGAGGCGGGCACGCTGTCTTTGCAGGAGCCGCTGGAGGGGGAAAACGGGATGCTCACGCTGGCGGACACGCTGCCCGATGAGGCGGTGATGGAGGAGGACTGCGAGCGCCGGGACGCGGCGGCCCGGCTGCGCACGCTGGTGGAGCAGCTGCCCGAGCGGGACCGGCAGCTGCTGACGCTGCGCTACGGCCTTGGCGGCGGCGCACCGCTGACCCAGCAGGAGGTGGCGGCCCGGTTCGGCATCTCCCGCAGCTATGTGTCCCGGCTGGAAAAGCGGGCGCTCTCCGAGCTGGCCCGGCGGTGGTAAGGCGTACAACTTTCCACTTCGTATAGGGGTTTTGCACGTGGAAATTGTGGAAAACTCTGTGGAAACTGTGGAAAACCGCGCTGCACAGTGGGAAGTTTTCCACCGACAAGAAAACAGTTGAACTCCCCGCGGAAAAATGCTACAATAGAAAATACCGTAATAGGCCCTTTTCTAAGGAGGTTCGCCATGCACTGGACAGACAAACTGGAGCGCCGCTTCGGGCACATCGCCATTCCGCAGCTTATCAACGGGATTCTGGGCGGGCAGCTCATCGCGGGGGTCATCACGCTGATTCTCAACCGGTATCTGCCCTATTTCCTTGATTTGAGCCGGGCGGAAATCCTCCATGGGCAGATCTGGCGGCTCGTCACCTTTCTGTTTTACCCCAGCTGGTGCTACAGTGCGCTGGGCATTTTGAACATCCTGTTTTACTGGTGGGCGGGCAATGCGCTCACCCGGGCGTGGGGCGATTTCAAAATGACGCTCTACATCGCCATGGGCGTGCTGGGCGCGTGGGTGTGCTGCTTTGCCTTCGGCTACGCCAGCGCCAGCGGCATTTTCCTCAGCGTCTTTTTCGCCTACGCCTGGATGTGGCCTGACCAGCAGGTGCTGCTGTTCGGCCTGCTGCCCCTCAAAATCAAGTGGCTGGGCTGGTTCGAGCTGGCCGTCTGGCTGCTGCAGTTTTTCGGCACCGGGCTGGCCGGCAAGCTCAGCCTGCTGCTGGGTCTGGCGGGCTTTATCGGCTTTTTCGGCAAAGAGGTCTTTCTGTGGTGCAAGGACACCATCACCGGCTACAAGCGCCGGCGGGACTGGGAAAATAAATTCAAATAAGGAGTTAAGACCATGAAACTGGTTACTGCGATTGTCAACAAGGAGGATTCCAAGGCGGTGTGCAGCGCGCTGCTCAAGGAAAAATTTTACGTCACCCGTCTGTCCACCACCGGCGGCTTTCTGATGGCGGGTAACATGACGCTGATGATCTGCACCGAGGATGACAAGGTGGACGCCTGCATCGACTGCATTTCCCGCTGCTGCCGCCAGCGCACCGAGATCGTGCCCGGCACCGCCACCATGGGCATCGGGCTGGAGAGCACCATGCCCATGGAAGTGACGGTGGGCGGCGCGACGGTGTTCGTCACCAACGTGGAGCGGTTTGAAAAGCTGTGATGCTGGAACGGCTGTTTGGCAATGACGCGCTGAAACGGGACCTGGCCGCCGCACTGCAAAGCGGACGGCTGGCCCACAGCATCCTGCTCATTGGCGAGCCGGGCTGCGGAGCGGGCTTTGCGGCCCGGTGCCTTGCGGCGGATTACCTGTACCCGGCGGGCGGCCCCCACGCCGAGGCGGTGCTGCGGGGCGAGGATACCGAGTGCATCACCCTGCGGGGGGAGGGCGCGTCGGGCCAGATCAAGGTGGACAAGGTGCGGGACGCCCGCAATGAAATTCAGCGCTCGGCGCTGTCCACCAACGCGGCGGGGCGGGTGCTGTTCATCTACGGCGCGCAGAATCTCAACGTCAGCTCCGCCAACGCCATGCTCAAGCTGATGGAGGAGCCGCCGGAGGGGGCCATGTTCCTGCTGACGGCGGCCAGTGCCGCCACGGTGCTGCCCACCATCCGCAGCCGGTGCGCCGCCTACACGGTGGCGCCGGTCACCCCGGCGGAGTGCGCCGCCGCGCTGCCGGAGCTGCCCCGCCACAAGGCGGAGGAGCTGGCATTTTTGTACGAGGGGCACATCGGCACCTGCCGCAAGGCCCTTGGTGAGGAAAAGCACAAGGCCACGCTGGCGGCGGCGAAGCAGCTGTGCGGCTGCGCGGCGCGGCAGGACGGGTATCTGGCGCTGTCCACGCTGGCAAAATATGAAAAGGACCGGGAGGGCGCGCTGCTGCTGTTCTGGCAGCTGACCCAGCTGTGCAGCGCCTGTCTGCGCCGCCCGGGCTTCTGGGAGCTGTTCGCCCCCGATGACGCCGCCCGCCCCGCGAAGGTCAGCCTTGCGGCGGCGGACGCCCGCAAAGCGGTGCTGGCCAACGGCAACCTGCGTCTGGCGCTCACCGTGCTGGGTGCGGAAATCACAGGAACATAAGCGCCCCTGTGTCTGCATTTGCACTGGTAGGGAGCGGCGTCCCCGACGCCCCGCAGGTACGATGCAGCCCGTTGATAGAGAACAGAATAAAAGGATACAACTATGAAGGTTATTTCGGTAAAATTCAAGGAGAACGGCCGTTCCTACTACTTCGACCCCCGGGAACTGCGCCCGCAGGAGGGGGACTACGTGATTGTGGAGACCGCCCGCGGCACCGAATGCGGCGAGGTGGTGCGCGGCCTGCATGATGTGCCGGGCTTCACCCGGGAGGTCAAGCCGGTCATCCGCATGGCGGACGCGGTGGACATCCGCCGCATGCAGCAGAACCGGGCCGATGTGCGGCAGGCGTTTGTCATCTGCGAGCAGCGCATCGCCGCCCACAAGCTGAAAATGAGCCTTGTGGACGCGGAATACACGCTGGATCGTTCCAAGCTGGTGTTTTATTTCACCGCCGACAACCGGGTGGATTTCCGGGAGCTGGTCAAGGATCTGGCAAGCCAGTTCCACACCCGCATCGAGCTGCGGCAGATCGGCGTGCGGGACGAGAGCAAAATGCTGGGCGGCCTTGGCATCTGCGGGCAGCCCTTCTGCTGCAGCCGGTTTCTGAAAAATTTCCAGCCGGTGAGCATCAAGATGGCGAAGGAGCAGGGGCTGAGCCTCAACCCCGCCAAGATCAGCGGCAGCTGCGGCCGCCTGATGTGCTGCCTGGCCTATGAGCAGAAAAGCTACGAATATCTCAACAGCATCACCCCGCAGGTGGGCAGTGTGGTGCGCACGCCGGACGGAGAGGGCACCGTGGTGGAGGTCAACGTGGTGTCCGGTACCTTAAAAGTACGAAGCAACGTGGAAAGCCTTGCCCCCCGCACCTATGCCCGGGAGGATTGCGTTTATTTGCGCGGCGGAAAGCGCGCACCCAGAAAGCCGGATGAGGAATGATGTATCAAAAGCTGAAAGCCATTTTGCTGTACGCAAACGCCACCCCCAGGGAGTGGGCGTTCATCAAGCCGGAAATTCACCGCAGCAACCGCACCCGCCTGACGGTGTTTTCCGCCGTGGCGGCGGTGTTTCTGCTGGTGATGGTGCTGCTCACGCTGCCCATGCCCCAGTACGACAGCACCAATTACCTTTTGCCGCTGATGTTTTGCCTTGCCATGCTGGCGGGGGCGCGGCTGGCCGGCAACAGGCCGGTGCTGCTCAATCATCTGGTGGTCATCTTCATTGCCATGCTGTTTGCCTTCGCCATCAACGTGAGCACCCTGTCCAATCCCACCCAGACCGCCGGCACCTTTCTGGCCTTTCTGCTGGCCATTCCGCTGCTGTTGATTTTGCGTCCCATCGAGAATATCGGCCTCATCGTCCTGTTTGAGGCGGTGTTTTCGGTGGCGGTGCTGCTGGTGAAGGACAATCCCTCCATCCGATACACCGACATTGTCAACGGCGTCATTTTCGCGGGCGTCAGCATGATTATTTCCACCTACATGACCTGCATCACGGTGGAAAACTTCGTCATCAAGGACCGCATGACCCATCTCGCCAGCTTTGACCAGCTGACCCGCCTGCAAAACCGCAACGCCTATGAGCTGAGCCTGCCGGGCTATCCCGCCCGGGCCGCCGCCAGCCTGAGCTGTATCTATCTGGACGCCAACGGCCTGCACGAACTGAACAACCAAAAGGGCCACGATGCGGGCGACCTCATGCTGCAAACGGTGGCAACGGCGCTCAGCGGCCAGTTCGGGAGCGGGGACAGCTTCCGGGTGGGCGGGGACGAATTCATCGCCTTTGCGGCGGACGTTTCCCCCGCAGAGCTGGACAAAAAGATCGCTGCGCTGCGCCGCAGCGTGGAGAAGAGCGGCTATCATGTGTCGCTGGGCGTCAGCACCCAGCGCGTGGACAGTCTGGACATGTACACGCTGGTGAAGACCGCCGAAAAAGCGATGTATCAGGAAAAATCGGAATTTTACGCTGCCACCGGCCGCACCGGACGTTAAAGGGGGGCTGACCCATGGAACAATGGCAGGAGGACCGGTGGGGCATGCCCCCGCCCCGTCCCCAACCGCCCCAGCGTCCGCAGCGAACCCCGGCGCAGCAGCTGGCGGCCCGCAAACGGCGGGAGGCGCTGCGCCGCAAACAGCAGCGCCGTCTGCTGGTGGGCACCGCCGCCGGGCTGCTGCTGGCGGCGGGCGTTATCACACTGCTGCTGCCCGCCTCCGCCAAAACTGACCCCATCACCTCGGTGCCGCTGGACAAGCCCGCCGTGGATGCCACGCTGGTGGCCCCGCAGCCCTACGGCGGCGGCGATGCCCTCACCGGCCCCACGCTGGACTGGGGCACGGTAGGCCCCAAAAAGCAGGAGGGAACCTTCACCCTCACGGCACAGCCGGACCCTGCCCTCACCGCCATGGACAGCGGCAAAGTCACCACCCACTGGTTTGACGACGCGGCTTTTCTGGGGGACTCCCTCACGGTGGGCCTGAGTTACTACGGCGTGGATGTGGGCGAGGCTCTCATCTGCGGCTACGAGGGCACCAGCCCCAACCAGATCGTCAACCGGGTCATCCTGAATCATGACGACCGGGGCGATGAAATCCCCATCGAGGTGCTGGCCGCCGCCCAGCCTGCCAAGCTGTATCTTCTGCTGGGCACCAACGCGCTGGTGGCGGACGGTGACTACGAGGGCTTTTTGAACTACTACGCCCGCATGCTGGACGAGCTGCGCGCCGTGCTGCCCAATACCACCTTTTATGTGCAGTCCATTCTGCCGGTGCGGCCCGAGGCGCTGGAGAAGGCCCCCGGCCTGAACAGCGCCCGGCTGGCCGAGGTGAACGACCGCCTGCGCAGTTTGTGCCAGCAGCGGGGAGACACCTTTCTGGATTTGAACGCCGTGTTCTCCGACGACAGCGGCGCGCTGGCGGCGGATGTGGCCCAGACCGACGGCATCCACCTGACCCCCTCCGGGTACAGCCGGTGGGTCAGCTTTCTGTGCACGCAGGTGCCCTACAGCAAAAACAATCCCTGGCAGCCGGGCAGTATCTGGTATCTGGACGATGCTGTGAAGAATTTGATTGCGGACATTCCGTAAAGAAGGACGAATCGAATGGAAAATCACCCCTATCAGGAGCCGGAGTACCGCCCCGCGGACGCCGGCAAAAAACCGCAGCCGTTCCAGTTTCCGGTGTGGGCCATCATCGTGGCGTTTGTCATCTGGTGGCCCATGGGCATCGTGTTTCTGGTGCTCAACGGTTTGATCAAGGAAGGCAAGCTGGATCTGTCCGCCGCCCGCACCCGTGCGCCCCGGCAGACGCCGAAAAGCACCCCCATCTACGCCCAGCCCGAGCCGGAAAAAACCAAAAAACGCGCAAAGGACAAATCCGAGGCCACCGGCGAGGTGGGTCTGTTCATTGCGGGGCTGTGCCTGCTGTTCACCGGCATGGCGGCGCTGCCGGAGGGCTTTTACTGGCTGGCGGACGCGCTGCAAAACGGCGGCACCTATTGGATCTGGCTGCTGGAGGAGCTGATCCCCGCCATGGGTCTGCTGGCGGGCGGCGTGGGGTGTCTGTTCGGCGCGGGCAAAATGAAGGCTGGCCGCCGCATGCGCAAAAAGCTGAAAAACATCGTGGGAACGGCGGATTATCGGTATATCGAGGACATCGCCGCTGCCATCCCCTGTGACTACGCCAAGTGCTGCCGCCTGCTGGAGGACGCCATCGACAAGGGCGCCTTTGGCCCCGGCGCGTATCTGGACATGTCCACCCGCTGTCTGGTGGTGAAGGGCCAGCCCCCCGCCCCGGAACCGGCCCCCGCCCCCAAAACAGCCGCCCCGGCCGACCCCTATCAGGCCGAGCTGGACGAGCTGCGCCGCATCAATGAGGACATTGACGATGTGGTGATGAGCGAAAAAATCAGCCGGTTGGAGAGGGTGAGCGACCGCATCTTTGACCAGGCCCGGGACAACCCGGACAAGCTGCCCCAGATGCGCAAATTCATGGATTATTACCTGCCTACGGCGAAAAAGCTGCTCAAAACCTACGCCGAGCTGGAGGAGCAGGGCATCGAGGGGGAGAACATCACCGAGAGCAAGACCCGCATCGCCAACGCCATGGACACGCTGGTCACCGCCTTCGAGAACCAGCTGGACAGGCTGTTCCAGTCCGACGCGCTGGACGTTTCCACCGACATCGACGTGATGGAAAATATGCTCCGCGCCGACGGCCTGGCAGAGGACCCATTCAGCCTCAAAAATTAGGAATTAGGAATGAAAAACCGGCCCATCCCGCAAGGGACAGGCCGGTTTTTGTTATTGTGCGCCCGCAGTTTTCACAGCCGCAGCAGCGCCCGGCGGGAACGGCGGGGTTCCTCCCGCTGCATCAGACCGGCGGCGGCGTCCAGCGTCATGGCCAGCACCAGCCCGCACACCGCGTCAATGACGCTGTGCTGCTTCAGCAGCATGGTGGACAGCACAATGCTCACGCACAGCAGCCGGGATCCCCACCGCACCCACTGGCCGCGGCGGGATGCAAGGCAGGAACAGCGCTGCACCGCCAAATCCACCATCACCGAGTTGAACACATGGATGGAGGGGCAGACGTTGGTGGAGGTGTCCGCCCGCCACAAAAGCCGCACCATCTGGGCGAACACATCGCTGCCCAGCACGTACCGGGGCCGCAGCGCCACCCCGTTGGGCACCACCAGACAGAAGCTCAGCGCCAGCATCATGCCCGCAAACAGCGGCAGGCACAGCCGCCAGAACTCCTGCCGGGGTGCGCGCCACAGCAAAAACAGCAGCACCCCCGGCACGTACAAAAACCATAAAACATACGGTACAATGGCATATTTGCAGAAGGGGATCACATCGTCCAGCCCGCAGTGCAGCCACAGGCGCGGGGTCTGGTTCACGGTCTCCAGAAAACCGAAAAACAATAAGTACACCAAAAGAAACAGCGCCATGAACTGGATGGGATGGCGCTCACGCCAATTACGCATACAACACTCCTTTGTTCAAAAACACATTATACGGCAAAGACAGCAACCTTGCAAGATGGAAACCGCACAAGATGCTCTCCACCCCGCCATGGGAATTTGTGGATAATGAACGGGGGGTTCATTCCATATAACGATTCAGAAAAGGGATTGTGTGCAAAAATTTACAACTTTGAAAAAAGCGCCGCCGCACCTGCGCTTGCCTTTCCCCTTGTCATGTGATAAGATGGAGACAAACGGACTGGAAAATCGGGATTGGGAGGTGTCTTTATGTATGAAGTAAGTGAAGCATTTCATAGGCAATACGCAGATATGTATGATAAGTTCGTGAGAATTTACTTCAAAGACGGCTCTGTTCGCACTGGATTATTTAACGATGAATTTTATGATGACAGTTCCATTCTTGTCAGTTGCGAGGTTATTAAAATTACCGATATTGACCGAATGGAATTACTTGATAAATAAATTCCAGTTTGTCAAAAAAACAATCCCGGCCAGGACACCTGCGTGTCCGGGCCGGGCCTTCTTCTTTTTTACGGTTTCTCGCTGTTCAGCTGCTGCTCCCGCAGGGCGTTGATGCGGTTCTCAATGTCAAAGCTCTTGTCCAGCGCCGGGTAGATGCCCGTCATGGCCAGCAGGCCGGGCAGCCAGAAATTCGTCAACACCATCACGCCGGTGGAAAGCGGGAAAAACAGCCACATCAGCACCGCGTACACCAGCACCCCGGCCAGCGCCAGCGCGCTGCGGTTCAGGTATCCCAAAAACAGCAGGATGGCGTTTTTCAAAAGCACCGCCAGCGGCAGGTCCATCAGCGGAATCTGGGCAAAGATGTACACGGCCAGCCCGCACACCAGCACCACGCCCACGATCAGCATCACCCGGAACACCGGGCTGTTTTCCGGCGAGAGCAGCCCCCAGGTAAACAGCTGCATCGCCAGCACCAGCCCCAGCACCGCGCCCGGCGCAAGGCTGGCCTTGGCGTTCTGCTTCCACGCCCGGCGGTAGGTGGCCCACCAGAACCCCGGCTCGTCCCGCATGGCGCGCAGCATGGTGTCCGCCAGCCCGCACAGCTGCGGCGCGGCCAGCATTCCGCCCAGCACGCCGCCCAGCAGCACCGGCAGCACCGCGTGGGTGGCGCATCCCACCGACACCAGCACCATGAAGGGCAGCGCGGACAGCATCGCCAGCAGCCCCGCCAGATAAAACCCGGTGAAATCCCGGCTCAGCAGCTCCCACAGCCGGGCAAGGCCCTTTTTGCGGGGCGCGTCCGGCGCAACGCCGGGACCGTCTTTCAGATAACTCGGGGTAAACAGACCCATCTCAGTGTCCTCCCATCAGGGCCGCAGCCAACGCCTGTTGGCCCGGCCGGTAATTCAGATGCAGCCGCAGCCGTTTGTCCGGCCAGTGGCTGCGCAGATGCACCCGGTACAGCGCCGCCAGCCGCCCCAGCAGCGCCGGGGTCAGCGGCGCGTCCTGCGCCACGCCCAGCGCGGCGGCCACCTGTTCCGGGTGGTGGGCGGCCTCGCACAGCGGCAGGCCCTCCGCTTTCAGATTGATGACCAGCACAATGTCGGTCACGTTGTCAAAAATCACAGGTTCCCCGGCGCGGGGCAGCTTGACAAGGTGCCCTCTGGCCCCGTCCGCCTCCACCAGCACCTCGTCGGCGGCGGCGCAGGCGGCGGCGTACCGGTCGGGGGGCAGTGGGCCGATTTTGCCCCCGGCCGCCGCGCTGCCCGCCATGGCAAAGCCTTCCGTTTGCAGTGCGGCCACGATCTGTGCCGCCTGTGCGTCCACCAGCGTGTAAGGCTCCCGGAACATGTGGGTGGAGGTGGTCACCAGCACCCGTTTTCCCTGCGCCCGGTAGCGGGCAGAAAGCTCCCGTATCAGCGTGGTTTTTCCGCCCGCACCCACCACCGCTGTCACCATGACAGCCCCTTGGCGGCGTGCAGGTGCAACACCGCCTCGGTCACGCCGCCCGCAATGCAGCGGGCCTTGTCCGAGATGGTGGTGCAGTTTTTCTTTTCCCCAATGCGGGGGTCAATGTCGGCAATTTTCATGCCCTGCGTCACGGGCGCGCCGTCCCGTATCAGGCCGCGCAGCAGTCCGGTCAGGGCGGCGTTCACCGGGGCGTCCCCCACAAAGGCGATGGTCTCCCCCTCCTGCACGCAGTCCCCGATGTGGCGCAGCGCCTGCAACTGACCCGTGGCGGGGCTGTGGATGACCCGGTCCGCCCCGTGGCCCGCAATGACGCCAGGCACCCCGGTGTTGGGGGCCGCCTGCCCCTGATACAGCACCCGGCCAAGGTCATGCCCGCGCATGGTCTCCACCACCGCGTCCACATCCGACCCGGCGGTGAACCCGGGGCCAAGGCCCACCGTGATGGGGGCCATCCCCCGGTGGGTGCCCAGATTTTTCTTGGCCAAAATGGCGTCCACCACCGCCATGGGACGCAGCGCGGCGATGCTCTCCCCGCTCTCGTCCACCACCAGCGGCAGCTTGCCGTTGCGCAAAAAAGCAACGGCCTGTTGTAAAGTTTCCGCCTTCCAGCAGGTCAGGCCCTCCACGGTCTGGCAGCCGGTGAACACAGCCTCGCTGAAGGCGACGGTGCGCCGGATGGCGGTGGGACGGGCACATTCCAGCACCAGCACAGGAAACCCGCAGTTGTGCAGGCGGCTGATGGTGCCGGTGGCCAAATCCCCGCCGCCCCGCACGATGATCAGATGTTTCAGCATAGGCAACACCCCAGATTTTATTGTTTTCCCATTGCGATTTTTTCCGGCGTGATGGGCAGGCTGCGGTGCCACACCCCGGTGGCCCGGTAGATGGCGTGGGCGATGGCCGGGGACGGCGTGTTGATGACGATTTCGCCAATGGATTTCGCCCCGAACGGCCCGGTGGGCTCGTTGCTCTGCTCAAATTCCACCTGCAAATGGCCCATATCCAGCCGGGTGGGCAGGCGGTACTGCAAAAAGCTGCGCTCCACCGGCTTGCCATGGCGGTCGTAGGTGACGTTTTCCATCAGCGCCATGCCGATGCCCTGCACGATGCCGCCCTCGGCCTGGGTGCGGGCCAGCGCCGGGTTGATGGGCTGGCCGCAGTCCACCACCGCCTTGTAGTCCAGCACCCGCACCTCGCCGGTGAGGGTGTCCACCTCCACCTCCGCCATGCCCACCATGAAGGGCGGCGGCGATACCGGGGAGGAATGGCTCACGGTGGCCTCCAGCGCGGTCTGGCTGCCGCACTGGGCGGCGTAGGCCAAATCGGACAGCGTCAGCACCCGGCCATCCGCCGGACACACCACGCCGCTGGGGGTAAATTCCACGCCGGATTCCGCCACGCCCAGCTTTTGGGCGGCCAGTGCGCACAGCTTTTGTTTCAGCTGGGCACAGGCCAGCTCCACCGCCTTGCCGGTGACGTAGGTGGTGGAGGAGGCGTAGGAGCCGGAATCGTAGGGGGAGGCGTCGGTGTCCGCGCCGAACACGGCCACATCCTCCACCGGGCAGTCCATACATTCAGCGGCCATCTGGGCCAGAATGGTGTCGCAGCCGGTGCCCATGTCTGCCGCGCCGATGAGCAGGTTGTACCCGCCGTCCTCGTTCAGCTTGATGGTGGCGGAGCCAACGTCCACGTTGGAAATGCAGGAACCCTGCATCGCCATCGCCACGCCGGCGGCGCGCACCCTGCCGTCCCCCATGTCCCGCACGGGGTAGCGGTGCTCCCAGTCAAAAAGTTCCTTGCAGCGGGCCATGCAGCGGTCCAGTGCGCAGGCGTTGTTGGGCTCGCCGTAGTAGGCGGGCATCCGCATCCCCTCCCGCACCATGTTCTGTTCCCGGATGGCGGTGGGGTCCATGCCAAGGGTCTCGGCCAGCTCGTTGACGGCGCTCTCCACCGCAAAAATGCCCTGTGTCGCGCCGTAGCCCCGGTAAGCCCCGGCGGGCTGTAAGTTGGTGTACACCACATCAAAGCCGAACCGGAACGCCTCCAGCCCGCCGGTGTACAGCGGAATGGACTTGTGGCCTGACAGGCCCACCGTGGTGGGGCCGTGCTCGCCGTAGGCGCCGGTGTTGGACAGGGTGAACACGTCCAGCGCCCGGATGTGGCCGTCCCGGTTGGCGCCCAACCGCAGATGCACCTCCATCTCATGCCGGGGCGAGCCTGCGATCTGGCTCTCCTCCCGGGTGTAAATGAGCTTGGCGGGGCGGCCGGTCATGAGGGTGACAAAGGCGGGGTACACCTCGCAGACGGCGGTCTGCTTGGCGCCAAAACCGCCGCCAATACGCGGTTTTTCCACCCGGATGCGGCTTTTGGGGATGCCCAGTGCCCGGGACAGGATGCGCCGCGCATGGAACACGATCTGGGTGCTGGACAGCACCCGCAGCCGGCCGTAGCCGTCCAGCGCGGTGTAGGTGCGGAAGGTCTCCATCATGGCCTGATTGCAGGCGGGGGTGTGGTAGGTGCGGTCCAGCACGATGTCACAGTCCGCCAGCACCGCCTCCACGTCGCCGTCGCCGCCCACCTCGCTGGCCACCAGATTGCGCCTGTTGTCGCCGCCCACGTTGCAGGGCGGGAACCAGTCCTCCTCCGGGTGCACCAGCACCGGGTTGTCCTTGGCGGTGTGGGGATCCAGCACGGCGGGCAGAATTTTGTACGTTACTTTGATGAGTTTCATCGCCCGCGCGGCGGCCGCGTCGGTCTCGGCGGCGATGATGGCAACCGGGTCGCCCGCAAAGCGCAGGTGCCGGTCTAAAATCAGCCGGTCGTAGGGGGACGGCTCCGGGTAGGTCTGTCCGGCGATGGCAAACCGGGTCTTGGGTACATCTTTATAGGTATACACCGCCGCCACGCCGGGAACCTTCAGCGCGTTTGTGGTGTCGATGGTCTCGATGAGGGCGTGGGGATGGGGGCTGCGCAGCAGCTTCACCACCAGCGCGCCCTTGGGGGCCACGTCGTCCAGATAGACGGGTTTTCCCAAAAGCAGCGACATGGCGTCCTTTTTGCGCAGGGAATGGCCCACCACGCGATAGCTTTTGCCGCTCATTGTGCGCCCTCCTTCCGGCTGTTCAAAAAGCTGCGGATGCCCCGCAGCTGCCCCTCGTACCCGGAGCAGCGGCACAGATTGCCCGCAAGATAGCTTCGGATTTCCTCATCGGTGGGGTCGGGGTTGTCCCGCAGCAGGGCGATGGTGTTCATCACAAAGCCCGGATTGCAGAAGCCGCACTGGTCCGCGCCCTGGTCAGCGATGAACCCCACAAATTCGGCGGCCTCGTCCTGTAAGCCCTCCAGCGTGGTGACGGAATGGCCGTCCGCCCGCGCCGCCAGCACCGAGCAGGAAAGCACCGGTACATCGTCCAAAAATACCGTACAAAGCCCGCAGCCCGCCGTCTCGCAGCCGCATTTCACGCTGGCGCAGCCGTGGGCGCGCACAAAATCCAGCAGCAGGGTGTCGGGGGAAACCTCCGCCGTCACCGGGCGGCCGTTGAGTTGAATGGTAATGGTCATTGGATCAGCCCTCCCAGTGCGCGAGTGGTCAGCACCTTCACAAGATGGGTGCGGTATTCGGCGCTGCCCCGGCTGTTGGTGCCGGTGGGCACCGCCCCGGCGGCGTAGTCCGCAAAGGCGCGGATGGCCTCGGGGGTCAGCCCGGCAGACAAAATGCCCTGTGCGTCGGCCACCGGCATGGCTCGCATGGGCCGCGCCCCGATGATGAGCCGGGGCGGCGCGTCCTGCGGCAGCGCGGCGGCACAGGTGAGCAGCGGCAGGTCGGTGCGGGCGATGCGCGCCGCCTGATAGTCCAGCTTTACGGGGGCGTCCGGCACCAGCACCCGCACCAGAATGTCCCGGTCGGGGGCAAGCTCCGCAAACTGCGCCAGCGGTATCCGGCCCGCATGGTACAGCTCCACCTCGGCGTCCAGAGCTAAAAGCAGCGTCAATACGTCAGAAAATCCAAACCGTCCCCACACGCTGCCGCCCACGGTGGCAAGATTGCGGAACTGCACCCCCACAATGGGAGCCAGCGCTTTGGCAAAGGCCCCGCCGGTCATGGCGTTCAGTTCGGGGTGGCGCTCCAGCGTGCGCAGGGACACCATCGCGCCGATGGCCCAGCCCTCGCCGGTGCGCTCAATGGTATCCAGCCCAAGGGCGGACAGGTCGATGGCGGTGCCCGCCGTGCCGCCCTCGGTGCGCAGCCACAGCATACCGCCCAGCACCCGGGCACGCCGGTTCTGGTTGAGGGTGTACGCCTGTTCCAGACTTTGCGCCCGGACGTAATTTTGAAATTGAAGCATGAGCAGCTCCCCTTTTTTGAGTTCTTCTTTTATTGTAGCATAGTTTGCAGGTTTGTGCTACAATTTAGGAAAAAAGGAGTGAGAAAAAATGCTGGGATGCGTTTTGATGGCAAGCGGTCTCGGGCGGCGGTTCGGCGCCGACAAGCTGATGGCGAATTTTGACGGTTCGCCGCTGATTTCCCGTGCCATAGAGGCCACCGATGGCCTGTTTGACAAACGGGTGCTGCTCACCCGCAGCGCGGCGGCGGCGGAGTATGCCCGCGCCCGGGGCGTACAGGTGCATCTGCACGCGCTGCCCCGCCGCAGTGACGCCATGCGTCTGGGCCTTGCGGAGATGGCGGAGATGGACGGCTGCCTGTTTTGCCCCTGCGACCAGCCGCTGCTCACCCGGCAGACGGTGGCGGCGCTGGCAGCGGCCTTTGCCCGCCAGCCGGAGACCATCTGGCGTCCCGCCGCGGAGGGACAGCCCGGTGCGCCGGTGGTGTTTCCCCGCTGGGCCTTTGCCGAGCTGGCCGCGGTGCAGCAGGGCGGCGGCAGCGCGGTGGCAGCGGCCCACCCGGACAAGGTGCGCCTGCTGGAGGTGGACGCATGGGAATTGTTCGATGTGGACACCCCCGCCGACCTGTCGGCGGCGCTGGAACAGTTCAAACGGGGGTGATGCCGTAACTTGCCGGAAAACCTGCATTTCCACTTGTAGGGGGCGGCGTCCTCGACGCCCCGCAGTACGCTGCCAAACAAGAAACATCGTTGCAACACGGGGTCAAGACCCCACCCTACAGCCGACTCGAAAGAAGAACAGCCGCCCGCACCAGCTCCAGCTCCCCCGGATAAATGCAGTGGGGGATGCGGTTTTCCGCTACGGCGCGCACCGCGTCCTCAAAGGCGAACCAGCGCACCTCGCTCACTTCCTCGGCCTGCAAGGTGAAGTCCTGCGCCTCCCGGTCAAGCCACAGGGCGTAGACGTTGCTCACCTGGTTGTCAATGAACGGTCTGCCGTGGAATTCCGATTCAAAATGAAACCGCCGCTGCCCGCAGTAGATAAGCTGCTCCGGCGCGGCCTCCACGCCCAGCTCCTCCTTCAATTCCCGCAGCGCCGAGGGCAGGAACTCCTGCCCGGCGGGGATGTGCCCCGCGCTGGAGATGTCGTAGCAGCCGGGATGGCTGTCCTTGTCATCGCTGCGCTTTTGCAGTAAAATCTGCGTTTCTCCGTCTTTTTTGCGCAAAATCCACACGTGGGCGGTGCGGTGCCGCACCCCTTCCCGGTGAGCCTGCTCCCGGCTCACCCGCTCGCCTGTGGGGCGGCCCTGCGCATCCACCACATCCAACCATTCCATGCTTATTCCTCCAGAAATTCCCGAATTTCCGCCTCCACGGCGGCCACCTCGGCGGCAAACGCCCGCGCCGACACCCGCAGCGCGCCGTTGCCCAGAATGATGAGCTGCTCCGCGCCGTCGCTGCTCACCACCCGGGTGCGGTGGTCCCTGGCCAGCTGGTGGGTGGCCCGCTCGATGAACATGTCGGCGGTCTCCGCCTCCCGGGTGTACACAATGTGCAGATTGTGGTACTGCTCCACCTCCCGGCTGCCGCCCTTCACCCGGTAGGCGTCAAACACCAGAATGGGCACGCAGCGGCGGTATCCGGCGTAGTTGCACAAAATGTCCATCAGCCGCCGGCGCGCCCCGTCCAGATTTTCCTGCGCGATGCGGTTCAGCTCCTCCCACGCAAAAATCACGTTGTAGCCGTCCACCAGCAGGTACTCCGGCCCAGTCAACGCCTTGGAGGGGGTCTGCTGCACCGGGCGCTCCGGCCGTGTGTGCAGTGCCTGACGCAGGGATTTGTCATCTCTGCGTTTTATTTTTCCGTAGGTGCGCTCAAAGATTTCCAGCAGCTCCTTGTCCTCCGCCAGCGTGCCCCGGTAGGCGGCGGCACGGCGGCGCCGGGCGTCCGGCTGTTCCTCCTCCTCGGACTGCGGGGCGGACGGGTCCCGCACCGCCAGATGCGCCTTGGCGGGCACCTCGTCCCAATGCACCAAATATCCAGCCCCATGGCTGCAAAACACCGAGTCCGCGGGGTTCTCGGTGTCGGCGTCCGCGTCGTAGCCCGCCGCGGCCAGCACTTCTTCCGCGTTGTGGCAGGGGGCGTACCCGGCGGGCTGCACCGTCCAGCGGCCCAGCCCGTGGGTGTAGGCGGCCACCTCCCGGGCGTAGCCACGCGCCGTGGCAACAGGAATTTTTCCCGTCAGTACGGCGTTTTCCCCCTCAGTCAGCGGCGTGTCAAAGCTGCCGCTCAGCTTTTGCACATCCGCCATGGCCCGGCCCACGTTGTCGGCGGGCAGCGTCAGCCGGAAATCGTACCACGGCTCCAACAGCACGGCCTGTCCCCGCGCCGCCGCCGTGCGCAGCCCCTGCCGCACCGCCCGGTAGGTGGCCTGCCGGAAATCCCCGCCCTCGGTGTGCTTCAGGTGCGCCCGCCCCGCCGTCAGCGTGATGGTCACGTCGGTCAGCGGCGCGCCCAGCAGCACGCCGGGATGGGTGCGCTCCGCAAGGTGGGTCAGAATCAGCCGCTGCCAGTTCTCCGCCAGCGTGTCCGGCGGGCAGTCCGCCGCCAGCTGCACGCCGCTGCCCCGGGGCGCAGGCTCCAGCCGCAGATGCACCTCGGCATAGTGGCGCAGCGGCTCGTAATGCCCCACCCCCGCCACCGGTTCGGTGATGCTTTCCTTATATAATATACCGCCCTCGCCGAAGCCGGCGCTCAGCCCGAACCGGCTTTTGAGCAGGCTTTGCAGAATTTCCAGCTGCACCTCGCCCATCAGCTGCACATGAATTTCCCCCAAAGCCGCCTGCCACACCACATGCAGCTGGGGGTCCTCCTCCTCCAGCGTGCGCAGGGCGCGCAGCGCAGCGTGGGGGTCGGCGCCCTCGGGCAGCAGCACCTTGTAGTTCAAAACCGGCTCCAGCAGCGGCGCACCGCCGTCCGCCGCCGCCCCAAGGCCCTGTCCCGGGCGGGTGTGGGTGGGGCCGGTCACCGCCACCACCGTGCCGGGTTCGGCCTCGCTCACAAGCCGGTATTTGGCGCCGCTGTACAGCCGCAGCTGGTCGGCCTTTTCACCGTCACACAGGGGGTCTTTCACGCGCAGCACGCCGCCGGTGATTTTCAGGTGGGTCAGCCGCGCACCCTGCTCATCCTGACTGATTTTGAACACACGTGCGCCAAATTCTTCCCCTGCCCGGGGCTGCCGGGTCCAGCGCTGCAATCCCTCCAGCAGCGCGTCCACCCCGTCCAGACGCAGCGCCGCGCCGAAATACACCGGGAACACCTGCCGCCGCGCAATGGCGGTGACGATGGTGCCGGGTTCAGGCGCACCGTCGGCCAGCGTTTCCTCCATCAGCGGCTCGCTGCACAGCGCCAGCGCCTCCGGGTCGGGACTTTGCGCGGAAAAATCCACGCAGCCATCCCCGAAACGCCCCTGCAATTCCCGCAGCCGCACCGCCCGGTCCGCCCCCGGCAGGTCGCACTTGTTCACAAAAATGAAGGTAGGTACGCGATATTTCTGCAAAAGCCGCCACAGCGTTTCGGTGTGGCTCTGCACCCCGTCGGTGCCGGAGATCACCAGAACCGCGTAGTCCAGCACCTGCAGGGTGCGCTCCGCCTCGGCGGAAAAATCCACGTGCCCCGGTGTGTCCAGCAGCGTCAACACCGCGCCGGGCAGCTCCAGCACCGCCTGCTTGGCAAAAATCGTGATGCCACGCGCTTTTTCCAGCGCGTCGGTGTCCAAAAAGGTGTCCTTGTGATCCACCCGGCCCAGCCGCCGCAGCGCCCCCGCCCGGTACAGCATCGCCTCGCTCAGCGTGGTCTTGCCGCTGTCCACGTGGGCCAGCACGCCCACCACCAGCCGTTTCATCCTCGTCCCCCCTGTGAAGTCTCTGCCAACATTGTACCGCACAAATAAAAATTTGCCAACCCCTTGACAACCCGGCCTGATTGTGGTATTATGATTAGGCACTCAAGAAGAGAGCGCGTTTTAGATATCGCGGAGTAGAGCAGATGGTAGCTCGTCGGGCTCATAACCCGGAGGTCGCAGGTTCAAGTCCTGTCTCCGCAACCAACAAAAGCCACGCAGATGCGTGGCTTTTTCCTTTTTATGAGATTGTTTTGTGAAAATGTGCCGTTAAATTTTGTCTGAAAATTCAACTTTAATTCAACACGCTATAAAAATCAGGCCTTCTTCAAGAATACGTCTGCTATAACATCGGCGTTTTTCTTGTCTGCTTCTTCAATGATATGGGCGTAAATATTTGTCGTTGTGGATGGCTGGGCATGACCCAAGCGCTTTGAAATGCTGATGCTGTCAACGCCGTTGAAATAGAGAATGGATGCCATAGTATGCCGGAATGCGTGGGGGTTGATGTGCGGCAGGTCGTGGCGTTTGGAAAATTTATTAAGCCAATCTGTCACGCTGTCCGGGTGCATCGGTTCACCGTTTTCCTGCGTGAAAACAAAATCACGGTTGTGCCAGCGGTCTCCCATAGCGAAACGCTGTTGAAGCTGTGCGCGAAGATGTTCGCGAAGAAGGGCCGTTGTTTCTTGCGGCAAAGAGATATAGCGGATGGATTTTTCTGTTTTTGGCGTGTCCTCATAGATTCCACGGTCAGGCGTGTACAGAACATTGTTGCAGATGTAAATGCGGCTCCCGTCAAAGTCCACGTTTTTCCACTTTAAGCCCAGCAGTTCACCACGCCTTGCGCCTGTCACAAGAAACAGATGCACAAGGGTTTTCCACTTGAGCGGTTCGGTTTCGGCGGCGTCCCTGATGGCTGTCACCTGTTCCGGCTGGAAGTAGTTGACTTGTTTCTGGGTTGCCTTTGGCAGTTCTGTCCGTTCTGCCACGTTGAAGGGGACGAGACCTTCTTTGACGGCCTGTTCCAAAACGGTGGAAATCAGGCGGTGATGCTCCAAAATGGTTTTGTTTGACAGCTTGCCGCCTGTTCTCTTGTTCAGACCGTCCGCAGACAGGGCGGTGTAAAAATCGTTGAGGACATCGGCGCGAATGGCAGTCAGTTTCATGTGACCGATTGCCGGGTATATGCGCGTTGTCAGTTCCTTGTATCGGGTAATGGTGCTGTGCTTGACCCCACGTTTTTCCTTCAAACCAATTACATAATTAGCGTAGTCGGCGAATTTCTGGCGGTTGTCGGAGATTCGCCCTTCTTTTATTTCTTTTTCAAAGTTTGCGGCGAAAGTTTCAGCTTTTCGCCGTGCGCTTTTTTCCGTCCAAGTGGGCTGAACATCAAAAGTTGCTGTGTATGGTTTTAGCTGTTTGCCGTCTGCACCCCGGCCCCGATGGACACGGATGGAAAAAGAAATCAGTTTCCCGGATTTGTCCCGGCGCTCTTGAATGTTAGCCATTGCTGTCAACTCCCTTTTGTTTGAATAGGTGTATTAGCTTTAGTTCCACAAAGTCGCAAACTTCATTTTCAAAACGGTTCATTTCTTCTATGGATAGGGTAACAGTCTGATTGTCTTTTGTGATTCTGTACCCGGCTTTTATTTCTTTGAGATAGCTTTCAACAGAACCAGTATTCGGTAAATTCGGCGGTGATACTTCATAATCGGTCAACATAGCAAAAGCACAAAGCCCTGTATACAACAGATTGCCTTCATGTTTCATGGTGCCAATAACACTATGGAAACGGGCGGCTTCTGTTTCAAAATCGGTTTCACCTAACAAAAAAGAAGGCTGGACACCAAAAACCTTTCCAAGAAGCCGTGCATATTCAGCAGATATCTTTCTTTTGCCGTTTTCTATATATCCGATTTGTTTTTCGTTCCGCTCTTTGTCCCCATTCTCGGGAAGTTCCCGAATTTTGTCCATAAGTTCGATTTGTGTTAGGTTCATTCTTTCGCGGCAAATCCTGACCCGGTCTTTGGGGGGAACATCTTTCCACGGGTTCATTGTTACATTTTCCAATGTTTCAACTCCAATCCTTAGTATTTGTAACATAAATTAAGATAACGCCGTTGTTCCATAAACAGAACATTTATGTTAATATAATAATAACACAAGCAACAACAAAATGCAAGTGAAATTATTTGAACGGAGTTGAAAAATGATGAAACCCAACCAGGACGTTAGAAACGCTGTAAAAGAAAACGGATTTCGGCTGTGGGAACTTGCGGAGGCTCTTGGAATTTACGATGGTAATTTGTCCCGGAAACTTCGCCGCGAGTTGCCCACCGACCAAAAAGAACACATTCTGAGAACGATTGACCGAATGGTGGAACAGCGGCAGACGCAGGAGGAAAAATGACGGTGGAAAAAACAAACCTGCCCCGGATGCGAACGATTCGCGAGGTTGCGCGGCTTGGGATTCTGTCAGAACACTGTCTACGGCAGATGCAAAAGCAAGGGAAACTTCCCTGCATGTACGCGGGTACAAAATGCCTAATCAACGTGGATTTGCTGATTGACCAGCTGAACAGTTTGGGGGACGGTGGTTTCTCTGGCGAACGATGAAAACAAATTAGACTTTCTTCTTCAGCGGGTGCCAGTCGACGAATTAACAACGTACATGGCTAAAAACTCTTTGTCAGTCGATGAAATGTATCGCCTGTTGAAACGTTGTGACGAACAGCACCTTGACTGGCGCACAGGAAAATCCTCAAAATCAGCCTTTGACAGCTTTGGTTTTTACAGCCTGCCAGATTTGACGGACGAAGAACGAACGCCACCGGAATTTATTGTCGAAAATATGATACCAACCGGAATGACCTTTTTAAGCGGTGCGCCCAAACTCCGAAAGAGTTTCCTTGCCCTTCAAATGGCGGCGGCAGTTGCCACGGGTTCGGTTTTTTTAGGGCACAAAACAATGCAATGCAGCGTTGCCTATTTAGACCTTGAAGGCTCCAAAAGCCGGATATCCACCCGAGCCGACCGGATGCGGCTAACCGTTCCGCGAAACGTATATATCACAAACGACAGCGGCACAAAAATTTCGGATGGGCTAACAGAACGGATTCGCGAATTGCACCACCAAAAGCCGGATATCCGCCTTGTCATTATCGATACGTTCAGCCGTGCAAGGGGAACCGTAAAATCTACTGGTGCAAATGCTTATGACGCAGATGTGCAGCTGCTCGAACCCGTTCAACGGATGGCAATGGACGAAAAGATTGCCGTTGTATTTGTCCACCATGATAAAAAGGGGGCCGGTTTTTCGTCTGATGTGTTTGAAAGATTGAGCGGCACGATGGGCATTTCAGGTTCGGCCGATAGCGTGTTGAACCTCATTTCAGACGGAAAGCGGTTTGACGGAAAAGCAACGCTGGAATTCACACCACGAGACGCGAAGGGCGGCGAAATGAAACTCGCGTTTAATGAGAATTTTTGCGAATGGGAACTTGAAATCACAAACCCCGATGCCCTTTTGAATGATAGCGTTATACGCTGGATACTGGAACATACACCAAGTAAAAATACTGGCGGCGATTTTTACGACTATGACACCGTTTTCCGTGGCGCATACAACAGACCAACAGAAAAGGCTGGGGATGCAGTACGGGCAGCGGTCATAAAACACCGAAGCGAATTGTTTAGCCAGTACGGCGTTGCGGTGCAGACGGGTGTAAAAAGCAATTCTGCCCGTGGAATACGAATTGTGAAAGTGTTTTAGTGAAAAGGTGGTGTCGCTCTGTCCCGCTACGGGACAACCTCTCGCGGGAGAATGTCTCGTCCCTTTCTCCCCCAGAGGTAACGACGCTCTGACCGGGGGCTGACCAAATATTCAAGCTGTCCCGCTACGGGACAAAGCGACACACAGATATATTTTTTGAAAGGAGTAAAGACCATGACAATTAAACCGGTAAACACAGGCACACACGGACGCAAGACCCGCTATTTTATCGAGAACGAGGGCGGCGAAACCGTGGCATATTTTGACAATCTTTGCACTGCTGCGTTAGTGCTGCGATATCTGATCGGCGCAACGCTGTCCGATGATGATGCATCCGCAGCGCTGGCGGCAATGCACGCATTTGACGGGAGAAAGGAGCAAAATGCAGAAACTAATTGATTTTATTCGGCGGTTATTTTTGAAAACTGCCACGAAAGAAGGGGGGTGCGGTGATGGCGATAAGCAACGAGAAAATCATGGCTGCGCTGATTGCGTGCGGAAGTGTTCGGGCGGCTGCCCGGGCTGTGGGCGTTTCAGAAACAACGGTTCGGGCACGGTTGAATGACCCCGATTTTCGCAAGGAATACGAAACCGCAAAAGGGGCGGTACTGGAAGAGGCCTGCGACTGTCTGGCCGCCCGTCTGACGTCTGCCGTTGATGCGCTGTCCAGTGTGTTGGATTCCGATTCGACCCCCGCCCCCGTGAAAGTTAGCGCCGCAGATTCGCTATTGCGGCATGGTTTGCGATACGTTGAGGTGGCAAACGTCCTCCGGCGATTGGATGAACTTGAAAAAAGGACAAACGATGGAGGGTGACGCATGAAAGATTATAGAAGCCGCCTGCAAGTGCTTGAAAAGCATTTTTGCATAAAGGATATACCTACCTTTGACCAATTCAAAAAGGCATGGGCGGCGGCAGACCCTCTTTCCCGGTCTGTTCTGGCAGCATCGGCAGAAAGCGGAAATATTGATGGATGGGGCAAATCGTGGAGCCGGTATATGACCGCTGTGCGTGGGTACCTGCTCAAAATGGGAGAGATTGAACCCGATGCAAAGAGCCTCCGGCAGCTTGCCGCAGAGATGGAGGGTGATGCCTGTGAAATCCATTCTTGAACGCCTCCGAGCCTTGGAGCGAGAACTTCCGCAAATGGTGTTGGTTACACTTCCCGGCGGCACACAGACCGCTGTGGAGGCTCTGAAAGCCTTTGAAATGGCCGTGTGTGACAAGGGGGTTACTTTCTCTGTCCCCGAAAATTCGTCCATGGAGCGCCTTCTGCAAGCCGTGGCGGATGCTGTCACAGATGATGAAACTTGAATTGAAAAATAATTTGGAAACGAGGTAATTATAATTATGGGAAACTTTAGCGAATTTGTAACAAGAGCCGATGCGCTGGCCGATGAAACTTTTACCGAATACACGGTGACGAAACGGCGACTTGAAGCGGCGGAACGCAAGAAAGCCGAAACGCCTGTCAAAAGCGGGCTGGTTAGCGCTGAATACGCTGTACGGGCGGCAAAAGCCGAAGCGAACTATCTTGAAGCAAAGGAAAAATTTGAAACTGTCAAGCGCGGACTTCCCGAAAAAAGCCGCGAGATGGCGGCTATCCGAGCGGATTTTGTTGCCGCTGTGGACAGTCGTTTTGCAGCAGACCCGGCCAAACTGGACAAGGCAACGCTTGCCCTGCTGGACAGCGGTATTTTGCGGCCCAGCGAATTTGAAAGGTTGATGGCGAACGCGGAAAAGAATGAAAATTTCACGATGATGCGCTTAATCGCTGCCAAAGCTGCCGAAGTGGCAGACAAGGCACCGACGCGAGAGGGCGAAGCCATTTTGAAGGCTGTTGCCATGCGTGGGCGCAACGCGGATGGTGGCGATTTTATCAGGGCTTTTGACGCGGGCGTTGTAGGGCTCTTTTCACGCTGTCTGAGAAATCCGGCTTTGTATTCAAGCTGGGACAAACTCATGCAACCGGTGCGGGATGCGTTGTAAAATGAGAAAGACACTTGATTCACGACTGAAAGCAGTCGAACAGAAAACAGCCACGGCGTCAAGGTTTGCCGCTATCCGTTCAGCAATCCGCAAACATCTCTATTATGATGAACTGTCGGAGCCTGACCGCACACTTTACTGTGAGTTTATCGGCATTGACAGAGCCGTGATGGAACACATCATGCTGACGGTTGCGGGTGATCTCCATTTTATTCTGCGTGAGTTTGAGCAACCAACCCCGCAAGAATTGCAGGAAATAATTGCCGAGGTGGAAGAGATGGTAAATAGTGAGAGGTGTTGAGGACGAACACAAAATTGACAGATGCGGAAAAGCTGGCGCGGCGCAGACTGTACCAGCGTCTATACCAAGCAGACCACCGGGCAGGGGAACGAGCCTTGAACAGCATCTTTAATCAGCAGTACGCGCAGGAATGCCGCGAAGCGCTGGCGAAAGGCAAAGCAGAATTCGACCAGCGCACTGCACAATAATTAGCTTATATCCCTTTTCGGAAGTAGGGACACTAAGATTTTCTCCTTTCAAAAGAGAAGCCGTCCGGCATTTGTCGGGCGGCTTTTCTGTCCCTTTTATGGGGCCGTTTTGAGTTCAACAAAAATTCAACTACGATGCAAAAAGTTGAATTATGACGCACAACGAGGTAAAACGAATAAGATAAAAAATATCGAGATACAGTAATTTTTTGAACGTTACGAAACGATACAAAAAGCTGTTTTTGGAACTCATAACCCGGAGGTCGCAGGTTCAAGTCCTGTCTCCGCAACCAACAAAAGCCACGCATTCGCGTGGCTTTTTCCTTTTGCCTGTTTTGTGGCAGGCACCTCCCTCGCGGCATCGCCGCTGGGATTTTTCTTTTCCGGCGGCAGGAAATTGCCAGACAAAAAAACACACATTTTTTCATGGCAGGGGAGCGGGGCAACACAAGCAAAAAACAGAATATACAAAAACAAACGATACGATGTTGATTATCAAACGTCCCATTTCATCCGCCCTTGTTTTTTGCACACTGGGCCGGAACGGGGCACTTGTTTTTCCGCGGCCTTTCGGCGGCGGCTTTTTCATCTTTACTTGTTTTTTCACAGCAATGTTTTTCCGGGATTTTTCATTTTCCCTTGTTTTTTGCAGTGATCTGCGGGGGGCCCAAGAGGCGTCTGAACCCCCTGCCAGCAGTCCCTTTTATGGGAATATCACCCCCCGCTTCCGGCC